>NZ_CM185143.1:517500-667500 GCF_059687635.1 Bartonella sp. SL320 | reverse complement strand
CTTTATGTTGAAGCAAACTATAAAGAAACACAATTGCAAAACATCCATGCTGGGCAAACAGCCTATATTATTGTAGATGCCTTCAAAAAGGAGGTCTTTACAGGAACAGTACTTTCTATTTCGCCCGCAACAGGCGCTATTTTTTCCCTTCTCCCCCCACAAAATGCCACAGGTAATTTTACTAAGATTGTCCAACGTATTCCAGTACGTGTCTCTATTCCAGAAGAAGCGCTAAAAACCGGATATATTCGAGCGGGAATGAGTGTTTCTGTAGAAATTGATACACGTACAAAACCACAAGATAAAAGTCTCTTATAGTAACAAACACATGACCCTATTATTATGACATCTTCCATACCAAAGCCTACACAGTCTCAAGAGCGTATAGAAATCCGTAACATTGTGCTTTTCATAGTTATGGCCTTTGGTATGTTCATGGCTATTTTGGATATCCAAATCGTTGCCTCCTCTTTAGCTGAAGTTCAAGCTGGTCTTGCTGCAAGCTCTGAAGAAATTTCATGGGTTCAAACCTCCTATCTCATCGCTGAAGTCATCATGTTGCCCCTTTCTGGATTTTTAGGAAGATTGCTTTCAACACGTGTTTTCTTTACGATCTCAGCAGTTGGATTTACGATTACCTCTATTCTTTGTGCAACAGCAACCTCCATTAACGAGATGATTATATATCGCGCCTTGCAAGGTTTTATTGGTGGAGGAATTATTCCAAGCGTTTTTGTCGCCTCTTATGTTCTTTTTCCTCCTTCCAAACGTCCCGTTGTCGTTCCTATTGTTGGACTCGTCGCAACACTCGCCCCCACTATTGGTCCAACGGTTGGAGGGTATCTGTGTCATCTCTTATCATGGCACTGGCTTTTTCTCGTTAATGTGCCTTTTGGCATTATTATTTCAATTCTCGCTTGGAAATTAATTGATTTTGATAAAGCAGATCCATCTCTCATGGCTAAGTTTGACTGGTTGGGGCTCATTTCTATGGCTGTTTTTCTAGGAACTTTAGAATATGTACTAGAAGAGGGCGCACGTCATGATTGGCTGAATGATCAGTTGATTCGAGACTTATTCATTATCATGATCTTGTCTGCCGCCCTCTTCTTCTGGCGCGCTTTTACGGCAAAAGAGCCTATTGTTGATCTTACGGCTTTTTCTAATTTTAATTTTTCTGCTGCATCTATTTTTTCTTTTTCTTTAGGAATCGGTCTTTATGGACTTACATATCTTTATCCTGTCTATTTGAGCCAAATCCGCCATTATGATTCCCTCATGATTGGAGAAACATTGTTTCTTTCAGGATTGGTCATGTTATTCACCGCCCCTCTTGCTGGATATCTTTCCGCACGAATCGATGCACGTTTAATGATGGCGATAGGACTTTTAGGTTTTGCAATAGGCACTTGGATGGCAAGCTCTATCACAGACAACTGGGATTTTTGGCAACTGTTTTGGCCACAAGTTTTTCGTGGTGCTTCTGTGATGTTATGTATGGTTCCCGTTAATAACATTGCCTTAGGAACACTGCCACCAGAACGAATGCAAAATGCTTCTGGACTTTTTAATCTTACACGAAATCTAGGGGGGGCTGTAGGACTTGCCATTATTAGCACTCTCATGACAAAACGCACAGACTTCCATTACGAACGAATAGCTGAAACGCTCAACCACGCAAATAGACAAGCAACTGAAATGCTTTCAAAGCTTACTTTGTTCTTAAAAACAGAAACCTTTGATTCCTATACGCTTGCTCTTTCTCAACTATTTGGTATGGTCCGTGTACAAGCAACGATTATGGCTTTTAGTGACATTTTCTTTATCATAACGATCATCTTTGGTATTTTGGGATTTATGACCATTTTTCTCAAAAAAATACCGCCCCTCACAGATGATTCTCCTCCCAGCCACTAAATAACCTAAATTGAGGAATGGTTTTTGATTCCTTTTGACGTTATCTCCTCTCAAGAAATACATGCACTTCTAGATGAGTGCTTCTGATAAACATTCTTTTCCATGAGAAAGCTTTATGCGTTAAGAGATAACTTATCACATGAAGAATTGTTAAAGTGTTTTAGATGATAATAAACGAAAAACTTAATTTAAAATGCTGCAACGCTATTAGCTCCACATCTTTACGATTATAGAGTAAAAAAACCAGTACTATCATGCACTTTCCCTGCCCCAATGTTGCAACTTCTTCGCTATTTGAAACGGTTCATAAGAAGATGCCTTTCTTGTAAAGTTTTTCTTCACACGACTCGCTCCGCTTATAAACGTGCAAGAGACACGACTTTAATTGATTTAACATAGAACAGATTTGGAATGAGAGAAACTTACGAGATTTAGGAGAGCTCGTTCAGTCAGAAAAAAGTATGAATTATCCTGATCAATCCATAGGTTTATCATAAAAATAAAGAGATTCTTTTGATAAGGTTTCTAGTTTTTCACTATAGGCCGCAAAAAACATGATAAAGAATATTTGCGCTTGTTATAAGATCTCTCATCTTTCTGCCAATCCTATTTTACATGATTGCCGGCATAAAAGTGATTCTATAAGATTCTTTATGCTTTATTCTTTTTATACTTTAAGAGAATAGATCACCTTTCTCTTTTCCCTCTCTCTGGGGCCTTCTTTTTGAGGTCTTTCATAAAAGATTTATGATCTTTTTTATTTTTATTCACATCCCTCTTTTCCTTATAATGTTCAAGATAATCTTTTTTTCTTCTGAATGTGAAAATTTAACATAAGAGAATCAGCCTATATCCGACATGCTCATGCCAATTAAAAGACATTGTCTTTAGACAATTATTATCTTTGTAGAAAAAAAGGAGTAAAAGTATGTTTTTTTAAAAGCATTCAAACCTGTGATTTTATTTTTTTATGCTCTTCTAAAGAATCACATCCCTACAATTTTGATTCTACCATTGCCTATTTTTCCCAACCACGCAACACACGCTAAAAGAGCGTAGATTTCTCAAAATATCTCTCGTTTTGAATAAAAGTTGATCAATAAATAATATTGAGAGCTGGAAAATTATATGATGATATTGGCTGAAAAATCCAAAACCACTCAAAAATTTCGTTCCTTTCAATCTTATGAAATAGAACACTCATTTCAAAAAAATGCGCTTTAAATATATGGCCATAAATTCAACTGAAACGATCAGAAATTAAAAAACAACCCCATAAAAAAGTCTGTGCAACACAATCACAAAACACCTCCCCCAAACTTTGTACAAATGCTTCGCCATCAGACAATATATGCTCTTTTTCAATACGAGCATATTGGGAAACGAAATAAATGCAATCTTCAAGCCACTTTATGATGATGAAAACGATTCGAAACTTCTCTTTTTCCACTCGCAACCAAAGTGCCATAACATCCAGAAAGATAGTGTGGTATCAGTTCCAAGGCTTGAAAACGATGTTTTTCGTAAGGACCAGGCATTGCCAAATTTTCTGTTAAGCGATTTGAAAAACCAAAACGTTGATAAAATTCAGAATCTCCTACCAATAAAATAGCGCCGTACCCCATTTTTTTTGCTGTTTCAATTGCATGACGAACTAAAATTGATCCTATTCCCATACCAGCATATTCAGCTGCAACAGCCAAAGGTCCCAAAAGTAAAGCATGTTGTATTTTATTTTTTTCTTTAAAAAAAGCAACATGCCAAAGGCGGACACTCCCCACAAGCTCACCAAGCGCATTTTTAACCACAAAAGAAAGCCCTTGAGCCGCTAACCGACCACGACGTAAAGCCTCTGATGACTTACGTTTACGTCCATGCCCCATGGTTGCATCAAGCAAAATTTCCCGATAAGGCTTATCTGCTTCTTGTTCCAATAAAAGTGTAAAACATGCCCCATCTTTTGTTTGAAAATTAATCGTATTCATCTCGATGACCCACCCTCTTATAGCGCTATGACAAGCATAGCAAAAAGTCTAAAAAGCCTATAGTTAAAAAGAAGTTTTAGATCACATACGATCGTAAAGGCTCAAAACCATTAAAAGCAACAGATGCGTAAGTTGTTGTGTAAGCACCCGTTCCATGGATCAATATCTTATCTCCAATCGTTAGAGATAAAGGAAGCGGATAAGGTGTTTTTTCATAAAGGACATCTGCCGAATCGCATGTTGGTCCAGCCAAAATACAAGGCTCCATCACTTTGTCATCATGAGGGGTTTCAATAGGATAACGAATGGCTTCATCCATAGTTTCGGCAAGACCATTAAATTTCCCAATATCCAGATAAACCCATCGGACATTATCATTGTCAGCTTTCTTAGAGATCAAAACAACTTCTGTGCGAATAACACCGGCATTGCCAACCATCGCACGTCCTGGCTCAATGATCGTCTCAGGGATACGATTACCAAAATGCTTTTTTAATGAATCAAAAACTGCCGTGCCATAAACTTGTTCTGTAGGAACATCTTTCAAATAGCGCGTTGGAAAACCGCCCCCCATATTCACCAACTTTAATAAAATACCTTCTTGTTCCAAATTTTTAAAAACGCTAGCAGCATCCGATAAAGCACGATCCCACGCACTCAAATCAACCTGCTGAGACCCAACGTGAAAAGAAACACCATAGGCTTGCAAACCTAATTGATTTGCGCGTTTTAACACATCAACAGCCATAGCAGGAACACAACCGAATTTGCGTGACAAAGGCCACTCTGCCCCTTTTCCATCGGTAAGAACGCGACAAAAAACACGAGCTCCTGGAGCAACACGTGCAATTTTTTCTACTTCTTCAATACAATCAACCGCATAAAGTGCAACACCCAAGGCATAGGCTCGCGCAATATCACGCTCTTTTTTAATCGTATTCCCAAAAGAAATCCGCTCTGGTGTTGCCCCAGCATCTAAAGCCATTTCAATTTCTGCCACAGAAGCCGCATCAAAAGAAGACCCTAAAGAGCTGAGTAAACGCAAGATTTCAGGCGCTGGATTTGCCTTTATTGCATAAAAAATGCGAGACTGCGGTAGAGCTTTTTCAAAATTCAAATAGTTGTTACGAACAACATCAAGGTCAACAATGAGGCATGGACCTTCATCACGATGTGTTGCAAGAAAATCGCGAATACGTTGCGTTGCCATCTGCAATTCTCCTTGAGGGAACGCTCCCCCACTCTATACTTAAAGACAGCCAAAGCTGCCAAAAGCCAAAGGACAAAAAACACACAACAACCATCCCCATTCTGATTATAAAAAAACCAGAAATTAGCATTGCATGCAGCGAAAGAACAGCGCGAAAAACGCGTTATTCCATTTTATCTGCCTTTTTGATTGGAATTGAGAAAACTACTTCCGCACTGAAGGCAATGAGGTGTGCCTCTATAGTTATCCCAGCATTTAAAAGCTGGAAGACACCAGAAAGGCCCGCACCGTCGTTGCTTCAAGATGTCCTCATTCTTGCAATTGGCTGTAAGAATGACTGGAGCGGTTAGTTCCAGGTACCGTACCGGTTGATCTCACCATTTGAGAACCAGCGGACACCCACAGGCACGTGCGACTTTGGGCAAGAGAATTTATAAAATGAATCCTTTCTCATTTCAATCATTTTTTTAGTTTTAAACATTTTTTAATTTTTAAAGAGAATATGATGCAGAAAAACAACACTCTATCTCCACCAGACAAAGCTATTCCTTCACTTTCACGGAATTACGCCCCTTTATCATCCATACTGCTTAAATCACAGTCCTGCTTTAAAAGCGCCTCTTGTTGAGCTTTCCCATTCCATTTTTCCAACATCATCGATAGAAAACAACGCAAAATATTGTACGAAATTCATTCATTTATCATTATTATTTTGACCTTGAATCAAGAAACCCACCGTAAAATGCTTTCATTTTCCCCTCTCTTATAGTGAATCAATCAAAATCATGTCTCGTGCACCTCAAGAGTATCAAACAGCGTGTAGCTACAAAATAGTTACAAAAAGAGTAAAATACTTCTTATGAATCCTCTCAAATGCAAGAAATATCAGTATTGAAATCTAGGGATATCTCGACGGAAGAAACAACATCATCTGTAGATAATGATATCCTTGCCCCTAACAAAACACTTTATCTTGCTCACCGATATCCTAAAAAATATCTGTACGTTCAACATCCATTGCACCGCATTTTTCAACAAGATATCACGCAAGATCCCCCGTACAATAGAACTATTATGGTATCACTCAACTGCGTATCACCATCCTTATACTTATGAAATTATAACGGAATGCCCCATTCTATCTGCCAACGCCCGATATTGCAGTAACACCTCCATTGACATGGATCATATTATTTTAAATATTTTTTTCCACATACTTTCCCATGTAACCTATCAAGTGATATGTGATTTGTCATCTTCCAATCTGAAAGAAGTCAATTTCACAACATTCAGATTTCCTATTCAACATGGGAAGCGGTCAATTACTATAAATCCCAGTCAATTATTATAAATCAATGTGCTAAACCACTAATCAATGGCTTTTCCATTTTAAAATGAAATCTATCTTAGATACATCATTATAAAATCAGGAAAAGCAGACGATCTATAATGATCATTTATAAACTGAATAATTTAATGCAAACCAAAAGACCGAATAACATTCAGTCTTATAAAAAATATTCTTCTACAAAGATCAAAGATCCCTCTCTCTTAAATTTAAGAGAAAAAAGCTACAATTTAACGCCCGACAAGAATCCTTATGTCCCTTGATGGCTATCCATGGCACGCAACTTCAACAATTGGAATTGCCTATGCCGCTCACGAAAACGCTCTCTATCAGCTTCACTACGCGTATTATAACAAGCATCACAAGAAACACCTTCCTCGTAATGAGGCGATAATTTGCTTTCAGCATTCAAAGGTGAACGACATGCGCGACAGAGTTCACGTCCACATTCTTCAAGACCATGTTGAACAGAAACACGCTCATCAAAAACAAAACATTCCCCCCACCATAAGCTTTCCTCTTTTGGAATTTTTTCTAAATATTTTAAAATTCCCCCCTTTAAATGATACACTTCTTCATACCCAAGTTCACGAACATAAGCGGTTGATTTTTCACAACGAATACCGCCCGTACAAAACATAGCAATTTTCTTTTTCTTCTTTAAATCCGCCTCATGTTGACGCACCCATTCAGGAAATTCGCGAAATGTTTTAATATTGGGATCAATGGCTCCTTGAAAACTCCCAATCGCATATTCATAATCATTACGCGTATCAATGAGAATTGTTTCTTCATCTTGAATAAGAGCATTCCAGTCTTCAGGGTCCACATAAGTACCCACAACTTTTAGTGGATCAACCCCTTCAACCCCCATGGTCACAATTTCTTTTTTCAAGCGCACTTTCATGCGATGAAAAGGCATTTTTGATGCCCATGAATATTTAATCTCTGGCGTTTGAAACGCTGGCTCAGCCGTAATAAAATCAATCAACGCTTCGATGGCTTCACAAGAACCAGCAACAGTTCCATTAATTCCCTCGTGTGCTAAAAGGAGAGTCCCTTTGATACCCTTTGCGTAACATAAATCCTGCAAAGGCTTTTGTAATTGACGATAATGCTTCAACTCTGTGAAGCAATAAAGTGCAGCAACTTTAAAATTCTTTTCCATATGTTTTGCCATAGCGCGGGTTTCATCCAATTTCAAGATCGATTCATTTACTCTTTAACATATTGTGTTTACAATATCATCTCAAAGAAAGAATATCATGTGCCAAAAAAGAGAAAAACTTTTATTATATTTCCAAGGACAAACCGTTATACCTGTTTTGCTCATTGACGATCTAGAAAATGCTGTCCCCTTAGCACGTGCTCTTGTCAAAGGCGGATTAAAAACAATTGAGATCACTTTGCGAACACCAAATGCTCTCAAAGCAATTAAGAAAATTACACAAGAAGTCCCTGAAGCAATTGTTGGCGCCGGAACAATTCTCAACACAACACACTACGAACAAGCCGAACAAGCTGGAGCCCAATTTATCGTAAGCCCCGGATTATCAAATGAATTAATCAATTGTGCAAAAAATAGTGAAATTCCCCTTCTTCCCGGTGCAATAACCCCAAGTGAACTCATGCAAGCACTCGATAAAGGCTATTCATATCTTAAATTTTTTCCTGCTAAAGCCGCTGGAGGACTTGATTTTATCCAAGCGTTAGCCTCTCCTTTTTCTGAAATCTTTTTTTGTCCTACGGGTGGTATAACACAAAAAAGTGCAACACAATGGCTCCAACTTCCTAACGTCTTCTGCGTTGGTGGTTCTTGGATAGCACCTCAACAGCTCATTTCAACAAAGGATTGGGATTCAATTAGTGCATTAGCGTACACTGCATCACAACTTTGCTCTCATACCACAAAGGCACGCTCTAAAACGTGAAGACGCGGGGCATTATGAGCCCCTTCAACGAGACCAAAACCTTCACACATCCTTGCATAATCTTTTGAAATTGCCATAGAGCCACAAATCATCACCCGATATTCATCAGGATGAATTTTGGGCAGACCTGTTGTTTTTAAAAAAGTACCCATTCCCCATCACAGTTGTAATACGCCCCATATGCTCAGAAGATTCTCGGGTGGTCATGGGATAAAATTTCAATTGTTTTGCGTATTCACCAATCAGTCGATCTTTTTGCAAAGAGCAAACGAGGTCTTTTGCATAAGTTAACGCATTCTTTTCACGTGTTGTTTGAATAAGAACCTCTTCTAAAAATTTTTCATAAATATCAGGATCATGAATAAGGCTTGCAAAAGGATCACCCCCGAACCAGTTGAAAGAAGATTGTTTGTTGTTAAAAAAACTATTGTTTAAAAAAGTACACGACAAAAGCAAGGAATAGCCCCAATTTCCTCACCCCACAAAGGCACGCTCTACAACATAAGTTGCGGGAGCATTATTCGCCCCTTCAACGAGACCAAAGCCTTCACACATCCTTGCACAATCTTTTAACATTGCCATAGAGCCACAAATCATCACCCGATCTTCATCAGGATGAATCTTGGGCAAACCCGTTGTTTCAAAAAAGCACCCATTCTCCATCACTGTTGTAATACGCCCCATATGCTCAGAAGATTCACGGGTGGTCATGGGATAAAATTTCAACTGTTTTGCGTATTCACCAATCAGTGGATCTTTTTGTAAAGAGCAAACGAGGTCTTTTGCATAAGTCAACTCATTCTTTTCACGCGTTGTTTGAATAAGAACTACTTCTGAAAATTTTTCATAAGTTTCAGGATCACGAATAAGACTTGCAAAAGGAGCAACCCCCGTACCAGTTGAAAGAAGATAAAGGCGTTTTCCAGGAATAAGAGCATCAAGAACCAGCGTTCCCGTAGGTTTCTTCCGCATGAGAACTGTATCACCAATTTTAATTTTTTGCAGATGCTCGGTTAATGGTCCTCCTGGAACTTTGATTGAAAAAAACTCAAGCTGTTCATCCCAAAAAGGACTTGCAATCGAATAAGCGCGATAAATCGGCTTTTTTGCATTTGGTAAACCGATCATAACAAATTCACCGGAACGAAAACGAAAACTTTCCGGACGATTCAGTCGAAATTTAAATAATCGATCTGTATAGTGGTAAACTTCTTGGACAGTAAGAGCAAATACATTCTCAGGAATCGGAAAATCTGAGGCAACGCTGCTGCTGTTTGACGAAACATTGGTAGCAGACGTATTCATACTCTTCCCCATATCTTTATTGAACGTTAAATTTCGAATCCTTGACGTGATATAGTACGTGCATAATCATCTGCCAACAATTTTCTTAAAACAAAACTCTTAAGATTAACACTTTTATGTCAAAATTAATCGAATGAACAAAACACAAATTATATTCAAAGAAAAACAAAAACATTAAATGTTAAACAATTACTGTACGCGTTTCTACTTTAACAGATCATGCATAGTGTATAGCGCAACACTATAAAACTTTTTTACTTTACAAAAGTTATGACTAAAAAACTTAAAATTAGGTAAAGATAAAACTTTTGTTAATTGAACAATAAACGCCCGCCCCCAACAAAATTCCAGCACTACATCCATTGTTTTCTGAGCTTTTTTATACTGCTCTTACCATAAAAAAATGAATCTAACGCACTCTTATGACCATCCAAATTGATTTAACGCAAAACCAACCCAAAAATAGAAAATCAATATGAAATTCCCAAGCCACCTTGAAAAGAAATAATGCCCAAATCAACACTTTTAATGGATCAGAAAGTGGGAACACACTCTTTTTCATTTGAAAAAAATAATTTTAAGTGCATGAGACGACATCCAAAGCTATCCAGATGAGTAACTGCCGCTTTTCTCGTGGAAAAAACGTGTAAGTCATTGCTTGTAATTCATTAGTTGAGGGTGATAATTTATCATTTTACATTCTCTTAAATAAGCAAGCTATACTTGTTTTAAGAAAAACAATTCCACCCGCAACAACAACATAACATTGCACTCTTCAAAATGATACAATACAATGAGTTATGTTTTATTTTTTTAATATGCCTCCGCTAAGGAAAATAAGTAAAAAACATAAAATCTATGTTTTATCAATTATCAAAAGACACTGGATTGATAACAACACAAATAAAACGAAAATATCTCTTATATTCACAGTACTATTTTACATAAAAAACGACTTTTATGGTGCATGATTCAAATATGGGAGACTTATGATTTTTATTATAACAAACAGTATTTTTCCTCTATCGGAACCTCTATGAAATAATAAAAGAACAAGCCGTACGCACGAACAAAGATTAAGATTTTAAAATGAATGAATCCGTTAATAATGAAATAAATACATCCCTCTATGCAGCTGTCGCAACCATTGATGTCAGTGCTATTGTCGCTAATTATATTGCTTTAGCCAAACGTGTCGCTCCAACACAATGTTCAGCCGTTGTAAAAGCCAATGCCTATGGGCTGGGTGCTCACAAAATTGCTCCTGCCCTCTATCAAGCTGGTTGTCGCACTTTTTTTGTCGCTCACATCAAAGAAGCATTGCAATTAAAGAGCATTTTACCATCAAATGCCATGATAGCGCTTCTCAATGGGCTTCCACATTTGGCAGAAGAATTTGTCGCACAGTCCGGTATTGTTCCTGTTTTAAACTCTTGGAATGCTATTGAAATTTGGCAGAATATTTGTCAGAAAAAGGATAAAAAATTTCCAGCAATTGTCCAAATCGATACCCATATGAATCGATTAGGACTTGATCAAAAAGAATTACAAAAACTCATCAAACATCCTACAATTTTTAAAAACGCAGACATAAAATATATTCTCGCTCACCTTGCTAATGGAGAAGATGATACGCATCCATCAAATTATGCTCAATTAACTTCTTTTAAAACGGCCCTTACGCAACTGCCCCCTTGTAGAGCTTCCTTTGCCAATTCTGGGGGAATTTTTTTGGGCTCAGATTTCTATTTTGACCTTGTTCGCCCCGGTATTGCACTTTACGGAGTCGACCCTTCCGGAAAAAACTCATCTCTTCTAAAACCTGTTTTAAGACTTGAAGCCCAAGTCATTCAAAACCGCGTTGTTGATGCAGGGGCACCTGTTGGTTATGGAGAAAGCTTTACAACCAACAGACCAAGCACTCTTGCAACCATTTCTATTGGCTATGCAGACGGCTGGCTTCGTGCTCTTTCGAATAAAGGAACTGTTTATTTCAATGGGCACAAACTTCCCATGGTTGGGCGCGTTTCTATGGATTCCATTATTGTCGATACAACCGATCTTGATCAAAAACCTCAAATGGGTGACTGGGTAGAACTCATTGGCCCCCATCAAACACTTGAAAAAGTTGCTCTAGATGCCAAAACCCTTCCCAATGAAATTTTAACATCTCTTGGTTCTCGCTATCAATACATTTACACCTAAAGGCTCTTTAAATAAAGAAACTGATCAAAATTATTATCTTAAAAAATCAGAGAGCCTCTCCAAAAGATTTGACAACAATCAAATAGAATGCATCATGAGATATTGGAAAGTCACAGAGAGCTCAAAATAGACAAGTTAATAAGCTGTCTTATGAAGGGTTGACGAGATGCAATAACAGAATTTCGCACACCTTTATCATCAGAAGCACTAACAATCCTAAAATAAGCACGCTCACTTTCTCGCAATGATTTCTTCTTTCTGCAACCAATTCTAAGTTCTTGGGTAAGATGAAATATATCACAATGCATGCAACAAACTGGACTCTGTCTTTATAGGTTTTACTCTCATTTATGTGGATTGGCTGACTAGAAATAACCAATGCACCTAATCACGAAACCCAAGTTATACCATAAAAAATAAAAAAGAGCCTGCCTATCACCAACAAAGCTCAGCTGTTTTGTCAACTTTTTCAATTTTACTCATGGTATAAAAACAAAGAAAGTTTTAAGAAAGAAACAAATGACGCCACAGTAACATATTCAAAATAACATGACCAATAAGCACAAAGCCCACACATTTTGTGTGGGCTTTTTTGCTCATGTAAACAAATAAATTGCATACATATTCTTTAATAGCTATTTCCCAAGGGTGGACACGAACAAATAAGCATTCTGTCTCCCGCAACATTATCAATACGCGATACAGGAGGCCAATATTTATTGGCTGGATCAAGGGAACTATTAGGAAAAGCAGCTTCTTGTCGTGAATAAGGTCTTGCCCAAGCATCATCTAAAGTATCTGCAACGGTATGAGGAGCATTGACCAATGGATTATTGTCTTTTGGCCAAACCCCATTTCCAACTTTCTTTGCTTCCTCCGCAATCGAGAGTAATGCATCACAAAAACGATCAATCTCTGCTTTTGGTTCTGATTCCGTTGGCTCAATCATCAAAGTCCCCGGAACAGGAAACGACATTGTCGGTGCATGGAATCCATAATCAATCAGACGTTTTGCGATATCATCCACACTCACCCCATACTGATCTTTCAACAGGCGTGTATCCACAATACATTCATGAGCAACCCGTCCATGTTTGCCCCGATAAAGAATGGAATAAGCAGAAGAAAGACGTGCAGCAATATAATTAGCATTTAAAATGGCTATTTGTGTTGCATATTTTAAGCCATCAGCACCCATCATTCGAATATACATCCACGTAATGGCAAGAATAGAGGCACTTCCATAAGGCGCTGCCGAAATCGCATGGGTTGTACCATCTTGTTCATGCCCTGGTAAAAAAGGCTTGAGATGCGCTGCAACCCCAATGGGTCCCATACCAGGACCACCGCCTCCATGCGGAATGGCAAATGTTTTATGCAGATTCATATGACAAACATCAGCACCCATATCAGCAGGACGAGCAAGCCCTACAAGGGCATTGAGATTAGCACCATCAAAATAAACTTGTCCGCCATTTTCATGAATAATAGAACAAATTTCCTTAATGCTTTCCTCATAAACCCCATGGGTTGAGGGATAAGTAATCATGAGAGCGGCCAATTTATCCTTATGCAATTGCGCTTTCATTTTGAGATCATCCACATCAACATCGCCATCGCTTAAACATTTTACCACCACAACTTCCATGCCTGCCATATGCGCTGAAGCTGGATTGGTCCCATGTGCAGAAGCCGGAATAAGACAAACTGTCCGTTGCTGTTCTCCCCGTGAGTGGTAATAGCGTCGGATAGCCAAAAGTCCGGCATATTCACCTTGAGCGCCAGAATTGGGTTGAAAAGAGACTTGCGCAAATCCTGTAATTTCACACAACCATGCATTTAACTGATTGATCATCTCCAAATAACCCGCCGCATCCTCTTGTGAAACAAAGGGGTGTATATTGGCCATGCTCGCCCAACTTACAGGCATCAATTCAGCCGCCGCATTAAGCTTCATGGTACAAGAACCAAGGGGGATCATCGCCCGATCCAGTGCCAAATCCTTATCCGCTAAACGACGCAAAAAGCGCATCATATCTGTCTCTGAATGAACGGCATGAAAAAAGGGCTGAGAAAGAAAAGCAGCATCCCGCCTTTGACCAAAGAGCCTTGGAGAAGCCTGATCAACCAGTTGTGCCCCAAAAAGCTTTGCTAAAGCAGAGGCATCTTCTTCTGTCGACAATTCATCAAAATTGATTGCAATGGTGTCATCATCAAAAACACGAACAAGGCGTCCATTCATCTTGGCTTGGTATGCGATTTCTCGCGCTTTTCCCTTCACAACAACGCTGACACAATCAAAAAAAGCCTCTCCTTCACAAGAAACACCAACGGCCTCTAAACCAGCAACAAAACGACATGTTAAATGATGAATCCGCTGCGCAATTTCTTGTAAGCCTTGTGGTCCATGCCAAACAGCATAAGCCGTTGCCATATTTGCCAACAAAGCCTGAGCTGTACAAATATTCGACGTTGCTTTATCGCGCCGAATATGTTGTTCACGTGTTTGCAAAGCTAAACGAAAACCAACGCGCCCTTCTGTATCCACAGATTGCCCCACGATACGCCCTGGAATAAGACGTGTAAGCGCATCACTCACTGCAAGGTAGCCAGCATGCGGCCCCCCAAACCCCATCGGAACGCCATAACGCTGCATAGAGCCAACAACAATATCAGCACCCCATTTTGCCGGTGCTTCCATAAGTGTCAGCGCTAAAGGATCAGCCACAACGATAACCAGCGCTCCTTTTTCCTTTGCCTCTTTGATGACCTCACTATAATCATGAAAAGAACCCTTTGTATCCGGCCAAGAGAGAACAATTGCCGCTGTATCAGAACAAATTTCCTTCTCGTCGCTTATCCGAATGCCTTGTGTTTCAGCACGGGTTTGCGCAACACTCAAAATCTGAGGATGCAAAAGACTTTGAAGAGAAATTTTTGTTTTTTTCTCGCGCGCAAAGCGGAAAGCAAGAGCATTGGCTTCCGCTAAAGCGGTTGCTTCATCAAGAAGAGAAGCAGCAGCAACAGGCAAACCGGTCAGTTCACTAATCAATGTCTGAAAATAAAATAAAAGCTCTAAACGGCCTTGGCTAATTTCTGCTTGATAAGGCGTATAAGCGGTATACCAAGCTGGATTTTCAAACAGATTTCGCAAAATAACCGGAGGAACATAAGTGCCATAATATCCTTGCCCAATAAAACTTTTGTGCACACAATTACGCTCCATCATTTTGGAGAGTTCTTCCAAGGCTTCTCCTTCACTTGCAGCCTTTGGCAGATTCAAGGAACGCTCCAAATGGATAGAGTTGGGAACAGCTTGAGAGACCAGTGTTTCAACACTATCGATCTCTAAAACATCAAGCATTTTTTGTGTTTCATCAGGACGCAGCCCAATATGTCGAGAAGAAAAAGAACGCTCGCTCATGATATTCATCCAATCAGAGCCTTATAAGCATCTTCATCCAACAACCCTTCCAGTTGTGTTTCATCCTGCAATGTCATTTTCCATAACCAGCCTTCTGTTTCGGCTTTCTGGTTTACCAGTTCAGGACTATCAGCCAATGCTGCATTAATTTCAACCACTTCACCATCAAGAGGAGAATAAACATCTGAAGCAGCTTTAACGGATTCCACAACAGCCGCAGCCTCCCCTTTTGAAAGTTTTGTCCCACTTTGTGGTAAATCAACAAAAACCAAATCGCCTAATTGCTCTTGCGCATAATATGTAACCCCAACGGTCACCATTTGTCCTTCAACGCTAAGCCATTCGTGGTCTTGTGTGAAATAAGTTTTAGACATAAAAAATCATCCTTTAAAATAACGTTGTTCAACAAAGGGAAGAGAATGAACTGAGAGGGTAATCTTTTTGCCTCGCAATTCTGTAAAGACTTCTGTACCTTCAACTTTACACGCCACAGGAACATACCCCATCGCAACAGGACCATCAAAAGAAGGACCAAAACCGCCTGATGTTACAAGACCAATCTCATTGCCCTGATCATCGAAAAGCACCGCACCAGCACGAATAGGTTGACGCGTTTGTGGCTTTAGCCCTACACGACAACGCGTAGGTCCTTTTTGTAGTGCTTCAAGAAAAGCCTTCGCGCCATAAAATTGTGCTTTTTCTCGAACACTTTTAGGAACAGCCCACGTTAAAGCCGCATCAATGGGCGTCGTCTCAGGGGTAATATCATTTCCATGCAAACACAACCCTGCTTCCAACCGCAAACTATCGCGTGCGGCAAGCCCAATCCACTCAACACGAGAATCACTTAGCAATTTTTCAGCCAACATATGCGCATGCCCTACGGGCACAGCAATTTCAAAACCGTCCTCTCCCGTATACCCAGAACGCGTTATAAACCAATCTTGTTGTGGTTCGAACCCTTGCATAAAGAACAATTCATTGCCTGGTAAATCCGCATCAGCAAGAACAGCCGCCGCTTCAGGTCCTTGAAGAGCAAGCAATACCCTTTCAAGAGCGATTACTTGACATTCAAAATTAACAGCACGCTTTTCCAATTCTGCAAAATCAGCTTGTGCATTCCCCGCATTAGCAACCAACATAAAACGGCACTCTTCCAAACGAGTAATGATAAGATCATCAAGAATGCCAGCCTGCTCATTAAGCAAATAATTATACCGTGAATGCCCAATCTTTAAAGCGGCTGCATCAATGGGAAAAGCATAGGATAAAAATTCTACGGCTTGTTCCCCTTCAACGGCAATCAGTTTCATATGAGAAATATCAAAAAGACCGGCATGTTCCCGCGTATGAAGATGCTCTTTCAAAACGCCAAGCGGATAAGTTAAAGGCATATTCCACCCTGCAAAAGCACCAAATTTTGCTCCTGCTTGTTCATGCAAATCATATAAAGGAAGTGTTTTTAAAAAAGATGTTTCTTGTTGTGAACCCATAATAACTCCAAAGCTGCGCTAACGCCCATACAATATGACCGTCTCTGCACCCCTCTGTCATAAACCTGAGAGACTCGCGAAAAAAACTTTCGCTTACACCTTCGGCGCGGGCTCTCCCGACTTTCCAGATCTGCCTTCCTTCTTTTACGGTCCTTCAAGCCTGAGAGATTATGGGCTATTTCCCCTTCGGCGGCAATGCGAATTCGGCGACAATACGAAAATCTGCAATCTGCACTCTCCCGCAAAAGAATGAAAGAAACGATAACGCTCTTTCCAGCATGTTTTAATCTATAACCTATCTTGATCACACTGTCATTAGTAAAGTGAGAACATACCCTCATTTTAAAACTTGCATAAGCTGCTTCAAAAGATTTATAATAATATCCTTTTGAAGCTTACAAAAATTGTAAGGAACACATTTTAGGAAATTTAAGACAAGAATCAAAAGCTATAGGCAAAAATACCCCTTGAAAATCATGCAAAACATCACACCCTAAAAAGATCGCAAAGCAATATTCTTTCTTGTGTGATTAAACTTTAATGATAGAGTTTCATATTCTTTTAAGAATAAAGACTTTAAATATTTTATTAAGGGTGATTTTAATACACAAGAAGTGGGTTTTCTGCTTTCTTAAATAGTGTCATAAAGTGCAACGATTGACAGATTAAAATTACCAAATACAAGGTCACAACATACTCATGAAAGCTGGTAATATCTCTTACAATTGCGAAAATGATCTTCCAAAGCAAATTGCTCTTTTCCCTTTAGAGGGTGCACTCTTACTGCCCGGTGGTTTTTTATCCCTCAACATTTTTGAACCAGAATCGCTTGAAATGATTGAAAATGTTATGCTGTCGGATCGTCTCTTGGGCGTTATTCAACCCCTTTCATCAGATATGGATCCCTTCTCTCAGCAACTTTATAAAACAGGCTGTATAGGACGCATTACAAACTACAGTGAAACAGGCAATGGACAACTATTCATTATCTTACAGGGTGTTTGCCGCTTTACCTTAGAACAAGAATTAACAAACACAAAATCCTATCGAACAGCTCTCATCCAATCAAATATACAAGACTTACAAGAGCTCGATAGTGTAGAAAACATTAATCGAGAAAATTTACTTGACGTTGTTGAGAAATATCTGACCATCCATGAAATGGAATATAATTGGAGCAGTATCATAGAAGCGCCTACACCTATATTGGTTAATGCCTTTTCAGCTCTTATCCCTTTTACACCAGCAGAAAAACAAGCTCTCCTGGAAGCTCCAGATATTGGAAGCCGAGCCCAAACTCTTCTTGCCTTAACAGAACGCTCACTCATGAAACAAACAGGTACAGATTACAGTTTAAACTAATGAACGTAAAAATATGAAAAAAAAGACCACAGATCCCAAAATGCTCGAATTGCTCGTCTGCCCAATGACGAGAAGCACCCTCTCTTTCAATCGAAAAACACAAGAGCTCATTTCTCTCAAAGCCAAACTTGCCTATCCTATTCGTGATGGTGTTCCCATTATGCTGGCTTCAGAAGCACGCCCTTTGCAAAATAATGAAAAAATAACGCATAAGCGTAAATCTCCCTGATACATTTTTCTTAAATGATAGCGTACTGTTCTCGAGCACTTTTTGATCAAAAGATCTGCTTTGCTCTTATTTTTTCTCATTTTTTCTCTCTCTCACTCTAAAAAGAAACTTTCTAAAAAGCTATCTCTCACCATTTTTTTGAAAACCCTTCCAATGTTATGAGACTTTAAGAAATTTATGAAGAAAGTCTATTCTTTTGCACTTTTACAAAAAAACATGATCTTAAAGGCAGCATTTCTATTGTCCTACCCGTAACGTTAAAAAATACAGCAAAAGGTCAGAGAAATGACGCTCTATCAAAATGTTTCAAAGAGATTTTATCATGACCTTTCTCATCCCCTAAGATTAAAAAAGTTTTTAAATTATTTCTCACGCGGCCCAAGCAACGCACTCCACAAGCCCCGCGCCTAAAGTCCTCCCCAATATTGCAAAAGATCTTAGCTCTTAAGGCATTTCATAAGAGGTATTTCTACTTCTTGATCTTGAGCGTTTTTTACCCACACATGCGCACCCTTTATTGCGCGCCCTTTTATGATGTATAAGGAGTGGTTTTTCTTGATTCAACATCAAGCAATTTGCAATAAAAAATACAATTTTGGGGCGTCTTATTCAAATAACAAGACATTAACTTATCTTAATAAATCAATTCATTGTCTAATATAGACAAAGGTTTCTATTGCTTCGTTATTTTTTGAAACAAAGCAACCAGAGCAACTGTTGTAAAATCTAGAAAATTAACACAACACAAAATCATCAAAAAACAATGACGAGCGATAAAAACTTTTGGTTCAAATATTTTGTTTTAAATATAATTGAGCCAACCGTCTTTTAAAAAAAGAAACGGTATGTCGCTATCTAAAGAAATCAATGATCATCCTCTACGGATCGTATGAAGAGGGTGTTAATGCTTTATTTTTCTTAATTTTTATAACACCAATTATTCCAGTGGAAATGATTAATGCAGACATCGCTAAAAAAGAGCTTAACAATCCTACGAGAGCAAAAAGTCCAGTAATAAAGCCAGACACGGCTTCCGCAGAGTTTGCTAAAGTTGAAAAGGTTCCAAAACTCTTCCCAAAATCTTCACGACGAGAATATAATTGAATCGCTGAGACTAAACTAATATCCACAAATGCACCCATAAATCCTAAAACAAAGGCGAGCCCTAGCATGAGTTTTAAAGAAAGCATTGAAGTTAAAGGCATAAAAAACAGAATAACCCCATAAAGAAGCCAAAAGACCATGAGTTTCAACGCTGTAACATTGACTATAATTTTATGATAGCACAAACCGCCCACAATCGTTCCCAAAGCCATGAGAGAAAAAAGTGAACTCACAAAGCTTTCCTCTGCCCCTGCAAAAAGAACAAAAGCTGGAATTAAAAATCTTAAAATTGCCCCCGTAAAGAGAATAGATGATTATTTTTATTAGAAATAGCTTTAAGATAGGAAGCTGTTTCTCGATAAATTTTTATAAAATTGAAGGCTTTATTCTCACTTACATTAAAGTTCATGAGATTCAATAACAAGATAATAGAGATAAGATAAGTAAAAAAATCAAAAATGAGAACTGCCGATTTATTCGCTAAAAACAACAGAAGCGAACAAACTAAAGGACCAATGACAGATGCAATCTCATTGAGAATTTGTGCAAAGCTATTAGCCTTTGTAAGATCCTTGATTGCAAACATTCTAGGAATAGCTGCTTGAAAACTTGGTTGAAAAATACTTCTTCCGATCGTCGTGCATATCGCTGCTACAATAAGCACAATAATATGTACAGTCCCTGTTATAGTGGTTATAAAAATGAATAATGAGGCGCATAATCTTACCAATTCACTGAAGATCATATTTTTCTTCAAAGAAAAGTTATCAGCAAGCCAACCGCCTATAGGACCAAAAAAGAGAAAAGGAATAAAGCGAAAAAAATACACAAGACCTGTAAAAAAGATGTTCTCTGTTAATTCTAAGACAAGTAAAACAAAAACAACTTCATAAGCATAATCCCCAACTTTGGAAATAAACAGAGAAGAAAAAAGAGCGAATGGACTCTTTTTAAAAAATAAATTCATATCACCCATCCGCTAGTAAACTTTTCTACACTTAAAGTTACACGACCTTTAACAAAATTGGTGATATGAACTTTAAAGGAAATCATATACTCTAATAAATCGCTTAATAAGTTAAGTAAAAACTTTTAAAAAAGACTCAACCTCTTAGCATCTGAGACAATTCATAAAAAGCATTTTTAGTCCTTATCTTCTATAGTTTTTACCCCCACACCAACCCCGCTTTTGACGTGCAAAAAAATTATTTTTAAAGACAGAGCTTCTATTGTCCTCTCATAGAACTTTAAAAGACACCAAGTAATAAGAAATAAATTATCAATAAAATAATCAATCAAAAACCTCCCCCTTTAAAATACATAAATATTTAAGCTGTCATAGCTGTCAAAAACAAGAGAGAAAAAGATGAACTGGATTCTCATGAAAACAGCCAAGACACATTGCAATAATTGCATATAAATTTTGCAAAAAAAGCAACCAGAACAGCTGCTATCACTCTGATTGACGATTTAAAGAAATTGCCCTATGAATGAAGCTTGTGTTTTTGATCGGTATACACAGCGATCAACGGAGGCTTTCAAATTCAAACATTAAACCCTGCTTTGTAAATATTATGGAACTTCCGGGACTCTTGTCATGTCCAAGTACTCTCAGTACTAAAAGCAAGAGGCTGACTCGGTTTCAGCACTTCCAGATCCCGGAGGTTCCTAGTTTCCAGAAGTGCAATGCCGAAGGTACCTCGTACTTGAAAAGCATAAGTATAAGCCAAATATCCAAATTTTAATGACATTTCTATAGGCTAATCTGTACATTTTATTTGCTTGGAATAAGCAATTTGAATTTCAATTGACGACTGAAAGCTATTGCCTTATGAAGGAGGCTCGTGTTTTTGGTCGTATACGCGACGATCAAATAGGGCCTGGAAGCCCGAAAACCGAGTATAAAATTAACCCGCTTGGCGGGTGTCCCGGAATTTCCGGGGGCTCTGGTTATGTCCAAGTGCTTTTCAGCACTAAAAGCAAGAGGCTGATTCGATGTCAGCACTTCCAGACCCCGGAATACCAATGCGAGGGCGCTCGCAACCGGAGGGGAAGCAAAGTGCAAGCTAAAAATTCACATTCTTACGACATTTCTTTAGGCCAAAAAATTCGTTTTAGAAGAAACATCATGGGATTTTCTCAAAAACAATTAGGCAGTCAGTTAGGCGTAACATTTCAACAAATCCAAAAATACGAAAAAGGTTTAAACCGTGTAAGCGCAGCACGTTTACAGGAAATTGCCGATATACTTAATGTTCCCGTTTCCTTCTTTTATACCGATAGCGCAAAAAAAGAAGAAAGCTTCTCGCCTTGTGATGACAGAATATCGAGCAAAGCAGAATATTTACTTTTGAAAAATTTCAGAGTGCTGACCCGCAAAAAACAAAGAGCAATCTTACAGTTGATTTCTGATGAAAAAAGTAACCCCTTATTTTCATAAATTAACTGAAAGGCAATCAATTTTGCTTCATAACCACTCAACGGTTTTTAACTAACGGAACAGAACTTTGACTGTCTTCCCCCCAAAAAAAGACAAAGATTTTTATCCAGTCTGGAAAGAGATCAAATCATTAAACAGATAAAGGATAAAAAACCCCACCAATGTAATGCATCATACTACCTTTTAAAAATTCAAAAGAGTGAAGAGAAACAATTGACATAAGATAAAAAAATCACTTAAGTGACTCTCCCAAAGAGGTGATGACTTAGCGTAAAATAGTCAATTTTTTTCAGTTCTGAAAGATTAACAAAGACAGCATTATTTAAAAATAAAGAAATTTATTATGCTGACAATTATGATTGGTGTGTAGAAAGTTGGGATTGTTGAAAATCAAACCTATAATTTAATTATAATTTAATGATGTTCCTTGACCAACTCACGCTCTCCTGAGTATAGCCAGAGGGAATAAACGTGGAGAGACACGAAGGAGTGTAGAAAATGAGTTTTAAAGTTGCAATTGTCGGCGCAACCGGAAATGTCGGTCGTGAAATGCTTACAATTTTAGAAGAGCGTGGTTTTCCTGCACACGAAATTGTTCCACTAGCATCACGACGCTCATTAGGACAAGAAGTTTCTTATGGGGATAAAACCTTAAAAGTCAAAGCACTGGATAATTACGATTTTTCCGATACAGACTTGTGTCTCATGTCTGCGGGAGGAAGCATTTCCAAAGAATATGCCCCTAAAATCGCTGCAGCCGGTTGTGTTGTCATCGATAATTCCTCCACGTGGCGCTATGATGCCAATGTTCCGTTGATTGTCCCTGAGGTGAATGCTGAAGCCATAAATGCTTTTTCTAAGCGTAATATTATCGCCAATCCCAATTGTTCAACAATTCAACTGGTCTTAGCTTTAAAACCTCTCCATGATGCTGCCACCATTAAACGTGTTGTTGTCTCGACATATCAATCGGTTTCTGGTGCTGGTAAAGAAGGCATGGACGAACTTTTCGAACAATCACGCGCCGTCTTTGTTGCCGATCCAATATCAGTGAAAAAATTCACCAAACGCATTGCCTTTAATGTCATTCCCCATATCGATGTTTTCATGGAAGATGGTTATACAAAAGAAGAATGGAAAATGACGGCCGAAACAAAAAAAATTCTTGACCCAAAAATTAAATTAACAGCCACCGCTGTTCGGGTTCCGGTTTTTATCGGTCATGCGGAAGCCGTCCATGTTGAATTTGAAAAACCACTCAGCGCCTCTGAAGCACAAGCACTTCTCCGCAATGCCCCTGGTTGTCAACTTATCGATAAACACGAAGATGGGGGCTATACCACACCTTATGAATCTACAGGAGAAGATGACACCTTTATTAGCCGTGTTCGTGAAGATATCACCGTTGAAAATGGTTTAGCTTTCTGGGTTGTCGCCGATAATTTAAGAAAAGGAGCCGCATTAAATACCATTCAAATTGCTGAATTGCTTATTTCTCGTCATTTGATAAAGCCTAAGTCCGTAAATTAACGATCTGCCGGAAAAGCGAAGAGCCTTAGCCGGTCTGTCAAAAGTCCGGCTTCTCTTCAAAATAATATTTTAAAAGGATATCCCTGCCAAAGGTTGATATTACCACCCTAAAGGACAATTATTCAGGGCGTTGATAAATTTTACTCTTCAATATCCTTAACCCCCTTCATCTTCAATTTAACGTTCGCTGCCTTAAAGAACAAAGACTTCTATCGGCACAGCTCTTGTATAAGAAATTGATTTATAATGATAATTCACTGTTTTGTAATGTTGAATGAGAGTTTCGAATAACGTAAAATTCTCTCATTTCAAATCTTTCTATATTGAATCAATCAAAATCATGTCTTTCACACATCAAAAGCGGAATGAATGTATGAATAAAACTGTATAATAAAAATGGTTTTTCATAAACCATCTTACAAACCCAAGGGGTGTCGCAACATTATACAAAATTCACACTTTTAAACCCGTTTGCACCACTCACCGTCCTTTTATGACGCCTTAAGACACAAATGATATAAAGACAAAAAGTTTCTCACCATTCTCTTAAAAGTTTAGCTTTTCTTGAAAAATTCCATCACCCCTCTAAAGGACAATATCTAGAGAAGCTGATCATTTTATCCTCAATATTCTTAAACTCTTACCACCTCAAATTAACCCTTCCCGCCTTAATACCATTTCATAAAAGGATCAGCAGCATAAAACATTTTTTGTTTCATGCTGCTGCCATCCTTTTTGCTATTCCAGCCTGTGAGATTGACTGTATGCTTATCGAGTAGGATAGGTCACAATACGGTAACGCGTTTCATTGCGTTCAAAATTTTTGTAATTAACATCATCAGGAAAGAAGGGATTATAAGCATTTACGTGCTTTACAGAAACTTCTTGTGCTTTTGGCGAAGGATTTAAAATGGTCCTTTCATCTCTTTTTTTGACGCCTGTGGAATCGATAATCATATCGGTTCTGTACAGTTTTTGCATGTTTTTACGTGTTTTTTGCATCAAAGGAAGAGATTTAAAATTGGAAACACCTTGTTTTACCTTTTGTTTTTTTACTTTTGGCGATTTTGTCATGGAATGTGATTTTGCAGGCATCTTTTTTAAGGCAATGGTAGGGACATTGGTGACATTGACATAACGTGCCGATGCCCAACCAACTTTTCCATGATAACCAAGAGAACACCAAGTTTTATTGGACAGGCAGCCATAAATTTGCACTTTTTCTCCCCTTGGAACTATTGCGATCACTTTATAAGCTGTCGCAGGACCTGTGCGTAAAGATACCTGACCTGATGCAACACGAGCAACGGTTCCAGCAATAGTCCCAGCTTGCCCATGAGATGCCGTCACAGCCGCGCCTGCTGCTCCCAAAGCCCATACAATCATTGTCGTTGATAAAAAATTCTTTTTTAACATTATTTTTCTTCCTCTCTAATATGTAAAGGGCAAAATATTCACCTTTGCAAAAATTTGCCGCGTTTAAATCCAGTGATGATCAATCTTTATTTCCCAAAAAAAAGCACCACAACATTGCAAACAAAATCCCTCCCTGTCTCCTCCACGCCTCTATATGGAATATGGTCTCTTGATCTTGATTGCGTAGTCTCTCCTCATGAACTGATAGCTAAAACATCATCTGATTGCTTAGTTCTTCAACCAATTGTCTCTTAGAGAAGTTTTTAAAGTGTCATTGGTTCCCTTCAGTAATCATTACAATAGAAGAATTGATTACCTAAATTCCAGAGAATTTTTATTAATAAATGCTAATGTTTCCGCAAAATTGCCAAAAATAGAGAAAAATGAATAATATCTTTAAAATAAAAGTGATTGCATATTCTCCAAAGCTTGTATAATTTCAACTCTTCTTAAAATAATACAGAGTATATTGAAACTTCCCCCAAATATCTCTTGGAAAAGAAAGTTAAAAGCATATGACATTAAAATTTTTTTCTCGTAATCGAATTATAGGATTATTTTTCTCTCTCTTTGCACTTTTTTTGTCTACTGCTTTTTCCATGTCCGCAGATAAATCCAAAATCAAACTTGGTATTATGGAAGGACGGGATGCGATTATCTGGAAAACTGCTGCTGAATTGGCTAAAAAATCTGGTTTAGATATTGAACTCGTTTATTTTTCTGATTACACGTTGCCTAACGACGCTGTTAACGCAGGGGAGATCGATGCGAATGCTTTTCAGCACGCTCCTTATCTGAATGAACAAATGAAACAACGTGGCTATAAACTTTCAATTGTAGGGTACACGTTTATCGCTCCAATCGGTGTTTATTCGCACAAAATCAAAAACTTAAAAGATCTGCGTGATGGGGCACATGTTGGTATTCCTAACGACCCGACGAATGGTGGAAGAGCTCTCCTCCTTCTCAATTCTTTAGGTCTTATAAAATTAAAAGATCCTCATAATATTCTTGCCTCTCCACTGGATATTATTGAAAATCCTAAAAACTTACAAATTCGTGAACTCGATGCTGGCATGTTAGGACGAGCCATTGATGATTTTGATATTGCCGTTATCAATACAAACTGGGCGATTGTTTCTGGATTAAGCTTCCAAGACGATGTCGTCGCATGGGAGAGCGCAAAAAATAATCCTTATGATAATATCATCGTTGTACGCACAAGCGAAAAAGATGAACCATGGGTCAAAAAATTAGTTGCGGCTTACAACAATGAAATTATCCGTGCAAAAATCAAAGAAACTTTTGGTACAACAGCACTAACATCTTGGTAAGTTTACCCAAAATTTCGATAATTGTGCTAAACACTCTAGTGCTTTTGCCAAACATTCTGGTAGTTTTAAATGGAAAAAAACGCCCTCATTTCCTTAAAAAATGTCAGCCGTTGTTTTAACAAAACGGCTGGCATTCCAGCCGTTGATAATCTATCTTTGGATATCCATGCTGGTGAAATCCTTGGCATTATCGGTCGTAGTGGAGCAGGAAAATCGACACTTATTCGCTGTTTAAATGGATTGGAAAAAATTGATACGGGCTCTCTTTTTTTTGAAGGTGTCGATATTTCAAATCTATCAGAGACACAATGGGCGCCTTATCGTCAACGAATTGGGATGATTTTTCAACATTTCAATCTTCTCTCATCGCAAAAGGTGATTGATAATATTGCCTTACCACTCAAATTAAGTGGCGTAAATAAAAAACAGCGCCACAAACGTGCCCTTGAACTTATTGAATTGGTAGGATTATGCGGTAAAGAATATTCCTATCCAGCAGAATTGTCAGGAGGACAAAAGCAGCGCGTTGGCATTGCTCGCGCGCTTGCTGCTAATCCTAAAATATTGTTATCCGATGAAGCAACCTCTGCTCTTGATCCTGAAACAACACAATCTATCTTAGAGCTCCTTGCTGATATTAATAACCGTCTCAATCTCACAGTTGTGCTTATTACCCACGAAATGGAAGTGGTACGCACCATTGCGCATCGCGTTGTTGTGCTCAATAAAGGACGCATTGTGGAAGAAGGACGTGTAAAAGATATTTTTACATCCCCACAAGAAGACACAACCATTGCCATGCTCAAACTTGTTACGCCACAACTTCCTGAAAAATATAAAAAAAATATTAAACCCATAGGTCAAGAAGCTGTTATTGAAATAAATATTGCCGGTGAAATTGCCCAACAACCTTTTCTCCATCTTCTAGAAGATGAAAGCGGTTTAAGAGCACGTATTCTCCACGGAGGCATTGATACAGTCCAAGGAGAAACCATCGGGCAACTCTTTCTTGCTCTTCCGGCTCAAGATAAAGAAGCTTTTAAAAAAGCCGTTCAATGGTTAACCGAAAAAGGACGATATTGCGAGGTGTTAGGTTATGTTTAATGTTCTGTCTCATGAACTGCCCAATGCCCTTTTTGATACACTATTGATGACCATGAGTGCTTCTTTGGTGGCCCTTATAATAGGGCTTCCCCTTGGTCTTCTTCTTCATACAACAGCACGTGGTGGAATCTTTGCTTCATCTCTTATCAATCGCCCTTTAAGCATCATTATTGACAGTATTCGTGCTATCCCCTTTATTATTCTTGCATTTTATCTTCTTCCCATTACCCGTATCGTTGTAGGAAGAGGGATAGGAATGCCTGCTGTCATTTTTATTCTTATCATTTCAGCAACCCCTTTTTATGCACGCATGGCCGAGCTTTCTTTTAAGACTGTTGAAAACGGCCTCATTGAAGCAGCTCGTTCCATGGGAGCTAGTCGTTTTCAAATTGTCAGATATGTTCTTATTCCAGAAGCTCTCCCGAGCTTGATTACAGGTTTTACAGTCATGGTCATTTCTCTCATAGGAGCTACCTCACTTGCCGGATATCTTGGTGGAGGTGGTTTAGGAGACATGGCAATCCGCTATGGCTATCAACGCTATAATACCTTCATCATGACCATTGTTATTCTGCTTTTGATCATTCTTAATATTATAACCCAATGGACTTCTGATAAAATCGTACAAAAACTTGATAAAACGAAGCGTTAAAAGACGAAGAATGTCACAAACCAACATGATTATCCTCTTTGCCACTTCCAAGGTGTAACACCTCGCAAGTAGAAATCCTCCTTGACGATTGAAGATACTCATAAAAAACTAAGTACTTTTTCTCTTGTCTCAGAAAACTTTATCGATATAAGTTCCTAGTTTCTAACTAAGAAAATAGTTTTAATGACTTCAATTATAAAAGAATAAAAAAGGATAAAACGAGAGATCTTACAACATTCAAAAACACTCTCTCACCATAAAAACGATAAATTATCATGGTTCAATTTCTTCATTGATCACGATCCACCCATCGATCAAAATGACCAAACAAAAAAAACAATTGGCGATCACTCTCAAGGTTATAACATCTCC
Source organism: Bartonella sp. SL320 (assembly GCF_059687635.1). Classification (NCBI taxonomy): domain Bacteria; kingdom Pseudomonadati; phylum Pseudomonadota; class Alphaproteobacteria; order Hyphomicrobiales; family Bartonellaceae; genus Bartonella; species Bartonella sp. SL320. The sequence continues at coordinate 639,139 of NZ_CM185143.1, read as the reverse complement.
ACCATCACAGTAATTGATCACTCTCAATGTATGATTGTTGTCTCTCAAAGCGTTTGATAAAAAACAGGAACCTCGAGCCAATCCATTGTTGGTCTATTCATGGTTTTATGACGTTATGTTCTTAAAAAAAATTGTGTTTTAACCGTTGCCTACCACTCAACATCTAAATCGAATACGACAGTATATTTTAAACTCAGATTAAATTGGATAAAAGCTCTAAACACTGTTTCTGCTTTTGTATGCAAAAGTGCAAGCAAGCCTATTGCTTATCTGTCAGGCGGACTTTCTAAAACGAGAAGACAGTCTAATTTTGAAAGAATATGAAAGGCATAAAAGGAACAAACCAATTTCCATCTTTACCATTAATTCTTTAGTCCAGTATTAAAACTTTCAAAAGCATCTCAAAGTAATATCCTTTCAATAATGGAGATGACGCATGGCCTCGCACTTTTTTATCCCATTCTTTAATAGGTCACGACCTTCTCATAAAACAAAATGCCCCAAACGAAATATATTTGGCTCACATATTCATTCTCTTGTTTGAAAAAGGCATCAAGGCTCCCAAGTCCATTTCGTGACAGCCCCCATGCGTGGGATAATGGCCAATCCATTGAGTTTCCATCTTTACACTTCCAAAAAAAGTAAACCGGCACCGTTATACACTTTGTCAACACCCAATGTTGTAAACGCAACCCTTAACACTCAAAACGGTTCATGAAAGAGCCTGCTTTCTTGCACAGTTCCACTTTATAAAAGCTTCCCCCGCTTTTAAATATGCAAATGAAAAGTTTTGATTGTTGTACTATGGAATCAATTTAGAATAAAAGAAGCGCACAATACCCCAGCCTTGCCTTCAAGATGAAGGACGAAAGATTATTATCAATCAATATATTATAAATTTCATTATCGAAGAAAATTATATGACAATTCTTATAAAATAAAGCACTCAAATAATTTTAAGGATTGGAATTTTTTTCCCCCATCACAGCAACAATAAGCCATTGAGCCGTAAGGGCTGGTTTTTTTAAATCTTCCACTTCCACGGTAACCCCATAATGGAAAACCACGCGACCAGAAGGACGAATTTCTGCATCATCTAACACAAAGCGTGCACGCACCCGTGCGCCTGTTTTCACAGGACTCATGAAACGTACTTTATCGAAACCATAATTAATCCCCATTGCTGCCCCTTCTAACTCTGGAAGGGCCTCATAAGCAAGCGTAGACAAAAGTGATAATGTTAAAAACCCATGTGCAATCGTTCCCCCAAAAGGTGTCTTTTTAGCCTTTTCCTCATCAACGTGTATCCATTGATGATCATCTGTAGCGCATGCAAATTGATTAATCATATCCTGGGTAACAAGACGCCACGCCGATAATCCCATTTCTTTCCCAATAAAAGTAGTGACATCTTGTACGGCTATTTTTTGCTGCATAATGCTATTCCTATTTTATTTTATAAAAGCAATCATCCCCCTTGCTTTTATAAAATCCATTGATTAGAGCATCAAGGACAAAAGATTAATTGTTTAAAAAATAAATGCACCTTATAAATTAAGAAAACTATTTTAGCAGAATAGTTTTCAAATGGGAAAAAAGAATGGCAAGCAATGTAAACCTTACTGGTTTAGCATATGATTTGAAGCAACGTGCAGAAACCCATCCCCCCATTCGTATTGGACTGATTGGTTGTGGTGAAATGGGGACAGACTTATTATCAAGTATTGCGCATATGGAAGGGATAACAGTTGCTGCCGTAGCCACGAGAACACCGTCACGTATTTTTGATGCCGCCAAACTCGCCTATGGCGAAGAAGGACATGTCTGTGAAGTTGAAAATGCTCATGCCCTCACACAAAGCATTGAAAAAAAATTGATTGCAGCAACAGACGATATTGACCTTGTGTTGCGCCATGAACAAATTGATATTATCGTTGATGCAACAGGCTATCCTGAAGCGGGGGCAGAAATTGGCTTTAAAGCACTTGAAAACAACAAACATCTTGTCATGATGAATGTTGAAGCCGATGTGACGATTGGTGCGTATCTGAAACATGAAGCCGAAAAACGCGGACTTATCTATACCCTTGGTGCTGGTGATGAACCGACTTCCTGCATGGAACTCATCGAATTTGTTTCAGCTCTTGGGCATAAAATCGTTGCAGCGGGGAAGGGAAAAAATAACCCTCTGCTCTTTGATGCCACACCGGATGCTTACGAAGAAGAAGCCCAGCGCCGTAATATGAATGTGCGCATGTTGGTTGAATTTATTGATGGCTCCAAAACAATGGTTGAAATGGCAGCCATTGCCAATGCCACTGGACTTCTCCCCGATTGCCCAGGAATGCACGGCCCCCAAGCGGCCTTGCAAGATTTAAACAAAGTGCTTATCCCAAAACAAGATGGCGGCATTTTAGAGCAATATGGTGTGGTGGATTATTCAATAGGTCAAGGTGTTTCCCCTGGTGTCTTTGTCATTGCAGAAATAGCCCATCCACGTCTACGCGAACGTATGGAAGATTTAAAAATTGGTCAGGGACCTTACTTTACCTTTCATCGCCCCTATCATCTTACAGCAATGGAAGTTCCCCTCACCTGTGCACGCGTGATGCTTTATGGTAAAAAAGATATGGTTCCCCTTAATCATCCCGTAGTAGAAGTCTGTGCTGTTGCTAAAAAAGATTTATACCCAGGCGATCAGCTCGATTTTATCGGTCTTTATACGTATCGTGCTTGGATCATGAACATTGCCGAAGCACGCGCTCACCAAGCCATTCCCTGTGGACTTTTAGAAAAAGCAACCGTAACAGCTGAAATTAAAAAAAACGAACTTATCACAGTGCATAATACGGCTATTCGCGAAGATCAATGGATTGCACGTCTTCGTGCCAAACAAGACCTTTTGCTTGATTATCCTTCTCTTGCTCAGCAATAAATACCCTCTTCTTACCCTAACATAACAATCCATTGATTTATAAAGAACAATGTCCCTTTTCTATATGAAAATAACGTGTAAGAATAAACATATTCTCGATTCACAATACTTCTTTCGTGAAGATCACCTGGCTTTTAAGATCACGTGGATGACAAATTTCTATATCAAACAAGAACTGATACTTACATGAAGAACATGAAAGGGCTTAGCCCCTCCTTCCACACATGGTTTTTCTCCTTATGATCTTACTGAACAGCCCTTTCCCTTACACAACAAAAAGCACCTCACAGAATACACTTAATACACTTTTATTACAAATTCAGGTATATCTGTTTTAATAAAGGCATTTCCCAACACTGCACATCACCCCTCTATCACAACAAAATATTGATTGGTAACGATAATATAGCAATATTCATATTGAACGAGCGTCTCGAATACCGTAAGATTCCCCCATATCAAATCTCTCTATGTTGCATAAATCAAAACCATTCCTTTACGCGTCACAAACGAAATGAATATGTGGAGTAAAACTGTACAATAAAAATAGTTCTTATGGACCGTCTCAATGCAAGATCTGTTGCAACATTAAAGGCTAACAAGTATAATGATGACACCGACTTATAACGAGCAGCATCCCTCAATATCATACCAGAACCTCTTCATAAGATGACATAAAGTTCATTGTGTATGACTATATTTACTCCATAAAGATATAAATATTCATTATTATTTTATCTGCCAATTCCTAATATTACGATAGCTCTTGAATCTTAAAGATGAATTATGAGAATAATTTTGGCTCTGTGTCTTAAATAATTTTATCTCTACGCAAACATAACTTATGATCTGCAAATTATATAAAATATTGCCTTTTCTAGATTTAATATAAATAGATTAAAACTGACATTAAACTAACAAATACAGGAATATTTTTTAGTTTATCCCTTATTGTTTTACAAGATCAAAAACATTTTAAAAAGGATTAACTATTCCTCTAATGAATAAAATTCATATAAGGCCGCAAGACAATACTAAAAGGTTGATAAAGATAACAAAATTTCTAGCCTTATGACGAAAAAATACCCGTAAACTATAAAAAATCAGCTTACACAACCTTGAATAGAAAAAACACCAATCAGCAAAAATTTAAATTTTAATAATACTCATCAAAGCTCTATTGACTATTAACAATAGTTATTTTCTCGTCTAGTATAGCATAAGTCGTTTCAAATATTGATTTTTTTCAAAATAATGGAGTGAAAGAAAAACTCATCGACCTTGTCGATGAGTCTTCTATTAAAGTGTACAGAATATCCCTAAAAGAGAGACAACAGCACCAATTATATCTCCAACGCATAAAGAAGCAAGAAGTGAGAAAACCCCTATTCCACCCCAAAAAGCTGAATCTGCAAAAACTTTTTCAACTTTCCCAAAAGCAACGCCATCTTGTTCCTCAGCTCCATAAATAACAGCTCCATCTGCTGCTTTAATAATTGCATTGTTATCTGCCATAGAAACAGTAATTGCCATTTTCTCTTGAAATTTATTTTTTACAAAACTTGCATTCCCCTCTATAATTTGTATAAAAAAAAGCACAAACAGTGTAACAGTAAATAAACCTACACGATTTTTAAATATTTTAAACATAGCTTTCTTTGCTCCTCTTTTTCTTCACTGAAAAAGTAAAAGAATATTTACATATATAAAAATCAAAAATTATATTTAATTATTCATATAACACAGTATGATATATTATGTAATAATTTTGTAAAGTAATATAATACATTACGTATTACATGTAAAGATATAAAAACAACATAATATAAATTTGAAAAATAAACACTAATAAGTTCAAAATAACAACAACAATACGAGAGAGTTTCTGAACAGAATATTTTAAAAAGTATTTTAAAATCAAATTGTTATAAGACATAAAGAACACAATTAAGCATCGCCTCACATTATAAAAAAACTGTCAAAGTAAAATGTATTGCTTGCCTTTATTCCCTTATCATGACCTAAGTTTTAAAAAATAAGGAAGAAAAAATTATATTCTTTCTTTTATAAGAGAATCACTTTTACAATAGAATTATTTGTTATGATTGATCTTAACTTAAGACAAGCAAAAATAATATTTTATTATTTCTATATCTCTGCTTAAAAATAATAAAATTAAGAAAATTTTACATCAAAGTAAAATTTAAAAAATAAATTTATTGTAAAAAATAAAGAATAAAACTTTTATAAATATTTTTCAATGAACTAAACTTTTAAATTTTATAAACTTAAAAACTCTTAATACAATAATAATTGTCTATTATTGAAATAAAAGAAATATAAAATTTATAATAAATAAAAGTAGTAATCTAAAACAAATTTATTTCCATAACTAAACCTTATAAAGGGTGTAATATTCTTTTATAAACCAGTTATAAATTGTAAAATAAGATCCAAGATTGCTATTTTTAAATAGAAAAGGCATTAATAAAAGAGTTGTCAACTTTTATTAATCCATATAAACATCTCATAGCCTCTTCAAAAAAAGCCATTTCCCCCTATCCCATACAACATAAAGCATTGAAAGTTTTTATTTTAAAAAATTAACAAAATATGCTTATAAAATAAGTCAACCTATCAGATTTACAAACACATTATAAGCAACACAAAAACGCTAGAAAAACTATCTACAATCAAAGACTAAGATAGTCATAAAAAATAAGATAATGCCCCAAAATACTGAAAAAAAACTCTCCTGCCTAACTTTCATAAAAGTTCGCTGATTTTTTTCTTCAATAGGGCGGATCACAGCCCTCTCTATATTTCGAGTAACGATATTGTGCTCTTTATGAATAACAAATAATTCTCTTTGAAAGAAAGATTTAGCAACATTTACATGGTTTTCTGCAGGTTGTGCCAAAAAAAGGATGGATGCTATAAAAATATATAAATAAAAACTATTTTTAAATATTTTAAACATAAGCTACATATTAACATATTTTTCTTTAAATAACAAAGTAAAACAATAATAAAAACTATAATAAAATTATTATTACATATAATACTATACATTATATCTATTTATTGGAAGCATCATTAAAACTTAAATAAAAATATTTTCCAAACATTTGAAGAAAAAGCAATAGAGCACCCTAGGAGAAAATTGCCTTTGTGCCATTCTAAACTTAAATTAAGTGCATTAAAAAAAACACATGAAAATCGATATTGAATAATAAATTCATCAATCGCTCATCTTAATGGCAATAGATCGATTTACAAGTATAATCCATTGTTTTTCATGTTGAATGAAAAACTTAACGATTATAAATTTCTCTTAAGTTTAATGGTGTTTATATTGAATTAATTAAAGGTATTTTTTGTAGATCACAAACAAAAATGGTGTACCGAGCGAAAAACTTGAAGAAAAAATCACTTATAAGATATTAAGCCAAAGCTTGTGGTAAAAGTCGGGAGTTAACAAACTGTATAATAACGCCACCTTTTTATTTCAACAAGTATAAAGAGGATAGTGTACAATAGTTTTGCTATTATATGAATTGATCATTATACTCATCATACTATTCGACGCGCAGTGGTATAAAATAAACTTGGATACCTGATTTTTCTTTAAAATAAGCAGATGTGCAAAACGATGGGGCTCTGTGTACCATGGTTTCAACGATATTTGTCCTTTATCATCTGGTCAACTTCATCAAGCTCTCTGCAAGTGCGCGATGCTACGCGTCGAATAGTATAATGGTAAATTCATTAAACAGCACCACCTTGACGCTTAATAAAAGAGAAAGCCGGCATCATCATACAGTTTTTCAGAACCCAATGTTTACCCCCCCTTAAAACTTGAAACGGTTCATAAAAAAACATACTTACACAGTTTTACTCCACAAAGCTAATCCACTTGTGATGTACAAGAGAGATGGTTTTCACTAACTCAATATGGAGCAATTTGGGAATAAGGAAGTCTGACGATATTCGAGCCCCTCATTCAACATGAAAAAATAAACGCTCTTTACAAATCACTATCTTGTCATTATGCGATTTCATCTGACATAAATTCTTCTCATTCCATTCATTTTTTTATGAACACTAAAATCTGTAAAAACGCTGTTAAAGTAAAATAAAATGAGTGCACAAATATTTCTATCCTTTTGTAAGATGGATATGTAAACTTGAATTAAGAACGCAAAAATCCTGATTAAAATCAAAGTCTGTGCCAGCATAGCCTTCGACAACAATAGAAACAATTATTCTCGCTCCATAGTAAAAAGAAGGATAGATAACTTCATCTAAACTTATCCTCTTTAGAACATAATAAAAAGTATTTTTTATTTGCTACTGAGAAGTCTTTAATCTTCGAAAGATTGACTGATTAAACATGCTTACAAAAGAGACCTATCTTTAGCAGGAGCGCCCCCTATTCCATCAAAACTGTATTTGCTTATCTCAATAAAACCTTCACGATTTTTATAAAGTCCTCATTGTTAGAATATGACCCCATAGGATATAAAAATATGCCTATTTGCGTTTCTTTTATAGATAGATTAAAAGTGACAACACCTTTGATCACTTTGTCTGTATTAATTTCTCTGTTGGACAATAATTTATGGTATCTAACACGCCTTTTCTTGCTCTTTTACCTTTAGGGGCACACGAATATCACGGAGAGCATCTCCCCTTTGAAACAGACTGGATTATTGCTGACGCTTTTGCCAAAGCCCTTATGTTAGAAACAAAAGAGCACTATCATATCACTCTTTTACCAGTTGAAAAAATTGGTTATTCTATAGAACATATGGATGTTATAGGCACACAAAGCCTCACCTATTCTGATGCAATTCAACGCTGGATAAAGATTGGTGAAAATTGTTATCACAAAGGGATCAACCGTCTTCTTCTTCTCAATGCTCACGGAGGTAATTCCCCTTTAATGAGTATCGTTATTACCGAATTACGAAGGCGCTTTTCCATGCTTGCTGTGGCAACAAGCTGGAGCCGTTTTGGTTTGCCACAAGATCTGCTAGAACCTTCTCAGCAACATCTTGATATCCATGGAGGTTTTATCGAAACTTCTCTCATGCTTTATTTAGCCCCAGAAAAAGTCCATATGGAAAAGGCCGTAAATTTTCATAATAAACAAGAAGATATGATTGCCAATTATCGCTATTTACGCGCTTATGGTCCTCATGCCTTTGGCTGGACAATGCGTGATCTAAACCCGCAAGGAGCAGCAGGAAACGCAAGCAAAGCAACAGCAAAAGCTGGTAAAGCAATCTTTTTTCATGTTCTATCACAGCTTCGTGATTTACTGGATGATATCAAGCGATTTAATATAAACACATGGCAATAAAGCACAATAAAAGGTCTCTCCATGGAAACAACACCCCAAAAAAAGCTTCCTGTTACGGTTATCACCGGCTATCTTGGAGCAGGGAAAACCACCCTTCTCAACCGTATTCTCAGTGAAAATCATGGCAAACGTTACGCCGTCATTGTCAATGAATTTGGTGAAATTGGGATTGATAATGACCTGATCATTGAATCCGATGAAGAAATTTATGAAATGAATAACGGCTGTGTTTGCTGCACTGTGCGTGGTGATCTCATTCGCATTCTAGAAAGCCTGATGCAACGTTCTCATCGATTTGATGCGATTATTATAGAAACAACAGGACTTGCAGATCCCGTTCCCGTAGCACAGACCTTTTTCATGGATGATGCTGTCCATGAAAAAACAACTCTCGACAGTGTCATAACAGTCGTTGATGCAAAACATTTACCCTTTCAACTGAAAAAAGGTCATGAAGTTGAAGAGCAAATTGCCTTCGCAGATATCGTTCTTTTAAATAAGACTGACCTCGTCACGGCACAAGAATGTGCCCATGCAGAATCTCTTATTCTTGCCATCAATCCTCGCGCTATACTCTATACAACACAGCGCACCAATATTTCTCTTGATAAACTCCTTAATCGTGGTTTCTTTGATCTCCAACGAACGCTCGACCACGATCCTCATTTTCTTGATCACGAGAGTGCAGATCAACATGCTGACCATGTATGTGGTCCCGATTGTCATCATGACCATCATGACCATCATCACACGTCCCCCATTCATGATATTACCGTCACTTCTATAAGTTTAAAAACAGGTGCTTTGCAACCAGAAAAGTTTTTTCCTTGGATTCAGCAGATTACACAGCAACAAGGACCTGATATCTTACGTCTTAAAGGTATCCTTGCCTTTCAAGGAGATGATGATCGTTATGTCATTCAAGGTATTCATATGCTTCTTGAGGGACAACACCAACGCCCATGGCGTGAAGATGAAAGGCGAGAAAGCCGCCTTGTTTTTATCGGACGCTCTCTTGATGCTGAAAAGTTAAAAACTGGTTTTGAAAATTGTGCATAAATAAAATGAGTGAAAATGCCAAACATTATCCATTATGATCTCCAAAGTTACTGCCTTTCTTGTGGTTTTATAGGCAATAAACCAGCCTTTGTTTCGGTGGAAGGTTTCATTGTTTTTTTAACCCCCACCCCACAAACCTTTGAAGTTCACCAAGGCATAATTTCAAGTCATTTTTCCCATGACAATACCACGATCCTCACCGGGGGTGAAGATGGAAAAGTCTGTCAAACAACAGAAGGTGGTCACATAGAACTTCTCAGTCAAAAAGAACGCAAATGGATTAATCACGTGGCTTTTGGACCCCAAAAAGCTTTTGCCTTTTCCTCCGCACGTCTCGCATTTGTGCATGTAGAAAAAGAATGCCAAGAGCTCACGCATGAACGCAGTGTAGAGGGGCTTGCTTTTGCCCCAAAAGGTTTACGACTTGCCGTTGCCCATTACAATGGCGTTACGCTTCATTGGCTTTCAACACAAACATCTCCGACTAAATTAGTCTGGAAAGGGGCTCATTGTGGCGTCACCTTTTCACCAGACAACCGCTATGTCATTTCCACGATGCAAGAAAACGCCTTACATGGCTGGCGCCTTAGCGATCATCAACATTTACGGATGAGTGGCTACCCAAGCAAAGTCAAAAACTGGTCTTGGAGCGCAAAAGGAAAATGGCTCGCAACATCAGGTGCCTCTGCCGCAATTGTTTGGCCCTTTCATACAAAAGACGGCCCCATGGGAAAAACACCTCTCGAACTTGGAACACGAGCAAATGCACTTGTTAGCACCGTTTCATGTCACCCAAATCAAGAGATTGTCGCCATAGGCTTTAACGATGGCATGATTTTAGCGGCACACTTTCGTGATGGAAAAGAAGTCCTTCTAAAGGGGTATGGGAAAAGCGCTATATCAGCACTCAACTGGGATCAAAAAGGACAAAACCTTACCTTCGGCAGCGAAAATGGTGAATGTGGGGTGATTAATATCACGAATTAAGCCAAACACGAACAAACATAACCATCACCGATAAAATACCCACACAATCCTCTACAAATCTGAGCTCGCGCGCATCTCTAGAGCTCGTAAATTTCCAACCCCTCTCCCTCAAAAGTTCCCTGCCATTCCCAAAGTCTCTATAATTATGAAGCCTTCCACCTTGCTATCTCTCACCTTTAGATAAGAAAAAGCCTTAGACATATTTTTGACCTTTTAACGTTGTGCCCTCCATACAAAAATAACACCTATAAGAGCAAACCACCCCCTATCGCCTCTAAAAACTCTCCTCTCTATGAGAGACCTATACCATGGGCTGATACACCCATAAAAACACTTTTTCAAAACTTCAGTAAAATAAAGCTTATATTATCATCGAAAAAGGCTCATTTATTCCTACGATCAGAAAAAAGAAATCAACACTATTTTTCTAAATAAAAGTCCTTTAACCTCATCCCCTTACCGCAAAAAGTCAAACTCCCTACCCATTCTGATCAACAATCCGGTTTCTTGTATAGACATATCAAATTGGTTTATAAAAAGTGCTCATTATTTTACATATCGAATGAAAGTCCTTTAAATCGTAAAATTCTCTTATTTCAAATCTGTTTATATTAAATCAACCAAAACCATTTGCTTGCACATTAAAAATAGAATGATGATGCCCACTTATTACAGCCATCAAAATAATCTATATCTTATCAAAGTTGCTCTTGACATCTATCATCTGCCAAAAAGCCTGCCTAAAAACACGATCAAGCATCCTTTTTATTGATAATTTGACTTCAAACTCTCTCAGCCTTTTCTAAACAGACAAGTATTTCTCTAAAACCCTCAAGGAAACATCCTAAAAAAAGAAAACACTTATTTGTCACCTTTTATATCAAAAAATACATTCATGAAGAAAAATAGATCTCAAAATATTAAAAGGAAAAAGATTTTTCTGCCTTTGATATAAAAATAAACAAGTGTAGCTTTTTTAAAAAAGACGACGTAATCCAGCAGAGAAACTTGCTCCCGCAAAACCTACTTTCTTCAATCTATGCTGATAAGCGACATCCCCATGAAGAGAAAGTTTGGAAGAAAGTTGCGCCTTAAATCCAAGCCCTGCTTCCACAGAAGAACCAAAAGAACCTAACTGGAAATCATCTTTAAAAGAGACAAATTTCCTATCTTCAAAACTGTGCGAATAAGAAAGCTTGCTATAAAAGGAAACAAAACGTCCCTCTTCAGAAACATTAAGTGTCTTGCTTAAACGCCCACCAACACGCCCCACCCAGTGATGAAATTTTCCCAAATCAACATCAATATGATCAATATCATATGCCGGATTAAACTGAAGATGCTGATAAACAACCTGAAGCTGTGGATCAAAAACAATTCCTTTATAGCCTATTGAAAATGTTTTGCCACTCGTTAAAGAACCACTAAACTGTTTTCCCTTTAATTCTACAACCTTGCCTCGTGCAAGCGTCAAAACATCACCCTTGAAAAGACCATAGGATAACACCCCATCGATATAAAAACCCGTCTCATGCTGCAGACCTCCATAGGCCCCAACAGACCATTTATCAAACGTGCTTTTTTTGCTTTGTTCAACATTCTGAGGAGCAAGAGAAAGATTTCCATAGTTCCCTAAAGCCCCAAGAAATGTCCGACTATATAAACTTTCAATCTCGTTTAACAAAACCCCTGCTTGAAATGCATTATAATCGAGCTCAGCGCCATAACCATATTCAAAAGCCGATAAATTAGAAGCATAATAATGGCTCCCCCCATAAGCATGCAGAAAAAAAGCTGTCTTTTCATCATCTCTCCCCAAAGAATAAACAGCATTCCGCATAGTCTCTAACGTCTTATTTTGCATGGTTATCTCCATCAACCCCACATGGAAGAAAGCATTTGGCAAAAGCAGATATGTTGGCAATTGAGGAACAACAGCTCTAATTTCTAATTCCGGCTGAACATCAAACGGGATAGAATCCGTAGACGAAGGATCAACAGGAGCTGAAGGGTTAGAAGGCGAGTCAGATGTCAATGATGTGGGAAGTGGCTCAGGAGGAAAAGGTTGAGGATCAACAGGATCAGAAGATGAAGAAGAAGGTGAATCAGACATCAATGATGTGGAAAGTGGCTCAGGAGGAAAAGGTTGAGGATCAACAGGATCAGAAGATGAAGAAGAAGGTGAATCAGACATCAATGATGTGGAAAGTGGATCAGGAGGAGAAGATTGAGGATCAACAGGATCATAAAACGAAGAAGAAGGTGAGTCAGATGCCAGTAATGTAGGAAGTGAATCAGGAGGTGGAGAATTCATAAGATGAGACCGTGGAAAAGAATCAGGTTTAACAAACGGACCATGATAAGCTCCCATTCCAGAATGGATATAGACACCTTCAAGACGAAAATCCCAAAACCCCCCCTCACCTTCCACTAATCTTTGCCTAGCATCCGCTTCTCCAAAGGGTGAACCTGGACCATAACCACGAATACGATATTGATAAGGCAAACCTTTCACCGTAGTATAGCCATCATAACCATTGGCGATTCGAAAAGAACCTGCCTGCGCTGTTCCAGCAACTTGAATGAGTGAAATGCTTTGATCTATTCCCTCATAAATTTCTTCTCTTACCATTCTTGGAAAATTTTGCACATGAATGAATGTCGTTCCAGAGACATCACCAGAGATCAATATACGATCAGCTTTTTGGGGATCAAACAACCCCTTGTCATCCAAAAATACATTCAACCTAATCTGAGCATTTCCGCTAGCAGTGTATGCTTTCTTATATGTTGATGCTAGAGTCTTATCTCCTGCCTCTATGCCTGTTTTTTTCCCAATGCGCAGCGTTTGATAACCATTCGAGATATCTTCGTCATCAAAGATCAATATACTATCGGCAAGACTTAGAGATGAAAGTGATGAAACAGATTTCTGTAAACCATTATATTTACTTTTAGTAAGATACCATTTTGAATAACGGGTTAACTCTAAATTGGCAGTCGATCTATCGTCAACACGGGTTCCTCCTTTAAGAAAGGAAAAGTTTGTTTTCACCGATAGAGAAGCATTATTTTCAGCTTTTAGCAACAAATCACCATAAATTTTTGTTTCATCCGATAATTCAAGAATGCCGCGCGCTTCATAATCTTTATTTCCCTTCGCATAAAACGCCATGCCATCTAGAACTGTCATATTTGCCCGAGATAAAGAAACAAAGGCTTCCCCCGAAATAACTTTTTGAGTTTTTATAATTTTGTCATCATCGCGTTGTTTCAACATTTTAGCAAACTCTTCTGGAGCTAAAACATTAAAATACAGACCATGTGCCCCCACTCCTTTTACAGAAATATTATTGCCCTCCATTTTAATATTTGTCTTCTTAAAACCATCTGGTGAAACATATTTTTGCGTTAACTTGCCATTATCATCAGCATAGCCTGAAAAGTTTTTAATCAAAAATGCATGCATAGAATTAAGCTGAACATAACCTTTTTTCAAATAAACATTACCCCCTTGAAAAATCTCAAAAATGTTCGCTAACTCTTCTATAGAACCTTCATTATCTGTTATAGTTTCCTCGCCCCTCCCCAGTCCTACAATACTCACATTATCGAGAAAATAACGCCCCCCAAACTGGGTTGAAAATGAGCCAATCTTGTTAAAATTAACAGTACCGTGTGATATTCTCACCATTGCATCAAAACCGCTCATAATAGCGATCCCTTTTACATTTAAATTATCGGGCTCAATATCAATATTGACATTCTCTAAAGAAACATCTGTTCCTCTCCCCCATGCATAAATAGCATGTGAGGTCCCCTTAATTTCCCCTAGTGCCATATTAATAACGGCATTCTGAGCACGAAGAGCAGGTATATTTTTAAAATCTGTCATCTCTAGATTAAGCTTCCCACCATTTCTTACATAAGCCCCATAAGTAGATATTTTATCTGGATTATCGCCATAAACTGTTATATGAGACGCATCAACAACTGTACCTGGTTTTTCTATATATAGGGCTGCAATAGGCACAGAACCTGTAGTTTCTTCCTGTGAACTTTTTAAATAATAGATTTTATTTACAAGAAAATGCGTTCTCATATCATCGCATTTATAAAGTGCATCTCCTGGATCATTTGAAGACCCCGCAGCACTAACATAAGTAATCTGCAAAAAATAAAGAAGTGCTGTTGTAAAATTGCATAAAAATACATGTCTTTGAAATACATAAACCATAACTCTTCCCGACTCCTATTCCCCTACTTCTATTCATCGAAAAATAATATCTATATTTAAACTAATAAATTTCTTAAAATACAATAAATATAAAACTAAAGAGCTACTTTTAATACTTAATATAACAATATAATACTATATATACTTATATATAAGTTACTATATAGTTTATGTATAGCTAAAAATGATAATGTAATCCAGCAGAGAAACTTGCTCCCGCAAAACCTACTTTCTTCAATCTATGCTGATAAGCGACATCCCCATGAAGAGAAAGCTTGGAAGAAAGTTGCGCCTTAAATCCAAGCCCTGCTTCCACAGAAGAACCAAAAGAACCTAACTGGAAATCATCTTTAAAAGAGACAAATTTCCTATCTTCAAAACTGTGCGAATAAGAAAGCTTGCTATAAAAGGAAACAAAACGTCCCTCTTCAGAAACATTAAGTGTCTTACTTAAACGCCCACCAACACGCCCCACCCAGTGATGAAATTTTCCCAAATCAACATCAATATGATCAATATCATATGCCGGATTAAACTGAAGATGCTGATAAACAACCTGAAGCTGTGGATCAAAAACAATTCCTTTATAGCCTATTGAAAATGTTTTGCCACTCGTTAAAGAACCACTAAACTGTTTTCCCTTTAATTCTACAACCTTGCCTCGTGCAAGCGTCAAAACATCACCCTTGAAAAGACCATAGGATAACACCCCATCGATATAAAAACCCGTCTCATGCTGCAGACCTCCATAGGCCCCAACAGACCATTTATCAAACGTGCTTTTTTTGCTTTGTTCAACATTCTGAGGAGCAAGAGAAAGATTTCCATAGTTCCCTAAAGCCCCAAGAAATGTCCGACTATATAAACTCTCAATCTCGTTTAACAAAACCCCTGCTTGAAATGCATTATAATCGAGCTCAGCGCCATAACCATATTCAAAAGCCGATAAATTAGAAGCATAATAATGGCTCCCCCCATAAGCATGCAGAAAAAAGGCTGTCTTTTCATCATCTCTCCCCAAAGAATAAACAGCATTCCGCATAGTCTCTAACGTCTTATTTTGCATGGTTATCTCCATCAACCCCACATGGAAGAAAGCATTTGGCAAAAGCAGATATGTTGGCAATTGAGGAACAACAGCTCTAATTTCTAATTCCGGCTGAACATCAAACGGGATAGAATCCGTAGACGAAGGATCAACAGGAGCTGAAGGGTTAGAAGGTTTTTGTTCAACAGTTACAGAAGGAGGAATAACAGAATCCGTAGATGAAGGAGTGACAGGAACAGATGGCTTAGCAGGCATAACCACATCAGTAGAAGTCTCAACTGGAACAGTTGGGACAGAAGGAGACGTCGGCTGAGAAGGAGTAAGCGTAGAATCTGTAGGGAGCAATGTTTCAGACGGCTTAGATCCTTCAGGCAAAGAAGGCGTAGATGGGATAAGTGGGGGTTCAACAGTAGGAGGTTGTTCTGGGGAAAGAGTCTCTGTTGGTCGTTCAGAAGGAATCTTTTCCCCTTCAGGTTTAGGAGGAATCACTGTGGATGTCGGCTTAGAAGAATCTAACTTAGAATCAATGTAAACACTTTCGAGACGAAAATCCCAAAAATCTTCTTCCCCTGCAATCAATCTATTCTTTGGATCTGCTTTTCCAGAGGAAGAACCTGGACCATAACCATGAAGTTTATATTGGTAAGGGAAACCATTCACCGTCGTATAACTATTGACTAACTTAAAAGAACTCTCCTCTGCCGTTCCTGCAACTTGAATAAGTGAAATACTTTGACTACCTTCTTTACTGCCTGCTTCATTATCTAAAGTTTTGGAAAATTTCTCCATACCAATAAGGGTGGTTCCAGAAACATCACCATAGATCAAAATGCGATCTGTTTGTTGAGGATAAAATAAACCATCTTTATCCATAAATGCGCTCATCTTAATCTGAGCATTACCTTCTGCACTGTATACTTTATTAGGAAACTTATCCATACCCGCTGCTTTATCGGTATTATCTAATGCATGAATATTATCTCCATTAGATATTTTGTTTCCAATATACAATGTTTGGTAATCTTGAGAGCCATATTTCTCAAAAACAACGGTACTATCAACAAGACTTAAAGTAGAAAGCGATGAAACCGTAAAGTCTGCTTCTTGTGAGCCTTGATATTTACGCTTAGTAAGATACCATGTTGAACTACTTCTTAAATGTAAATCAATACGAGAGCTATCCTCAATGCGTGCTCCCCCTGTAAGAGTGGAAGAAGAGGCTTGAACACGAAGAGAAGAATTATTTTCAGCTTTTAATAACAAATCACCAGAGATTTTTGTATTTTCCGATAATTCAAGGGTAGCTTTAGCCCCATAACCAGAATCCCCCGTACTATAAATAGCAATCCCCTCTGGAACTAAAAAATTTGTCTTTGATAACTGAACAGAAGCCTTTTCCAGAGCAAAGCCTTGCGCTCCCAGATTTCTCAGATTTCCCCATATATCATTGGAATCTAATCCATAAAAATACAGACCATAGGTTCCCTTACCCTGAACCGAAATATTGGACTTTTCAATCTTAATATTCGTCTTCTTCAACGCATCAGCTAAATTAAATCCTTGCCTCAACAACCTACCTTTATTACGCACATTTCCTGAAGCATTTTTAATCAGAAAGACATGCATATCACTCAGTTCAATAGAACTATTATTTAATTGAACAAAACCACCTTGAGAGATATCAAAAGCTTCTGGTAATTTATTGATACTTCTCTCACCAACGATAACAGTTTCCTGTTTTCCTTTGCCCTTAATGACAGAACTATCAAAACTATACTCTCCCCCATACAATGATGAAAACGCACCTTTCTCATTAAAAGTAATGGTACTCCCTGACAGCCTAATCTTTGCACCCAAACTGCTAATCAGCGCCATCTCTTCTACACCATTCAATTCTTTTGGTGTCGTTTCTTTTGGTGTCGTTTCAATCTTAACACTCACTAAAGCAATATCCGTTCCTTTACCCAATGCAGAAATAGCATGAGAAATCCCCATAATAGTGCCATCTGTCATGCGAATAACTGCACTTTCAGCATGAAGAGCAGGTATATTATTAAAACTTGAATCTTTTAAATTAAGATGAGCTCCCTCTTTTGCTAATGCACCATAACCGTATAGTTCATCTGAGTTATCACCCGTAACAGTTATCTGAGAGGCATCAACAACTGTACCTGCTTTTTCTATATATAAAGCTGCAATAGAATCGGAATGAGAAGAAATTACCCCAGAATTTTTCAAATGATAAGTTTTATTTTTAAGCGTATGTTTTTTACCATCACTACATTTGTAAAACTGAGCGTTTGGATCACAATTTGCATTAACACTCACGATTGGTAAAAAAGAAACAACCGCTGTTGTAATAAATAAAAATCTATACCTTCTTAAGATATTAACCATAATTTATCCCCAATTTTCCCTTCTTCCCCCCTTTTTATTTAAGAATAAACAAGAGCTGAAATAACGCTCAGTTAAGCCCACAAAAAGTAAGAAGTATAAAACTGAAATGATCGTTTTATACTTCAAACTCCACTCTCTACTTACGAAAAACTTTTCTTATATTTCATCAGTATCTAAAAACGATAGCGTAACCCGCCTGAAAAAGTCATCCCTGAAAAACCTGCTTTGCTAAGACGCTGCTGATAAGTTACATCTCCACGCAATGCAAAATTTGAAGACAACTGGGCATTCATCCCTAATCCAGCTTCTAAAGAAGAACCAAAAGCTCCTAATTGGAATTCATCTCCAAACTGCACACGTTGTTTTCTCCCAAAGCTATTGGCAAGATGAAGTTTTCCATTGAAAGAAATAACAGAACCTTCTTCAGAGGCAGCAAACGTTTTGCTTAGAGATCCTCCAACACGCATAAGCCACTGACCAAGGCTCCCCATTTCAATATCAAAGTCATCAATATCTAACGTCTTATCAAACCGCACATTTTGATAAATGACCTGGACCTGCGGATCAAAAATAAGCCCATCATGTCCTGTCTTAAATGATTTCCCTGCAATCAATGAAGTACCCAAAGGAGTTCCTTTCAATGTTGCTGTTTTACCCCGCTCACGTGTGAGAACATCCCCTTTAAACAACTCAAAGGAAAAAAGGCCATCGATATAAAATCCTGTATCATGCTGCATACTGCCATACGCTGTAAGAGACCATTTATCAAAGGCACTTTTTTTGCTTTCTTCAACATCTTGAGGTTGTAGAGAAAATTTTCCATAATTTCCCATTATTCCAAAACTCAAAGTATGATCTGTATCCTCAATCGTATTGAGCAACATACCAGCCTTTAGTGCGCTATAATTCAAATTGCCACCATAACCATATTCAAACGCAGATAGATCAGAAACATAGCGATAATTTGCACCGTAACCTTGCGCAAAAAGGGCAGGATTTTCACCATTTTCTCCCAAAATTCTAGCAGTACTACGCAATGTTTCCAGCTGTTTGTTGGAATTATTCATATCCATCAAACCAACCTGAAACAAAGCATTCGGCATCAACAGATAAGTTGGAACTTGTGGAACAACAGCTCGAACGCCCTCTTCAAGAGAATGAGCAGAAGCATCATAATCAACTAAAATATTATCATGATGAACCTGAGATCCAACAGAACGAGAGACACGGGAACGAGCAACAACTTTCTTCACTTTAGAATAACGTTTTTGAAAAAGGTCATGAACATATTCAGCTTCAAGTCGGTAATCCCAAAAATCGCCGTTATACTCAATATCATTCCTCTTAACGGATCCATTCTTACTTTTTGGTCCATAAGCACGGAGACTGTATCGATAAGGTGCCCCTCTTAAAGCGACATAATCCGTTGCCAGTTTAAAGGAATCTTCCGCCGCCTTTCCATAAACCTGAATAATTGAAGCACCATGGCGATCCCCTTTCTTAGCTATTAGTGTCCTGCCTTTCCCTGTAATCACTGAAGGATTTACAATATACACCTTAGTTTTTCCATAAACATCACCATAAATAATAACTCGATCAGCTTTTACATTTTTGTTTTCACCGTTTGCAACAAGATGTGCATTGACATGCAGACGAGCATCCCCTCCTGCAACGTAAGCATAATCTAAGCCATTATCATCACTCAAGCTGCCAATGTTAAGGGTCTGATAATGAACACCTCTTGGTTTACTAAAGAAAATTGAACTATCAATAACCCTTACAAAGGAAACGGATGAATCATGCCTCTTATCATTTTTCCCTAGTGTCACTGTCCATGGTGTCACTGTCCATTGTGATTGATTGAACAACTCAATACTACCATAAGAACCTTTCTCAACATGTGCTCCCCCTCTAAGAAAAGACGCATAAGCATCAAGCGCAACAAATGAATTCTTTTTGACCTCTAATAACTGACCTGCAAAGATCTTTGAGCCTTCTGATGCTGTAATATAAGGATATCTTCTCGCATCATCACTATAAATCGCAGTACCATTGGGAATATGAAGTTCTGTATTTTTAAACCGAACCTCCCCTAAGCTCGCAAGCTGCTCACCTTCTTGATATTCATATTGCGAAGAACTTCCTCTAAAATGCAGACCATGCACTCCATGTCCTTTAAGAACGATCTTTGAGTTTTCAAAAGAAACAAAAGACATAAGATTATCCCGCAACTCAAATTTTTCTTTAAAAACAGGATTTGCACTTTCAATCGCTATGCCATGAACATCTGTAACATGAACGTTACCCTCATCAACGAAAAGAAAACCACCCTGCTTCACACCAAACACAGATTGAGATAACTTATTTTTACTACTTGTCTTTTCGCCATTCCCTGTAACAGACAATTTCTTAAAAGAAGTATTGTCATCTTTTGATACAAGAACTCCTGAAGTAATCTTTTCAGATTTATTAAATTCCAAAGTTCCACTAAGTTTTGGAGTACTGTTCTTTTCTGTACCTTTCTCTAACTTAATATTTACATTCTGATATTGCGATATAGAATTTATAGAATTTTTATCCAATCCCGGTACATATAATTGATCACCCCTTTTAACAGTCTCAGCAGCATCACATGGATAGGATTTAAAAAGAGAATTACACAAAGGTTTTTCCTGTGCATTTACATCTATATTATGCACAAAAAACAAAACAGACGTCGTAAGGGCACATAAAGATACATGGCGTTTTAATACTTTAATCATAATTTATTCTATAACTTTCTTTATTTAATCTTCATCGAAAACCCAAAAGACATATCTGGTTTATCTATGGATTGTTCCTATTATGTGCCGTTCACATAATTCGTTTTGTATTATATGTAAAGATAAAAGTCAGAGAAATAACACAATAATGTCACGTTTTGTGCATACGGTTTTCACAAAGAATATATTAAGAAAAATACAGCTAAAAATGATAGCTTAATCCACCAGAAAAATGCGTTCCAGAAAAGCCGGCCTTCGTAAATTTGTGCTGATAAATGAGATCACTATGAAAAATGATTTTTTCAGATAACTGCGAATAAATTCCAATTCCCGCTTCTAAAGAAGAGCCAAAAGAACCAAGCTCAAAAGCATCGTTAAAATACACAAATTGTTTATCGTTAAAACGACGAATAAAATAAAGCTTACCATAGAATGAAAGAGCCTGTGCTTCTTTCGTCAACGTCAGTGTTTTAATTAAATGTCCACCAATACGTAGTCCCCAATAATCTAGCCTTCGCATATTAATATTAAAATTATCAATATCACGAGTCTCATGAAACTGGAGATTTTGATAAACAAATTGGACCTGTGGTTCAAAAATAAAACACGGACAGCCTACCATAAATATGTTACCAGCCGTTAAGGAAAAACTTAAAGGTTTACCTCTTAATGCAGCCGTTTTACCTCGCTCTCGTGTGAGAACATTGCCATTAAATAGACCGTAAGAGAAGAGACCATCCAGATAAAAACCCGTATCATGCTGCATGCTGCCATATGCTGTAATGGACCATTTATCAAATATACTTTCTTGACGTTGTTTCACCTCTCGAGGTTGCAAAGAAAGTTTGCCATAATTTCCCATAATCCCAAAGGATGTTGTACTGTATGTATTTTCGATTTTCTTGAGTAAAATACCTGCCTCTAGTGCATTATAATCAAGTTCACCTCTAGATTCATATTCAAGTGAAGGCAAATTTGAAGTATAATGGTGATGTCCACCGTAACCGCGCAAAAATAAAGCGGGATTTTCATTAATTCTCCACAACCGATGAGAAAAAGTCCGCAGTGTTTGCATCTGCTTGTTTTGATTACTGATATCCATCAATCCAACATGAAATAAGGTATTTGGAACAAGAATATAGGTAAAAAACTGTGGAGCAGAAAAAAGCTCAAAAACAGGTGAACCAGATGTAAGCGGCACAACAGAAGAATTGGAAAGAGTAGACGGTGGGACAGATGGACCGGACGCCGAGGGAGCAACAACAGAAGGGATGTGAGAAACAGAAGGGGGAATAGAAGAGCCAGCTGTCGGCACAACAAGATGAGATTTGTGAATAGAGGGTCTAATAGGTTCAAGAGAGGGTGGCAGAGAAACAAGGGAAGAATTTGGAACATCCTGCATAAAAACATCAGAATTATTATCAAAATCATTAGATGAAGGCAGAAGAGGAGAAACAGATGAATCGACAGGAAAAGAAGAGCGTATCTCCTGATGAGTTTTTTTTCTAGAGTTAGAATCCATAAGCTCCCCCTTATCTCCAGTAATATGAGGATGAGTTTCAGGAAAAAAAGGAACGTCATCAGAAGGAGGAGGAACAACGTCAATAACAGGAATAATTTTAGCCGGATCAAGAGAGGGAGAATCAACAACTTGACTTTCAAGGCGAAAATCCCAAAATTTTCCAGTATTTTTAAGCACTCTTTGATTGGAATCGGCTTCCCCTAAAGTAGAGCCTGGACCATAGCTCTTAAGACGATATTGATAGGGGGAGGCATCAAGTGTGACATACCCCCCCTTTAACTGAAAAGAATCTTCAGCAGCTTGTCCATAAACCTGAACAATGGAAATCCCTTGATTATTACCCCCCTCTCCCGTCAGTGCTCCTGGACTTCCAGGAACCTTATAGATATCGATTGTTGTTTTTCCCTCAAGATCACCATTGATTAAAAGCCGGTCCGTTTTTTGTACTCCAAGTTCCCCCCTTTATCTAAATATGTATTGAGATAAAGCTTCGCATCGCCTTGCGTTTTATAGACAGTTCCTGATCCCTTTCCAATGAGCAGTGTCTGATAACCATTGGTTGTTTCAGATTTGAGTTCTTCAAAAATAAGAGAACTATCCGTAAGACTAAGTGATGAAACGAAGGAATAATCCCCTAACTTAGAATTAGAAACATCAGAACTTTGCAGTTTATCATATTTGGGTTGCGATAAAATCCACCTTGAACCATTTTTTAACACTATCTTGGCTGTCGAACTTTCATCCACATAGGCACTTCCTTGTAAGGTAGAAGCATCGGCCTCAATCGTAACATTGGAATGTTCAACAGCTTTCAGGAGTGAATCGCCAGAAACTTTTGAATCTTGCAAGAGTTTAACAGCGCTTTCAAATTGGCGACTATAAATAGCCGTACTTTCTGGAGCCACAAAGGTTGTCTTAGTTAAATGGACAGCTCCTTTTCCAGGTATAATTGTTTTTTTATCATTAAAAACAGCTTCCCAAAAAAAGTGCATACCATGAAATCCATTTCCTCTTACAAAAACATTGGAATGTTTAACATGGGCAGTATTATGATTATTTCCCTGCAATACAATGCCATGAGCCTGGTTAACATTAACGTTTCCCTTCTGAAAATTAATCATGCCTTTCCCCTGAAGCATACTAAAAGCTGAAGCTTCACGATAATTATCTGTCTTTGTTTCCTTTTTCCCCTTCCCAATAATAGAAACACCTTCTAAATGAATTTCTCCATCTCCTCCTGTTTGGACAGCAATACCCTCAGTAAAGTCAATTTTTCCGCCTTTCATATAGGTTTTAGCTCCACTATGACTCAAAAGACCTATCGCATCAGCCGCTGTTATAATCTCTGTCTTGGTCAAAGAAACAAAGGACTTCTCACTCGAAACACTGACCCCCATTCTGGTTGCTTTAATCACCCCATCCTGCATTTCAAAAGCGCCACCCTCATTAATATCGGCCCCTATCGACACGTTGTTTAACATGGAGTCAAACAGAGCAACACCTCCCCCCTTTGAAGCTTTTACACCCGTCGTCCAAGCGTTTTTTCCTGAATGGCTATTTACACTCAAAACACCGTTAATGATGATAGCGCTTCCCTCAATGACTGTATCTTCCCCTGATGCCTCTAAGGCTGCATCTAAACTCTCACCCGTGAGTTTATAAGTTTTCCGAGAAATTTCATGCGTTTGACCATCATTACAGTGATAAAATGAAGCACTTTCGCTACAGGAATATTCCTTCTTCTGAGAAGAAACTTCACCACCATCAGCATGATGTACAAAGAAAAAAACAACCGTTGTAAAACGACATAAAGAGAGATGATTTTTAAGCATAATTTTCTACAAACTTTCTTCCCCTTCTCTAAAAACAAGAAAATACGTGTTCTGTTGAATAACGTTAATTGCGTGTAATAATTTAAAATACATTTTGTATTTTTATATATCCACTACAACTCTCGTGTAAAGATAAAGGCTAAAAATATAGCAACTTAAGATTGTGTTTTATAAAAACGTGCAAAATAGAGATAATAAATCTCCCATACCCCAAAGTTGTAATCTCCAGAGAATTTATAAGCTTATACAAAAGGAGATGACATATCATCTCACACTTTATGTTTATCGCGCTCTTTAAGAGAGTCACAACTATCACGTAAAATAAAACGCCCTAAATAGAATATCGGTATATGACCAATATACATGCTTATTTTTAAGACACATACCTCTCAACGCATCCAATCCCATTTCACGAGTGCGCCTGTGAATAGTATAAAGATAAATTCACTAAGCCCTCCCATCTTTACATACAGGAATAAGAAAACCGACACCATTACTCACTTTGCCAGCCCTAAAATATGATAAAAAAACTTAGTGTTTGAGGCGGATCAGAAGAGGCTTCCTCGTATCCAGTTTTTATTTTCACGGCTCTCCCCCTTGTAACGTATATACGAATGGTTTTTATTGATTCAACATAGAACAAGATTTGAAATGAAAGAATCCCGCGATATTCATATTTCTCATTCAATATAAAAAAACGATGAATTATTATTATAAATCAGTATCTTGATTATAAGAGAAAAAACAGCATAAAAAGCAAAAGCTAGAAACTAGAAAGCCTTGATCTTGTTAAAAAAAAGAAACAAACATGCTGATGCAAAAAAACGTTTTTTAAAAGCTTATTTTCAAAATTGTCAATAAAAACAATCATAAAAAAAGCCACAAGCAATGCCTGTGGCTTTTTAAAAAATTAATCCAAAAGGCAGTCATCCTAAAAACGATAGCGCAATCCACCAGAAAAGCTGATTCCAGAAAAACCACCTTTACTCAACTTATGCTGATAAACCAAATCCCCATGAAGCGAGAATTTTTCAGATAAGCGGGCATTAAGCCCCAATCCAGCCTCTAGAGAAGAACCAAAAGCCCCTAGCTGGAAAGAGTCTTTAAAGTGCACAGACCTTTCTTTGCCAAAATCATGAGAAAAATGAATTTTACCATAGAAAGAAACATCACGGTCCTTTTCAGAGGCAGTAAGCGTTTTCGTCAAACGACCACCAAGACGGACCAGCCATTGATCAAGTTTACCCATTTCAATATTAAAATTATCAATATCATGGACTTCACTAAACTGAAGATGTTGATAAACAATCTGAGCCTGTGGATCAAAAACAACGCCTTCATATCCTGTGGCAATTTTCTGACCACTCATCAAGGAAACACTTAAAGGGGTGCCCTTTAATGTAGCTGTCTTCCCCCGTGCCAGAGTAAGAACATCCCCCTTAAACAAACCATAGGACAAAAGACCATCGACATAAAATCCTGCATCATGCTGCATGCTACCATAAACTGTCGCCGTCCATTTATCAAATGTACTTTTTTGACTTTGCTTAACATCTAAAGGCTGCAGAGAAAGCTTTCCATAAGACCCCATAACCCCAAAGGATAGGGAACTGTCAACATTTTCAATGCTTTTTAGCAAAACACCGGTCTCTAGTGCATAGTATCCCAGATCGCCTCCATAACCATATTCAAACGCAGATAAATCTGAAATATAACGGGAGCTCCCCCCATAACCACGCAAAAATGAAGCGGGATTTTCATGAACCTCTACGCCACGAGGATGAGCACGTTGTATCTCCAACTGCTTATTTTGATTGCTGATATCCATCAAACCAGTATAGAACAAACTATTCGGCAAGATGAGATAAGTTGGAACTTGCGGAACAACAGCCCTTACACCGCGTCCAGATAGAGGAACAATTTCAATCTTAGAAAGATTATTCTCAGAAGAGGCATTTTTAGGAGACGTACGTCCAGAAACCATAGAAGTATACTTATAATCAGCCAGTGATTGAACATCTCGACTTTCTAAGCGAAAATCCCAAAAATCTCCCTTACCCTCAACAAGCCTTTGAGCAGAATTCGCGTTTCCTAAATGAGACCCTGGACCATAAGCATAGAGCCTATATTGATAAGGCAATCCTTCCAATGCAATATAATCACCTTCTAACTGAAAAGAATCTTCTCCTGCTTTTCCAGAAACCTGAATGATAGAAATACCCTGATTATTTCCTCCCCTCCCCGTTTTTCCCCCTGGACTTCCAGAGACGCTTTGCACATGGACTATCGTTTTTCCTTCAACATCACCATAAATTAACAACCTATCAGTTTTCTGATTTCCAATCACTCCACCCTTATTTAAATATGTATTAAAATAAATATGTGCATCACCTTGCGCTTTATAAACAACACCTTCTCCCCTTCCAATACGAAGTGTTTGATAATCACTCATTGTATTGTCTGTGTTTTTTTCAAAAACAATAGAACTATCCATAAGATGCATCAACGAAACCAATGAAGCACCTACAGAACCAAAGCTGCGTAATTCTTTATTTCCTGATTTGGGCAGCAATAAAGTCCATTTCGAACCATTTGTTAACCGAAATTCAGCAGAAGAGCTTGCATCAACATGCACTCCCCCAATAAGCACAGAATCATCAACTGAAACCTTTACTAAAGAGCCCTCTACAGCCTTCAACAATAAATCTCCAGAAATTGTAGATTTTTCTAAAAGTCTAATAAGACCACCGGATTTAGTACTATAGATAGCCATACTATATGGAACTTCAAAAGAAGTCTTTCTCAATTCGACTTCCCCTCGCATGGGTAAATTCGTCTTTGGTAAACTTCCAAATAAGTCTTTCTCCCCACTAAAAATATAGGACACTGTTTTCAAAGAAGAGCCTACTGTTTGCTGGTTTTTTGCCTCTTCGCTTTCCACAAAGCGGATACCATAAGATATATCACTATTGATGGAAACAGTAGAATGCACAATATCAACCAAACCCGCATTTCCCAGCAATGATAGACCATGAGCATTAACAACCTTAACTTGACCTGCACCATAATAAATGTAACCACCATTCTTGGTCATCTGAAAAGCTGAGTTTTGTCTATGATTGTTTAAATCTATTGCCTGAATACCATTATCGATAATAGAAACGCCCCATAAGGCAACTTTTCCCCATTCTCCTGTATGAACACCAATACCACGTGATAAATAGATTTGCCCACCTCCTATCTCAACATTTCCATAATTATCTGCCTTTATACCGTACTTCCAAAAGTTTTTTGTCAAATCACTACTGTTATCTGAAATATCAGTAATAGATATGTTTTCGCCATCCACCGAGGTCCCACTTCCAAATACTTCTATAGCCACCTCTTTAACTTGATTCTCATCAGTTTTCTGATAAGTTTTATTTTGAATGCCATGCCTCTTACCATCACCGCACCGAAAAGGTATAACATTTTCAGAACAAACGACATTCTCCAAATAGATTGCATGCCCATCAACAGTATGTGTCAAAGAAAGAAGTGCGGTTGTAAAAGTAAACAAGGAGAGACGATTTTTAAATACCTTGACCATAATTCCACCATAATTCTG
The DNA here is from genome assembly GCF_059687635.1 of Bartonella sp. SL320. Taxonomy (NCBI): domain Bacteria; kingdom Pseudomonadati; phylum Pseudomonadota; class Alphaproteobacteria; order Hyphomicrobiales; family Bartonellaceae; genus Bartonella; species Bartonella sp. SL320. The sequence goes on along the minus strand of NZ_CM185143.1, from coordinate 611,388 downwards.
CCCCCGACTTAAGAGAAAAATTTAATACGTTTTGGTTTAAAATGCGTAGACAATTAATATTTTTTGTATTTTATGTAAATATGGAATTTAAAAATACACGCTAAATCCATCGTTTTTATAAAAAATTTATCAAAATAAAACTGAAAAACGAAAGAAAAATCATCTCTAAAGTTATTATAAAAGACAACTTTAGTTAGTTTACATATACTAACACGCTTCCTTTAACGGATGCCACATCAATCCTCAGAGCAGATCCCGTCAATATCTTTGCAATCAATATTCTCTTGAAAGAATAAGCCCTCTGTAAGCAGACAAAACATATATCCAAATTGGAAACAAAGGGATCATATATGTCTGCTTTTAGGCAATCTTTATAGACAAGATAGCCTAATTTAGAATGGGAATGTATAATAATCAAAATCAATTCCTATTTTTTACCATCTTCTTATTCGACTTTACAACATTCAAAATGCCATCAGAGCCATATCTTTAAAAAATAAAGATTACACATGACTTCATCTTATTATTGATGCACATTCTTAAAAAAATACATTTCCTGAAAAATCAGTATTATGTTTCTTATTCACCAGTATTTTCAGATATCTCTCATTTCGCCCATTCCTATTTCACAACAGCAGCACATATAATATAAAGTATCATCGGATACAGCCCTCATTCCCCTTGCGATGTATCATTTTCTTTGCCAATTTCTAATGATGCCCCCTCTCCTCTTAACACAATTTATAAAATCACATTGCAGCCTTTCTTAAAACGATTGTTATTCTCCTGCCAATCTACCCATACAAAGGACAAGCTTTTTATGGATTCAAGAGTATTGAAAATGAAAATATTTTTAGCATCCTCGATTAAAAAATATCTTTATTAATCAGCGCATTATAAACAATATAACAATCACTCTGAAATACATTCTTTGAAACGACAACATACAAAATTATTCAATTTTTCAAGGAAAATAAAAGCCCCCAAAACATATTAAAGAAATGCAAAATCATACTCTATAAAAAGACTATAACAACAAAATGATGAGAGCTCGAAAAAAAGCCACAAGCTATGTTTGTGGCTTTTTCAAAGATTAATCAAAAACAATAACGATATTAGAAATTATAACGCAATCCCCCTGAAAAACTGGTTCCAGAAAAACCAGCTTTCGTAAGCTTGTGCTGATAAACTAAGTCACCGTGAAGTGCAAAATTTTGAGACAATTGGGCATTAAAACCTAATCCAGTTTCTAATGAAGAACCAAAAGCCCCTAACTGAAAAGCATCTTTAAAATGCACAAATTGTTTTCCTTCAAAACCATGAGCAAGATTAAGCTTGCCATAGAAAGAAATAACTTGAGCCTCATCAGTGGTAATCAGCATCTTTGTTAAACGCCCTCCAAAACGCCCTATCCACTGATGGAGTTTTCCCAACTCAATATCAAAGCCGTCCACATCACGCACCTTATTAAATTGCAGATATTGATAAACAACCTGAACTTGCGGATCAAAAATAAAACCGTCCTCTCCCACCATAAATGTTTTACCAGCCGTCAATGAAGCACTTAAAGGGTTTCCCTTTAATGTTGCCGTTTTCCCCCGTGCTGTTGTCAGAACATCACCCTTAAATAAACCGTAAGACACAAGACCATCAACGTAAAAACCTGCATCATGTTGCATACCACCGTATGCTGCAACGGACCATTTATCAAAGGTACTTTTTTGACTCTGTTCAACATTTAAAGGTTGCAAAGAAAATTTCTCGTAAGACCCACTAATTCCCAAAGAAGTGGTCCCATACATATTTTCAATTGCTTTCAGCAAAATACCCGCCTCTATGGTATTATAATTAAGCTCGCCGCCATAACCATATTCAAGCGCTGAAAGATTTGAAGTATAACGATAATTGCCGCCATAACCGCGCACAAAAAAGAAAGGATTTTCGCGGCTTTCTAACAGTCCACCAGTTGCAATTCGCAAAGCTTCAAGCCGCTTATTTTGATGACTAACATTCATCAAACCAAGATGAAGTAAGGCATTCGGCAACAGCAGATAAGTCGGAACCTGCGGAACAACAGCCTTAATGCCCGGCTTAGGACGAGGTTCCGGCTCTGGTCCTGGAGGAGGTGTCGGACGAGGATCTGGTTCCGGTTTAACACCATCAATAGATCGACTCTCAAGACGAAAATCCCAAAATTTTTCACTCCCTCCAACTAATCTTTGAGCAGAATCAGCCTCCCCTAACTCAGAATTTGGACCATAACCATAAAGCTTATACTGATAAGGTAATTCGTCTAACGCTACATAACCACCTTCCAACTGAAAAGAATCCTGCTTTGCTTCTCCAGAGACCTGAATGATTGAAATACCTTCATTCCTCCCTCCCCTTCCCGTGTATCCTCCTGGACTTCCTGCAACAGCGCGCACATGGAGCTTTGTCTTTCCCTCAACATCTCCATGAATTAAAACACGGTCCGTCTTTTGCTGATCAAGAGAACCACCACTATTCAGATAGGTATTCACAAAAATAGAGGCACCTTCACGTGCTTTATAAACCTCACCCTTTCCATTTCCAATACGAAGAGTTTGATAACCATCAATAGAAGAAGTTTCATGTCTTTTAAAGTTAATAGAGCTCTCACCCATAAGACTGACGAGTGAAATAAAAGAAGCCTCTACATCCCCCTGTTGATCTGTTGGCAACTTTTGTTGTAAAATCCATTGAGAGCCACCTCCTAAATAAAGTTCGGCCTTAGAATCTTGATCAACGTGTGTACGACCTTCAAGCGTAGAACCATCAGCCAAAACTGTTATAGAAGCCCCTTTCTCAGCTTTTAATAAAAAATCCCCTGACTGAAGAGTGCTTTTCATCAAACTTACCACACCAGAAATAACGTTTTCACCATAAAGAGCCGTATCATCTAAAACAGACAACTTTGTTGTATCCAAATTAACAACATCCAATCGTTGTGGTGTTTTTTCTTCCTCTAATGAAGTTTCCTCTTTTTTATCTCCACCTTTGCTCCATGGTTTTTCTCCCTGAAAATAGACACCATAAGATCCCTCTCCCTTTACTTTAACAGAAGAAGACTTAAGATTAGCCTCAGTCACATAAAAGTTATTCGCTAAATCTTCTGCTTCATCTTCGGTTTCAGATTCTTCTTCAGATCGTTCTGACCCAGAATATAAAGGCTTAAATGAGTTTTTTAACAAGATACCATGCACCCCCTCAACATCAATCTTTCCCCCTTTAAACTCAACCTTTCCCCCTTCATCCATTAAAAAAGCGGCATTATTTTCGCCTTTTTTACTCTTTCCAGTAATCCTAACATCATCGAGAATAATCTTTCCATCTAATGTCGAAGAAACCCCATGACTATTCATAAAATCAATTGATCCACCTAACACCTCAATTTTTGCACCACCATAATTATAAAGGCTTGCCTTCCCACCATCAGTTTTAATTTTCGTATCTTTTAACATAACATACGTTGGCTGTCCTATTGCTTGAACAGCCATAGCACTTCCCTGAATAGTCCCACCATCCACTTTAATTACGCCATTACTCGCATGAAGAGCTACTGGCTTTCCCTCTTGAAGAGTTGCATTATTCTGGAAAGTAAAATTCTTCAAAGTAATTTGACCACCCTCTGATACAGACACACCACGAGTCAAGAGTTTATCAGAATCTTCACTACCAACAGTGACATTTTCTCCTTTCACTTTTGCATTCTTCCCTTTTACCGTTATAGCAACTGTGGAGGGATAGCGAGAAGCATTAGCTTTTGTAATCTTATAAGATTTATTATCAATTGTGTCCTCTCCACAACCATTGCATAAATAATATAACCCATTATACAATACCAACTTTTCCCCATCCTTTTTATAAATATACTTACCATCTTCCTTATCTCCACCCTCTCCACTAAGAGGGCGTCCAGCATTACTCCCACTAAGAGAATTTCCATCGCTAATGTTCCCCCTCCCTATACCCCCACCGCTGCCAGGAACAGTGATTATATCAGCCCTTTCCCCTTCCTCTCCACCAAGTGAGGGGCGCCCATTATTGTTCCCGCAAAGAGAACCACCACTTCCACGGATACTACCCGAAAGATTAATCCTACCACCATTAACACCAGCATTAGTATTAATACTATCTTCCTCAACACAGATGTTGCCACTTAAATTTCTCGTTAAAACATTCCCAGAGCTGCTCGTCCCTGGCCCTCCAGAAAGCACATTAGACAATATCGGAGTAACAGTGATGTTATAACGCACAACACTATCACGTCCCCCTCCATTTACAGCGATCGCTATTCCATTTTGGAGAAAAGAAAGGATAGCTGTTGTACAGGCACATAAACACACATGATTTCTAAACACCTTAATCATAGTTCCCTCGAAACTTTTCTTCCCCTCTCATTGAAAACAAAAGCACTCGAAAAACATGCCGCCATGCACCTAAAATATGAACGGTGTAACAAAAAGGACATGCCTCATGCTCATTTGAACGCGCAATGAATCATCCCTATAAACTTGGCAGAAACTCTACGTAAAAACCATCTATAAGAGAATAATAACAAAACACACTTTATAAGTGTATAATGCATTCTGTATCTCGTGTAAAGAAAAAATGAAATCAATACGTGTAATTAATTAAAGACACAATTTAGACTTGTGAGCTTTAAGAAATTATTCCACAATAAGATGAATGCAAAAATGATTCAAAACAGTGAACAAAAACTCTCAAAAATGAGTTTTAGAAAGCATCAAATATTATATTAGATAATATCAATATGGCATTCAAAAAGATAACATAACACATAGTGGACTCCTGCACGCTTTAAAAGCCCATACAAGTGAGTCACTCTATCACTTCATCAGCAGCACAAACTTTAAGAAAATTCGCTTTAGCGTAGAAAGACACGCTCATGCGTACAATAAACTATATCTTTTTTTACTCATATCAAGAAAACGAGCAATTTTTAAAGAACAAACGCAAGTTGTTATAAAGAAAAAAGGCAGCACATAGTGCTGCCTTTTTTTAAAAAGTACATACTGTACCTCATATTAGAACTGATAACGTACTCCTCCGGAGAAACTTGCTCCAGAAAAACCAGCTTTATTAAGCTTATGTTGGTAGAGAACATCAGCATGCAGAGAAAACTGTGGCAATAATTTGGCATTAAAGCCTAATCCAGCCTCTAGTGAAGAACCAAATGCTCCTAATCGGAAAGTATCACTGAAACGCACAGACTGTTTGCCTCCCAAACCATGAGCAAGATAAAGCTTACCATAGAAAGCAACGGCATCTACACCTTCAGAGCCTGTAGGATTCTTGGTTAAGCGTCCACCAACACGTGCCACCCATTGATCAAGGTTACCCATTTCAATATCAAAATTGTCGATATCACGAGCCTTATTAAATTGGAGATGTTGATAAACAACCTGAACCTGCGGATCAAAGACAAAGCCCTTATATCCTGTAGCAATTGTCTGACCACTCATCAAGGAAACACTCAAAGGTTTACCTTTCAATGTTGCTGTCTTACCGCGTGCAAGAGTGAGAACATCACCTTTTAACAGACCATAAGACAAAAGACCATCGACATAGAAGCCAACATCATGCTGCATACTACCATAAGCTGTAGCAGTCCACTTATCAAAGGCGCTCTTTTGACTTTGCTCAACATTCAAAGGTTGTAGAGAAAGCTTTCCATAAGTTCCCATAACGCCCAATGATATAGCACTGTCAGCATTTTCAACCGTTTGCAACAAAACACCAGCCTCTACACCATGATAGTTAAGATCGCTGCCATAACCATATTCAAGTGCAGATAAATCTGAAGCATAACGGAAACTTCCACCATAGCCACGCAAATACAAAGCAGGATTCTCACGAACATCTACCATTCCTTTAGGCGTCATCCGTAATGTCTCCAACTGCTTATTTTGATTGTTAATATCCATCAAGCCAGCATGGAATATGCTATTAGGCAAGGTAAGATAAGTTGGAACCTGCGGAACGACAGATCTGACAAACTGTTCAGAAACGGAAGCAGATCCAGTAGACTTCACATATTGATTTTCTAAACGGAAGTTCCAAAACGCTCCACCATCCTTAACAAATTTCTGTTGCGCATGTTCCTGTTTTGCAGTCGCTTCTGGACCATAAGCACGAAGAGTGTATTTGTAAGGTGAGTCTAACAGTGCAACATAATCGCCATCAAGTTGGAAAGAATCTTTCTTCGCTTGACCATAGACCTGAATAACTGAAACGCTGTGCGCAATCTTGGCATTCGCTTTAGCATTTCTTACACTGCTTGCATCACCCCGTACATGTATTTTTGTTGTTCCAGAAACATCACCATAAACAACAATCCGATCTGTGACTTGCTGATCACTTGGATCATGCGGGTTTAAACGTGCATTGAGATGAATTATAGCATCACCCTGCGCCTCATAAACTGTGCCTTTTCCATTTCCAATATGAAGAGTTTGATATTTCCCTTCAGATTCTGAAGATTTAAAATTAATAGCACTATTGATAAGACTTACAAAAGAAACACATGAATCCATACATCCTGAATCTGACGTAACCAAATTCTTCTGTGCACTTCTTTTGAGAATCCACTCTGATCCATTAGTCAAAATTAAGTTGATATAAGAGCTTTTATCAATATGTGAACCACCTATCATTGTAGAGTCATTAACCGAAACCAATATATTGGAATCATTTTCAGCCTTCAACAATAAGTCACCAGAAAGGCTTGTTTTATCTTTTAATGAAACAAGACCTACAGAAGTATTACCATAAATAGCAACCCCCTTGGCGACTTCGAAATTAGCCTTTTTCAATGAAACCGTCCCTGTTATGCTTACAGGTGTTTTTTCCTGTTTGGATTCAGCACTACGCTTAACAACACCAGAACGCTCTACTGCTTCTAAGCTTTCACTTCTATTTTGTTTTCCCACACCTTGCCCATCAAAATATATACCATAAGCTCCATCACCTTCCACTTTAACAGTCGAAGATTCGATATTAGCATGATTCATCGTAGGACGTGCATCAGAGGATCTTTTTCTTCTAGAAGAACCCGACCCAGCCACATCACCATCAGTAGTTCTCATAACCAAAGCGTGTCCATCAGTAGCAACATTTCCATTTTTAAAATCAACAGAAGCATTATTACTCAACACAAAAGCTGCACTCTCTATATTCTCTGTAGAATCTAGCTTCCCTGCCGCTTTTTTCACAGTAATGTGAACTTTATCTAACTGAACACTACCTCCAGATTTCGACTTCACTGCTACACCCCCTGTCATACTGACAGCCCCAGAGTTCATGGCTATCTTACCAGCCTTACTTTCCAAACCAGCCGCAGCACCTCCCCCCGTCACATTAATTGTCGTGCCTTTCAAGTTAACAGATGATCCAGAATCTGCCAAAGCGCCTACATGATAAGCATTGACTGTGCCCTCATTCATCGTAATTTTTCCGCCACTTTTAGCTTCAAGACCAATTACAGAAGATGTAATTGTTGATTTTTTATCCAAAACAACCTCAGCTTTTTCTTCTACCAATACAGCACTTACAAGCTTTGACTTTGGAAAATCAGTACCATTCTTCAAATCAGAACTATCCGCACCACTAATGGTAACATTCTCTAACTTGATAACTGTATCCTCACTCTTTGCATGCATAGAATGCTGAGTATCACTATTAACCTTCAGTGTAAGATCTTTCAGTGTATATGTTTTACCATCACTGCATGAATAAGACGTCTGCAAACCCTTCCCACCATTATTCTGTGTAGCATCACTACATGAAGTAGAAGACGAATTTACAGATGCAGCAGGCGAAGGCTCCTCAGATGTTTGTTTTCTCTTACTTGAAAGTAAAATACGCCCTTTTCCTAAAGTGTTACCCCCTTCTCCCTTAGCTGAAGAATCCTTTTTCTCAGATACAGTATCAACCAAGGTAGAAGAAACTTTAGACTCTGTTGTTTTCTTAGAATCGCCAAGTACTACGATCTTGGGATTCCCCGATATAGAAGATTGAGAAGTAGAAGTCCCAGAATCTATAGGAGGTATATCAACCGTAACACCATCAGTAGAAGAAGAGCTTCCTGCATTTTTCTTTTCTCCGCTTGTATCAATAGCTTCACTTGAGCCAACAAGATTCTCAGTAGGAGGAACATCCAACGAAGAAGATGGAGTATCTTCTTCAGTTTCAGAAACTGTAGAAATTTCAGATAGAGAACTTAAAGCTGCCTCATCATCACCTGTATCAGCTCTTAAAAGCGTAGGACTATTCGACGCAGAAGATCGAGAAGCAGAAGGCATAACGGTCTCAGTAAGATTCCCTTCTTCTACTATATCATAACCAGCTTCTTCTGTTATACCATACTCAGCTTCTTCTACTATACCATAATCAGCTTCTCCACGTGTGTTACTAAGAAGAACAATACCTAAACTATCACCGCCTTCAGTCGTTGTTTCTAACTCATTATCTTCAAATTCAAAATCTTTATAATCATCAATACCATCAAGATAACTATAATCATAACCCGTTGCCTGCCCATCTTCATTTAAGATCATTACAGGAGGAATATCAAACACATCACTTCTTCCCCGATCCTTCAAAATCTTACCAAGAAACGTAGGATCATCAGGAGTTTGAGAACTATACAGTATCGGATGTAAATCATAACCCATCACATATCTTGCTAAAACTCTAGCTGATGCAGAAGGATAGGTATTATCTTCACCATCCTTTTTATCCTTCTGCATTTTACCTTCTAAACGGAAGTCCCAAATCTGTTCATTTCTTACAAACCGCTCATCCAAAAATTCCATACCTGGGGCAATAACTGGACCATAAGCACGAAGAATATACTGATAAGGTGAACCGTCTAGTGTGACATAATCACTACTTAACTTAAAAGAATCTTTCGTTGCGTCCCCATAAACTTGGATAATTGAAATACTAGGAAAATGATTATTGCCATAATCAACATTTTTAGCCTCAGGTTTTTGTTTATTTACAGCATCATACATATGCTTGTCATTCACATATACTGTAGTTTTTCCTTGAACATCACCATAAATCACAAGTCTATCAGACGCTTGCCTGCTACGCTCTCTATTAAGAAGCAACTGTGTATCTACATTGAAGTAAATTTTAGAATCCCCAGAGGCTTTATAAACCGTTCCCTTAGAGGTTTTATAAACATTTTTCCCAGAGCTTGTATCAATCGTTTGTCCTCCTATAATGTAAAGCGTTTGATAATGTTCATTATTTTCTGGAGGAATAAATCCGATAATACTACCAGAAATATCGATAGATGAAATATACGAATCTGTATCAGTAACACCTGAGTTTTTCCAACCTCTATATTTATTTCTTGTTAAGTACCACTTTGAGTCTCCGTGTAGATAAATCTTGGCATCAGAATCCACCCCAGTATAGGCAGCACCTACAATTTTAGAATTAGAAGAAAAAACTGATAATTTTGCATTAGAGTAAGCGTCCAATAATAAACTACTTTCAAGTTCCGAACCATTGGCAAGAACAACATACCCACTTGAATTTTCACCATAAATCCCTACTCCATCTGGAATTTTGATTGTAGTCTTATTAAAATAAACCAAGTGTCTTACATCTCTTTTTTCTGGTAAGTTTTCTACAATTTTATTGCTCTGCTCTTCTCTCTGTTCAATTTCTTTTTCACCTTCTTTTCCCTTATCAAAATATACACCATAAGATTCCTCTCCCTTTAAGTTAATCTGTGATTCACCCACATAAGCATCAAATTTCCACCTGTTTACATCATTTCCGACTCCTACAATACCATTCATAGTATTGGAAACAGAAGTAAAGAACTCACTCTCTATAGTTTCTCCATCAATCGGATATACTATTTTAGCAGGTAAAATAGGAAATTCTCTATTTTCATGCAGAACGACCCCATCACGAATCCACATAAAAGCTGTATTAGATCCATTAAATTCTATCTTATTAAGGGAGACAAATCCCCCGTGCAACAGGAATCCAACACTATCAGGACCTTCAGACTCGCTACGAACACGTTGAGGATCTTTAGATAAATCCTCCGCTCTCTCTTTTGAACGAACTAGAATCTTAGTATCCTCTAACCTAATACCCCCCTTATGTTCTGATATGCCCCCGAAGCCCCCTTCTTCAAAGATAAGCCTCCCCTTATCCATCCTTATTCCAGCACCAATAGCCCTCAAACCAATGTCCATAACATCAACAACTACACCACTCAATAAAATAAGAGAATCTTCAGAACCATGAGACATAACACCCTGACGAACTTTGCTAATTGACCCTCTATTCAAGGTAATTTTTCCACCTGTACTTTCAACACCAACCAAAAATCCCCTAATACCTGAATCGGACAATTCAATCGTGGACACCTTCGCTGCGAGCAAAGCGCTTGCATAATCCAACTGAGACAAATCTTCAGCCAGAACCCCTAAACTTTCACTGAGCTCTAAATTTCCTGGATCGGTAATAGGTACTTTATGTCTAATACTCGTATTATACAACTTAACAGTTGTATGTTTCGTCTGCCCTACGCTACGTACCAGCCCTTGCGACTGGGTATTTGGAACAAAGTGTCCTGCCGTTTCCACAGCATGATCTCCCACCGTGTCCACAGTAATAATACCACCAGACTTTACTATATGTATCTCACCATCCTTACATAACATTGGTTTATTAGTCATCTGATAATTCTTAGCTTCACACTTATAATCATCCCGTTGCGAATTACCACTAACAACAGGATTATTAGCCATAGAAGCATCAAAACCTTGTAAAAAGAAGAAAGCACTTGTTGTCAGCGCATACAAACTTGTACGCTTTTTAAATACATTGATCATATGTCAAACTTTCTAAATAATGTTGCAAAAACACTAGAATTAAGTGAAAATGAGGTAAGTGAACAGTTTGTAACATATGTTAGTCAACTTTACAACATAGTGTTATTTATTGTCGCATCATTTTGTGCATAAAAATGTCTAAGTTAAGTTTTTAAGTGCACAAACTCTTGTAATTACGTGATAAAAAGGATGAAATCACAATGGTAAAATATATGAAATGGGTGACTTCTGTCTTACTGGTTGTAATCAGCTTTGCAACGACTTTATGGACACAGACCAGTATTGCAAATACCAGTGGTAAAAATGTAACAATTAATCATGTTTCAGGAACAACTTCTGTTCCTGATTCTCCGCAAAAGGTTGTGGTGTTTGATATCGCTACCCTTGATAATATGAACCGCCTTGGGATCAAAGCAGTTGTCGGTATTCCTGAAGGACACAAGCCTTCCTATCTAGAACAATTCAATGATGCAAAATATGAAAAAATTGGGACTCTTTTTGAACCTGATTATGAAAAAATTGCCACTCTCCAACCCGATTTGATTATTATTTCTTCCAGAACGCAACCAAAATATAAAGATTTATCCAAAATTGCTCCAACGATTGATCTGACAATAGGAAACGAAAATTCTCTTGATGATATTAAACGGAATGTGTCTATCCTTGGAAAAATTTTTGGTAAAGAACAAGAAGCAGAAAAGGAAATTGCAAAACTTGATGAAACCTTAGCTGAAGTCCGCAAAAATACTCAAGGAAAAGGCACAGGGCTCGTACTGATGACCTCTGGCGGGAAAATAAGTGCTTTGGGACCAAAATCACGTTTCGATATTTTCCATTCCGCTTTTGGAATTACTCCTGCAACCGATAAGCTCACTGTACAAAAACATGGACAACTCATTTCTCCTGAATTTATTCTTGAGACAAATCCTGATTGGTTGTTGGTTATTGATCGTGATGCTGCTATTGGACGGGAAGGACAATCCGCAGCACAACTGCTTAACAATGAGCTTGTGCACCGTACAACAGCAAGCAAACAAAACCAGATTATTTATTTGGACTCTTGGAGTTGGTATCGTGCAAGTGGTGGTTTAACAGGACTGCTTGAAACCGCTAAACAAATCAATGAAGCCTTTACAAAGAGCAAATAAGCACACAAAAAAACTTGCTTGCACTATAAATAAAATTTAAAAGCAGAGGGTGTTTATTAAGCAGCCTTTGCTTTTTTTATTAGGTTTTGTTAGAAAATGATTTAACGTGAAGAATTACTGGATAACCATAGCATTTCTCATTCTCCTGTCTATCCTCAGCATTTTTGTTGGTTATTCTGATGTCACACCCTCTGATCTCTTCGCTGCTGATCCCCATGCTTGGCTTATTTTTTGGCAAACACGTCTTCCTCGTACTATTGCAATTCTTTTGGTAGGAGCAGCACTTGCACTTTCAGGCATGATTATGCAACTGTTGACACGTAATCGCTTTGTTGAACCATCAACCGCAGGAACCGTTGAATCGGCTTCCCTTGGCATTCTTTTTATTATGATTTTTCTGCCCAATATCCCTGTTTTAGGAAAAATGGTTGTTGCAACACTTTTTGCCATGATGGGCACTTTACTTTTTATGTTTTTATTACGCCGCATTCCTCTAAAATCTGCTCTCATTGTCCCCCTTACGGGGATTATGCTAAGCTATATTATCGGCTCATTAACCAATGCCATTGCAGATTATGAAATGCTCCTTCCTTCTCTTCAAGCTTACTTATTTGGTAGTTTTGCCATGATTCTTGAAGGGAAATACGAACTTTTATGGCTCTCCCTTCCTTTGTGTATTCTTGCCTATTGTACTGCTGATCGCTTTACGGTTGCAAGTTTGGGAGAAGATTTAACCAATAACCTTGGATTGAATTATCGTGTTGTCATGTTCTTTGGTCTTTTTATTGTTGCCTCAATCACCGCGGTTGTGGTCTGTACTGTCGGCCGTATTCCTTTTATTGGATTGATTATTCCAAATATTGTTTCAAGTTTCATGGGAGATAATATGCGCTATAGTGCTCCTTGGGTAGCCATCAGTGGTGCAGGATTGGTCTTGATTTGTGACCTTTTAGGACGAATCATTCATCCTTCTTTTGAAGTTCCCATCAGCACCATGATGGGCGTGATCGGTAGTTTTATTTTTATGATACTGCTTTTACGCTGGAGAAAGCGTCTTGGATAGAAGAAAAAAAACAATATGTATCCTAACAGTGCTTATCATCTTAGCATGTCTTGTCATCAGTCTTTACATGACATGGAATATCAATGTTTATACATGGAGCTTTCGTCTTATAAAACTCATCTCTCTGCTTCTTATTGCCTATGCAATAAGCGTTTCTACGGTTTTATTTCAAACAATCGTTAACAACCGTCTTCTTACCCCTTCTATTATGGGATTTGATCAACTTTATATCTTAATAAAGACTGTTTTGATCTATTTTGTAGGCTCTCTTTCCTTGCCTTTTTTAAATGAAGAAGGACAACTCGTTCTCGAAGCTCTCATTCTCATTTTTTTTTCGACAAGCCTTTTTCGTTGGCTCTTTTCAGGAAGTCTAAAGGGACTTCACTTAACACTTTTAATTGGTGTTGTTTTAGGGGGATTTTTTTTCAGTTTACGAATGTTTATGCAATTGCAACTCAATCCAGACCAAATGATGAATTTAACGGATATTATGTTTGCAAATTTTAATAAATTTAATACATCCCTTATAAGCTTTGCCACCATCATTATTTTCATTGTGAGTTTGATTGGGTGGCGCTCACGTCATCTTCTTGATATTTTGGCTTTAGGACGTGAAAATGCTCTCAATCTTGGCGTTAATTATCATAAAAGTGCGACAGCTATCCTTATTTTTGTTTCCATTCTCGTATCCATTTCCACCGCATTGGTAGGCCCCGTCACCTTTTTTGGACTGTTAGTTGCCAACCTTGCTTATGAACTTTCACCTCAAGCAAAACACAGTGTTGTTGTCCCAATTGCAGTATTATTAGCGATTATTTGTTTGGTGGGGGGACAATTTATTTTAGAGCAAATTTTTCATATGGCAGGACGTTTAAGTTTTATCATTGAGTTTTGTGGAGGGACAGTCTTTTTAATGTTACTGATGAAGGGGAAATTAAAATGATTGAAATCAATCATCTTTCCAAGGCTTACGGAGCACGATTGATTATCGATAATTTATGCCTTCATCTTCCCAAAGGGGGGATTATTTCTCTTATTGGGCCCAATGGTTCGGGAAAGTCCACTCTTTTAATGCTGATAAGACGTCTTTTACCACACGACAAAGGAACAATTCATATCGATAATTTTGATATTGATAAATTGCCTCATGACATTTTGGCTCAAAAGCTTTCAATTTTACGTCAAGATAATCCTTTATCCTTCCGTTTAACCGTGTACGATTTAGTGAGTTTTGGACGCTATCCTTACTCAAAAGGCTGGTATAATAAAGAAGACAAACAGTTCATCGACAGCGCCCTACGCTATCTTGGTTTACAAGATTTAAAGGACCGCTTTTTAGATGAGCTTTCTGGAGGTCAGCGTCAACGCGCATTTATCGCCATGGTCATCTGTCAAGATACTGATTATCTTCTCTTAGACGAACCATTAAACAATCTAGATATGAAACATGCCGTTTCTATGATGAAACAGTTACGCCGCACAGCCGATGAACTGAAAAAAACCATTCTTATTGTGATGCACGATATTAATTTTGCCTCATCTTATTCCGATACGATTGTTGCATTGAAAAATGGGAAAGCAGCCTATTATGGAACTCCCAAAGAAATTATGCAGCCAGAAATTCTTAAGGACATTTATGATGTCGATATTCAAATCAAAACGATCAATGATATCCCTATTGCTCTTTATTATCGATAGTCTCAAAGATTTTTTGCACTTGTCTACACTGTAGAATCTGCTAGAAACATTAAAATAGACTTATTGGGGAATAGTTTAATGGTAGAACAGCGGACTCTGACTCCGTCAATCTTGGTTCGAATCCAGGTTCCCCAGCCAGTATGGCTGTAGCCTGCCTGCTGTTTGTAGCTTGCCAGCGGGTTTTGTATATTTTGACACTAGGTTTTGTACCAATTTATTTTTTTTCAGATGATTTTTAAGGGGTTCTCAAAGGGTCTTCAAAGGCCTTTCAAAGGGTGTTTTAAGATTCGTAATTTTTTGTAAGAATCTATGTTTTTTTCTTCTCAATCATCGGATCATCATTTTGAGCTCAAGCGGATATTTCTGAGAGATGAGTATGATCTGTTAAATCACTAAAGCATGTAAAGTCAGATTGGAAAGCAAGAGGGACGATTCCTGTTGGACCATGGCGTTGCTTGGCTATGATAACTTCGGCTTTGCCCTTGGCTTGCTCCATTGCCTCTTTCCATTTGTGATATTCAAGCGTGCCTTCTTTGGGTTCTTCATTGTTGAGATAATATTCTTCACGATAAACAAACAACACAATATCGGCATCTTGCTCAATTGAACCTGATTCCCGTAAGTCAGACAGTTGTGGACGTTTATCTGTACGGTTTTCAACTTGTCGTGATAATTGTGAAAGCGCAATGATGGGAATATTGAGTTCTTTTGCAAGTGCTTTAAGCCCCATGGTGATGGCTGTAATCTCTTGAACGCGGTTTTCTAAAGAACGCTTTGAACCGCTTGTCATCAGTTGGATATAATCAATGATCAAAACATCTAGACCATGTTGTCGTTTAAGACGCCTTGCACGCGCAGCCAATTGTGCAAGGGATACAGCCCCCGTTTGATCGATATAAAGAGGAATGGTTTGAAGGGAACGCGTCATGTGAACAATATTTATAAACTGATCATCAGAAAGATTCCCCCGCCGTATATCAGAAGAAGAAACCTTCGTTTGTTCTGAGATAATGCGGGTTGCAAGCTGTTCTGTTGACATTTCAAGTGAAAAGAAACCAACAATACCCCCTTCACCTTCTTTTGTGTTGCTATCACGCTTGCAAGCATTGGCAATGTTAAAAGCAATATTGGTTGCAAGGGACGTTTTCCCCATACCGGGGCGCCCTGCTAGAATAATCAAATCAGATGCTTGCAACCCACCCATTTTCGCATCAAGGCCTTTAATATGGGTTGCCATACCAGAAAGCTTTGAAGAACGCTGTTTCGCAGCACTTGCCATGTTAAGTGCCTTTGTAATGGCGGTATTAAACTTTTCAAAACCACCCCCATATTTGCCCTTTTCGGCTAATGCAAATAACTGATTTTCAATCGCTTCAATTTGTTGTAAAGGACTAAGTTCTAGAGGAGCATCAAAAGATCTATTCACAATTTGAGTGCCAAGATTAATTAAAGAGCGGCGAATAAACAGATCATAAATGACCTGTCCATACTCTTGAGTATTGATGATTGTGACAGCTTCTTTGGCTAAACGCACCACATAATTAAAGACTGTAATGTCTCCAACTTTCTCATCATTTGCAAAAAAGGGCTTCATGGTAATGGGATCTGCAACTTTTCCCTTTTGAACAATTTGTGAGATGATATCAAAAAGCCTTTGATGAAGGGCTTCAAAAAAATGTTCTGCTTTAAGAAAATCAGCAACGCTCTCAAGCGCATTATTATTGATCATGATTGCCCCAAGCAAAGCTTGTTCTGCTTCAATATTATGGGGCAGTTGCCGAAAAGAAGAGGCAAAAGTATCTCTTGGGTTTTCTGCTTCTAACACATTTAATTTTCTCATGCCTCTTTTCCTTGATTTGGTGCCTCAAAGGTGATTTCTGTGGTGTATCCGCTTTGCTTTTCATAGCGATGGGTCACGGTTACCGCATGCCATGGACCATTGATTTCTCTACGGAACCCTTGCAATAGCAGTGGTTGACCCGCCATGATCTCAGGGCGCCCCTCCAAGGTCAAAGAACCACTGCCCATCGCGCGGCAAAGCCTATCCGACTCAGAAGCTGCTGCTGCTTGTGCTTGGCTCTCACAAGGGTAGCAGGTCCGCAGACGACGCACCGGACCATGATACCCCGTGTGATGTTTGACAGAATGCTGTTGTCCTTTTGCGCGATCAAAATAAGAGGCTTCAATGGTGCCGTATTGGGTGCGCGGCTCAAGGCTAAATTCCCAATGGGAACAATCCTGTTGATGAATTGTCTGGAGAGGAAGATTGTCTCCGCTTAAAAATAAAAACTTATTGTCTTTGATCAAAAAACGCGCCTGCATCCGATCAGCAAGGCGGGTTAAAAAATCAATCGCCGATTGATCCGTGCGCACCACATAAGGCAAGGTTTGTTTGGTGAATTGTGGACTCACCTTTGCTTGATAGCCATGACGTTTGGCAAGGGTCTCAACAATCTTGCCAATGGTTTTGTGATCAAAATGTTCGCTCATCTGTTCTTTGATTTCCTCACGCATGGAAGCGCTTTTGCCACAAAGGCGTAAAATCTCTCCATCACTGCCCCCACAACTGATCACCGATTCTACAACAAAACGCCCCATAAAGGCACGAATGCTGTTCTCATAACCAAAGGTGACTTGGAGTGCGCTACCCGCTGCTGGAATCTCTAAATCATTGCCGCTATCATCAAATTCTGCTTCAAAGCTATCGGCTTCATTACTCGTATTGTCCGTGATGGTTGCCGTTAAAAGACGCTGGTAAAAAACCTCATGAACAAGTTTCTCCCCCACCCTTACCTCAATAAAGGGATATGTGCGCATTAATCCCATAGCCGTTTGACCACACTGTTCTTTTCGCATGAGACAAATTCAGGCAAAAAGACTTTTAATCCCCGCGGTAAAAAAGCCCCATACCCCGCAATTTCTGGATTAGCCTCCAGCGTGGCTTCTAAATAGCCTTTTAATAAACCCGCTTGCCTCCGGTCTCCTAAAACAGACAAGGCATGGTGATAACAAATCAGATCTAAACTCATATCCTCAAGCTCGACCACAAACTGCTTTGCGGGAATCTTCATGGGCTATCCTCCTCTTGATCATATCCCTCTTGATACTGATCACCTTGGTATTGCCCTATTTGATATTGACCTTGCGGTTTTCCCCCATCAAAAAACGGCAACAGGCTTATGGAATAGCGAATACGCCCCGATTGACCAGAACGGCTAATGTAATCATGATCTTTACGAATATGGATAATCACCACAGCGCCATGCATCAAAGCACTGTAGCTATCATCACGCATCCAACGGATCATCTGAACAGGTTTTGCTCTTCGAATGGTTCTGGTGATGGCATCAATGGCAACCCGATCACCAAACTCTTCTGGAAATAATACCCCGTGGAGGGTTTTGGGATCATTGCCATAGCCGGTAAATTGCAAACCAGGGGAGCGGCCAAAACGCTCTAAGCAAACCTCTGAGGCAGAAAACTCTTCCTCAAACGATTGGAAATTCAACCAGTCCACATAAAATTGATGCGGTCCTAACATCAGCAAAAGATCTTGTATTCCCCTCTTCTCCTCATTTTGTTGTTTGCATTATTTTGTCTCACCATTCCTGTATTGTTTGATCATATGACAATGAATATTGGCATAAAAGCGTATCTTACCATTAATAAAGAAAAATGAAGAAACTATCAGTATCTTATAATATTACATTGAATGTAAAAGTATTATTTTTTAATATACTGAAAAAATACATTATGTATTTCATATTTAAATATAAATTCAACTTTAATTTTGACAGATAAAGTAAAATAAATTATTAAAGAGATGAGTAATTAATGAAAAGCAATATCTATTTCTGTTCTTCTTTTAAAGACTACGGGGAAATGAATATTGGGGGCTTTAAAAGGAGAGTATTCGTGTATAAAAAATCCCTTCTGTCATCTATAGCGACAGCCACTATTGTGCTGTTTAATATTCAATTCAATGCACACGCTGAATCTCTAGAAGTTTCTGGAGAAGGACAAGTAGTTACTGGCGAAACTGGAAAAACCTATGAAACTCTTCATACCTTAAAAGGCGGTCAAATCACCGGAACTGATGTGAAGGTAACTGGAAATAAAGACACAAACTCAAATACTACCACTTACGTTGTAATCACTGAAGGAAAAGGCAGCACAATTAAATTAACGGGAGATCAAACAACCATTAAAGGAGCAGATTCTGACATCCGCTTTGGTCTTGAAACAAAAGATGATGCTATACTTCAAATGACTGGAGGAACTATTACCGTTTCCAACACTGGGGTTCACTTCTTGAACAGTAAGAACGCCGAAAACAAACTAGAAAATGTAACGATATCCAGTGGCAAAGACGACGTATCACTCATCAATGGAATCGTTGCAAACGAAAGTACAGTCGCTTTAAAAGATGTAAAAGTAACGCAAGCAACCAGTGCCATAATTGCAGATAAAAATTCTACAATAACAGTCACCGGCGGATCATTTGATAGCACAGGCGATGGAATATACGCAAAACAAGGAAGTTCCATTCA
The DNA here is from genome assembly GCF_059687635.1 of Bartonella sp. SL320. Taxonomy (NCBI): domain Bacteria; kingdom Pseudomonadati; phylum Pseudomonadota; class Alphaproteobacteria; order Hyphomicrobiales; family Bartonellaceae; genus Bartonella; species Bartonella sp. SL320. The sequence goes on along the minus strand of NZ_CM185143.1, from coordinate 592,019 downwards.
TTTAAACAATGCTACGGTCACATCATCTTATGGAAACGGTGTCTATGCAGACGGTTCAGATTCAAAAGTTATAATGATAGGAGGAAATGCAACAACGAAAAATAAATATTCTTCTGCATTGCGTGCTGAAAATACAGGAGTAATCGATGCCACAGATGTTACACTCACAACAGATGGTACAGGAACCAGTGCATTTGCATTTGGTGAAAGCACAATTGAACTGCACGGGCATACAACGATTAACAATACTTTTAATGGTCTTGGAGCAAGCGATGGTGGCAAAATCACCAGCGAGAATTTAAATATCATCGGTGGAAAGTCAATTAATCACAATCCTGAAGAAGATAGCAATGGAATAATGACATGGAATCCTGGTAGCGAAATTAACCTAACGGGCATAACAACCATTAAAAATGTTGATATCGGTCTTTCTGCAAGTGATGGAAGCAAAATTATTAGTAAAGATTTAATAATAACCGGAGGTGAGAGCGAAAAAATAACTATTGGCGTAGAATCGTACGAAGATAGTGTAATTAAATTAAATGGTAACACAACCATTCAAGATATTGATATCGGTCTTGCTGCAGGTGAGGATGGTACAACCACAATGCGTAATGGTACCCAAAACGAAATAGAAGCAAAAAAAATTGCATTAATCGTGGAAAATGGCGGCCATATGGATCTCACGAATGTTTCTGCAATAGCAGAAATTGCTGGCTTACAATTCGCAAATTTTTCTGATAATGATCCACTTGACCCAAGTGATCCACAAAAATATCGTAGCAATGAAATCAATTTAAGCCATGCAATTTTTCACGTTGACAATGGTACAGGAATTCTCGTTGGAGCTTTCGCCGCAAAAAGCATTGAATATAGTCCTGCTCTATCAATCGGTACAGTCAATCTTAAAGATTCAGAAATCCATGGGGATGTGTTATTAGATGATGGTATCTTTTGGAACCAAATTTCTTGGCAAGATAAAAATACTTGGGATGGTAAAGAAGTTAAAGAAATCGTCAACGGTAGTTTCACATTAAATGCAGATCATTCCACTTTAGAGGGCAGAGCAAAAATTGCACAAGAGAGAAATGTACGCTTTAACCTAAAAAATGGGACACAATGGCTCTTAAAGACCAGCACACAAGACAAAGATGCTGAGGGTCATCTGCTTGATATCGCTCAAAGATCACGTTCTGATATTTCTGTACTGGATCTCGAAAATAGCTCTATTGCTTTTGCAGAACCAATAGAAGGTCATTACCACACATTGCATATAGGTTCTGGAAAACCAGAGACCAAAGCTGTTTATAATGCAACAGGCAATGGACAGATTTCTTTTAATACTTTGTGGAGTGATGGGAAACCAATAGCAGAGCAAAAAACCGATCGACTTTTGATTAATGGAAATGTTTCAGGAAATACGAACATTCTCGTCAATTTAAAAGGAAATGCTGCTCAAAAAAATATTTCTAATGTTGAGAAAAATGTGCGTGGACTTTCTCTTATCCAAGTTTCTGGAACAGCCGCAGAAGGCTCCTTTAAATTAGCCCATGGTTATACGACCATAAATGGTTCACCTGATAAATATATGCTTCGTGCTTATGGACCAGACTCAAGCCAAGGCAAAGCCAATATACAACAAAATCTGTTCGAAGAAAAAAACGAAGACTTCTGGGATTTTCGTCTACAACCTGAGTTTCTTAATTCTAATCCAGAGTCCGGTTCTCATACCGGTGGCTCTGGTTCCAACTCTGGCTCTATTCCTACCCCTGAAGAAAATGTGCACGCACCTGTCGCACAAATGGCAAGCTATCTGGTCATGCCAAACGCTCTTTTCTATAGCGGATTGACTGATATGGCAAAACAAAACGCATTGTTAGCCAATTTCAGAACATCTGTCGTAGAAAAAGGACAAAGACAAAATAATGGCTTTTTCTTATACACCTATGGAAGCACAGGAACCTTATCTTCTGAAAATGCTCCACGCCAATATGGTTATAGCGGTGCTCATCTTCGTTATACAGCTCTACAAGGGGGTGTTACCTTCGCAGCATTAGAAGAACCTAACATCACAACACATTTTGGTCTTATGGGAACCTACGGACAGCTTTCCTTTACGCCAAAAGATATGCAAGATGCTGGAAAAAACACCATTGATAAATGGTCGCTCACAGCCTATGGAACCATACAACATGACAATGGCTTTTATCTTGATACGCTGTTATCCTATGGCATCCTAAAGGGAGACATCACCAATGCTCTCATTGGAACAACCGCAAAATTGAAAAATGCAAAGATGTTGAGCATTTCCACAACTGTTGGCAAACAATTTGCCACCGGTATTCAAGGTGTAACATTTGAACCGCAAGCACAAGTTGCTTATCAACATTTGACATTTGATAAAATTTTAGATGCTGATAATCTGACGATTGACATGCAAAATCCTCATCAATGGATGATCCGTATTGGTGGACGTTTGACCAAAACCGTTATGAATAATGAAAACAACCGTCCTATGTCTTTCTATGGAAAAGTAAACTTGATCAAAACCTTTGGAGATGATCAAGCCCTCCATATTGATAAGGATTATAAACGTGATCCTACGGGAGCGGCCATTGAAGGAGGGCTTGGTATTAGCGCACAATTGTCTCAAAACCTCTCTCTTCATGGTGATGTTAGCTATCAACAAAAGCTGCAAAAAACCGGTATATCAGGCGCAAGCTTTTCAGGCGGAATACGCTATCAGTTTTAAATAAAAAACATAATAATAGCCTATTAATTTAACAAAAAAGGTAGCATACTCTGCTACCTTTTTGCTTTACAATCTATTTTTTTAAGTACTTAAAAAAAATAGAAAGCAGAAAAATATTTGAAGACTGCCATTGAACGTTGGAGAATGCTTATAACAACTTCTTGTTTTATAAAGAATAAAGCTTTGCACTTTTCAATAAAAAATGCCTAAAACAGTAAAAAAGAGCAACTAAAAGTTAAATGATATTATAAAATAATGAAAAGCTTTTCCGGGATATATAGCAATTATTATCTTCTGTTGTTTCTCACAAATTTAATGCTTGAAAACCCAAAAAGAAAACTTCTGAACATAAACTTATAAGCAAAAAAACAGGATAACACAATCAGACAAAGGATAGATGTTATAATCACTCGTATATTGCACAACCGTCGTTCTAAGAGGCTCTAATAGGATTGAAAAGATTATAGCGCAATTACTTCTCAGCAAATTGATAACTAAAAAAATCCGACAATACCCTCTAGCTTTCAATGGTATTATGGAACATCTCTAGAAATTTAAAGTGCACTTTTTCTTCTGTAAAATCAATCACACTCTTTCTTCTCTATGAGCGATAGGCTCAATACTTGCTTCAAAAAATGCCTTTGTATAATCGTGTTGCGCGTGTAGATTACGCAATTCATCATTGCTAAGCTCTTCAAGAATAATCCCTTTATGCATAATGCCAACACGTTCACAAATATGTGCAACAACAGCAAGATCATGGGATACCATCAAATAAGTAAGCTTTTTTCTCTCGCGCAGCGATTTCAACAAGTTTAAAATTTCAGCCTGGACTGACACATCCAATGCAGATGTTGGTTCATCAAGCAACAAAACCTCTGGCTCAATAATTAAAGCCCGTGCAAGAGCAATACGTTGACGCTGCCCTCCAGACAACTCATGTGGATAACGATAAAGAAATGAAGAATCCAAGCCAACGGCATCTAAAGCGTCCTCCACTTTCTCTTTTTGATTATCCATACCATGGATTTTGAGAGATTCAGAAAGAACCGTATGGACCATTTTTCTGGGATGAAGCGAAGCATAAGGGTCTTGAAAAACCATTTGAACACAGCGTAAAAAATCCTTACTTCTTTTTTTTTCAACTTCTTTTCCATCAAAAAGGAACGTTCCACTATAATCTGGAATAAGCCCTACCAATGTATTCAAAATAGTTGATTTTCCACATCCGGACTCACCAATCAACCCATAAGCTTCACCACGCTTAATATGAAAATTAACATTTTTAACAACGGTTACAGCCTTGTGCCTATGCCCAAAAGTTACAGATAAATTAGATACATCAATAATATTCTCATAATTTGTCATGGAGAAACCTCCTCAACACCATTAACAATCGTAGGATTATATAACCAATCAGGATCACGCTCAGGAACAGCCAAAACATCAACAGGATTATCAAGCCGTGGCAAACTTGCGAGCAAGGCCTTCGTATAAGGATGACAAGCATGAGACAAATCAGAAGCAGGCAGCTCTTCTAATACACGGCCCGCATACATCACCAAAATACGATCACAAAAATCAGCAATCATATTCAAATCATGACTAATGAAAATAAGTCCGGTTCCAGACTTTGTTACAAGTTCATCTAATACAGATAAAACTTGTCGTCTAACCGTAATATCAAGTGCAGATGTTGGCTCATCAGCAATGATTAAATCCGGTTTTGGAATAAGCATCATTGCAATCATCACACGCTGTCCCATCCCCCCAGATATTTCATGCGGGAAGAGACGCATCACACGTTCAGGATTACGAATATGAACAGATTCCAACATAGAGATAGTTCTCTCCCGTGCTTCAGCTTTTGAAACGCGGTAATGAATACGGTAAGCCTCCATAATCTGCTCCCCAATCCTTATTAAGGGATTAAGTGAATATTTGGGGTCCTGTAAAATCATTGAAATACGTTTCCCTCGGATTTTTCGCATCTGAGGTTCACTGGCCGCCAATAAATCGACATCTTCAAAGCGCATTTTTTTTGCTTTAACAATGGCTGATTTTGGGCTCAACCTTAGTATTGCGCGCCCAGTCATCGATTTTCCAGATCCGGATTCACCAACAATTCCAATTTTTTCTTTTCCGACAGAAAAGCTAACACCGCGCACAACTTCTGAAAGTCCACGTGTTGTAGGAAAAGAAATACGTAAATCTTCTACTTCTAATAATTTATTACCCATTGCGTGGATCCAATACATCACGAAGACCATCACCTAAAAGATTGAAAGCAAGGCTTGCAAATAATATTGCACAGCCTGGTATTGCCGCCAACCACCAATTTGTCATCATAAATTCCCGCCCTGAGGAAAGCATCGCTCCCCACTCAGGACTTGGAAGTTGTGCTCCCAACCCCAAAAAACCAAGACCAGCAGCTGTTAAAATAATTCCAGACATATCTAAAGTTAATCGTACAATCACTGAAGGAATACACATGGGTGCAACATGAAACAAAATAATTCTCCAAGCAGAAGCCCCTTGCAAGCGCACGACAGAAACATAATCAGAAGAACGTATCGTCAAAGTCTCAGCGCGCGCTAAACGTGCGATTGGTGGCCATGCTGCAATTGAAATTGCAATAGAAGCATTTTCAATTCCAGGGCCCAATGCAGCTGAAAAGGCGAGAGCTAAAATCAAACCTGGAAAAGCAAGAAAAATATCGACAATGCGCATGAGCACAGTATCAACCCATCCCCCCATATAACCAGAGACAGTCCCAACAATAAGCCCTATTGGACCGACAATAATTGTTGTAAGAAAAACAACATAAAGAGTAATCCGAGAACCAAAAACAAGACGACTAAAAATATCACGTCCTAATTCATCGGTCCCAAAATAATGCGCCATAGAGGGGGGCTGCAACCGATGTCCCAGATCATTGCTAAGAAAATCATGCGTAGCAATCCAAGGCGCAAAAAGTGCACATATGATAATGATACAAATAATAAGCAGACCAAATACAGCCGAGAAGTTATGAAAAAACTTAACCAGTGCGTGATAAACTCTTTGTAGGTTCGCTTGAATGATGGACCGTGGAACCGGATCATTTAACCAAGAACCCAAAGAAGATGATGATTGTGATTTTTGATGATTACGAGCTGTCATATTCAACGTGTCCTTGGGTCAAAAATGCGATAAAGCAAATCAGAAAATAAATTAATGGCAACAAAGATAAAGCCTACAAGTAAAGTACACCCGACAACGGCATTCATATCTCCAGCGAGAAGAGCATTTGTCAAATAATGTCCAAAACCAGGCCAAGCAAAAACAGTCTCCGTCAAAACAGCCCCTTCTAATAAAAAAGCATAAGAAAGTGCAACAACGGTAATAACTTGAACAGCAGCATTGCGAAAGGCATGCCCCCAAACCGTCCGTGCCCACGATAATCCCTTTACACGTGCAGTAATGATATATTCCTGATTAAGCTGTTCAATCATAAACCCACGAGTCATCCGACTAATATAAGCCATCGCACCAAAAGCTAAGATCAAAGCAGGCATAATAATGTGACTAAAGACATTGCCAAAAGCCTCCCACTGTCCTTGGGTTGCGGTATCCCAAAGAAAAAATCCTGTTTTGGGTTCAAAAGAATATTCATAAAGAAAATCAAGTCGCCCTGGACCACCGACCCAGCTAAGCTTGGCGTAAAATATTAACAACGCCATAAGCCCAAGCCAAAATGTCGGCGTAGAATAACTCAAAAGTGTAAAAACACGGACAACATAATCAATAAATGAATCGCGATACATTGCGGCAAAAACACCAAAGGGAATTCCAAGAGTTGTGCCAATAACAATAGCAACAGTTGCAAGCTCTAATGTTGCAGGAAACACGCGCATAATATCAGCTAAAACAGGACGCCCGGATGTTAAAGCATCTCCAAAGTCAAATAAAAATACATTCTGGAGATACTTCCAATACTGAACAATCAACGGCTTATCAAGACCCAGCTTATAATACATGGCATCATAAGCTTCCTGACTAATATTATCACCAAGAATAGACAGAACAGGATCAAGAGGAAGCAGATGACCAAGAAAAAAAGTAATCGTCACCAACCCAAGCAATGTGATAAAAACTGAAATAAGCAGCTTTAATCCTTTGAACAAAAAATCCCATACAAATAATCTTTTTTGCTTTTCTGATACGGCTCTTTCAGTCTCTGAAAGCGACAAAACCATTATAAAAATCCCCTCTGTAGCGATAAAACATAAAGCAAATACCTCTTTTTATATAACGAAACAACCTCTTATTAAGCATGTTCTAAAATCCTTCTCTATAACATGCCTCTTTTTTTATTTTTCTGCTTCATTGTAATAAAGTCTGTAAGTGTTCCAAACCCACTTTTTGACATCAGGTCCCATGCCAACGGTATAATATGTCTGAAATAAATAAACCATAGGACCATGCTCTAGCACATAATGTTGTAAAGTACGATATTGCATAATGCGCTTATTAGGATCTTGCTCAAACAAAGCATCCATCACCATTTTATTAATATTTTCATCATAATATCCAGCGCGCCAAGCCAAGTACATATTGTGCTTTTTTGTAAAGGTTGGATCAGGATTAAACACGTGATTTAATGAAGCAGGATGTCCATCAGGGTCAGCACTTCCCCACCCCATAAGGGCAGTATCATAATTTCCACCGCGCACACGGCTCAACAATTGATTTTGAGCCATTTTTTCAAGTGTCAGCTCAACACCAATTTTGCGTGCATTGGCTTGAATAGACTGCGCAACAGAGGACATATAACTAAGACTTCCAACTAAAAGATTAGCCTTAAAACCGTTAGGATAACCAGCCTCGGTAATCAACTGTTTTGCTTTTTTCAAATCTAACTTAAAAGGCAAGCCTTCTTTTTCATCCAAAGCCCCCGGAACACCCAAGGACATATAAGTTGCCCGAGGAATAGCAATCCCCTTCAAAACAGTTTTTCCAAGACCTTCATAATCAACCAAATAACGAAGGGCCAATCTGACCTTTTCATTCGCAAAAATTTTATTTTTATTATTCAGTGATAAATAAATAATCTGTGGGCGCAAAACACGACTAATTTTGACTGGACCGCCTTTTTTTTCAATATCTAAAATATCCTCTGAAGAAAGATCCCGTGCTATATCCACATCACCTTTTTCCAAAAGAAGTCTTTGACTTGATGAATCCCCTACGTGCTGTACAACAATATGCTTAATTTTAGGAACATTCCCCCAATAATGCTGTGTAGCCTCTAACACAACTTTATCTCCTGGAGACCAGCTTGCCAATTTATAAGGTCCAACACAAGCCGAATGTGTCGCTAAATACTTATTCCCCATATCCCCGTTAATACTCTGCGCTTCAAGTGTTTTCCGATCAAGCAGAGCAGAGGCATAAGACTGTCCAATAACAGTCAATATCAGCTGAGTAGGATAAGGTTTGTCTAATTTTAATTGTAAAGTCTTATCATCAAGAGCCTGAATATTTGTTGCGGCATTATCTTTGGTAAATCCATAATCCATTAAAGATTGAGCATAACTCAATCCTAATTTAATAATCCGTCGCATTGACCATGCCAGATCTTGCGCTGTTGCTACCCTTCCATCATCAAACTTCAAATCATCACGAAGATGAAAAACTATTCTTTTGCCATTATCTAAAACGTCCCAAGATTTTGCCATAGCTGGACGAATTTTTGTAGGATCATGCTCATCATACTGCACAAGCGCACTGCAAATATTTGTCAATAACTCACTCGTCACAACCTCAACGGTTTGTGCGGGATCAAATCCACTAATTGAATCAATATTCCACGCCATCACCAATACATCTTTAGATGAAGCACTAAATGCTGATGCTATAGCGCTATTTAAAAAGCCTATTGTACTTAATAAAATACAAATTCTTTTCAACATTCTTTTTTCCCCATTTTATCGCTTCCTGTTGTATTCTTGTACCTCTTCACACAACATAATTGTGATTTTGCTCTTTTATCTTTTAAACAGCATAGTATCAAACATCAACTTTATTTAACCAAACCAAACATCTAAAAATACTTCTCTCATACAGCAATCTATTACTTAGAATACTAAGAATCCATATGACCTTAAACAAAGATTCCTCCTCCGAATATACCTATCCCATCTATCAACAGCTTCAATCATATACTGCCCCCACACAAATGCATTCTTTTAAAAAAACTGAAAAGCTTTTACACAGGAGAATATTTGCATCACGTAATTATGATCAAGCTCTTTTTGCTTGGACAGCATTATAGACACACTTATTTTTCAATTTTACTATAAAAAACACGGGGCGCACTATTCCAAACCCATTTTTTGACATCCGGCGTCATCGCAACAACATCGTATTTCTGAAAAATAAAGGCATAAGGACCTTTTTGCATCAATTCACGTTGTAAATCAGCATAAAGCTGTGCCCGCTTTTTCGGATCTTTTTGAAACAATGCTTCTTCAACTTTTTTATTCATCTCTTCATCAAAATACCCACTCTTCCAACTAGGATAAGCTGTATTTCGAGCCTCAAACCGATTATCCGGATTATAAACAAGGCGTGAAGCCATGGTATGTGGATCCGCAGAATCATTATTCCATCCGATAAAAGCTGTATCAAAAGCCCGTGCATTCACCTTTGAAAACAACTGCGTCCCTGCCATACGTTCAATTTTAAGATGCACCCCAGCCTGCGCAGCACTGTCTTGGATTGATTGAGCAAGCAACAAAGTATAAGGCGTATTAGAGACCAAAAAATTGACTTCAAATCCATTCGGATAGCCCGCCTCTGCTAAAAGTTTCTTGGCTTTTTGAATATCAAGTTTAAAGGGCTGCCCTTCTTTTTCATCTAAAGCGCCAAAATTGCCAAGAGGAATAAAACTTGACCGTGGAATACCAACACCTTTGAGAAGTTTTTTGCCAAGTCCTTCATAATCGATAAGATAACGCATAGCCAAACGTACTTTTTCCTTCGCAAAAATGGGATTTGTCATATTAAATGCCCAATACATCATAGTTGGCACGAGGACTTCTTCAATTTTAACATTTGTTGTTTTTTTCAAATCTGTCAGATCTTCAGGGGTCAAGTTACGTGCAACATCAATATCATGCTTTTGCAACAACAAACGTTGTGTTCCAGGCTCTGCAACATGACGAATGAGAATCTGTTTCAATTTAGGGGCCTCTCCCCAATAATGGGAACTAGCACGCAATAAAATAGCCTCTCCAGGACGCCAACTTTTTAACTGATAAGGACCAACACACGCAGCATGAGCCTTCAAATAATGATTGCCCAAATCACCATTTTTTTCATGCTTCATAATCGTCTTACGATCAAGCAAAGCAGTCGCACGACTTGCCACAATATTATTAAGAATGAGCTCTGCTGGATAAGGTTTCTCAAACTTCATCACCACCGTTTTTTTATCTGGGGCTTGTAGCGCCTCATCAACATTTTTTTCTACAATGCCATATTCATTAAAAATGGCTGCATTGGCCATTTTTAATTTCACAATCCGCTTCATGCCCCAAACAAGATCATGGGCGTTGGCTGTTCTGCCATCATTAAACTTTAAACCATCACGTAAATGAAAGGTAATCACCGTACTGTGATCATCCCCTGAAACATCCCAATGCGTTGCCAATGCCGGAACGACTTTTGCTGGATCATCTGTCGCTGTGCTCACCAAATTATCACAGACATTGTAAATAATTTCACTTCCATAAACATCATTAAGTTGCGCAGGATCAAACGTACTGATTGCATCGAGATTCCAAGCCATGACAAGCGTATTCGCCGGTGTTTTGGCTTCAGCCTGTTGTGTCACCATTCCCAATGCCATAAGAACAGAAACAAGGCTACTGCTCCTTTTTAAGATTTTTCTTTTCAAGTTCATAAACTTTCCCCTTTATTCTTATCAATATTGTTATCAATGAATGACACTGAAATGACAGGTAAATTTATAATCATAAAGAGCAAACTTATGATTATAAAAATGAAACAAAGACATTTTCATCACCTATACAGAGTCATCTTATTTTTAAATTCCATCCACTTTATAAATTCCCACCCCATTTTATAAATTTCATTGACTGAAGTCTCAATTAAACAACAGAAAACATGCAATATATGTTTTTTCAACCAATATTATCTTTTTTCATAATCGCTCTTTGCACACAACAATGCGCTTTATATTAGGTCCTTTATATCAACCCCGCGCTTTATTATTCCCCCATAAATCATCAAATGATAAACCTTGTAAGCCCCAAAAAAACAGTAAACTAAAAAAGAAATCATTGCGTAACGTTTTATGAACGCACTATTTTTATTCCTTTTCTATTTCTTTAGGTTGTATTTAAAATAAAATACGTAAACTTCAAAACTCATTCTCCCCTTAGATACTCATTTTCAAGATGCCAGACATCTTTACGCCATGATCAAAACTGTATTAAAACAGTAGAAAACATTAAGAGAATATCTTGTCTCAAACTCCCCCCTCACAAAAATATGCTTAAGCTTTTGAAAATTAAGTATCAAAATTTTTCCTACCAGAAAGGCTAAATGCCTTAATAAAGAAAAATGAATAATGAGAAAACCACTTCTTCCAAATTTTATCTTCTGAGAGATAAAGCTTGCAATAAAACTTGCAATAAAAGAAGACCCATTAAAATAGCCTCCCTCATTGATAAAAACAAAATTCATGAGATGATTTTTCCCAAAAACATAACGAATATAAATCCTTCTAAATTTTAGTGTGCCTGATTACTTTTCCGTAACAAAAATAGAATAACAAGCAACACACCGTCACAAAGCCTTCGTTTGCAACAGCCCAATACAGAGATTTAACGAAGCAATGCAGTGGATACAAGTGCGCTTGAGCTTAAGTATCCTCCCCAAAACTGCTGCTTACACGCAGCAAAACTCCTCTCTAATGGGGGAAACTTATCAGATAATAAAACCTAACACAAGCAACTTAAGTTACTTAACGTCAATTTTTCATTATTGCGTTTTGTTTTAGAGTGCTTAGCAAGTCTTGGACAATCAATCACCACGCCAATAAATCAACCCTCATACAACCAAAGCAAAATACGATAATGCAACAATAACACCCCAGCTAAAAACCACTTTGCATTCATCGATAAACATGAATAAAATATTGATGAGTTAATTATAACGGCCAGCTTATAACGATGTTATTAACAAAAATACAAATATCTCTTCTAAGCCATTTCAAATGCCAAGTACTGACGCAACTTGGAGGAGATGGAAAAATGCTAAATGGTGCGGACACGTCCCTTCATGAACACAGGAGAGTAGTGCAAAATAACTTCATTGTTATAACATTCATAAGCCCCATTGCTAAATGAGAACATGATATTTTTTAAGAAAGCACATGAATTAGCAACTAGGTAATATCCTGTTTGACCAATGAATATCACCATTATCTAACGCCAGATACATGAAAACTCAAGATATAACTCTTTTTTGCATCTGTTTCTTCATCCTCAAAATTATACTTTATTTTATCATTTTGATAGCCCGCAACAGTAGAAAAATTATCATGATGGTTTCGTTTATATCATTCAGTTATCTTATACAGCGGTGTTATCTGTACATCGATATAATAATTATTATTCTCTTGATCATTGCCCTTGATAAGAGAAAATTGCCAATTTATCGACAAAAACACCCTTCAAGATGATCATTGACAATCCCGATAGACTGCATAAAAGCATAACAAATCGTGGGACCAACAAATGTCCAGCCGCGTTTTTTTAAATCTTTAGAAAGACGAAGAGAGGCAGGGGTTATAGGATGAGCCGAAAGTGTTTGAAAATCTATCTTTTCATAACGCTCCGATTGTGGTGGTTTAAAAGACCAAAAATAGTGGGACAAACTCCCCCACTCTATTATAATTTCCTGTGCTCTGAGTGCATTATTAAGCACTGAACGAATTTTCCCTTGATGACGCACAATGCCTTTATTCTGCATCAACATTTGCACCTTTAACGCATCATAATGAGCAATCTTTTCAAAATCAAAATCATCAAATGCAATACGAAAAGAAGGGCGTTTTTTTAAAATCGTCAACCAAGAAAGCCCCGCTTGAAAACCTTCAAGAGAAATTTTTTCAAACAAAGGAATATCCTCAAAAACAGGTTTTCCCCATTCGTTATCATGATAAGCACAATAAAGAGGATCCGTTCCAGCCCATGCGCAACGAACTTTTCCATCCATCCCCTTAAGAAGCCCTTCTGCCAGCATTAAATTCACCCTATTAAAAGAGAGTTCCTTGGTCATCGCTTGGTGACTTTATTTTCTTGTGTTTTGAATGTTTTGCAGAAACAGGCTCTTTTGTTGCAACACTGATATCCCCATCAAAAAAGCGTAAATTTACTTGTCCATTTTCAGGCAACTGCGCTAATCGTTTAATGGGCTTATAATCTTGCCCTAAAGCCAAAACAAAACCACGCTCTAAAATATTCTGATAAGAAGTGCTTTTTAAAAGCCTACATGCCAACTCTAACGCCGCGCGTTGTCTTTCCACACTGCGTACAAAAGCACGCTGAAGACGCGCCGTATATTCTTCTGTATGGCGTTGTGCTTTTTCACTATTTAACAAACGTGGCGAAAGACGGAGCTGAAGAGCATGAAAAGAAAAACGTTTTTTATCGTAGCTCACACAAAGAGCACGCTGTAATCGACTTGAAATTTCATCAAAACCACGCCGCGGTAGCGCAAAAAGTTGGTCGACAGTGGGAAGCCCTCGTCTGGCAGCACGCAACTTTTGTTGATGAAAATCAAAAGAACGTGCAAGTCCTTTACGCAAACGTGCTCCAAGGGATGCAACACTTACTTCAAGATCAAGCTTAACGGGAACAGCCTTTTCTGCCGCTCCTGTAGGGGTTGGAGCACGCCAATCAGCGACATAATCAATCAAAGTCCAGTCTGTTTCATGCCCAACAGCAGAAATAACTGGGAGCTTAGAAGCATAAACAGCACGAACAACAGCTTCATCATTAAACCCCCACAAATCTTCTAAACTTCCTCCTCCCCGTGCAACAATAAGCAGATCCGGTTTTGGAATGTGTCCTCCTGCGTCAAGGGCATTAAAACCTTCAACAGCAGCAGCCACTTCACTCCCACTTGTTTCCCCCTGGACACGGACAGGCCAAACCAAAATATGTAACGGAAAACGGTCAGATATACGATGAATAATATCCCGAATAACAGCGCCCGTTGGTGATGTTACAACACCTATAACGCGAGGCATATAAGGCAAAGGCTTTTTCTTTGTCTCATCAAATAAGCCTTCTTCTGCAAACTTTTTCTTACGGTTTTCAAGCAGAGTCATCAAAGCACCAACTCCTGTTGGTTCAAGAGCCTCAATGACAATTTGATATTTCGATGACCCTGGATACGTTGTTAGTTTTCCAACAGCAACGACTTCCATCCCTTCTTCAGGAGGAAATTTAAGCTTGTCCATGACCCCACGCCAAATAACAGCCTCCAGCCGTGCCTTGTCATCTTTTAAAGCAAAGTAAGCATGCCCCGAAGCATGGGCCCCACGATACCCTGAGATCTCACCACGCACCCGTACATACCCAAACTTCTCTTCAACAACGCGCTTTAAAGCCCCAGCTATTTCTGAAACAGTAAATTCTGCGACATTTGTTGCAACTGTTTTTTCATCAAACAAACTCACCATTTTTGAACTCGCTACATCCGTTTCTGTGAAGCCTTTAAAAACTCTGCATCTTTAACCTTTTGATGTATATTTTATCTAAATACCCATAACACCAAATCGGATACCTCTTAGCTTTAAAGCAATTATGAGAATTATCAATAATACCTAAAACCATTTCATGGAAATTTATAGAGCATTCTTCTCGCTTATAAAATGTAAAAGGTATCAACGACAGTTGAAACATTCAATCTTAACATCTATACAAACACAGCTTTTATCCAAATACAGCTTTCATGAGAATAGAAACTCTTTCTAAAGAGAATGTCTTAAAATTAAAATTTTCTACAAAATAAGAGCAATCGATCACCGATAAAATTCAACGTATTGCAAAATTTTTTGATGCTTTGCAATACGTCAAATATATCGTGATCATGCTTTTTTATATTTTATAAATTTGATCCCCTTTTATTTTTCAATTTTACTATAAAAAACACGGGGCGCACTATTCCAAACCCACTTTTTGACATCCGGCGTCATCGCAACAACATCATATTTCTGATAAATAAAGGCATAAGGGCCGCTTTGCATCAATTCGCGTTGTAAGTCAGCATAAAGCTGCGCACGCTTTTGCGGATCTTTTTGAAACAATGCTTCTTCAACTTTTTTATTCATACCTTCATCAAAATACCCACTCTTCCAACTAGGATAGGCTGTATTTTTCGCCTCAAATCGATTATCCGGATTATAAACAAGGCGTGAAGCCATGGTATGCGGATCTGTAGACCCGCTACTCCAGCCGATAAAAGTCGTATCAAAAGCCCGAGCAGCCACTTTTGAAAACAATTGCGTCCCTGCCACACGTTCAATTTTAAGATGCACCCCAGCCTGCGCAGCACTGTCTTGGAGCGATTGAGCAAGAGCTAAAGTATAAGGCGTATTGGAGACGAGAAAATTAGCTTCAAATCCATTTGGATAACCCGCCTCTGCTAAAAGTTTCTTGGCTTTTTGAATATCAAGTTTAAAGGGTTGCCCTTCTTTTTCATCCAAAGCGCCAAAGTTTCCAAGAGGAATAAAACTTGCCCGTGGAATACCTATCCCTTTGAGAAGTTTCTTGCCAAAACCTTCATAATCTATGAGATAACGCATTGCCAAGCGTACTTTTTCCTTTGCAAAAATGGGATTTGTCATATTAAATCCCCAATACATCATGGTTGGCACCAACACCTTTTCAACTTTAACATCTGTTGTTTTTTTCAAGTCTGCCAGATCTTCAGGGGTCAAATTACGCGCAACATCAATATCGTGCTTTTCCAATAACAAACGTTGTGTTCCAGGCTCTGCAACATGACGAATAAGAATCTGCTTCAATTTGGGTGCCTCTCCCCAATAATGGGAACTAGCACGCAACAAAAGAGCTTCTCCAGGACGCCAACTTTTTAACTGATAAGGACCAACACAAGCAGCATGACTCTTCAAATACAGATTGCCTAAATCGCCATTTTTTTCATGTTTCATAATCGTCTTACGATCAAGCAAAGCAGTTACGTGATTTGCAATAACATTATTAAGAATAAGCCCCGCTGGATAAGGCTTATCAAATTTTATGACGACTGTTTTATCATCCGGAGCTTGCAGCGCCTCATCAATATTTTTTTCCACAATTCCATATTCATTAAAAGTTGCCGCGCTGGCCATCTTTAATTTAACAACCCGCTTCATACCCCAAACAAGATCATGGGCGTTAGCGGGTCTGCCATCATTAAACTTTAAACCGTCACGCAAATGAAAGGTAATCACCGTACTGTGATCATCCCCTGAAACATCCCAATGTGTTGCTAATACCGGAACGACTTTTGCTGGATCATTTGTCGAAGTACTGACCAAACTATCACAAACATTTTCAATAATCTCATTGGCATAAATATCATTGCTTTGCGCGGGATCAAGCGTACTGATTGCATCAAGATTCCAAGCCATAACAAGCGTATTTGCCGGTGTTTTGGCTTCAACCTGTTGTGCAACCATTCCCAGTGCCATAAGAACAGAAACAAGACAGCTGCTCCCTTTTAATATTTTTTTCTTCAAGCTCATAAGTTTTTCCTCTTAATGTTTATTGTATTTCCCCACACAACAAAATCACGTAAAATAATGAGATTAGACGCGCCATAGGCTCTGCAAGATAAACATGATGAGCACTTTTGCCCCCCCTTACTCATTATCCTTTTGTCCTTGTACACCTGTTCACCTATAGGATACCCCCAAACCTACACAGGAAAACGCTCCGCCAGACAAACATTCCAATAGACAATGGATGATAATAGACAATGGATGATCCCCCATAAGAGAGCCGATTGATGATATCACCCACCATTTAAAGACGATAAACCCAAGATTTCTTCTCTCTTGTTGAGCAAACGTATCTCTTCTTTCTTCCCGTATTTTTCTCTTTTAACGTCTTTTACATTTTTTAAATATCGTCAAAAAACGCTCCCTGTGGGCTCAAGCGCTTAATAACAAACAACCTTCATAATCATTTGATGTTTCGATAAAGCAGAAAATTTCGCCAATGCGCCAAGTTGCACAACTTCTATCCCTTTCAAAAAGGGATTTCGAATTTTTTCATTGCTTACCATAAAATAACCTCCTCCCCGCAAAATAATGGCCTCAAGTATGCACCGTAGCAGCTTTCAAAGTAAAAGAAAATATGGGCACCATAAAAAACTAATATTCCTCGTATCCCCCATAACAAAACTTTTCTTACAACATTGCAAAATCTTTGTTCCTTTAGCAAAGTTCAATTATGTGACATGTGTTGCACTAATCTTTTCAGCAAATAAATTAATCCCTTTTCAATTCAGAGAAGTTGAAATCTTCACCCTACAAAATACCGCTTTGAATGAGAATGAAAAATCTCTCTTAAGATGAACAATCCTGATAAGACATGAAACAACATATCCCCCTCTTAATTTACAATCTTCGACGTCTCGCAAAGCTTGAAAACACGATGCAAAACGTCGAAGATATCAGACGATGTTTTTTATGCTTTACAAATAAAAATTATTTTTCAATGTCAGCATAAAAAATACGGGGTGCACTATTCCACACCCATTTTTTGACATCAGGTGTCATCGCGACAATATTATATGTCTGATAGATAAAAGCATAAGGGCCTTTTTGCATAAAATCACGTTGTAAATCAGCATACATTTGTGCTCGTTTCTGTGGATCTCTTTGAAAGAGGGCTTCCCTTACCTTCTTATTCATATCTTCATCCAAATAACCATGGCACCAACTAGGATAGCCTGTGTTTTTAGCCTCAAACCGATTATCCGGATTTAAAATAAAACGTGCAGCCATGGTATGGGGATCGGCAGAAGAATTATTCCATCCGATAAAAATTGTATCAAAACCCCGTGCATAAAGTTTTGAAAACAATTGTGTCCCGATAAAATGTTCAATTTTAAAGCGTACACCTATTTTTTTTGCATTGTCTTGGATAGACTGAGCAATAGGCAAAGCAAAAGGATAAGGAGATTTTCCTGCAAAAATATTAGCCTCAAAACCATCTGGATAGCCTGCTTCTGTTAAAAGCTGCTTGGCTTTTTTTAAATCAAGTTTAAAAGGTTGTCCTTCTTTTTCATCCAAAGCCCCAAAATTGCCAAGAGGAATAAAGCTTGCCCGTGGAATACCAACATCTTTAAGAAGCGTTTTTCCCAAAGCATCATAATCGATAAGATAGCGCATGGCCAAACGCACTTTTTCATTGGCAAAAATAGGATTTGTCACATTGAAGCCCCATACGATCAGAGAGGGAGCCAATATTTTTTCAACCTTAATATCTGTTGTTGCTTTCAGGTCTGCTATATTCTCTGGCGTTAAATTACGTGCCACATCAATATCGTGTTTTTCCAACAACAAACGCTGTGTTCCAGGCTCAGCAATATGACGAATAAGGATCTTCTTCAATTTTGGTGCCTTTCCCCAATAATGGGAACTTGCACGCAATAAAATCCCTTCTCCAGGACGCCAACTTTCTAACTGATAAGGACCAACACAAGCAGCGTGACTGGCCAAATAGCGATTTCCCATATCACCATCTTTTTCGTGTTTCATCAGTGTCTCACGATCAAGCAAAGCAACAGTACGATTAGTGGAAATATTGCTCAAAATAAGCTCTGCTGGATAAGGTTTATCAAATTTCATCACCACTGTCTTATCATCGGGTGCTTGAAAAGCCTCATCAACATTTTGTTCTGTGATACCATATTCATTAAAAGTTGCCGCATTAGACAGCTTCAATTTGACAACCCGTCTCATCCCCCAAACAAGATCATGAGCACCGGCAGGTCGACCATCATTAAATTTCAAATCATCACGCAAATGAAAAGTAATCATCGTACTCTGGTCGTCGCTTACAACATCCCAACTCTTTGCCAAAGAAGGAACGACTTTAGCGCCATCATTTTTGGCAGTATCAACCAAATTATCACAAACATTGACAACAATTTCAGCGCCATACCGATCATTGAGCTGTGCAGGATCAAAATTACTGATTGCATCAAGATCCCAAGCCATCACAAGCGTATCGGCCGGTGTTTTTGCTTCAACCTGTTGCACAAATATCCCCAATGTCATAAGAGCAGAAACAAAAAAACGGCTCCTTTTCAATATATTTTTCTTAAAGTTCATAGACTTTTCCTTTAAAGTTTATTGTATAAATTTCCCTTGGCCATAGGAGCGCGCAAAAATAAAAAGATCAGACTTGGGAAAGACATCTCCTAAAGATAAAATAGCAAAGCCTTCAAGCAGCAGAAACAACCCCCTTTAAGCAGTACTTGTCAGCTAAAGCAAAACAGACAACAAAGATCTGCTAAACACGGAAATCTGCTAAACAATGTGTGATCGCACAAATGACAGCGCCCATTGGTGATGTCACCACACCTGAAACTTTGAACATACAAACCAGAGAACTTCCTTGATCGCATCAAACAAAACTTCTGCTTTAAAAGTCTTTTTACGATTTTCTAAAAAGAGTCTTGAGAACACAAATTTCCGTTGCTTTAAAAGCCTTCAAAGCCCCTCTGATATTTTGCCAATCCTTATAAGCATCGTTCCCAACAATGGACACTCCTCTCCTTCCTCACATAGAAATTTGAGCATTTCCATATGAAGCCATACAGAGGATAGTCTCCAACATTTTATCATTTTTTAAGGAAAGCTGGTATCATTTGAAGCATCAGCTCCACAATAACCTCATATTCCCCCAACGCACCTACATATAATTCATTTTTTCTCAACAGCACATTTTAAGGTTCCCCGCTTTTTCTATAAAATACTAAACTCTGCTTATATTCAGTGTGCTCGTTTTTTTAACAAACAAATTCATTATTTTTTACTTCACTTAAGTTTTTTTACTTCACTTAAGATGGAAATCTCCAATCTTAATATCTACCTATGTAAATTTCATCGATACAGATAGTCTCTATGTTAAACGGCAGTATCTTCCGCATTATTCTATAATGCATTTTAGCGATAAACTTCGATATTTTGCAAAGCTTTTAAGCCTTATGCAAAACACCGAAGATATCATCATCATATTCATTGTTGTATATAACAACAGTTGAAAACATGCTTATTTTTCAATGTCATTATAAAAAATACGTGGAGCACTATTCCACACCCATTTTTTGACATCAGGTGTCATCGCGATAATACTATATGTCTGATAAACAAAAGCAAAAGGTCCTTTTTGCATAAAATCACGCTGCAAATCAGCATACATTTTTGACCGTTTTTTGGGGTCTTTTTCAAACAATGCATCCTGAACCTTTTGATTCATATCTTCATCAAAATAGCCATGGCACCAACTAGCATAGCCTGTATTTTTAGCCTCAAACCGATTATCCGGATTGAAAATAAGACGTGAAGCCATGGTATGCGGATCGGCAGAGTCATTATTCCATCCCATAAAAATTGTATCAAAATTCCGTGCATAAAGTTTTGAAAACAACTGTGTCCCGACAAAATGTTCGATATTAAAGCGCACACCTATTTTTTTTGCATTGTCTTGGATAGACTGAGCAATAGGCAACGCAAAAGGATAAGGAGACTTTCCTGCCAAAATATTAGCCTCAAAACCATCTGGATAACCTGCTTCTGTTAAAAGCTGCTTGGCTTTTTTTAAATCAAGTTTAAAGGGTTGCCCTTCTTTTTCATCCAAAGCCCCAAGATTACCAAGAGGAATAAAGCTTGCCCGTGGAATACCAACATCTTTAAGAAGCGTTTTTCCAAGAGTATCGTAATCGATAAGATAGCGCATGGCCAAACGCACTTTTTCATTGGCAAAAATAGGATTTGTCACATTGAAACCCCACATGATCACAGAGGGTGCCAACACTTTTTCAACCTTAATATCTGTTGTTTCTTGGAGATCTTTGATATCTTCTGGCATCAAATTACGCGCAACATCGATATCGTGTTTTTCCAACAATAAACGTTGTGTTCCAGGCTCAGCAATATGGCGAATAAGAATTTGCTTTAACTTTGCTGGCTCTCCCCAGTAATGGGAACTTGCACGCAACAAAATTGCCTCTCCAGAACGCCAGTTCACTAATTGATAAGGACCAACACAAGCAGCGTGACTTGCCAAATAGCGATTTCCCATATCACCATCTTGTTCGTGTTTCATAATGGTTTCACGATCAAGTAAAGCAGCAAGACGAACAGAAGCCATATGACTAAGGATAAGCTGTGCTGGATAAAGCTTATCAAATTTCATCACCACTGTCTTATCATCGGGGGACTGAAGAGTAGAATCAACATTTTCTTCAGTAATTCCATATTCGTTAAACATTGCCGCTGCAGATAATTTTAACTTAACAATCCGCTTCATACTCCAAACAAGATCATGAGCACCAGCAGGACGACCATCATCAAATTTCAAACCATCACGCAAATGAAACGTAAGGACTGTCCCCTGGCCATCATCTGAAACATCCCAACTTTTTGCCAAAGAAGGAACGACTTTAGCAGCATCATCTTTCGCGGAATCAACTAGATTATCACAAATATTGCTAATAATTTCATTGGCATGACGTTCATTGATCTGCGCAGGATCAAACGTATCTATTGCATCAAGATTCAAAGCCATCACAAGCGTATCAGCCGGTGTTGTTGCTGAAACTTGTTGTACAAACATCCCCAATGCCATAAGAGCAGAAATAAAAGAACTGCTCCTTTTCAATATATTTTTCTTAAAGTTCATAGACTTTTCCTTTTAACGTTTATTATATAAATTCCTCACGCAAAACGAACTTGCTTAATAATAAAATTAAACAAACCATGAGATCCTAAAAACACAGTTTTAAAACCTTCAATTTCTCTCTTGCCAACCAGTCTCTTTTGCCCATAAACACCTATAGGATAACAAAAAAAACATAAGAGAAAACAATGTGATAAATAATCATCCATCACAAAACAACTTTATAGTATCTTCTCTTCATGGTGTCCTAACATCTCACCATTGAAGACTCTCGACAAAGTTTTTATTTTTGTTTTGTTGGCAAACTTATCTCTGCTTTCTTCTGCATTCTTTAATATCATTCAAGCATTCCCCTCTATTGGCCCAAAAGCCTTCATTATAATTTGACGTTTTGATAACACAGGAAAATTCGGCAATTTGCCACGTACAACAACTTTTATTCCTTCGTTCAAAAGAAAAGTTGAATTTTTTGCTTCTCCTTGAAACACATTTTCCATTTGCCTCTCATCACCTTTCAGAAGCAAAAGGAAATATGTGCCTCATAAAAAACTGATATTTCCTCGTATAAACAAAACCTTTCTTCCATATTGCAAAGTCTTTGCATCTTCAGCGCGACTACATTATGCGACATATGTTGCACTGATTTTTTTTGCCAATAAATTGATAACCTTTCACTGCAAGGACTATGTCCAATCTCCACATCCACACAAATACATCTTTCGTGAAAATGAAACATCACCGTTCAATGAGTTATGTCAAAAATATTTAACAATACGAATTATTGACGATCTTCGATGTCTTGCAAAACTCGAAAATTTATGCAAAACGCCGAATAGATCATGACAAGTTTTTTATGTATTTGACAGCATTATAGACACACTTATTTTTCAATTTTACTATAAAAAATATGGGGTGCACTATTCCAAACCCACTTTTTAACACTCGGCGTCATCGCAACAACATCATATCTCTGATAAATAAAGGCATAAGGTCCCTTTTGCATCAATTCGCGTTGTAAATCAGCATATATTTGCGCCCGCTTTTTCGGATCTTTTTGAAACAATGCCTCTTCAACTTTTTTATTCATCTCTTCATCAAAGTACCCATGCTGCCAACTAGGATAAGCTGTATTTTTCGCCTCAAACCGATTATCTGGGTTATAAACAAGGCGTGAAGCCATGGTATGTGGATCCGCAGAATCATTATTCCATCCGATAAAAGTCGTATCAAAAGCCCGTGCATTTACCTTTGAAAATAACTGCGTCCCTGCCACACGTTCAATTTTAAGACGCACCCCTGCCTGCGCAGCACTATCTTGGATTGATTGAGCAAGCAACAAATTATAAGGCGTATTAGAGATAAGAAAATTGGCTTCAAATCCATTCGGATAACCCGCCTCTGCTAAAAGTTTCTTGGCTTTTTGAATATCAAGTTTAAAGGGTTGCCCTTCCTTTTCATCTAACGCCCCAAAATTGCCAAGAGGAATAAAACTTGACCGTGGAATACCAATACCTTTGAGAAGTTTTTTGCCAAGTCCTTCATAGTCGATAAGATAGTGCATGGCCAAACGCACTTTTTCCTTCGCAAAAATGGGGTTTGTCATATTAAATCCCCAATACATCATGGTTGGCTCTAAGATTTCTTCAACTTTAACATCTGTCGTTTTTTTCAAGTCTTCCAGATCTTCAGGGGTTAAATTACGCGCAACATCAATATCGTGCTTTTGCAACAACAAACGTTGTGTTCCAGGCTCTGCAACATGACGAATGAGAATCTGCTTCAGCTTCGGTGCCTCTCCCCAATAATGGGAACTAGCACGCAACATAAGAGCTTCTCCAGGACGCCAACTTTTTAACTGATAAGGACCAACACAAGCAGCATGACTCTTCAAATATTGATTGCCCAGATCACCATTTTTTTCATGCTTCATAATCGTCTTACGATCAAGCAAAGCAGTCGCAGGACTTGCCACAATATTATTAAGAATGAGCTCTGCTGGATAAGGCTTTTCAAACTTCATCACCACTGTTTTCTCATCCGGGGCTTGTAGCGCCTCATCAACATTTTTTTCTACAATGCCATATTCATTAAAAATAGCTGCATTGGCCATTTTTAATTTCACAATCCGCTTCATGCTCCAAACAAGATCATTGGCATTGGCGGGTCTGCCATCATTAAACTTTAAACCATCACGCAAATGAAAGGTAATCACCGTGCTATGATCATCTCCAGCAACATCCCAATGCGTTGCTAATATCGGAACCATTTTAGCAGGATCATCTGTTGCACCACTCACCAAAGTATCACAAACATTGCGAACAATTTCACTTCCATAAACATCGTTAAGTTGCGCGGGATCAAACGTACCGATTGCATCGAGATTCCAAGCCATGACAAGCGTATCGGCGGGTGTTTTTGCTTCAGCCTGTTGTGAAACCATCCCCAATGCTATAAGAACAGAAACAAGGCTGCTGCTCCTTTTTAAGATTTTTCTTTTCAAGTTCATAGACTTTTCCTTTTAACGTTTATTGTATAAATTCCCCACGCAACCAAAACGTGAAAAATAACAGTATTAAGCAGACCATAGCCTCCAAGAGACAAAGGTTAAAAACTTTTAAACAATACGACTTATTAATCACTCCTCTTGCCATATTTATGCCATACTTATAAGCCAGAATTTTGAACATATATCTAAAAACATTTTGATATACAATCAATGGTGTAATTGATAACAGAATTTAATGACGATATTACAATATCTACTATTGAAAACTATAAGATAGAAATTTTTTCTCTTTTATTGGATAGGTTTATCTCTTTTTTTCTGATGTTTCTTCTTTTTTCTAGTGTTTTTTATGCTATCAAAGCATGTTTCCTGTTGACTTAAGTCCCTTCATGAACAAGGGGACTTAATATTTTGATATTATAATAAAACAGGAAAATTCACCCATTTTCCAGCCTCAACCACCTCACCCTCTTCTACAAGAGGAATTGTGAATTTCTCATCATTCTCGTAAAATAATAATAACAGCCTTTAATGCTATCTTATTTCAAAATAAAAGAAGCATGAGGTTTCTGACATTCGCTTATACGCCCATACAAAAAACTTTTTTCAACATCGCTTTTAAATACCTTTGCCCCTTCAGCAATACTCAATTCATTGCTTATATTTTTTGAGCAAAAATATCTTTTTAATGAACTAAGGTTGAAATATCAAAATATAATATCTATATAAGCATACCCTTATCAGAATAGATAGTCTTTTTTTAAGTAAACTGTCTTAAAATATTATTTTTATACACAGCATAATAATTAAGCCCGTTAAAAAGTTTTTAATCTACGAGAACGCTCACCTCTGATGCGAAATATTAAAATGCTACAAAGTTTCTCTATCAATTCTTATAAAGAAAAGTATATCATTCCATCTAATAAAATAAGTACCATAAAAATTTCGCAAAAATGCTTCTTTTTTATGATAAGGGCATCACTATACTATAATGATACAACAAAAAAATAAAATATCCGAAAGTATATTAAAATGAACCGAAAGAAAAAATTATCCGCTTCTTTGCATATGTTTCTTGGAGGCTCATTCAGCAAAGTTAGTCTAAAGTTGCTCATTCTTTCATTTTTCATTGGTATCGTAATGAATTTTTTGGGATGGACACCTCAAAGTCTCATAAAAAAAATAGTTGGTTTTTTTCAATCCCTATGGGAAACAGGATTTATAACACTGACAAACTTGTTCCATATAACAATAATGGGAGCCATTATTGTTGTGCCCATTTTTCTTATCTTGCGCATTCTTCATAGAAAATAAGCACTTTAAACATTTTTCTTAACTAATCTTTTCGAAAAATAAAACGACATAAAAATCCGGTGGTAATAGCAATAATCACCGCAATAACGCCATAGAGAAAACGATATTTGTGTGCAGCATAAAAAATTGTATAAGCGATATGTGCTTTAACAATTTCAAGCGTTGTTGTCGCACTATCAATAAACTGTCCATCACGAAAAAGATAAGCACGAGCCTTATAATGCCCAACAGGGATATTGGCTGGCAAGCGAAAATGTGCTGTAAAAAGTGTATCAGAACCAAAACGAACACCGCCTACTTCCTCATAGTAAAGGCTTTTAGCTTTTTGTAATTTCACCAGTTCATCGCGAAAAGCTTGTATTTTTTTCTGATCTTTTCCGTCCGTCTGTAATGGCAAATAGGGTAACCCTAATCCCAAGCGTTTATAATTTTCAATGCTTGTAATATCCTCAATGTCACGTGTTGTAACCATAGAGTAAAAAAGAGGAACCTTTTTAAAAATAAGGGAATCTGTATTAACCCATACACCGGCATTGCGTTTTTTTTCCCGCATCACCATTGTCCGCCCCTGTCCCTCTAAGCTTACAACAACATCATAACGGCTTTGTCGAGAATATAAGGGATCAATATTTTCTAAAACACCCGCAATATAAAGATCACGACCAGCAAAATTTGCATCCACCGTAATCGTATTGGTTGTTACGATAATTTGGACAGTTTCATGATCAACCTTATCAACGAATGTCCCGATCGTCTCAAAATGTGACCACGTAGGAAAAGAAACAAAACAAAAGCAACCTGCCATGATGCATAAAGATAATAATCTACCCATTTTCATCTCATCAAAATATCCAGAGAGAAAAGATTATCTGGGCGTACAAATAACTGAAAAGCAAGACGCATACATACAACCAACACCAAAAATGCCAGTGCCATACGCAATTGTTCAGCTTTTAACTTCCGTCCAGCCCGTGTTCCATATTGCGCCCCAATACTTCCTCCAAGCATTAATAAAAAAGCTAAAACAATATCAACGGACTGATGAGTCATACTTTGTAAAATTGTCGTAAAAGAAGATACAAATGTAATCTGAAAAAGTGACGTCCCAATCACCACACTGGTTGGAACACGCAAAAGGTAAATTAATGCTGGGATCATAAAGAACCCCCCACCAATTCCCATAATAGAAGACAATAACCCCACAATAAGACCAATGCCTAACACAGGAATAATGCTGACATAGATCATAGATGTTCGGAAACGCATTTTTAACGGTAAGCGATGAATCCAGTTATGTCTATGCCGACTTGCAGGACGAACATTGGCTTTTCCTACCCTACGCTTGCGCATCATATCAAACCAACTCTCAATAATCATCAAGCTTCCAACACTTCCAAGAAGAATAACATAGAGAAGCGAAATCATCAGATCTAATTGACCTAACTTTTTCAAAATAGAAAAAATTTGAATCCCAATTAACGAACCAGCCCCTCCACCAAGTGCCAAAAGAATACCAAGTTTGATATCAAGCGTCCGTCTTCTAAAATGTGTAATCGCCCCTGTTACCGATGATGCAATCATCTGGTTAGCCCCTGTTCCAACAGCAATAGCAGGGGGAATATTATAAAAAATTAATAACGGTGTGATGAGAAAACCACCACCAATACCAAAAAGACCTGAAAAAAAACCAGCAACAACCCCCATACCAATCAAGATCAGCATATTGAGTGACATTTCAGCAATGGGTAAGTAAATACTCACGGATAGAACCTTCAAAATAATTTGAGGCTTTTTAACAGCTGGAGATTTTCTCTCCAACGATCCCTCTTGTCCAATAATCTCTGTTGCGTGTTTAAAAAGATAATTTTAACGGCTATAGTTTTTGCACAATCACGAATGCGCAATCTATTTCAACTCTATTAACATCAACATCATAAAAAATTAAAAAAGCGAACTCCTTTTAAAAAGCTATAAAAACATAACGTTATCGCGCCCACAAATGCAATGGTAAAAAAACAAAGAACACTTTTTTTTACAAAATGAGACAAAAACGATACACGTTTGCGAGGCCGCGCTTTTAAGACAGAAGAAACATCATTCTCAATGCGATGATTAGAGGTCTGAACATCTATCCCCTTTTCTTCTATCACAGCACGCTCCACTGTTTTCTCACCCTGTTTAAAAGCAGGCTTTAGAACATCCCCAGGCAAAAGTGCATCCCTTGGCGAAAGGGAATTACTGGACACAGAGCTTTTATTTTCTTGCTGTAACACATTTTTAACATGTAATCCATTCTCAACATTTGTCTGGAGTAGCGCTATAGTGTTTTGTTTGGAAAAGTTTTGTTCCTTTTGAAACCGTAACTGTTCTTGATTTTCCTCACATTCCATATGAGCCAGTTTTTGCACAACAGAATCAGATAATTTTGAACGAGATACCTGTCGTGTTACCGTTGCTTCTTCTAGGCTTTTCTTTTCACGCTGCAAATTTTGAACAAGTGTTTTAATCTGCTCTAAAGATTCAAAAAGCTTTTTTTCTCTTTGTCGACGGATATAATATTCAGCCAAAATAGCCCGACTAATGTCATCTAAATAAGATTTAAAATGTTCTTCGACAAAGCTCTGTTGCTTCAAAGGACGAGACGAAGGTTTCATTTGCATCTGTGCATAAACCGTGCGTAACTTTTGAGCAATATCCGACATTGTTACTTCTACAGGTGTGTCCATTCTCTTCTTTTGTTCAATAAAAGAAGAAAATTGATGACTTTGAACCGGATTGGTTGCTTGGTCGACCGAATGACCCTTCGTATTCACAAACGCCTACCCCTCATTAACCTTTTTGAAAAGAACAGCAAGAAATAATGAGACATCATACGCTATTTTAGTAAATAGAGCTTTAAGAATTCCCCATTTTTTGTTAGAAATACTTTTCCCTGATCTTCATCAAAAATATTTATATTCACCTCAAATATTTGCCTAATATTCATCCCCAACATTTTTAAAAAATATTTTTTCTCCTCTCAAGATTTTAAGAGCACAATCATTTCCCCCACTTTTATTTTTTTTTACTTAAATTTTCATGGCATAAAATCTCTATCGCATCATCATAAACAAAGCATCGTGAAACAAAAAATAATATTCTCACAAGATGGTTTTATTTTTTTACCTTTTATTCAAGCAAATAAGGCAATTATGGCCATGCAAAAGAAATGAAGATTGAAAATGATGACAAGAAAGTACAAGTAAACGTAAAAAAGGCTTAAATTAAAGAGAATACACGTTATAAATGAAACTTCATTCTAAACAATTTGGTTTCTTATACGTATTGCTATAAACTTGTGATCATATAAACCAAAGAGGATCATCATGAAGATAATTGTCGCTGTCAAACGTGTTGTTGATTATAACATCAAGATACGCGTCAAACCCGATAGCACAGGCGTTGATTTGTCTCACGTAAAAATGTCTATGAATCCTTTTGACGAAATAGCCGTGGAGGAGGCCATTCGCCAGAAAGAATCCGGTAAAGTTTCAGAAGTTGTTCTTGTTTCAATTGGGCCAGAAGCCGCCCAAGAAACTTTACGAACAGGACTTGCAATGGGGGCTGATCGCGCCCTTCTGATCACAACAGATCAAACACTTGAACCCTTGAGCATTGCTAAGGTTCTCAAAGCCATTGTCGATGAAGAAAAACCCGATATGGTCTTTTTAGGAAAACAAGCGATTGATGACGATAGCAACCAAACAGGACAAATGCTTGCCGCTCTTCTTGGTTGGGGACAGGCAACTTTTGCCTCACATCTTAACATAGAAAATGGGCAGGCTATCGTTACGCGTGAGGTCGACAATGGAACACAAACTCTTTGTCTTCCCCTTCCTATGGTTATGACCACCGATCTACGGCTCAATGAACCGCGTTATACTTCTCTTCCCAATATCATGAAAGCAAAAAAGAAAATCATTGAACAAAAAGCGCTTACTGATCTTGGTATCGATACGAAAGCACGCTTGACAGTTTTAAGTGTTGAAGAGCCCAAACCGCGTCAATCTGGGGTTAAAGTGGCGAATGTCGCAGAGCTTGTCAGTGCACTAAAACAAAAAAACTGCATTTAATATTTTCTAGAGTAAAAGCAATACGCACATAAAAGGAAAAAAAACTTATGGCAATTCTTTTATTGGCCGATCATAATACACAAGAAACCGCAAAAGCACTCACCGCTGCGCATGCAATCGGTAACGATATCGATATTTTGGTTTGCGGAGAAGACATTCAAACAATAGCGCAAAACTGTGCTAAACTTCATGGTGTGCGGCAAGTCCTTATGGCCGAAGCTGATTATTTAGCCTATCAACTTGCCGAACCGGTGGCAGATACAATCATTGCGCTCGCCAATGATTATGATGTGATCATGGCAGCCTCCAGCACGACTGGAAAAAATGTGATGCCACGCGTAGCCGCTCTTCTTGATCTTATGCAAATTTCAGATATTACCGCCGTTCTTTCACCCGATAGCTTCAAACGCCCCATTTATGCGGGTAATGCACTTGAAACTGTCCGCAGCAATGATCATAAAAAGATTATAACCATTCGCACCGCCTCTTTCACACCAACGCCTTCCCAAAATAATGTAGCCCCCATTAAAACAATAACACCAGCGCCCAATCCCAATCTTTCTTCTTTCGTAAAAGCAGAAACACATAAAAGTGATCGTCCAGACCTTACCTCGGCACGTGTTATTATCTCAGGCGGACGTGGTCTTGGTTCCCAAGAACAGTTTATGGCGCTTCTTCTTCCCCTTGCAAAAAAATTAGAAGCCGCTTTAGGAGCCAGCCGCGCAGCAGTTGATGCAGGCTATGCTCCCAACGATTGGCAAATTGGACAAACAGGAAAAATCGTTGCTCCCGAACTCTATATCGCCGTTGGCATTTCTGGTGCAATCCAACATTTAGCCGGTATAATGGATGCACAAATTATTGTTGCCATTAATAAAGATGAAGAAGCACCCATCATGAAAGTTGCCGATTACATCCTTGTGGGAGATCTCCACCAAATTATTCCAGAATTCGAGAAAACTTTATAAGCTATGCGTGCCCCTCAGCATCCTCAACGCGAAAAAATGTCCTTTAACAAAGTTGTTTTTGAAGAAAAACCGATAGAACTTTTTGCTACGTACATCGTTAATTTACCTCTTGTGGACAATCCACACCAAACTGTTCCAAAATTGGAGAAAGCTTTATAGGCCATGAAAGCACCTCTGTATGACCAGCGTGAAAGCATGGAGTTTGACATCGTCATTGTCGGAGCAGGACCGGCAGGGCTTTCTGCTGCCATTCGTCTAAAACAAATTAATCCTGAGCTTTCTGTCACAATTGTTGAAAAAGGAACTGAAGTTGGGGCACATATTATCTCTGGCGCCGTTGTTGATCCCATTGGTATCGATACACTCTTACCAGAATGGAAAAATGACCATGATCATCCTTTCACAACCCCTGTGACCCGTGATCAGTTTTTTTTTCTAAAGCCTCAAAAAGCGACACGATTGCCCCATATCTTGTATCCCAAAACCTTATCCAATGACGGGTGTTATATCGTTTCGCTTGGCAATGTTTGCCGCTGGCTTAGCAAAAAAGCCGAAGCATTGGGTGTTGAAATCTATCCTGGTTTTGCCGTAACACAAACCATTCAAAATGAAGACGGCGCGATCATTGGTGTTCTCACCGGTGATATGGGGCTTAACAAAGATGGAACCCCTGGAAAAAATTATATGCCTGGTATGGCGTTATTGGCAAAATATACTTTGATTGCGGAAGGCGCACGCGGTTCCATTGCAAAACAACTGATACAAACTTTTAACTTGAGCAAAAATCGTGACCCTCAAAAATTTGGTCTTGGTCTCAAAGAGCTCTGGGAAATTGATCCCGAAAAACACCAACGCGGCTTAGTTCAACATTTCACCGGTTGGCCCTTAGACAATAGTACCAGCGGCGGTGGTTTTCTTTATCACCAAGAAAACAATATCATTTCTGTTGGTTTTGTTGTGCACTTAGATTATAAAAATCCTTATCTTTCTCCTTTTGAAGAATTTCAGCGGTTTAAAACACATCCACAAATCTATGAAATCTTCAAAGATGCAAAATGTCTTTCCTATGGGGCACGTGTTATCAGTGAAGGAGGCTGGCAATCTGTACCAAAACTCACCTTTCCTGGTGGCGCACTGATTGGCTGCTCTGCTGGCTTTGTCAATGTTCCTCGTATCAAAGGATCACACAATGCCATTTTATCGGGCATATTAGCAGCCGATAAAATTGCGACCGCTCTTGCGCAAGGTCGTGCTCATGATGAGGTTACAGAAATCGAAGAACAGTGGCGAAAAGGCCCCATTGGCAAAGATCTTTATCAAGTGCGAAATGCCAAACCACTCTGGACAAAATACGGGACAAAATATGGAATTAAACTTGCCGGTTTTGATATATGGTGGCAGCAACTGTTCGGATTTTCTTTATTTAAAACACTCTCCCATGGCAAGGAAGATTATGCTTGTCTTGAACCCGCAGAAAAATTTCAACCCATTGCTTACCCAAAACCCGATGGGGTGATAACCTTTGACCGCCTGACAAGTGTTGCCCTTTCCAATACGCACCATGAAGAAAATCAACCTTGTCATTTAAAGATCGCCTCATTAGAAAAACAAAAGGACTCTGAATATGCAATTTATGGAGGACCTTCCGCACGCTATTGCCCCGCCGCTGTTTATGAATGGCTAAAACATAATGATCATCTAACATATATGATCAACGCTTCAAATTGCATACATTGCAAAACATGCGACATTAAAGATCCAAACCAAAATATCACTTGGATTTGTCCGCAAGGCAATGAAGGCCCTTTTTATCCCAATATGTAATCCCTCCCAATAACGCATCATTGTTTATTCTCTTAAAATATCAACATATTGATTTATAATCATATAGAATTATTCAACGTGAATGAGAAGCTTGAGTACCGTAAGCTTCTCTCATCTCAAATCCCTCTCATGATGAATTAATCAAATTTATTTGCTTGCACATTAAAAGTAGAAGGAGCCCATATGGATAAAAATCGTACAATAAAAATGCCTTTTTATAAAACCGTCGAAAAGTGCCAAAAACTATCACAACACTCAAAGGCAGATCCAAGTGTATTATGGTATCCTCCTGCTCCTTCATAAATATAAAAATGGGAGGCTCAATGGCTTAATCGTTATCCCCCGTTATCCCTTTAACGGGCGCCATCGTGAAATGGGTGTGACGGGCGCTTTGAGAGATATTTCTTTAAAACAAACTTATGAGTATACAACGCAACGGCTCTGTGTTCTTCGTGAAAATTGTGCCCCCATTAAAAAACGCGAGAAACAAAAGTATGAGGCAATCTTCATGATTTAAAAGATAGTGCTTTGGATGCTTTTGAAGGTTGCAAAACTAAAATGAAAAAGAGGATAAAATGCGTGATTAGTTTGCACCTTTAAAACTTCATATCTTCCCTAAATGAGGCTATCTGCCGGTTTGAGAGATGACACCAGTAAAAATACACTTATCTCCTTGCTCCCCTCTGGCATACAAAAGCTGGAATGGCTTGAATAATATTGATGCGTCTTAGTCTTTGTTTTAAACATGCGGCTGCCTTCAGTGTAGCTGTTGATTTACCAGAAATCGAAAAAGCATATGCACTCCCTTAAGATAAACAACATCATAAAACGCAAAACATGCCGACTATGGATCTATGAATCGGAGAGAAAGACCAGCTTTTTATAAGAGGGGTAAAGTGCGATAATTTAAAAGCTTTTACTCAAGATAAAAGATAATAAATTCGTCATTAAAATTATTAAGATAAAAATTAACCTTAAAAACTTCTAAGATAAACCTAATATTGTTAAAGATGTCGAGAATATAACAAAATATTTTTCTGATAAGGACTTATCTTTCATTCATAATGTTCGTGAGGCATTTTGTGTTTTAAAAGGGTCTGTTTATACTTGCTCAAAAAAATATTAATGGGACTTTTAAAAGATCAGCATGATAGAAATAGTCCTGACAGCTTCGTTTTGAAAAAAGCCCAACCAAAGGTGAGAGGATAGCATAGACAGTTTTTGTGCTTCTTGATAGGAAGGTTTTATAGAAAATAATAGCGCTGATAGGATATTGATATCTGAAATTTATTTTACTGAAAATAAGATAATAATGAGCAAAATAACGGGGCATATGAGACAAAAACGTTGAAGTTGAGAATAAAGTTATCTCATTATGAAGTAAGCGACTATTTAAGTAAGTAAACCCAAACAAATAAGCTGTTGTTAAACCGCTGTTGTTAAGCCATTGTCATGATAAAAATGTGCTGATAAAAAGTGAGCAAAAATAACTGATAAGTATGGATATAAATTTTGATAAGATCTTATAGTAAGGGAAGTTTGATGAAGAGACAAAAGCATGTCTAAGAACACCTATTTCATAGGTGCACATGCTTATTGTGCACCCATCATAGAACCAGGGCTTTATCTTGTAGCAACGCCCATTGGAAATCTTGCAGATATTACGCTTCGTGCTTTGCAAGTTCTGGCAAGCGTTGACATTTTAGCATGTGAGGATACACGGGTAACCCGTGTTTTGTTGGAACGTTACGGTATTGAGAAAAAACCTTTTCTCTATCATGAATATAATGCGCAAAAAGCAGGCCCGAAACTCTTAGCAGCTTTAGCAGAAAACAAAACGATAGCGCTTATTTCAGATGCAGGAACACCGCTTATCTCTGATCCTGGATTTCGATTGGTAGAAGAAGCCCGTACAGCGGGTCATAAAATTATTCCGATCCCTGGAGCCTCAGCTCTTTTAGCGGCTCTAATACCGACAGGACTCCCAACCGATAGCTTTTTCTTTGCAGGTTTTTTGAATGCACGCAAAACACAGCGTCAAAAACGATTGGAACAATTAAAAAACATTCCAGCAACTTTGATTTTTTATGAATCACCACATCGTCTTGTTGAAACTTTACAAGATATGGTCACTGTTTTTTCAGCAGATCGTCCTGCTGCAATTTGCCGTGAATTAACAAAAAAGTTTGAAACAATCGATGTTTCCAATTTGGGAGATTTGTTGGAAAATTATAAAAAACAGACACAAATTCGTGGGGAAATTGTTGTGCTTGTTGGAGAAGCTTCTTCTTCTTTCAATGTGATAAGTGATCAAGAAGTTGATGAAATGTTATTAGAACACGCACAAACACATTCTGCGGCTCAAGCAGCAGCTTTGGTTGCCAAAAAGACTGGACTGAAAAAGCAGAAACTTTTTCAACGATTGATTTTTTTAAAAAATGCGTAAAATAATGCCTAAGACGATACAAAAAAAACAGAGACAAAAGTCTTTTTATCGAGGGGTTCGTGCAGAAAAACTAGCCGCTTGGTGGTTACGTTTCAAAGGATTTCACATTGCAGAAATGCGTTTTAAAACCAAGTGTGGGGAAATTGATTTAATTGCACGACGGGGAAATCTTGTGTTAATTGTTGAAGTTAAAGCACGTTCAACGTTGATGGAAGCAATGGAAGCGGTTTCCCGAACAAATGAAAGACGAATTGAGGCCGCAGCCGATATTTGGCTTGCTCGACAAAAAGATTATGCTCGTTTATCTGTACGCTTTGATTTGATTGCCATTTTACCTTGGCGTTGGCCACAACATATCCCCGCATTTTTTACATCGGATCACTAAGAGGAGGCACCCGTTTTAACCATGCTCAATAAAAAACATTTCTCCTTTATGTGCATATGCGTTAAAAAGTGTCTAACCGTTTGAGCGCTATAAGGAGCAAAATATGGATGATTATGAAAAGTTTGCAACGGGTTTACTCATTGTTTTTGGAGCGCTGATTATTGGTGGTTTAATGGCAATGCATATTGTAATGATGAATAAACCAGGTTTTTTATTTGCCTTATCCGCCGCTGTTGTGGGTTGGTTTTCTGCTTTTGCTGTCCTCTTCGACAAGCCTAAAATCTATTTGGGGTTGATTATTCTTGCGATACTCTTTGTTGCTGCCTCAATTAGCATGTATGTAAGTTAAAATATTTAAAGATGTTTATCGAGATTTCTTTTAAAAGGTAAAACTGAAGAATAAAAAAACAAAACTGAGGCATAAAAATGAAACTTGGCTTTTTGGGAACCGGCACAATCAGCGCTTCAATGATCAATGGACTAATGAAAAGTGCCTTTAATGTTTCTTCCATTATTGTTTCACCGCGCAATGCACAAACAGCAGAGCATCTTTCACGCACTTATGATAAAGTGATGATTGCTGAAAATAACCAAGCATTGCTCGATATGAGTGATTGTGTTTTTCTTTGTTTACCCAACCAAATTGCAGAAGATGTTTTGCGCTCTCTTCGTTTTCGTCCAGAACAGCTGGTTATTTCCGTTCTTGCTATGGCCAAAGCCGCAGAAGTGGAAGCGTGGATCAATCATAAAGTTTATCGAGCTGTTCCGTTACCTTTTGTTGCAGAGTGCAAAAATTTAACCCCCATTTATCCCGATCACCCCTTTTTGCGCACTTTATTTGATGCCTTGGGGGGCACATTGGTGCTGGATAAAGAAGAACAATTTAATCTTTTTATGACAGCGGGTTCTCTTATGGGCGTCTATTTCAATTTTATAGAAACAGCCCATCAATGGTTTATCACACAAGGGTTAAAAAAACAGCAATCAGCAGAATTCCTTGCCATGATGTTTGGAAATCTTACGGATGAAATGCGTAAAATTATCACAAAGGATTATTCTTACTCTCTTAATTTTGCAGAACTTGAAAAAGAATTTTCAACAAAGGGGGGAACAAATGAATTTTTGTCAAATTACTTTTCTCAGCAAGGGGGAAAGAATGCTTTAACAACAGCTCTTGAGGCAACTTTACAAAAAATGAATGCTCCTTAAAAAGACTTAACCAACATTTTTTTATCTCACAGCTCTAGCGCTCTGATTGCTTCCTATTCAGGTTCCCAAAATACCAAATACATGATGTATTTTTTGTTTTAAGCGATATGCAAGGCACTGATTTATAAAGGATGCTCAGTATTTTGCATGTTGAATGAGATCCCCCAATGGCTATGACACACCTTGAGAGATGTTTTTTTTCATATGCCATAATATGCCATTCAACCATTAAGGCTCCCTTTATCCCATGGTAAAAAATTATTTTTATGTCTTTCATGACTGTATTTTAGCAAACGTTCTTCAATAAGCACCCATTCACAAAAGTTTATTTTTTATTTGATCAACAATTGTACGATACAGTTGAGCATGCTCGCCATCAGGCTGAGCAACACAAATAGGGATCCCCTCATCTGAAGAAAAGCGTAAAGCAGCATCAAGCGGTATTTCTGCTAAGAAAGGAACTTCTCGACGCTCCGCTTCTGCGCGTGCCCCACCATGGCCAAAAATATCGTAGCGTTTTCCTGTATCAGGCGCAATAAAATAACTCATATTCTCAATGAGACCTAGAATGGGAACATTGACTTTCATAAACATTTCTATCGCTTTACGTGCATCGACTAAAGCAAGATCCTGCGGTGTAGAAACAACCAAAGCACCGGTTAATTGTACCTGTTGCGCAAGCGTTAATTGTGCATCTCCTGTCCCTGGCGGCATATCTACAACTAAAACATCCAAAGGCCCCCATACAACATCGCGTAATAATTGCGTTACAGCCGCCATAACCATAGGACCACGCCATACGACCGGCTTTTCTTCCTCGACTAAAAATCCCATTGACATCAATTGCAGACCAAATTTTTCAAGAGGTTGAATCTTCTTTCCTCCAATAAGCTGTGGCTTTTGATTAACAAGCCCTGTCAAACGTGGCAACGATGGTCCATAGATATCCGCATCCATTACCCCTGTTTTTAAACCAGCATTTTTTAACGCTAAGGCGATATTGATCGCCGTCGTAGACTTTCCAACCCCTCCTTTTCCAGAAGCAACAGCAATCACATGCTGCACACCCTCTATGGGCATTTTTACGGGTAAGGGATTGGTTCTGCGTCTGGGCACTGCCTTTGTTGTCTTTTCTGCTGTA
Organism: Bartonella sp. SL320; assembly: GCF_059687635.1. Lineage (NCBI taxonomy): Bacteria > Pseudomonadati > Pseudomonadota > Alphaproteobacteria > Hyphomicrobiales > Bartonellaceae > Bartonella > Bartonella sp. SL320. Next base: position 554,361 of record NZ_CM185143.1, on the reverse strand, counting down.
AGGGTGACAACAACAGATTTTACTCCCTCCAAAGTACACACCAGCTCTTCAGCAGTATGGCGCAATGATTCCCACTCTTGTACACGTCCATCCGGAACTGTAATGGAAAAGAAAACCTTACCATCTGCAATCAATATTTCTGAAACAAGCCCCAACGATACAATATCGCTTTCAAGATCTGGTCCCTTGATCTTACGTAATACGTTGCGGACAGTCTCACTTGTCATAGGATCCACATTCTTTCCTCTCTATCAAAATGCTAAAAATACAAGCATAAGAACGAAAAATATTTACAGGTTTATCCCCTAAAATTTTCTGCTTTACTCAGAAACGATAAAGTATAAATAACCTCTATCTTATCTCTTAAAAAATAAGAAAACACCCCTAAAATAAAGAAATTAAAACACAAAATCTGTTATAAAAACTTATCAAGCACGTTTGTGCGATAAACACTTTAACGAATTTTCTGATAAAAATTTTATAAAAAGCAAAATCGAGAAAAGCACTTTATATAAAAAGTATATTTAAAGCTGAGCATACAACAATCCGTCACATTTTCTCTCATTTTTTAATGCTTTAATCATTTATTTTCTATACACTCAATCATTATGTTTGTGCGCGTGTAAAATATCACAAAAAAAGTATCACAAACAGTTATAAAGCGTTTTGTATTTTTTCAAGAGAGAGAAAAGCAATCTAAGATTGACTTTTTTTATATTTTTCCTTATGGATTATCAGTCGTATGATAGGATAGTTTTTTCACGCATAACTGTTCATAAAACTTAAAGTATAAGAAGGGCCGCACGCCGCGGTATTTAAATAAATGAAACGTACCTACCAACCCTCTAAACTTGTCCGTAAACGCCGCCATGGGTTTCGTGCACGCATGGCCACAGCTGGAGGACGTAAAGTTATTGCTGCAAGACGTGCTCGTGGACGTAAGCGGCTTTCTGCTTAATCATTTAAATTTTCACAACCGTTGAGGATTGCTCATTATTTCTTCATTTCTTCGTTGTGAAACTTTTGTTATGAACTTCTAATGCTTGGCTCACCAAGCATTTAGTGAAATTACGAAATGTTCTTTTATGAAGAAAAAACACCCCTGCCGTATTCGCAAAAGAGCAGACTTTTTGGCTGTCCGTACCGGAGAAAAACGACGGGGTCCTTTATTTTTACTTGAAGTTAAGTCTCGTGAACAAACAACAGAAAAAAAATCTTCTCCTGTTGCACGTGTAGGCTTCACTGTTACCCGTAAAAACGGTAATGCTGTAAAACGTAATCGTATCAAAAGGCGCCTGCGTGAAGCCGTAAGAGTTGGTGTCACAAACCATATGGAAGCAGGAACAGACTATGTCATTGTGGCCTATCGTGATGCGTTACATGCCCCTTTTACATCTTTGATTAATGAATTAAACCGGCGAATAAAACCAAAAACAAAACATCAGCAACGACAACAAGGGTGTACGAATGGAATATAACCGCAATTTCTTCATCGCTATTGGCTTATCTTTCCTAGTGCTTATCGCATGGCAATTTCTTCATGTCGCTCCCAAACAAGCAAAGTTACAAAAACAACGAGTTATCGCACAACAAGAGCAATTGTCAAAGCAACAATCAACCCTTTCTACTGCCACAACGAATTTTTCTGATGATGCTTCAACACATCAAGCAACCTCGATTATCGAGCAACCAATGACTCCTGAAATTCGCAAAGCTGTATTAGCCAAAACAGAACGTATTGCGATCAAAACCAATGAGCTTGAAGGCTCTATTAATCTGGTTGGGGCTCAATTTGATGATCTTCACCTCAAGAGATATCGTGTAACTGTCGATAAAAAATCACCGGAAATCGATTTGCTGAATCCTAAAGGTTTCAAAACGACCTACCTTGCTGAATTTGGTTTTGCCAGTGCATCTTTGCCAGCAAAAGCCTTGCCACAATCTGATACCCAATGGCAAATAGAGGGAGATAATACAACCCTAACCCCTTCAACTCCTATCACTTTAATTTATAATAATGGACAAGGACAAATCTTCCGCCGCACCCTTTCTGTTGATGATCATTACATGTTTACCATTGAGGATTCTATCAGCAATGAAAGTGATCAACCAATACATCTTTCATCCTATGCTCGCGTTGCACGTGCAGCACCACCAGAACATACAAATGCCACCTATTTGCTTCATGAAGGGATGATCGGTATTGCGGGAGATTCGCTCAAAACTGAAAAGTATAAAACCTTAGCAGAACTTGATCCCAATCCTGATAATGGACAAAAGAGTATGACTTTCTCCAAAGTCACAGGAGGCTGGATTGGTATTACTGATAAATATTGGGCTGTAGCCGTTATTCCCCCACAAGATAAGGAATATACAAGCCGTTTTATTTATTTTGATCGTTTGCAAACGCATTATCAATCTGACTTGCTAGGATCGCTTTTAACGATTGCTCCAAATGAAACAAAAACCGTTACAAATCGTCTTTTTGCTGGGGCAAAACAAGTTGAAATTATTAATAACTATCAAAATGATCTAAAAATTAACAAGTTTGCTCTCTTAATTGATTGGGGTTGGTTTGATTTCATCACCAAACCCATGTTTGCTCTCATTGACATTCTTTATAAGCAAACAGGAAATTTTGGTGTTGCCATTCTTCTTGTCACAGTGCTCTTAAAAACACTTCTTTTCCCTCTTGCCAATAAATCTTATAAATCTATGGCACGCATGAAGCTGATGCAACCACGACTGCTAGAAATAAAAGAAAAATATCCCGATGACCGAACCAAACAGCAACAAGCAATCATAGAACTGTATAAAACCGAACAAATTAACCCCCTTGCCGGTTGTTGGCCAATGTTGGTTCAATTTCCCATATTCTTTGCTCTTTATAAAGTTCTCTATATCACCATTGAAATGCGCCATGCACCTTTCTTTGGCTGGATTCAAGATTTAGCAGCTCCTGATCCAACATCTCTTTTTAATTTGTTTGGACTCTTACCCTATACAACGCCAGCATTTCTTATGATTGGTGCTTGGCCTTTGATTATGGGGATAACGATGTTTTTACAAATGCGTATGAATCCCGCTCCGCAAGACCAAACCCAAGCCATGATCTTCACATGGATGCCTGTCGTCTTTACTTTTATGCTGGCCTCTTTCCCGGTTGGTCTTGTCATCTATTGGGCATGGAACAATATATTATCAATCATTCAGCAAGGCATCATAATGAAGCGTCAAGGCGCCAAAATTGAGCTATTTGATAATTTAAAAGCCATGTGGAAAAAATCACCCCAAAAAGAAGTACAGACCTCAAAAGAAGTGCAAAAATGACGAGAGATTCTTCCCTTTCTGGAATTTTTTCTCGTAATTGGATTTTTATTCGTGGTGTCCCTGCAATAGGCTTTCTCCCGCCTGAAGGGCCACCAGAGATCGCATTTGCGGGACGTTCCAATGTTGGAAAATCATCTTTAATCAACGCACTTGTCCAGCAAAAAGGTTTAGCACGGACCTCAAATACACCAGGACGAACGCAAGAGCTTAATTATTTTATCCCTGATGGTTTCAGTGGACAACAAGAAGATCTTCCCCCTTTTGCCTTGGTCGATATGCCTGGTTATGGTTTTGCTGCAGCTCCTAAAAATCTGGTTGATGCATGGACAAATTTGATTTTTAGTTATTTACGGGGACGCACAACTCTAAAACGTGTCTACCTCTTGATTGATTCACGGCACGGCATAAAAAAGAATGATGAGGATGTTCTAACACTCCTTGATAAGGCTGCCGTTTCTTACCAAATTGTTTTGACAAAAAGTGATAAAATCAAATCAAGTGCCTTGGAAAAATTAATGATGACCATGCAAACAAAACTTCTCAAACGTCCAGCCGCTTATCCACAGATCCTTGCCACCTCTTCAGAGAAAGCATACGGTTTGGAAGAATTACGTGCTGCCATTTTGCAAACCATTGCATAAAAGAACACCTTCATATTATTAACAGTTTATTAAGCATAACTGTGCGCCACTGCTAATGATCTTGTACTTCTCATCAAGCATCTTTATAAAAAAGATGACTTGAAAGAATTCTTATCAACTCTATTTTATAGTGTAAATTATGCTGACACTTTTTCACTCTCCTTTATCTACTGCCTCGCGCTTTATACGCCTTATTCTTGGGGAATATGGTTTAACCACTCAACTGATTGAAGAATATGAATGGGCTAGAAGACACGAATTTCTCGCTCTCAATCCTGCTGGTCATGTTCCTGTTTTTCTCGATGAACACGAGGTTCCATTATCAGGCCCCTTAGTTATCTGCGAGTATTTAGATGAAACCCATGGAAGTTTACGACAAGAAAATAAACTCTTTCCAGAAAATCCTTTAGATCGTGCGGAAGTACGCCGCCTCAATGACTGGTTTTTAAATAAATTTGAAAATGAAGCAACGCGCCATATTGTACGAGAACGAATCCATAAACGTGAAATGCCTCTTGCCATTGGCGGTGGCGCTCCCAATTCGCAAATTTTACGCAATGCACGCGCTAATATTCCACCCCATATGAATTATCTTAATTGGCTTTGTGCCTCTCGCGATAGCTTAGTGGGTTCTAGCCTATCCTATGCTGACCTAGCAGCAGCTGCTGCTGTTTCTGTCCTTGACTTTTTAGGGGAAATTGACTGGGAACAATCCCCTGCTGCTAAAGACTGGTATATGCGGATGAAATCACGCCCTTCTTTTCGTTCTCTTTTAACAGATCGTGTCCGTGGAATTGTTGCAAGTGCTCACTATGCTGATCTTGATTTCTAATCTCTTCTCACAAACAAAAATATAAGTGATCTTTTGCTTAAAAGAAACAGCCCCGTTTATGAATTTTTATGCTTGCGTATCGACAAAATACAGAGGTTCATCATCCTGTTGCTTATAATGGTATAAGAAAATATGTTTCCATCATAATCTCTTAATTTCAAGCCCTTATAACGCCCCCCAATAATCCTTTTTGCCGTATCACAAAAAAGATCAGTTTAGAGATAAAGATATCGAACAAGGGGTTTTAAAGTCTCTCTTTAAAGACAAAAGCTATAGCACCATGAAAAGCGAGGCAAATAAAATAACACTTCACTCAACGCATGTTATCTTCCATTCTTGCCAATATATGAAAAAAAGGCATTCCATAGCCTACATAACTCTTTACTCTTAATAAAAAAGCGCCCTAGCGCCATCATTGTGTTTTTATAAAATGATGATTTTTTCAACGGCCTTCCCTAAAAAATAACAAATCCAACCAACGCCCATGTGTCAAAAATCCAGCGTCTCAGACAGCTTTCTATTTTTTCCCCTTTTTATAGGTTTTTATTCATAGATAAAAAATAGTGATTCAAAATGATAATTTTTAAATTGAATGATGAACTCCCAATATTTTTCATACATGCCCCTCCTCACATTTGAAGCAATTAAAATCTTTTCCCTCTACAGCACTGCTGGGCTTTTCCATCACTGCTGAAATGAGCATATGAAAAAAATCATACAAAAAAGAATAAAAATACCGGTGAATCATTACAAACCCTAAAGGCTGTCAGCCACATTGAAGACTGAATAAACATATGAATGGTGCTCTCTTTTTTTATAAAAACATCGTAGTGCAGAATAAATTTTATATTATTTAAGCTTTCTCGCTATCCCCTTAGAAAGATCTCATCATCAAATGAACTTAAAGAACACTGAGACCCTCTTTTTTTAAGACAAGCACACAAAGGAATAGCTTAAGTATATTTTGTTTTAAAGCGTTCTATTTTGCATGAAAGTTGTGTCCTCTCTCAATAACCAGAGCAATAAAAGAAATAAAAGCCTAAAGCAATGCGCAATCGCCCTTAAGCTTTACAAGTTAAACCTCAAACGATCCATCCCATAACATAACAAAAAACATCTCTCTATAAACTTATAAATCTTATATCACTTCCCCTAAAAGATAAAATTTTACAGGACAAAAGAATGAATTAAAGCAGAAAAATTTTTTCTTATAAAGAAAAAGAACCCTTGGAAAGAAGGCAAGAATTTGCCTATACTACAAGACAATCAAATATCATAAGGAGATAAAAATGCGCCTTACAGTTGTTGGTGCAAATGGCAGAATGGGACGTGAACTCATTACAGCAATCCAACAGAGGAAAGATGTAGAGCTTTGTGCTGTTCTTGTCCGTAAAGGCTCAGCTTTTGTAGGAAAAGATGTGAGTGCCTTAATTGGTTCGGATTCTCTCGGGCTTCTCATTACCGATGATCCCGAAAATGCTTTTTCAAACGCAGAAGGTATTTTAGATTTTTCACAACCCCAAGCCAGTATTCTTTATGCTGATTATGCGGCCCAAAAAAAACTTGTCCATATTATCGGCACCACAGGATTTAGCCAAACAGAAGAAGAAAAGATTGCGGAGTTTGCTCAATATACAACAATTGTCAAATCCGGAAATATGAGCCTTGGAATAAATCTTTTAGCCAACCTTGTAAAGAAAGCGGCCAAAGCATTAGAAGCCGATGATTTTGATATCGAAATTTATGAAATGCATCACGCAAACAAAGTTGACGCCCCTTCTGGAACAGCTCTTCTTCTTGGACAAGCCGCCGCTGAAGGGCGCAATGTTATGCTGCAAGACGTACGTGTCAACGAACGCAATGGCCATATCGGTCAACGTGAAAAAGGCACCATTGGCTTTTCTTGTTCACGCGGAGGGACAGTTGTTGGCGAACACAGTGTCATTTTTGCTGGTTTAAATGAACGCATTGTTCTTTCCCATACAGCGCAAGAGCGTTCCATCTTTGCCAATGGCGCATTAAAAGCAGCTTTGTGGGCCCAAAACCATGAAAATGGTCTTTATTCCATGCTTGATGTTTTGGGGTTGAACAATGAATTTTAAACAATCAATAGAATAGAGGAAATTCATAATGGGACGCACACTTGTACTCATCCGTCATGGTCAAAGTGAATGGAATCTCAAAAATCTTTTTACCGGTTGGAAAGACCCTGACTTAACTAAAAAAGGTCAGGACGAAGCGATAGCAGCAGGAAAAAAACTGAAAGAATCTGGTTTAAAGTTTGATATTGCTTATACATCCGCCTTACAGCGTGCGCAAAAAACGGCGCGGCACATTTTAGAGCAAATGGATCAATCCGATTTAGAAATAATCAAAAACGCAGCATTAAATGAACGTAATTATGGTGATCTTTCTGGTTTAAATAAAGATGAAGTGCGTCAACAATGGGGGGCAGAGCAAGTACAAATATGGCGCCGCTCCTATACTATTGCTCCCCCGAATGGAGAAAGCCTACGCGATACCGGTGCACGCATTTGGCCTTATTATTTTTACCATATCCAGCCTCATATTTTACGCTCTCAAACGGTTTTGGTCGCAGCGCATGGAAATTCTCTTCGTGCTCTTATTATGGCGCTTGAAGGTCTTACCAGTGAAGAAATTATATCTCAAGAATTAGCAACCGGTATTCCTATTATTTACACCTTTAATCCTGATTCAACCATTTCCTCCAAGACGATCATCACACCTTAATTGAAAATTTAATGGAGCAAAAAATACAATCCAATGCCATGCTGTTTCAAAATGAACAGTTCCCTCTCCTCCTCACGATAAAGGATTAATTTTTCTTCTCTCCCCCAATAGGCTCATCAGTCCATAGGTCTATCAGTTCATCAACCCATCGCTCCCTCAGATGCATTTCTCTTGTAATGACTCACTTACAATGTCTCATAGGCTTCTTGGTTTTTTCAATCATTCCGCTCTTAATCTTTCATTTAACATTGTTATTTTATACGGATGAAAAAAAAGCGAAAATCTATACCTCAACAACATGACGCTTTATACGACGCATAGTACAATAAGAAGTACCTTCCCTACCCCGTACCAAAACATAATGTTTGACAGCACTATCGATAATTTTATTGACAGAACTGCTTCACAAGCTTAGATGAATTTCATGAGCCCAGATGGCGGAATTGGTAGACGCGCAGGTTTCAGGTACCTGTGCCGCAAGGCGTGGAGGTTCGAGTCCTCTTTTGGGCACCATATTCTTTTATCTGTCCTATAACTTACTGATTTCATGTATATTTTAAGAGGTCAGGGATACGCCAATAAAAGTAAGGGAATAAAGTTTCGCCACATGCCTCTATAGGGCGCTTCTTTTTTGCCAATTTTTTTAATAGTTTTTTAAATTTTTCTGCATCTTGTTGCAAGAAATTCTCTAAGTTTCGAACAAACATGCCAACAGCTCTAAAAAAGAGAAGCTTTCTCTTAATCTAAGAGTTCTATAATTTTGTCTTTCATACCAATAAGTACAGACTTTTTCCAATCTCCACAAAAGATAAAAATGCTAAAGCTTAGCCATATTTAAAAGCTGTTCTGAGACATCACAAAGTTTGCGTAAAATTTTACAAAGAATGTAAGCATCTAAAAAGCCCTGTTAGAAGAAGAAATATTCTTGTGAATCAAACAAACTTTTTGAAATTTCTCTCAATTATTGCAAATCATGATTTTTCTCGAGATATTTTTTGACTTTACCAAGTGCTTTTAAAGGAGCTCTACTTTTTTTAAGTAAAGATCTCTCTCATGACAATCATTCGTACTTCAAAATAAGATGGATCTCTAATGTTTAAAAAACTACATCTTTTAAAATCATAAGGGAAAATTTAACTTACCCCCAAAATCCGTAAAATTAAGATAAAAAACCCCTTCGACCATAAAGTCTGTTAATCATTATCTCGCTTCCCCCGATAAAGAGAGGCTCCTTAAATGAGCTCATATATATATTTCAACACCCGATCTCATGATTGATGAAAGACTAATTTTCACGCTTTGTTATTTGTGGTTCAAAAAAATCCCCTCTCAACTCATTAAACGCCCAATCCAATAAAATTGGAAAATCAGCACAAAATGATAAATCATAACAGTTCAAAAAAAACCATTTGATAAAATTTGATAAAAGAAGAGAGCAGAAATATATTTTAAAATATCCGGACACATTCTCATTCGTTACAAGAGAATACTGCGGCAAACTCAAAACAGTTTATCTCAATAATATTGGGAGAATTTGTTTTTTATACCTCCCTAAATCAAGAAAAAACCTCAGAAATATAGAACATAAAATCATTCGTCATGAGAAAAATTCTAATCACACACCTTGAGTTTTGTTCCCCCTCTCCTTTTGTTCTATCTAAACCATTAGATGGTATTCACCAATATGACACATCTCCATGCTTAAAATTAAACATGTATTCCATAAAAAAATTCGAACCTTGTGCTGCTTTTATTGTTTTTTCTCGAATAATCCCTCGATTGCTGCATCTCGCTCTCTTGTCACTTTTTCTAATTCTGCAACAACCTTTTTATACAATTTTGAACGCTTCGTAAAAGAATAACCAAGCATAATGATTGCTATGTTTAAAATACAATTAATAATTGTACTTATAAAAACAAACAATATCATAAGAGCTGTCATTTTCCTCTCACTTCTTGTACCGCAAGAGCTTTATCTCGCTGCTGAAGAGTGTCTTCTAATTGCTGAAGTGTTTTTTTCAACTTCTTCGTCAATCGTATGTATAAAATTAAAATAACCGAGATAGCCAAGCAACAACAGATTAAAATAAATAAGATCAAAATACATATAAAAGTCAGAATATCGAACTCTCTGACTCCATCCAACGTTTGGGTAATAGCCACATCAAATACTCGGATAATGTCTTCGTAAAACACCTGAGTAACAGAGTCCACTGCTAAACTTATAACAAATATGAAGACAATTATTTTATAGTCCTTCGATGAAAGTACCATAGCTTCTTTAAGCGCTAAAACTTTTGATTCTTTATCAAATTCTGAAGAGACTCCCGAAACCTTATTATCTGGATTTTAAAGTGTCTTATGCAATGGTTGGGGGGCTTGTATTGTCATACGGATCTCATCTTCTTTTTTCATTCTCAAAGCATGTCTCTCGTGCTTCTCCGTATTTTTTCTGTCTCGCTCTTTCGGCTCTTTCGCAATTCCTGTTACATAAAAAACAAAGAGTTCCTATAATCACCGTAACAGATAGAGTGAGTATTATGGCAAATCCCACTGTTCATTCCTTCTTTAATAAAATCATTGAACATTTCATGCCTTCTTTCCCATGGCATCAATGAACAACTGCTGTCCCTTTATCGCGATATTTTTTTCAAATTTTGAAGTTTTTTATTTAAATCATCAACTTCATGACCAAGCTTCTCAAGCTCTTTATTTAATTTATTAATATGTTCGTCATGTTGAGATATCACTTTTAAGTCATCTAATGACTGAGATTGGTTCTTAAGTTTGTTCACTTCATTGAGCATTCGAAAACCTTCTGTTCGTTTCTCAACATGCTCAAATAAAGTGAGAACTTTCTTTATTCGCTCAAAAACTGCTGTATTCCGTTTTTGAGTTAGCTCATATCTATAAGCAAGCTGTTTGTTATTTGGCATCCCTTTGAGCACTGCCAAATACATTTCCTGCTGTTCAAGAGCACTTCTCTGCAAATCCTCTACCACTACCCCCAATAACTTCATTGTATCATTCCATCCCCGTTCGGCATTTGCTTTTTCAAACGCAAGCGAATCCAACTTCTCAATGGCGTCATCCCGTTCCTTAGCAACTTGGGAACAAAAGAATTCACTTATTCCGGTATAGCCATGCGAGGCAGACACAAGATATGTCAGCAAAAATAGGACCAGCAATAAGCTTTCTCTCAACGGATTTTTTTTTGTAAACATCTTTCTATTTTCTCGTACAAAATACCTAAAATAAATACATAAATTCGTATCAAAGTGTGTATAATAAAATTTATTAAATTTACCGAAAATAATCTACGATAAAAATGATAAGCTGTATACCAATAAATATTCTGTAAACTAAATAAACTGATAAAAAATAATTTATTCAATAGCTTAGGTATAAACTTTTTTATCTCTATAGGAGAAGTTTAATCACTTTATACGTATTATACGAGATTTAAAAAGAATTTAAGATGACATTATAAACTAATCAATATTAATATTTTGATTAATATGACAATTATGAAATTGATGCATTCATCAAAATGGAGAAACACAATCAATGGGATAAAAACAATGATATAGAGATTACGTTTAAGACAGATTGGTTCATTCCATCAGCAACCGTAAACAGCAACCGTAAAAAATTGCGTTTTTTTTTACAAAAATTCAAAATGATTCATTTTCTATAATCTATCTTATATTATCTTCCTCAAATTCATTAACAGACCATAGAGTATGAAACGGATAAGACACCTTTTTCTCAAGCGGTATTTTTTTAAAAGAACAGTTGATTGAATCAGCAGAGGGGCGCCTAATGAGCAAGATTATAATTTAAGAGACAGTGTATATTGTTATTTGTAAAAAAATGCCATTTTGGAGCAGGTTGTTAAAAATGTTTATTGATCACTGATCAATGAGAGGCATAAATGGGGGAATTTGATTTTCCTTACAGTGCAGTAGATCACAAAAAAGAGCATTAATGAAGTTCCCAATTTTCCATTATTCATCATAAGATAAAAACTTTAATCATGTGTTGGGTTTTCTTATTTTGCGCTATTGTTTTGCTCTGTCTGCCCGATCAAAGAATTTCTTCAATTAAGAGTGCTCTTTTAAGATATCATCTCCATCATCAAAGTTATGCTATGCATTGAAGCTGCTTTCAGCGTATTTTTTTGCAAAAAAAGTGTCATCATTCTAGGGGGAATTTAATGATGAATCAGCAATTCTTGCATCCTCTCATACATGGGAATACAGCCTCTGATGCATGGAAAATTGTCTTTTATTAATAATGATGTGATCAAAGTGACGAACCTTGCAAGACAATTTTTTATTGAATAAAAGAGAAAGATTCTGAAAAACAATCAAAGAAAAAGGGGGGGGATACAAATGTTGATTATCGAAAAAAAATTACCCCAAGCTGATTTATGGATCATTTCTGCTGATTCATCTGATCAACGAGGACTATGGATTAATGAATGGTGCATAAAGAATAAACAAGTCTCTATAAATTTCGGTTATGTTCATGCTATATCCGGTTACGTTAATGACATAGCTGTCTTTGGTCCATTTTATATACCTGGACGAACTGGGAGCTATGCATGTCACTCATCTATAGGCAATCTTCCGGAAAAAAGTGATCATCTTCTTTATAATGCTTGTGTTACGATTAATAATAACTTCAAAGTGGCTATATTTCCTCCTGTGAATGCTCTTTCAGCCACCATGTGTGCCAATGATGCTCTTAAATTTTTGGGTGGTTATGGCAGCCTTCTTTCCACTGATCGCCGCTATGTGAGGATATTGTGGGAATATGGAACAGCCAACTTTTTACAGAAAAATATTCTATTCAATGAGAAACTTCACTGTATGATTGATGGAACAGCATAAATGAACAGACCACGCACCCTTGCTCTCACCTATGGCTCCTATAATGCCGTACGTATGCTCATTGGTGTTTACCATGCGATTTTTTTAATGTCGATGGGGGTTAGTCTCGCGCAATTGGCGCTGCTTCAAGTTGTCTTTTCTACAACCATTCTGCTGCTTGATTTTCCTTGTGCTGTTTTAGCGGACAGATATCGACGTAAATATTCCGTAATAGCTGGCGTCTTTATGACCGGAATATTTTATCTTCTCTGTCTTAAAGCCCCCAATATGACAGCGCTTATTATTGCGCAAATTCTCTATGCTGCCGGCATTTGCATCATTGTCAGTGCGATTGACGGATGGATTTACCATTCTCTTGGTGATCAACATGATCACTTTTCGCATTATGCTCATCTTTATCACCAAGTGAACTCTTTCGGGAGCATTTTCAGTGGGATTGTAGGCATTGGAACGATCTATTATTCTGGACAATATTTTATGGGATATATTCTCTCATGCTTCATGATGGGAATTATTTTTTTGGTTTTCCTTATTGTTCCTGAAGAAAAGAAAACAACGATTGAAACACATAAAACAAAAACAATCTTGCACAATGCCAAGGAAACCCTGTGGATCTTTCAAAACACCGTGGGAGGCGCATGGTTTATTTTCCTCATGTGTCTTTTTAGCGCTGGAATTCAGATTATTTATCATTTCTGGCAACCCATTATCCTTGGCAAGGGGGAAAAAATTGCTCACCTCAATGGTTCGCAAATGTTGGTCCTTATGTGCTGTCATATTGGAGCCTTTTCAGCACAGTATTTTTCAAATTTACTGATGGCAAAATATCATGTTCTTGATAAAAAATATAAGAACTCGATCAAATATTTTTCCTTCTTTTCTTCTCTGATGTGCATCGCACTTTATTTTTTCGTTCATAATAATCAAACGGCGGTATCAGTCATTGCCTTCTCTTTAATCCATGGATTTATTTGTACCGTACCGATAGGCGCAAAAAGCTTATTTTTCTCCGAACTGAATCAAACACAAAGGCAACATATTTCCGGTATTGTTGGTGCAGTCTCTTTTAGCGGAAGAATATTTTCAATCACCGTATTAAGTATTATTTCTTTTCTTCCTGCAAACGTTGCACCCTCTTCTTACCTCATATTACCAACCTTTACTTTTTTCTTATGTGGTGTAATCGTCATGAGATGGATGAAACACTCTCAAAAGTCTTGATAAGAGAAAAACCATAAAATTATCATCAACGATGTTTTTTAAGATTTTCTCTCAAAGAGATCGAGGCTTCTTGAGATCTTTGATAACTCGGGCTTTCAATAGAATAAATCCATACAGCAATCGTTTTATAGATAATATACCGCACTCAAACATCGTAAGATGTTTTTCACATCTGTTTTATGTTGAAATAATCAAAATCATTTGTTTGCAGGCCATAAGCCAAAAGAGCCACATTTTATTGTCTTTTCTTTTATTGGAATGTTGCCAACACTTGCACTTCTTCATTGGTGGATTTTTGATATACCCTTTTCATTGGCAGGCGACTGTTATCTTTGTAAGCTTTTTTATATTTTGGACTATTTTTCCGTTGGATAAATCTGTTGAGTAAAAACAATTGAGAAAGGAAAGAGATCTTTTATGAACGCTCATAGACAAATCCTATGCAACATGAAGATGAATATACCCCCCTCGTTTCTTCAAAAATCTCAAAATGATATGCTCGCTTTCTATAATTCACAAAAGCTTTTGCATTTTATACCATATTGCAAAATGAGCTTGGGAAGTTTGAGAGAGATCTCTTTAAAATCAGCTCATACACTGGCAACATGGGCATTGGTAACACGCACATTGGTAACACGCACATTGGTAACACGCGAATATTCTGTTTTGCGTTCGGAGCGTATACTCCTAAACGGGATAGACAAAAGCAAAAAGCCCATAATCTCCATTACTGAACGAACACGACTATTGAAGATTTATAAAAGTTATAAAGCTGTGTTCATTAAGATGATGATAAAGGCGGGAACCGATTTCTATCTTCGTTGCTTTCACATTTTTTTTAAATGCAATGATTTTTCCATTTTTAAAATTATTTGCTAACAAGTTACAATATTTTCTTCCCTATTTGACCTATAAGAGCAGATACAAGAGTAAAAACAATAAACCGCCTTAAATATTTCATATGCTGCTGTGTTAAAAGCCGATATCGATTTGACCCACCATAGCAAAAGCTTAGAAAACAACGTCATCAAACAACAAATATGCCTCAATAGATTGGAGAAATATATGGATATAAAACACTTTGTGGGACAACATCCCTCATACATCTAACTTTACATCTGCCTAATTTGTATAGGCATTCATGGCGTTTCTTATATTTATAAAAGTCTTTCAGCAATTCTTCGCTCAAAAAGATAAAACATCAATGTGATGACAGAGTTTCGCTTTCCTTATATCAACAAAAGCCTTTAAAATTTTGCAAGCCCTTTGATTTTCTCGCACGTTTTTTTTCACGAGATCATGTTCTTTTTATATAAATCAGCATAAAGATAAATTGGTATGGCGATTGGCATAAAACTTATAGGGGGATAAAACATCCCCGATTGACTTCATTTTAATTTTTCTACCCTTAGAAACAAGTTTTTGCCACTTATTTTACGAAATATAGCAAAGCCGCCGGTATGAAAAAGCAAGCAGCTCTACGCGCTGCTCCTGTAAACCCTTAAGCTTTTGTGAATGAAAACACTGATTGGCAAGACTGAAGATAATATGGCATTTCTTGAAACAAAGAAAACCAATCATCAACATCTAGCAATGGAAAACCAACAATGGAGCCCCAGCAATGAAAACCATGAAAAAACGACAAAAAGTCCAGCGTAGATAAAAAATAAGTTAAAGGAAGCAAACTTCCCTAGCCTTTATGAATATACTGGTTTTATTGAATATAATTTTTTCTGCATAATGGCGGAGAGGAAGAGATTCGAACTCTCGAGAGCCTTTTGAGCCCTACTCCCTTAGCAGGGGAGCGCCTTCGACCACTCGGCCACCTCTCCAAGGAGTTGCATAAATGGTATCAACAGAAAGTTCAAGACATTTTCGATTTTTTTCCCAAATATTTGAATTTTTTTCCTTATATTGCTTCCATCGGGAGAAAAAGTTAACAAAACAAAAATTGTGTCTTTTTTACCACATTATCTAGAATAGTACATGGATACATTACAAAAAAGTAATTTCATATTTGAAACTTTAAGAAGATTAGTATAGCTAGAATAATGAGTATCGCGTGTTTTGCTTTGTCTTTAACGCATTAGGCAAAGAAATTCTCTTATTAGACAAAGAATTCTCTTTAAGAAAAGATTAAACTTTTAAAAATGGACCTCGGAGATCCCATATGAATATTAAATCGCTCTTTTTAAGCTCTACAGCGGCTTTTTTAGCAATTTCCGGAGCACACGCTGCTTCCACCCCTGTGGCTGAACCTGAACCCGTAGAATATATTCGCGTTTGTGATGCCTACGGAAAAGGATATTTCTATATCCCTGGAACAGAAACCTGCATGCGTTTATCAGGAAATGTTCGGACTGATTTTATCGGTGGTGATAATATCGATGCAACCAACGAAGCTGAACTAAGAGACAAGAAAAGAAAAACCTATGGAGCATCATCACGGCTCACTCTTGTTTTTCAAGCCGCTTCTGAAACGGAAATGGGAACTCTTCGTTCATATGCAAGAATTTTTTCAAGTTGGGGTGATGGTGCCAATAAAGCTGGTGCAAGACTTTCAGCCGCTTATATTGAATTGGGTGGTTTCCGTGTAGGTCTTGATGATACCATTTTCAACACCTGGGTTGGTGGTTATGGAAATGTCTTCAATGATGACAGTATAGCGCCTGCCGGCACAACACGCACCAATTTTATTTCCTATACCTTTAATGGTGATTCCGGCTTTTCTGCTATTATCGGCGCTGAAATAGGCAATAATGCAGATGAACTTCCTGAAGCACCAGAGCAAAAAACTCTCCCGAACCAGTATATTTATAAAGATGGTAAACTTGTTCCTCTAACAAGAGATACTGCTCCAAGTAAATCAATTAAAAACTACACCCCCAACGTGGTTTTGGGTATAAAGTTTATGCAAAAATGGGGTGGTTTTTCAGCCGTTGCTGCCTATGATGCTTACTACAAAAAATGGGCTGGAAAAATCCGTGCAGATTTCAATGTTAATGACCGCTTTAACCTATGGGTAATGGCGGGCTATAAAAATGGTGTTGATTACTACACAGAAAATGCAGATGATGAATTATCACGCAGAAGCACAACGATCTATGCAAACTGGGGTGGTAAATGGGCTGCTTGGGCAGGTGCGACTTACAAACTCACGCCAAAGGCAAGTTTGAATGCTCAAGTTTCTTATAGTGCTGTAAAAACCTTTGCAACGTCTGTTAATATTGCATACACATTGGTCCCAGGATTTGTAATTACCCCTGAGTTGACCTATGTTTCTTGGAATGATGATCGCGTTATAAAAGATGCAGGTAATAATGATAAACATTTCTTTAATGGAAAAAGTGCTTTCCAAGGTATGATCCGTTTACAGCGTTCATTCTAATTCTATAAGACGACAGCTTTGAAAAACTGGCAACAGATGTTGCCAGTTTTTATTTTTAAAATCACATATCATCAGCCTCTTTTTCTGATACTTATTTTCTTAATCTTTCTGATAAAAACAGCTTCAGTTTCATAAAAACATTCGGAATAAAATAAACTTGACGTGCTGGATAAAAGCGGCTTCACAGGGGCATTATCGATTAATTCAAACACTTTCTTCCTGGCTCTTTAAAGTGTTCCCCTTCCTCTTATTTTAAAATGAGCTCTTGTTTATCATTTATATCTTACCCTTGATCATTTAAGATATAACCTTCTCGAATAAGTTTTACCTTAAATATCCAGCTTAACGGCACTAAATAACGGTCTCCTCATCCTCTTCGCTCAAAGAACGAGAATTCCTGCCAACATCAGTTTGTAAACAATTCAATCGCTTTTAAGAATCCATTTGTCTGGATTCCTTATGACTCACTTACACAAGGTCCTAAAGACAAACCCCATCCTAAACATTTGCCACGCTCTATTTTAAAAATACTGAAGAATGAAGTGTTATATTTTTTATATCTCAATATCAGTACCTTCAGTGATGATGTTTTATGGCATAATAGGGTAAGAGATTAAGAATAGACAGTCTAACCTAGATAGAACATTGATTGATCATGATAATTCATTGTTCCTTAACCTGAATGAGAAAGCGAAATGCCGTAGGATTTTCTTATTTCAAATCTCTCCCATGTTAAAACAATCAAAATCACTTTCTTGCACGCCACAAACAAGCGTCCATGTGGGTAAAAATTGGATAAGAAAGAACGACAAATACCTATAATAAAAGCTTTCACGCGTTAAAAACTGTAGCAACATTTAAGAGCGAGCAAAATCTATAATGGCCTCTCTTTGCTCTTTTATAAAGCATAAGGACAACGCCCCCAATAAGACAACACACTTCACAAAAAAGACTATATATTCTTTAAAAATTCCATTTATAAAACATGTGTGTAACACACAGCGAAAAATATTTTTAAAATAAACAGGCACATATATAATAAGGTACATATATAATATAAGTTCATTTTGTTAGAGACATTCTATCTTGCAATTCTATCTTGCATAAGCAGAATGCCTCATTATATACGGCATCTTAACTTTGAATATTTTTAAAGAAAACAGAATATAAAAAAAAATAGCAAAACTTAATCTCTGCAAGTTATAAAATTTTCTCTAGAGTTATATTTTCATGAAACGCCTTATGCCCTGCATACGATTTTTAAAGCGATAAAGCGCTTTTTTATCGAAAGTTAATCAGCAACAGGAAAGTTCTTTTAAGAAATAAAAAGCACTTCCATATTTCCATAAAATATCTTTGAATTCAAACAGATTAAATTCATGAAAAATATTTATCAACCAATGCATAAAGAATTGCTGCTGTTTCAACATCGAGGATCCCATCATAATTTTCTTGACGAAAATGAAGTTGAAAAGCTTGAATTAAATTTTTATATCCCATGTCAGTACAGGCAACTGAAATATCATACCCATAACATTTTAGCTTTTCCAAGGCTTCCTCTTTGGACGGAAGACTCTTAGAGAACTGTTCTTGATAGTGATTTTTTTGTTCATCATCATACCAAGCCCCTATCCCTGCCTCATAAAGTTCTTTCCATGGGAAAGCAGCGCCTGGATCACTTTTTCTTCCAATAGCAATATCACTATGCCCCACAACATCTGTTGGCATAATATCAGGATAGCGTTGAAGAATATTCAATGCAAGTTCCTTAACGCCATCAATTTGTACTGGATTATAAGGAGGAAAATTCAACATCTCGTTATGATGACCTACTAAACCAATAGTAGCCTGTGATCCATTTTCATCATTAACGGATTTTAAGACGTGTGTATCCTCTACCACCGTTCCAATCCCCCCCTCTTCTGAAGAATGAGAACAGCCGGTCGCTAAATTAACAATTTCAATCCCAATAGATGTATCATTAATATTACTCCGTCCTGCCCACGAACTCACACCTGCATGCCACGCACGCTCGTTTTCATCCACCAGATTAAAGATACGCATATCCTTAAATCCAGCCTCACGATATGTCTGCTCTGAAGGATCTGGCACAAGATAGTGTGCACTCACCTTTTCTCCTGTCAGCGCCATAATCGATTCTTTAAAATTAATAGCCGTATAATGCATAACAAGAAAACGAACACGACGATTAAAACTCTTGACAGAACGATAACTGTTGTAATCAATCCGATACATAAAGACTCTTTCTTTTTTACTTGATAAAGACTACCGCACCTCGCAAAAGATAGAACACAAACTGTTGAAACAAATTGCAATGAACTTCCCATTTAGATAATGAGAATTACGTTTAAAATTTGTTCATCTAAAAAATCACATCTCTTCTCAACAATAGAAATTTTTTATTTTGCCTCGACACACACGTATAAAATGTTTTTGACAGCACCTAAAAACACACCCTATCAAATATTTTCTTAAAAAAAATTCTACAGATGATCGATGGAAAAAAATAAAAGTATAAAATGATCATGCCTTAAATTTTCACATGTAAAAGCAAAGATAGCTGTTCTTGTTTTTATATCATCCCTCCCCCTCAAAGCCCCCAACCATCGTGCAATGACCACATAAAAACATAAAGCAATATGCGCTATCTTCATTTTTTAAAATGAGACAGCTGTGAAAACTTTTGGCAAGCTTGAAAGCAAAAGGACTAAAGGTTCTTGAACCAACACACTTCCTGTTTCGCACTATTTTTTTGTTTTCTATATCCTCGCAATTTTCTTGCTCAAAACAGTCTGTCGAATGATTAAGAAAAAATGAAACATACATCTCGTATGATTGACGCCCTAGCTTACAGAATTAATAAGCAAAAAGCAGATATTCTTTTGAGGTTACTTTAAGAGTCTTTTGCGCGTGCGATAAGAGATCAAAACAGGCTTCTCTTTAATGTTCCGATTAATATTTCAGAAAATGCCATAATTGGAGCAATATTTTTTTACCTTTCTATAGGATATCATTTAATATCATTGTTTTTTTGCGTTGATAAAACTCTTTTTAAAACTGACCAAGCGGCATATTCTTGTAAGACGACACTTAAAAGCGGACGCGTATAGGGAAAAGGAATATGATCACCGTCATAGCCTTTCATCTGTACCGTTATGGTTGCATGTCCAAGATTTTCCTGCTGCTTTTCTAAGATCTCAATGGAAGGGGATAGGCTCACTTCAACCTCAATCTGTGGAACATTTTTGGTACTTTGTTCTATAGGTTTAAAATATTTTAAAAGATGTTGATCATGGATCAACCAATGCACTTTTGCGTATTTTGCGAGTTGTTGAGACGCCGTGGTTACTTCTGTTCCAACCAAATAGGAGCGAAAATGATTTTCAAATTCTTCGATTAAATGTTGTGCCAGGGGGGTGGATGACTGACCAACCAATTGCACCAACACATAAGGGCTTTTCCATAAAAAATGGCGTTCAAAGGGCTCATTTTCAAAATGATGATCAACCCAATGCGCAAGAGTACTTTCATCAATTCCAATCAAAGTCCATGCATACTCTACCCGCGAGAGAGAAGAATATTTGTTTGCATTTTGCTGTAAATAATCCTCTAAAAGGGCCAGAGCCTGTGAGGGAGGACCAGGCAAAACAACCAGCATACTTTCATCACAAGAAAGGTAAAATCCTGGTGCTGTACCCGTGGGATTATCAAGCACTGTTGCTGTCTTGGGAAACAAGGCTTGACGCGCATTATGACTATCCGGTGCAATCTTTAACCGCTCCAATTGACCTTTGATGATTTGCCAAACATCTTCATGATGCACCAAAGGTTGCCTGACAGCTTGAGCAACCCCATCGCGTGTTTTATCATCAGAGGTAGGTCCCAATCCCCCACTGATCACGATAAGATCTTCTTGTCCAAGACAAGCAATGATCGTCTCACTGATTTGTTGTAATTGATCTGCACAAACAAAATGACGCGTGACTTGAATATTTCTTTTTTCCAAGCTTTGGCTTAAATCTTGTAAATTCGTATTCAAATATTGTCCTGAAAGAAGTTCATCACCAACAGTGATAATGGCTGCACGATAAACGGAATGTTTTAGAGAATTGCGGACAACTTCAGCCATTTGACGCGGTGAGGCACTGCCTCCTAGATCATGAGGAACCGTTTTTCCGCTACGGATAACCCGATCCACACTGTAAGATAATTGTTTTGCTTCCTCATAAAAGCCTAAATGCTCTAACAGTAAAGCCGTGGTATAAAACATCGCAGAAGGGTTTGCTTTATTCTGTCCAGCAATGTGTGGTAGGCTTCCATGAGCAGGTTTAAAACAGGCAATCTGATTTCCCACATTTGCACAAGAAGCAAACTCCAATCCACCCATCACGCCAGCGGCAAGATCAGAGAGAATATTGCCAAACATATTTTCAGTAACAATTACCCCAAACTGCTCTGGCTTTGTGGTAATCGACAAAGCAACCGTATCAACATTCTGAATATCTGCTTCAATTTCTGGATAGTTTTGCGCGATTTGCTTAAAAAATTTCTGAGCAAATTGTCCACTTTCTCGCATCATATCGGGCTTATCAGCAAAAGTAACGCGCCCAACCCCACCTCTGCGTGCATAAGAAAAAGCGTATTCAAATAACCGCTCCAAACTAAAGCGTGTTTGTAAACGGAATGTCCATGCAGCTTTTTTGAGACTATATTTTTTTAAATGGGGATATTTTAACCAAGCAGATATTTCAGGCGTGATCTCCCGAAAATCAACTCCAGAAGAAAAATCTTCCGCCATTTCGCTAATAACACAAAACTGAAAAGGTTTTTTGGGGCCAAAGATGTATCTTATAGGGCGTATATTGGCAAATAACCCTAACTTTTGTTGAAGCTGAACTATAGGAGAAATATAGCTAAGGTTTTTCTCTTTTAAATGCGGTGCCTGTTCTTTTAAAGCCGCTTCTTTTCCTTTGTCTGTCACAGCACCAAGTAAAAGTGCATCACTTTCTGCTATTTTTTGCCAAGTCGCTTGTGGAATAGAATCCCCCTCTTGTTTCCAACATTTCCAACCAATTTCACCATAAATAAATTCAATGGGTAAGTGAAATGGCTCTAAAACCATCAATGCGGCATCACAGATCTCTGGTCCCACACCATCACCAGGAAGTACAAGAACTTTCTTTTTCATAATCCCTCCATCCAGTCGCTAATAACAGCATTCGTCATGAGAGGATTATCCTCCCACAAACGCGTAGCAGCACCAGAAATGATCTGATATTCATGATTAACACAGGGGCTTTTTGTTTGATTATCAACCGTTGCAAGTTGCGATTTTTCCCCCACCAACGCTAAAAACTTACCCTTATATTGAACAATCTCATCTCGAGCATCCATGGCCAATAACAGTTTAAATCCTCTTGTCATCCGTTCAATGGCCATGCTTTTTTGATCTTCTGGAATTTTCAAGGCAACGCGTTTTTTTATAACGCCACGAGGGTGCATAAAACCACTCAGTATCTCTAAAGCCCCCGACAAATCATTATTTTCTAAGCAAGTCAGAATACCTCCAAAGCGCTGTTGTAAAAGCTTATCTGGATAGCCTGGTGCATTAAGAGCAAGCACCGCTTGAACATTGGGAAGCCTTGCGGCTAATATTTGCACCAACATGCCTGCCATAGAAAATCCCACAAGCACCGTGGGCTTTTGCAAATAGTTTTCCAGTTTTGCTGTCATAAAAGATAAAGTTTCAACAGTCGAATGATTGGAAGAATGGTCCCTCTTAGGAAAAAGAGCAAGTGTATCCAACAGCGTCACTTGAAATCCTTTTCTCAAGCATAGCTTTGTCAATGGAGAACAAAAAACACCCCGATCCCAAACAGGCATGACAGGAGAAAGAATAACAACAGAAAGGCTCATTGATCAATGTCTCCCCTTGTTTCAAAGCACACATGAGAGTCAAAGCTCTTCCCCTGCAATATCAATATAATGAAAATACCAAGATGCTGAAACTTTTTCCCCATAAAATCCCCCATAGCAATCAATTTGTCTCATTCATACGAAGCTTATGACAAATTTTAAATTCACGCAATCAACTAACTTCATAGCAAAAACTTATTCAATAACAAACAGCCCATTTATGAAAATATTAAAAACATTTCCGCATAATAGGCTCTTTTTATGCCTTAACTCAGCTTGTTTCTAAAGTCATAAAATCACGCGCTTTTTGAATATAAATGATAAAACCAATAACGCAGCATACTGCCAACAATGTTGCCATAACCCGTGGACTATGACCAGAGATTTTTCCAATAACCGCCGCACTAAGCGCTGCACTTCCTAATTGCAAAGAGCCCATAACACCAGAGGCAGCGCCGGCAGCTTGTGGGTGCGATGAAATAGCCAACGCTGTCCCTAAAGGCAATAAAAAACCATTGCCAAAAGTAAGAACAGCAATGGCCATAAAACTTGTCACAAGCGGCCATGGACTTAAATACATTTGCAAAGCAAAGAGCACACCGCCTATAACAAAAATAATGTATCCTCGACACACCGTTTTTTCCATCGCCTCGCGTTCGAAAAACCAGCGTGCTAAAAAATTTCCTAAAATATAAGGCACGGAGACACCAACATAGCTATAACTAATGTGTATCGGTGATAACCCTAAAGTCGTCAGTAAAAAAGGCGATTCCACAATATAAGCAAAATAAACCGCGTAAGAAAAACTGGGAATAAGTGCATAAAAAATAAATTGTTTATTTCTGAGAACCCCCATATATCCCTTCATAAAACCTAGGGGAGAAAAATTCTGTCGCTTTTGGGGTGGTAGCGTTTCGGTGAGCACAAAACAACACAGCAAAATGGTTAAAAATATAAAAAAGCTTAAAAAGATAAAAGTTGCCTGCCAATGAAAAACTTGTATTAAAAGTCCACCAATAAAAGGAGCAAGTGCTGGCGACATGCCAATAAAAGGAAAAACAATCAAATAAAGTTTTCCTGATGCTTTTTTATCCAACAAATCATTGACAATCGCACGACTTAAGACAAGGCCTGCACAAGCACCAAGACCTTGCAAAAAACGTAAGACAAGAAAAGCGTGAATATGAACCGTATAAATCACCCCCAGTGTTGTGAATAACCATAAGAATAAACCCAATAGAAGTGTTTTTTTACGCCCAAAACTATCACTCAGCGGTCCATAAATGAGCTGACCAAGTGCCAATGCAAACAAAAAAACAGCCACCGCACTTTGAATTTGAGATTGTGTCACGTGATAATATTGACGCATATCTCCCAGAGCTGGTAAAAAAATATCTGTAGAGATCAATCCCCCAGTCGATAAACATACAATAAGTATAATAAATGGCAAAGTATATTTACGATCCATAAATAAAACCACACTTTTAAATTTAGAGATTAAATATTATTGAGTTAAAAATAACAAATATAATTGTATTTTTCTTATATAGATAAATAATTATAATTAAAAGTGTTATTATTTTACTTTATAAAATAAAATTTCTATTATTCTTTTAATAAATAAAACTCTATTCTACATGTTTTACATATAGAAAAATCAATCTATGAATAAGCTTTTCTTTACACACACTTTGCCGTAATCTTCTGCTGTTTTTTTCATTGCGATCATAAGCAAAAGCAAACTCTCTCTACGGCAACAATCCCACTTTCTATACACTATCCATAAAAGTTGCCATACAATATTTATAAGTTGATCGATAAAACGCAAAGCAGGAAAACAATCCTTCACGTCTCTACCCCCAAAATCACTATGGTATAAACACAGCATATAACACAACAACCGCTAAAAAAGACCCTACCAACCAAAATCGTTATTGTAAAGAATTTAAGTCTGGCAGCTTACAGAATACTTATAAAATATAAGAGCATTTCTCCCCTCCCCCTCACAACCCAATATATTTTGAAACGCCTCAATAAAATCAGTGCTCGACAAAATAATCAGCATCCGTAACAATCTGAAAACAGCTTTGAAAAATCCATTCACAAACTGTCTCAAAAGTTTTCCCCACGAACTAAAGAACCTAAAAATACACATAGAAAAAGTGACGCATATCTGTCTTTTCAGCAATACCATATCAGAAAAATTCAAAAACAGTTTTTATAAAGATAAATTTGAAACACAGGATATAAAAGACACAAAAGAAGAAATCTGTAGCAACTATACACAAAGAACAGTGCCTAACCCTTCTAATGCATCAATTCAAATAAACATTATAAATATGGTACCTTCACACAAAATAATCCCTCAGGAGCTGATGCCTATGACATCATTTTGCGCAACCAGCTCATGATATAAAAGACGTTTCATCTCTTTGCACCTTGGTGCGCTCAACAAAATTCTTCATAAAGAGCTCTAAACAAAAACTTCAAAAGCCAATAAATCTTTTTATGATATATATTGCTTTGATTTCCCCCCTAAGAGGCCCAAAAAATATAAAAAAGCCTGAGCAGATAATTGAGATCTTGCAGCCTTACACAAAGCCCCACAGCCTACAGTAATAGCTTGGAACAGCTTCTCTTACCCCCCATGACACAAGGTATCATTAAAAACTATTTTGTCTTAGTAAGAGATACAATGATCACACGAATATATCTTTTCTCAAGCATAGATTAAACTCTTTAGAGTTGTTTAGTTTAATATTTTTTCTCTCATAAAATATTGAAGCGTTTTTCTTATGCATTTTTCGCACCTCTCCCTCCACTTTGGAACATAATGGACAATAAGGCATTGTATCTCCAGCATATTCAAGGAGATAAAACATGGAAACCCGTATTCCTGAAAACACACCTTTTGATACGAATTTTCTAGGCAAAACATCCCTAGAGACAGAGTATCCTTTTTTTCAAACACCCATTTCATGGTCCGCCATTTTTGCTGGACTGGTTACAGCGCTTGCTGTCTCAATCTGCCTCTCTTTTCTGGTAGGAGCCCTAGGATTAAGCCAAATGGACTTTACCTCGTCCTCCCCTTTTGAAGGCTCTTTCCTCTCAATGGGCATAGGCTCCCTTATCGTTATGCTGATAAGCCTTGCTTTAGGAGGCTTTGTGGCGGGGCGTTTTGCTGAAACCGCTGGGGCTCTTCATGGTTTCTTAACCTGGGCTCTCATAACACTGCTGATGACCCTCCAAGCTATTCACGTGGTTTCAAGTACAGCAAAAATAGGAGCAAAAGCTACCCTAGAAAGCAGTTCTATGATCGAAAAGACTATAGACGGTTTTAAAACCAATATTTCTCCCTTGCTTACAAAATTAAACAGTGAGGATTTTACAAAGTTTTTTACAACAAAAAATGACAATGGGATTAATTTTGACCAACTTGGCAATGAATTGCGCACCCTTCTCAAAAAAAGTGACATTCCTGCCCTAAACCCAGAGCGCTTAAAAACCTCCTATCAGGCAGCACTCAACGATATTGGTTCTGCAATAACCGCTTTCAAAAATGATCCTTCGCATTATCGCACGACCTTTAAAAATCTAGAAGAACGCCTTTCTGATCGTGTAGAAGATTTGACAGCAAAGTTTGATAAAAACGATATCATCAATGCCCTCATAAAAGATGGTATGAGCCGTTCAGATGCCCAAACCGCAGCCAACCGTGCCGTTCAACTTTATCAAAGTGCAGAGGCAAAAACGACAAAAGCAATAAAAGTGCTTGAAGAACGGGCTGAAAACCTTTCTGACAATCTTGAAGATACTATCAAGGGCGCTAAAAATACCGCCACAAAAGTCACAAACACAGCCTCCAAAATGGGCTGGTGGGGTTTTTTAGGCAGTCTGATAGGTGCTTTTATTTCAAGCATTTGTGGTTATTATGGTTACAGAAGCCGTAAGGATAGTTTTAAGCTTTAAAATTTCTCGCTTAAAAAAATAAACACTTAAAAAGCTGTACAAATCTGTGCAGCTTTTTTTACACCGATTTGAGAAGCTTTTTCTATAATAAGACAATAAGAAAAATTTCTTATCTCAACCTAATCACGAGGAAAAAACTAGACAGCGCAAACCTACCTGATATACCATACCACCACAGGCAGGGAGAAGTTTTAAAAGCCATAAAAGCTTTATCGTTTTGGGGAGCGTTGTGACAAAGAAAAAATCTATAATTTTTGCCCAAATAGGACTTTTCCTCATTTTGGGATTTAGCAGCTTTGCCGATGAAACGGCTCAAGTCACATTTGCTTTAAACTTGGCAGAAAGTACAGCCTCCATTTCCATGCTGCTTTTTGCAGGGCTTATCGGAGCCATTTGTGCAGGCCCCATTGCCCCGCGTCTTTTGCATCGCTTTCAGTCAGCGCACACGATCACGGTTGTTTTATTGTTTGAAGCACTTTTCATAGCCACAGCCGCAATCGCTAACCAGTTTTGGGCTTATATTGCCCTTTCTTTTGCATTAGGCTGTGCGGGTTCACTCTTTTGGTCTGCTATCCTTGTTGCGGTACCTGAATTGGCAAAAAATGATCAGCAATTAGACCGCATCAATCGCATTATCCAAACAGTTCGTAATCTTGGCTATATTGCCGGACCACTGCTTGGGGGTGTCTTATATGGTCTATCAAACGGACAAAAAGGGCTCTTTGCACTATCCCTCATGGTTTTCTGTGCCGCCTTGATCACTACATACTGTTTTAAAAGTTTAAAAACACCTGTGCCAACAACAACGCCTCCAAAACAGCAAAGCAAAAAGGGACTAGATTTAACAGGGCTCTTGCGTAAGAAAAATGTTGTCTATGCTCTTTGCCCCCTCATTATCACCATCATTCTCACCTCCGCTCTCAATGTGTTGTCGATTGTCCGCATCCGCACCGAGCTACAGTTTAGTGCACAAACCTATGGAATAATCACAAGCATGTTAAGTCTTGGCCTTGTGGTCGGTCCACTGTGTTTTTCCAGCCTTTTTCACCGCCTTGGCAATGCTGCCGGTGCCTCACTGGCTGCTGCAACCATTGGCTTGTCGATTTTCTGTTTTTCCTTAACACCGCTTATATGGCTGATGATGCTGTCCTTTTTTATCCTTGGGAGTGCCAACGGTGTGCAAAATGCCCTCATGGCAAGTTTTATGATGAAAGCTATTCCAAAAGAACAACGAAACAATCAAATGCCCGCCTATATCTTCATTATACAAACAGCCGTATGCATTGGTTTTATCAGTGCAGGTTTTGTAAAAGTGCACCATACCCAATCCATACTCCTTATCATCGGCATTGCCACCATGATCACCGGCATATTAGGCTTTATTGTAAACAGCGCTCTACAAAAAAAACAATAGGATAATGTTCAACTTCCTTTGCCAACGTATCGGAAAAAATAAGAACAAAGCGAAAACCTGTGATATATCATGAACATATAGGAAAAAAACGTAACTTTATCGTCTTGGGGAGGAGCATTGTGACAAAGAAAAAATCCATGATTTTTTCCCAAATAGGACTTTTCCTCATTTTAGGACTTAGCAGCTTTGCTGATGAAACGGTTCAAATCACTCTTATCCTGCATTTAGCAAAAAATACCTCCTCCATTTCAATTCTTCTTTTAGCAGGATTTATCGGGGGAATTTGTGCAGGCCCCATTGCCCCATACCTTTTGCATCTCTTCAAACCTGCACGAACAGTTCCCCTTATTTTATTTTTTCAAGCAATATTCGTAGCTATAGCTGCAATGACGAGCCAGTTTTGGTCTTATATTGCCCTTTCTTTTGCACTGGGCTGTGCTGGTTCACTCTTTTGGTCTTCTATCCTTGTTGCAGTACCTGACTTCGCAAACAATGATCAGCAATTAGACCGTATCAATCGTATTATCCAAACAGTTCGTAATCTTGGCTATGTTGCCGGACCACTGTTGGGGGGTGCATTGTATGGTCTATCAAACGGACGAAAAGGGCTCTTTGCACTGTCCCTCATGGTTTT
The DNA here is from genome assembly GCF_059687635.1 of Bartonella sp. SL320. NCBI lineage: Bacteria > Pseudomonadati > Pseudomonadota > Alphaproteobacteria > Hyphomicrobiales > Bartonellaceae > Bartonella > Bartonella sp. SL320. The sequence goes on along the minus strand of NZ_CM185143.1, from coordinate 525,349 downwards.
CTGTGCCGCCTTGATCACCACATACTGTTTTAAAAATTTTAAAACACCTGTGCCAACAACACCCCCAAAACAACAGACAAAAAAAAGACTCGATTTAACAGGACTCTTGCATAAAAAAAATGTTGTCTATGCTCTTTCCCCCCTCATCATCACCATCATCCTCACTTCTATTCTAAGCGTAGTGCTCATTGTCCGCATCCGCACCGAGCTATCCTTTAGCGCACAAACCTATGGAATGATCAGCAGCATGGCCAGCCTCGGCCTCGTAGTGGGGCCTCTCTGCTTTTCCAGCCTTTTTCACCGCCTTGGCAATGCTGCTGGTGCATCCCTAGCTGCCGCAACCATTGGCTTTGGTATTTTCTGTTTATCCTTAACACCGCTTATATGGCTAATGCTGTTATCCTCTTTCATCCGTGGATCAGCCAACGGCGTGCAAAATACCCTTATGGCAAATTTTATGATGAAAGCTATTCCAAAAGAACAACGAAACAGCCAAATGCCCGCCTATATCTTCATCATACAAACAGCCGTATGCATTGGTTTTATCAGTGCAGGTTTTGTTCATGTGCACCATAACACCCAACCCACACTCCTTATCATCAGTATCGCCACCATGGTCACCGGCATATTAGGCTGTATCATAAACAGCACTCTGCAAAAAAAGGAATGGGATAATGCCTAACAAACCTTGCCATCTTTTCCATAAAGTAAACCATGCTAAACAAGGACATGACAATCACCACCCGATCAGATCCTAATAAAATCCCAATCACATCATTGTCTTCTCCCATGCAAACCCAGAACAGCCAGCAACCCCAGAACAACGAATGTAAGACTTTGATAAACTACTCCGTGAGAAGCAGAAAACAACCATTCCCGCAGCAATATGGGGACTTTAAAACAAAAACCAATAACATCATGCAACAAGATCCTATAGGCTTAAATTTTTACCACGGAACAGGTGGTTATGTATGGCAACAAGCCAACACCATGCAACATGACTTGCATGAAAACATCCACACTCTTGCCTTACAAAAAACCACACCGCCCATAACCATTCATTCTTTTGCCGTCTACCCACGCAAATTAGCCCCCCTCGCACACGTTCAATGGACAAAGGATATACAGAGCATAAAAAACAAACCAGCACTCATTGGCAAACGTCAAATACAGCCTATCACCTTTGTTTCTACCAAAAACAAAGCTTTTGGTGGATTTGATTTGCTAACCTTTACAGCGCTTCATAATGGCTGTTCCGTTCAAACCTTGAAAAAAATCAAATTCAATGGTTGCCTTTTTGACGGGGACAATCTTTTGATATCCTTGTTGCAATACGGTCTCATTCAAACAAACCAACAAGCCTTTTCATCAGATCATGCAACGGCTCTCGTACAAGAACCAACATGTCGTATTAATTTTCCTCTTGGTACTCTTGCCATTTATCAACTCAACGGAGGCACAATCCGGCTCAATGAAACAACCAAACCTCTCTTGCAAAAAACCACAACAGCAATAGATCTCCAACACCCCATAGAACCAACAACAACATTTTTTATCAAAGCAGAAATGCTGCGACTAGTAAAAGGATAAGGAAATGTCTCTGATAAGACCTGGTATGGGAACAGAAAACAGTATTGAACTCACTTGTACGCTCATTCAAATGGCAAGACCGCGCACCGTTCTTGAAATCGGTGCGGGGGATAGCACACGCTTTATTGCTAAAGCACTGCAAAAAGCAAAACAAGCATGGCAACAAGATAAAAAACTTTTAGAATCCTCCACTTGGGAAGAACGTACAGCTTTGCTTGATCCTTCAAGCGTCCTTGAAAATTATCAACCACGATTGATCACCATTGATGATTTTTCAGCAGAAGGTCAATCAGCTGAAGAAGCATGGCAAAAATTGCTCCAAGACGACAACATTGAAAAAAATACTGTAATATTTATCCATGAGAATTTCTTCTCTCTTGATGATGAAACGCTTAAATCTTGGGGTCCCATAGATTTTGCTTGGCTTGATGCTGGAACACCCGCAGATGATGTGCGACTTATTACCACACTGTGGGAACATATTACACCTGGTGGTTATCTTTGTCTGCATGAACCAACCATGACCATTGCTCTCGATGGAGAACAACGGGGGTGCCGTGTGAGAACTCCTTTGTGGGAAGAAATTCTCTACCGGCTTGATGGAACCTATGAGGCTTTAACACTGCCCGAAAACCACAAATATCGTCAAAGTGGTCTGGGGATTATTCGCAAACGCACCCCTGCTGAGCAAATTTTCCGCACACAATCGCTCCAAGCAGAACTCATCGAAATCAACGAGCACCCTCTTCGCAATGATCTTTTACCCATGGGAAAAGAAAGCCTTCAAAAACGATATACTTGTAATTCAGTGATTTCTGCCATGACCTCACCAACACTGCGCGCCGTTTACGCCGCCATTATCCTTGGTGCGAAAAATCTTTCTGATATCCTAAAACATGTCGATTATGATGCAAAAACCATTCACAAATCGATCAATCGTCTTTTGAATCTTGGTCTTATTCAAAACACAACAGCAGGATTTCAAGTAGAAGAGACACTCTGGAAAATGCTAGAGGATAAACGTGAGCGAGAGAGGGAAAATTTAAGCGACCGCCATTTAGAAACAGAAGAGATGCTACCCAAAATTGCCCAAGCCTTCCAAAGAGAAAAAATCTATAGCGAAACGGAAGTCTCTAAGATATGCAACCTCTTCACGATAGATTTTGCCCGATTACGACGCACCCTCGTTGAGAGAGGATTTTTACAACGCCATGGAGGAAAATATCAGCGTATACGCTAAAAGGAAATCTAAAAATAGTCGTGAACGCAATCGTTTTTCTCCAACACTTTAAAATAATGAATAACCTTCAACTCAAAAAATATAAAATACATCATTCATCCAATTCATAAGTTGACAATCTATAGAAATACATCCACCCTCTTTATAAGCGTTTCATGGGAGAAGCAAAAATGCGGGATATCAATTGGTTATCAAAAAGAATAAGGAACAATCAAAATCATCACGGGGAGATGGGGGTTCAAAATCTCAATGACCTCACAATTGTTGCGAAAACATCAGGACACAGTATTATTGCTCAATCAGAGGAAACTTATATTGATAGTATGTCATGTTCCTATCTAAAATTAGAACGTCATCCAGCATTAAGGAATGCCGTGAAATCTTCCGTAGAGAGATTTGCTGTGCGATACGCAGCGGCATGAACCCGTGCAAAATGCATATTATTCGATAAGCTTGCGTTACAAATTAAACACTATTTTTCTCGATCTCTCTTCCGTTACATTTCATTCATATTAGGAAAACTCTGTTTTATGAAATTCCATACAGCTCAAGGAGACAGCACTATTGGCAAAATGGTGCACACAAAAACAATATTGGCTGAAAAAATTTTTATAAGCGCCTATGGTAAGGAAAACTTCTATTCTGAAATGCTCAATATTTCTAAAAACAGCGTAGAAAAAAATAATATCCTTGCAGTGAACTGGCTGATAAATCCGAAAGGATACTATTACAACGAAATCTGTACAGCAAAACAGGGCTGATAAAACTTCCCCAAGAGATAAAACAGATTGCTTTTGATCATTTAACAACACTTCTATGGAAATTCCATGAGCAAAAATAAAATTCCTTTTTTTATCTATAGTTCAGTTTTTCTTTCTGAATTTTCCTTTTTCTTTGTACTCCCTCTCCTTGGAAACTCTGCTCTTATAACGGCTGCAAATGTTGCGTTTTATCTCGCTGGATCGGTAATCCTTGAAAGCATTCTCATGGTAACCACAACAGGTTTCTTAGAGAGATTTTCGCGTAAACTTTTAATAGCTATCACTTTTATTTTAAGGAGTAGCGCTTTCCTATGCGTTATCTTGTCAACCACAGCTTCTGCATGGCTGGCCTTTTTCACTTTAATGGCTTTTTCAAAAGCAATTTCAAAGCCGTTTTTAAGAGAAATTTTATCAGAACATCTCGATGGCAGTGCTCTTAAACGCGCATTAACCCTTTATTCTTTTTTTCAAAACGCTGCTGTCGTTATAGCCCCTCTCGTTGCAACGATCGCCATAAAATATAATGCATCCGCTTTTTTAATGGCTTTTTTTGCAATTATTAGTTTGTATCTTTGTGTTCTATCCATTCAAATTGTTTACAATTACCCTCATAAAAAATCATCCGTTGAAAAGAATAAAAAAACAAATGCTTCTCTTCTGTCTTCTTTAAAAGAAATCATGCGTCATCATGCTATTGTTTATTTACTGGTCACAGCTTTTCTTTGCACGTTTATCATGGGAATTTTTATCACTACCACAACACTTCTCAGTAAATTTGACAGCAATCTGGCTCCTTATAGCGGAATTTTCTTTTCAATTGTTGGGATCAGTATTTGTATCTGGCAAGGAATAATCAATAAACATCTCACCCTTTCCGATAAAACAACTTTTTACCTGTTATGGCTTATGGGAAGTTTTGCTTCATTTTTCCTCATGGGTGGAGTCTTTACCGCTGTGGCTGCATTAATTTTCTACAGTATCTATGAATCTGTCATGATCCCAGAGATATACTATCAAGCCAACAAAACAACCGCATCCCTCTCTGCTAGTGTTCTTTTTAGTTATATCCTTGTTGTTTCAAATATTGGTCAAGCGATAGGCTCATGGACAAGTGGAGGGATCATTAGTCATTTCAACAATCATATCGCTTTCATTTTTTGTATGATCATTATCGTCTCCTCCTTTGCTTCTTGCCTTTGCCTCATGCAAACGAAAAAATAAGGAATTTCAATGGTGCCTACCCTTTTTGCAATCGATGATACAACAAGAATACCCATAACACTTCGGCATAAGTGGCCTCATTATGAGTTTGTAACATAACGCTGCTGTAAAAAAAACGCAAAACTGTTTTTAAGGATTTCTCTGTAAGCTCTAAAGCCAATTGCCTCACAACTGGAGGAAATTATGGGGCAGATTTCTATTTGTCCATAAAGTTTATTATTTTCTTAAAGTGGCATATGATCCATATTGATTTTTTCTGTTTGAGTTTATTGGAAAGGTATTAGAGCTTTGATTTGTATGGGCTTTTTTTGGGATTTATATGTTGTGTATAGATTTTTTAGAGTAAAGGCAGAATATATTGGGCATTTTTATCTTTGAATACACTGGTTAATTATCCGCACTGTATGTGTTTATATGCGGCTCTGTTGTTCTGATTTAAGAATTATCTTTAGAAGTATTTAGAGGCTGTTTTTTTATAGTCTAATTTGCAACTTATTTTTCATCGATCCCTCCCCTTATTTACGTCTTACGAGGCGTATCCCCTCAAAAGATAATTCTCATAACACCTATGCTTCATGTACTTAAGCATTTTTAACGGATCAATCATTTTTTTTGCCCTCTCGGCTTTTCCTTAAGCACAATGATGTGAACATGGAAACGTTTGTAAGATATCCTATTTGCAACAAATTTAGCCAGCTTTACAGTTGATCCATTCTCTCTCATAGTTAAGACAGGTTTCAGCACCCATAGGCTATAAAGTCCACTGTTGCTATTTTCTGCTTTAGCAAAAGATAGGAAGGCATTTCAAACGATAAAGAAGCAACAAGAGCATGAACTTAAAGGAGCATTATGAGCTTCAAACTGCAAATCTTCTTACGCAAATTATTTTGCATGTCTCCCCCGCCCCTCCCCCGTTATTTACGTTTTCTGAGTGGGAATTATAGAGAATACAATGAAGAGAGAGAAGGTACTAATTTTTTATTTTCTTCATTGTCGCGAGGATTTTTAAACACTGATGATTTTTCGGGGAATACTCGTATTTTTACGACACACATAAAAGTTTTATTTTGGACTGGCCCTGACTGACTTAAGCAATATGATAGGGGATATAAAATAGGATGGGCATCTTTTATTATTTTGATTTCAGGGTTTATTTTTGCCATGTTTTGATCCGGAAAGGTTTCAACCATACCCTTCTCCAGTCCATAGCTTTTAGGTAGACTTATTTGTCATTGAAGTGAGCATTTTTTGTGGTGAGAGAAAGCAGCTCTACAAATGATGGTTTAGAAGGTTATGATGCCCCCCATATGATTTACGAAACCTGCGTTATGATGCATGTAGTGCCATTATTTTACATTTTCCTTTTCTCTTTCCAAATCAGTAAAATTTATTGATTTTTGGCAAATTTTTATTTTGCAGAGATATGTGTAAGCATTTTTGCTGCTGATGTTTTGAGAATGGTTCCTCGTGTTTTTTTACTGTATTTTTGCGTAAGAAGCCTTTTTGGCTAATTTTCTATTTGTCAATGTTATTTTTACGCGCGCTTAGGCTCTAGAACTTTGAATTATTGTTTTTCGGCATATTGTATATTTTAGCTTTTGGAGATTAAAGGGAGATTTTTTTGTTGTGGTGAGAGAAAGCAGCTCTACAAATGAACGTTTAGAAGAGTATGATGTTCGCCATATTATTTACGAATCCTGCGTTATGATGCATGTAGTGCCATTATTTTACATTTTCCTTTTCTCTTTCTAAATCAGTAAAAATTATTGATTTTTGGCAAATTTTTATTTTGCAGAGATATGTGTAAGCATTTTTGCTGCTGATGTTTTGAGAATGGTTCCTCGTGTTTTTTTACTGTATTTTTGCGTAAGAAGCCTTTTTGGCTAATTTTCTATTTGTCAATGTTATTTTTACGCGCGCTTAGGCTCTAGAACTTTGAATTATTGTTTTTCGGCATATTGTATATTTTAGCTTTTGGAGATTAAAGGGAGATTTTTTTGTTGTGGTGAGAGAAAGCAGCTCTACAAATGAACGTTTAGAAGAGTATGATGTTCGCCATATTATTTACGAATCCTGCGTTATGATGCATGTAGTGCCATTATTTTACATTTTCCTTTTCTCTTTCTAAATCAGTAAAAATTATTGATTTTTGGCAAATTTTTATTTTGCAGAGATATGTGTAAGCGTTTTTACTGTTGGTGTTTTGAGAATGGTCTCTTGTATTTTTTATTGTATTTCTACGTAAGAAGCCTTTTTGGCTAATTTTCTATTTGTCAGTGTTATTTTTACGCAGGCTTAGATTTTACGAGGTTTATTCTGCTCGTCCTCGATGACTTATTTTAGAGAGGCATCTTGCCTTAAAGGGAATACGATTGGATGAGGTAACATCTGATTGTTTTTTCTTGTAATAAGCTTGTACTTGTCCCATGGCACCTATATTCACCCATATTGATTTTTTCTGTTTGAGTTTATTGGAGGGAGGCTTTGATTGGTATGTTTTTTTGGGGTTCAGATGTTGTGCATAAAGTTTTTTAGAGTAAAGGCAGAATATATTGGGTATTTTTGATGTTGGGTTAATTTAGCTTTGAACACAGTAAATTTTCAGGGCTAGATGTGTTTACATACGGCTTTGTTTTTCTGGTTTAAGCATTATCTTTATTTGGCTTTTGTTTTTTTATTTTGCGTGGTTTATTTGTTATGATTTTTACATAGCTATATTTTGTATGCGTATTATAGATGGGTTGTGCAAATTTTATGCCTGAGATTTGTTTTCTTGGTTGCGGGGGCAGGATTTGAACCTGCGGCCTTCAGGTTATGAGCCTGACGAGCTACCGGGCTGCTCCACCCCGCGTTATTATATTAAAACAAGAGTTTTTTGTTGTCTACAGAGTGTATTTATAATGTTTTATTATATTATATTTTTATTAAAAAGTTTTGAGAATATTTTATGCATTTAGCAGACCTGGCAGCGACTTACTCTCCCGTGCCTTAAGGCAAAGTACCATCAGCGCTGGAGCGTTTCACGGCCGAGTTCGGG
>NZ_CM185143.1:0-510000 GCF_059687635.1 Bartonella sp. SL320 | reverse complement strand
AATGTAACCGTTTCTCCGCAAAGTCACCGTATCGATCTGGCAAAAAACTATGTTGAAGATATTATTCCTATTCGTAAAAAACAAACAATAGCCGATGCTTTTAAAAAAACCAGTTACACAAAGAATCAAGTTGAACAAGTTGTCAGTACGCTAGAAAAATTTAACCTTTCCGATACCTTGAAAGAGGGAAGTCTTTTACGCATTGGTATCGTCACACAAGCTGGAGAAGAAGATCATCTCGTACGTGCAAGTATTTATCAAGGGATGTATCATGTGCTCACCATTGCCCTCAATGATAAAGGTCAATTCATTGAAAGCACAGAGCCTAAAATGTCTAAAGCCCTTAAAACGGCTTTTCAAAATGGTATTCCGCATTCTTATATCAATAGCGCGCAATTACCAACAGCCTATGATGCCCTCTATAGTGCTTTGCTAAGCCATAATATATCACAATCTCTCTCTCATCGTCTTATTCGTCTGCTGGCCACCAATATTGATATGAAAAGCCGAATAACCCCCAATGATCAGATTGAAATATTTTATGCCATACCACAAAGCGATAAAGAGACCTCAAATGGCAAAAAGAATTTAAAAACAAAAGAACCATCCAAAAATGTTGATCCAGAAATTCGTTATATCAGTGCAACTTTTGGCAATACAACCTATAAATATTACCGTTATCAATCAAAAGACGGCAGCGTCGATTATTATGATTCTGAAGGAAAAAGTTCAAAGCCTTTCTTGCTGCGCAAACCCACACCAAACGGCATTTTTGGTTCCCCATTTGGACCACGCAAACATCCTATTTTAGGCTATGTCCGCATGCACACAGGTGTTGATTGGGTTGCACCAAAAGGATCTCCTATTATTGCTGTGGGAGATGGTATTGTCACAAGAGTCGGTATAACAGGTGGTTATGGAAATCATACAGAAATTCAACATGCCAATGGATATGTGAGCAGTTATTCCCACCAAAGTCGTTATGCACCAGATATCAAACCAGGCGTGAAAGTACGACAAGGACAAATCATTGGCTATGTTGGAACAACAGGGATGGCAACCGGCCCCCATTGTCACTTTGAAATCATTGTCAATGGCGTCAAAGTTGATCCCATGCGCATTCGTATACCCGATAGCAAAGCCTTAACCAATCAAGACCTGCAAGTATTCTTGCAAGAAAAAAATAATATTGATTCCTTAATCAACAGCCCAATAACACCATCTGAAGAAACGTAAAGTATGGAAAGATCTAAACCGCTTTTTTATGACTTAAAATATCTAAAAAACAGGCTGTCCACTGACCTTTCTCAAAAAATTCTGCACTTTAAAATATCCGCAAAAGAATAGGCTAAGAAAGAGACATCCCATGCAAAGCAGCAAAGCAACAATCAAAAATTAAACGCCCTCCCCTTTCAAATTTTGGCCTCTTTCAGATTTTACGCATACATCATACATAAAGTGCAAAATATGATCTAAAGCATAAAAGAAGTCCGTAAAATTTTGACTTTTCTTCCTTGTACGTTGATCCAGAATCTGAAAAATGCATCATTGATGCGATCTCAAAACGCATGAATCAATAATCAATTTTTAAAAAGTTATTTTATACAAATTGATAAAATCATTTTGAGCTTTATATCATAAAGATAATAAAATATTTAAAAGAGATTGAGTTTATGAAATCTCCAACAATAAGCATGATTATTGTTACACTGATGAATCCCTTTTTCCTTATCTCTGAAAAAGTGGTGGCGATGCCTTATCATGTGCAAAACGGTATAACAGAATCAAAAACGCAATCAGAAAAACGACAAAATCACGCACCAACGAAGAAAAACATCCCAAATAAAAAAAACATCAATGGCATTAAAAATCTAAGAAACTCCGGTATTTCAGTTAAAATTGAGGGACATGAAAATGCACAACAAAAAAAGAGAGCTTTCCCCATCAAGAGATTGGCTAAGCTAAAAAATGAAAAACGCGCATCAAGAATTCTTCATATAAACTGGCAAAAGTGGCTGAAAGAAGGGGGAAAAATTGAGAAAAGCAAACTTCTGTATGGTCCATTTTCTAATGCTCCCCCCACCCATCCATTAAAATTTCTTCCCATCAACAGCAGTGACATTTTGCAAAAGCAGCAATCTCAAAAAAATAAGCATTCAACAGCAATACAGCAAGCTCAAAGACAGTCTCAATCTCCCAACAATTACACCATTATTATCGCAGCCGACCCCCAACCATGGAAATTGCCAACCGGTGATCCGAATTCAAGAACAAATAGAGATCCATGGATCAAAAAAAATAAACAAGTTGCAGAGACCATAAAATCACATAACGCCGCTTTTATCATCGTGAATGGTGATTTAACAGAATATGGCCGAAAAGAAACATACGACGACTATGCTAATATTTATAAAACACTTGGTATTCCTGTTTATGAGGGGCTCGGTAATCATGATTACGCGAATAATGTTGACGATTGCATAACGCCTAAGGCATTGAATTTTTTTAGAGATTCTTGTGCGATAAGTGCTGTGGAAAGAATGGTCGTAGAAATAAAGAAATATGAAAAAACTCTCTCTAATTTCAATAAGCACCTCTCTGAAAAATGGCTTTTTAATGGTTTTTATCTCCTCGAAGGCAGTTTGAGTTATTCATGGGATCGCGGCGATATTCACTACGTACAACTTCAACATCATCCACTCTATGAAGTAACTTTAAGAGAACGCACGACATCCGTACGCATTAAGAACTCTTTGGATTGGCTGAGAAAAGATTTAGCAGCAGCTGAGAAAAGAGGGAAAGTGATAATTCTCAACTTTCACGATGGGCGTCCCTATTTGCAAGATAGAGATTCGCATTTTCTTCAACCCCAAAATGTGCAAAAGCTCGCTGAATTTAAATCAATTATTACAAAGTACAATGTCAAAGCAATTTTTGTAGGACATGAACATGTTCCATTCTATTGTCTTTCAAAGGACGATAAAGTCTTTGGCAATATCCCAGTCTATACATCTGGCGCACTCTTTATGGGATTCTACCATCTCATCAATGTGCAAGGGCAAAATATTCGTGTTCAATCATATATTGAACAAACAGGAGAAGAAATTTCAAGCGCTGATCTTTTAGAAAAGAGTAGACACAAAACATACTCCTTGAAAGGGTGTAGTAATTTATAAAAATATTTTTTTCCCATCAAAAAGCAAACCTTTAAAGACTTCTTTAAAAAAAAGTTTTCTTAAAAAAAGCGGGTGAATTACTTTAATGACTGATGATGAGTTTTGATAAAAGAAAGAGTCTTTGCGTGCTCTCAAAGCAGAAATGTCAAAAAGAGTTTTTTTGACCTAGGTACCAAACGGTTCCCCAAGTGCCAAACGGATCCCCAGTTGCCAAACTGTTCTATAAACGACACGGACTAAATGCCGTCTTTTATTCTAAAGCTTGGCTCTTCATCCCAACACCTCATCTTCTATCATAAGCATCAATTGTCCATTGGGCTTAGAGCCAAATGACAAATTTTTCGACAATACTTTTACAAAGAGAGCAAAAGCATTTTGCAAAAGAAGCTTATCAAAGCGCAGAAAAAACTCTCCATATTAAAGATGATAGTGTTCTCTTAAAGCCTTATACAAACCTTATTATTAACGATGCACGCTACCATTGATTATCGCTTAATTTATACCCTAAAAAACATAAAGCTTTGTTTTTGGAATTTCTCACGCATAATTCAATAGAGAAGAGTAAAGAAAGAAATTGCAAAAAGAAAACGCATAAATCGAGCAAAATTTGTAGATTGATCTTATTGTTTTCAGTATGAGCCGTCTGACAGATAGATCTGTATCATCTGAAAAAGAGTGACCAAAATACCATAAAAAAATCGAATTTAAAGTTTCTAATTGATATGACACCTATCAGGTATTTTCTGGGGGGGAATTTTTGATGATACCCTCATGAAATGCAACATAACAGTTCCTATAATTTTTTTTACCACCTTTGTTTGTATGAAGCCTTATAGCCTTCACGCGCAAAATGTTTGTATAAAAAACGAAACAAGGCGAGATTTTATCGACAAATTACCTAAACCGCAACGCGTTGCATTTGATGATCGTTCTACAGATGTCTATATCGTTAATGAGCTGACCAATCCGCCTACTTCTATGGTATTAATCGATAAAGGTATAGAACGTGGAGTATGGAAAACAGATGAATATTGGAAGAATAAAGGACCTTCAAATATAATTGCATCTGGTTGTGTGGGAAAAGCAGCAACAACCTCCAATGCGTGGCTTTTTGGATCTGGAGGATGGGCTAAATATAAAGTACAAGATGATGGCACGATTTTAACATTCCAATGGTATAACCCTTATCACGGTGCCAATCAATATTCTGCGACCGCAAGCAGAAAAGGTTATTATTTTGAACGTGTGGAAGGGGTTGGTGATAACGCGAGAACAATTTGGTATATAAAAAGAAAAGCCCCTATCAAAAATTATAACATTGTCATAGCAGCTGATCCGCAACCATGGCGTTTAGATACTGGCGATCCTAATGGGAATAGCAACAGGCAGCCATGGCTAGAAATAAATAAGAAAGTCGCGCGTGCACTAGAATCTCATGCAGCTGCATTTTATATCGTCAATGGCGACTTAACAGAATATGGCCGCCCCCAAACCTACCAAGACTATGCAGATGTCTATAAAAGCATGCCTTATCCTGTCTATGAAGGACTTGGAAATCATGATTATTACAATAATATTAATGATTGTACGATACCGATAGCAAATCTTTCAAAGGATGCATGTGCGCTAAGTGCTATAAAAAGAATGTTGCAAGAGCTAAAAAAATATAGTCAGTCTTTACCTGAGTTTAATCAACATGTCATTTCTCGTAAAATTTTTCGCCTTGAAAGATTCTATGACATCATAACGGGAAGCTTAAGCTATTCATGGGATTATGGAGATATTCACTACGTACAACTGCACAATTATCCAACATATACTGCATATTTATCTGATGGTATGACTAAAGTAAGAATAACGGGTGCTCTTAAGTGGTTAAAAAAAGATTTAGAAGCAGCTGATAAAAGAAGGAAAGTGACAATTCTCAACTTTCACGATGCTCGCCCCTATTGGCACGATAACGATTCGCATTTTCTCCATCCTCGAAATGCGCAAAAGCTCGCTGAATTTAGATCAATTATTACAAAGCACAATGTCAAAGCAATTTTTGTAGGACATACACATCGGCAATTCTATTGCCGTGCACACAATGATAAAGTCTTTGGCAATATCCCTATATACACATCTGGAGCACTCTTTAGAGGAGACTATTATCTTGTCGATGTACAAGGAAAAAATATTTACGTTAAAGCCTATAATGGGAAAACAGGAAAACCAGTTTTGCTCAAAAATTTAAAACTCAATGGAACCAACCCCTCCCTCTGGACGAGTTGTAGTAATTTATAAGGACATTTTTTCGCTTTCAACTTTCACACACAAAAGGGAGGACCTTCAAATTATCTAAGGTGCTCCCTTTTTACCCTCTACATTTACGTTTTGGTCAAGGAATGATAATGGTTATCCCCTCTCAAAGCAGGAGCTCAAATAAAGGTTTTTGACCCAGTTACCAAACGGTTCCCCAGTTACCAAACTGTTCTATAAATGACACGGACTAAATGCCGTCTTTTGTTCTAAAGCTTGGCTCTTCATCCCAACACATCATCTTCTATCGTAAGCATCAATTGTCCATTGGGCTTAAAGACCAAAAGAGATATAAATATGCCCCGAACGTTGATCAGGAAAAGCCTATTTTAAAGAATGAGAACAGTTTGATCATTTCAAGTGTTTTCACATCTCTTAAAAATTGTCGAGACTCTTTAAATTCCATTTGAATAGTCATGTTTTTTGCCATTCAAAAGGATTGACCAATTCGACGTCATGCACCACAAAACTAAGTAAACTCTGCCAAGAGCGTCATTTCCCTGTCATCACTCAAGCGCAAACGACGATATGCTGTGAAAATTGTCTGAATACAATCGCGTTCAGCTCTTAGAACAATGGGGGAATTCCAAGGGTTATGGCATCTCTTGAAGACAAGCAGGTTGCGTAGGAATAATCAAGCAAATCTCCTATAAATAATGATGTGTTCGAAAAGCCATCTTTTATTTTCCTATGAAAACAAACAAGCAGAAAAAATTGATGCTTTTTAAAAAGATGCCTTTTAAAAATCAGTCAGAGATTTTTTTTGAACGCTTCGTGACTGAGTTTTGGCAAAGGAATGACAATTTTTGTTCCTCCTAAAGAAGACGTTTCAAAAAGGGGTTTTTCACCAAATTGCATACAAAGCTGTTCCACCACCACACGACCAAGTCCTGTCTTTTGTTCTAAAGTTTGGCTCTTCATCCCCACGCCATCATCTTCGACAACGAGTATCAATTGTCCATTGGGCTGAGGACCAAAAGAGATATAAATATGACCCGGCCGTTGATCAGGAAAAGCATGTTTTAAAGAATTGGTCAGCAATTCACCCAGAATAATTCCAAGGGTTGTTGCATCTCTTGAAGACAGCCGACACTCTTTAAAGTTCGTGTGAATGGTAATGTTTTCACGCAATTCAAAAGGCACGGCCAATTCGACATCATGCACTACAGAACTGAGAAACTCTGCCAAGAGCGTCGTTTCCATATCATCACTCAAGCGCAAACGACGATGAGCTGTAGAAATGGTCTGGATACGATCCCGTGCAGCCCCAAGCACAGAACGGACTTCTTCATTTTTACTCCGGCTTAATTGCAGCCCCAGTAAAGAAGACACCGTCCCAAGAGAGTTGCCAATACGATGACTTGCATCCTGCAACAATATTTCAACCCGTTGACGTTCTTTCTCTGCGTGATTGCGTGCTCTTTCTAATTCTTGTGTTCGTTCTTTCACACGAGCTTCCAGAGCGATATTTTCGCTATGAAGCAGCAATTGATACAATTTTAAAGAGCGCACATCACGATGAAAACGATTAATAACAAAATAGGCAGAAATAAAAGTACTCACCACAGAAACAATCGCTGCCAATGTTAAAGCAGCCCGCATTAATGCAATACCCTCACGCTGTTTTTGCCGCACCACATCATCACCATTAATAAAACTTGTCATCAATTGCGCTAAACGGGCCACAGGAATTCTCGAGACGTCCGGAGCAGAAGAAGTTTGTAAGGATTGATCCGGCAGTTTATCAAGAGCCTGCATATGGGCATTCATAAATTCTTTTCGTGCTTCAACCTCGCCTTTAAAAGCCGTAAACCATTCATCCCATTGCGGATGTGCATAAACAATCAGCGCGATATAATCGAGAATATCCCCCAACTCCCGCTCGGCATTTTCAAAGCGGATCTTATCTTCCACCTTGTGCGTTTTTGCGTAGCTGCGATCAGCAACCGCCATATCAATCAAGCTAATAAGCACCAAATCAGCCTGTTCGCGCAATTCTGAACTTGTATTTAACTGAGCAACTTCTCGATCAACGGCATTGGAAAGCAACATAATAAAAATCGATGCTAAAAGAGCCATAACAAGAGAAACAACAATCGCCACCCACCGCCAGCGTGATATCGTTGCATC
Organism: Bartonella sp. SL320; assembly: GCF_059687635.1. Taxonomy (NCBI): domain Bacteria; kingdom Pseudomonadati; phylum Pseudomonadota; class Alphaproteobacteria; order Hyphomicrobiales; family Bartonellaceae; genus Bartonella; species Bartonella sp. SL320. The sequence goes on along the minus strand of NZ_CM185143.1, from coordinate 502,393 downwards.
AGAAGAAGGCATTTGAGGCAGCAAATTTGTCTTTGTTGTCATAGAATTTCCATTGGCGAACTTAAAAGTCGTCATTTTTCAGCACAAAGGAAGGCAAGCTTATGGAACAAACCCCAAAAGCCTACAAGAGCATTTCATCAAGGCTTTTCTTGTGTTCCTAAGGAGCAAACGCCACATTTTCTGAATTTCCTCAGATACTGACTTTATTGTAATAGCTATAACGGGAATAAAAAAAACAAGGCTATCCATCATAATTATTATGCTTTTTTAGCCGTTAAATGAACACAATGTACTTCCAGCTGAATAAGAATCGGGACCATAATCGGATTCACCATCCACATGAAGAAGCTCCTGTAATCGATGACGCGCCCTGCTCACACGGCTTTTAATGGTTCCAACAGCACAGCCACAAATAGCCGCCGCATCTTCATAAGAAAACCCCGATGCTCCAATAAGAATAATGGCTTCTCTTTGATCGGCGGAAAGCAGATTTAAGGCTTTTTTAAAATCTTGCAAATCAAGCGATCCATATTGGGCAGGATGAACCGCAACATTTTGGGTAAATGCGCCATCAGTATCTTGAACTTCCCTTCCCTTTTTGCGCATTTGACTATAAAATTCATTGCGCAAAATCGTAAAAAGCCACGCTTTAAGATTGGTTCCCATCTCAAAGGAATCTTGCTTAGCCCATGCTTTCATCACCGTATCTTGAACCAAATCTTCGGCTTTGTCATGCTTGCCGCTTAAAGAAACAGCAAAAGCACGTAAAGCCGGCAACACCAAAAGAAGTTCTTGTTTAAAATTTTTCGCGCACTTTGACATAAAGGACTCAAACCTTTTCCACATTGTTTAAGCCAAATTGCTCTGCACGCTCTAACTTCTCTAAAAGATCGAGCAAACGCCGTGGCAGCGCTTCTTCTTGAATTTCCATGTAAAATTGGCGTAATTTCCGTGCTATTTCGCTGTTGACCCCGAGAAGATCATCTCCAACTTTAAATTGTGTGGTGAGATTTTTTTCATCACGGTCGTTCATTTTTCATCCCCCTAATCCATATAATATCAGTAGCACCGCGAAGAATTTTTTCGCCTTATGGTTGTAAATATAGCTATCGGTAAAAAGTTCCATACAAATCAAGGAACTTTTTTATCTGTTGAGAATTTCAACCAACGAAATGCTTGAAAGGTCAAAGGAGTTATAAATTATGTCATTATCAACGCGCATTGCCCCGCATCTTCCCTATCTTCGGCGTTTTGCCCGCTCAGTTACAGGAAGCCAATCCTCTGGTGATGCCTATGTATCAGCGATGTTGGAAGCCCTCATTACCGACATTACCATTTTTCCCAAAGCATCCAGTGACCGGATTGGAACTTATTGGCTTTTTTGCCATCTTTTTGACCAAACCACCCCGAATATCCCTGAACCCTTGCCACAATTGGGGCTTGAACAAAAAACCAGTGCCAAATTATCCTATCTCACCCCCCGTGCTCGCCAGGCATTTTTGCTCATTGCCGTTGAAGGATTTAATGAACAAGAAGCCAGTGAGATTATGAATCTGGATACGAAGGCATTTCGTAAGCTTCTCAACCAAGCCTCGATTGATATTTCTCAACAAATTGCCACTGACGTGATGATTATTGAAGATGAGCCTCTTATTGCGCTTGATATTGAGCAAATGGTCGAAAGCTTAGGTCATCATGTTGTCGGCATAGCACGCACACGCGATGAAGCTGTTATTATGTATCATAAGAAAAAGCCACGGTTGATTTTAGCGGATATTCAATTAGCCGATAACAGTTCAGGCATTGATGCGGTCAACGAAATTTTGCAAAATGACCGTATACCAGTGATTTTCATCACGGCTTTTCCCGAAAGGCTTCTGACCGGCGAACGCCCCGAACCGACTTTTTTAGTGACCAAACCTTTTAACCCCGATATGGTGAAAGCCCTTATTTCGCAGGCTTTATTTTTTCAAGAGAATGCTTCTAAAGCGGCTTAGATATCTTCTGTCATGATCGTTACGCCTCTTTCAAAGCCTCCTATGGACAGATCTCATATGAACGCGCTCATGCAAGCAATTCGTGGCGCTGATATTTGTGTTCTCTATCAGGCAACAAATCTGGTTTATTTATGGGCTGAAAACTTGCCCCACCATTTGCACCATAAATGGCGGGTTGGCTGTCGTGACAGCGACTTTTTCTCGCTTGATCTTGCAGACAATATGGAAACCATCAAACTTCAGGTTTTAGCCAGTGGTAAAATGCAAACCGTTGAAGCCCGTTTTGAAGATAAAAGCAAACAAGAGATTTGGTACAAATTTTCTATTGATTGCCACCGTAACGATAACGGAGACATTATCGGTATTATCACCACCGGTGTTAATATTTCGGGCTTACGCCGCCGTGAACAAGTGCTTAAAATTCTCCTTAGAGAAGTCAGCCACCGTTCTAAAAATCTTCTCGCAATCATTCAAAGTATTGCCAGCCAAACGGCCCGCTATACTGAATCCCTTCAGGTTTTCTTACGCAAATTTCAAGGCCGTCTTCATTCTCTTTCTCATTCTCAAGATCTAATCACCGATTCCGATTGGCGTGGTGCCCAATTTCGTGAATTGGTTCAAACGCAGGCTTTAGGCTATTTAATGAAAGAAACGGACCGTTTTTCACTTGAAGGTGTCGATCCTTATCTTTTTCCCAATGCTGCTTTGCATATTGGTTTGGCTTTTCATGAATTGATTATTAATTCTCTTTCTTTTGGTGCCCTTTCCCAAGAAAAGGGCAGCGTCTGTGTATGCTGTGAAATCGAAACAAACCTGAATGGCAAAACACAACTCCTCATTACTTGGAATGAACATTTTGAATCTGGTTCTCCTCTTACAAACAATAAAAAAGCTTGTTTTGGCAGTGCTGTTCTCGAAAAAATTGTTCCCATTTCTGTCAATGGCTCTGCTTCCTTCAAATGGACAAAAGAAGGGATTGTTTATTGTCTTTCTGTTCCGGATACTTACTTTGATATTTTTTCTTAAAAAAGCCTTTTCAAAAAAAGAACCTTTCAAACCATAAATTTCTCTCTTTAGAAAAATCTCTAATTTATTCAGCACTCTTTTATGAAGCATAAAGATTATTTTCCAACTGCGACCTTAACAATGAAAACGTTGCCACAGTCAAAGTCCCTTCCCGCTGTCCATTAACTTCCCCCCTCCTATAACCACATATTTTATGATCTTTTATGATCATTGAACCTTTTTCACCTTAAACAAGAATCTCCAATATCATCAGATTCTCTCATTTTAAACTCCTCTCATGTTGCATCAACGAAAACCATTTTTTTGCACGTCACAAACGCAAAGAGCCTGTGTGGATAAAAACATGATGAAGAAAGGACTAAAAATACTTTTTCATGAGAATCATCAAAACATGCCAAGGATCGGCCCACAAACACTCAAAGGCTGGAACAAGAGGATGATGATGCCTGCTTCACAAGCGTAAAAAGGAGCTTGCCCAATGGCTTTTATATTATTAATGGCTTTTATATTATGACATGGGAGCTTTATTGTTATACTATTCACAAGCATCGCCGTGATAAGGTGTGTGAAGTGCTGTCTCCTTTAAGAGAGAAATTAAAACGATGAAGAACAAGCTGTTTTAGCGTTGACATGCCCGATCAAAGCGAACCGATCCCCCTTTTTTTGCGTTATTTTTGCAATAGGCATAGCTTTTCATTTTGCAAGAAGATGAAATTTCAAGCATTAAAGCCAACGTCTATCATTACTCTTGAGCTTGACGCGCTTAAAACATCCACGACAATGAACGCTCAGAAATTACTAACGCATAAAAATTACACGGTTTTATACTTTTATTTTATTGATCATATATCTAAGTCATCTTTTTCACGCAAAAAAGAATATCAGGCACTTTCCTCTTCTCACATTTTTTTTAAATAATTTCTCATTGCCTGCAAGCCATTCTCAAATGCCTATAAGTGCTCAAATGCCGGCAAGCGCCTTTTAAAACAGCACTTTATAAATAGGCTACCACCTCTCCTAGAAAGGTAAACCACTCCGCCCCCCGCTCTTTACCTTCACCCCATTTTACCTTCACAAAAATACCTCCCTTTTACGCCGCAAAAGCATTGAGCATCATTATCCCCCCATACAAGAAAACTCCTTTATATTGCCTCGTACCCCCCTCCTCATACAACACCCGCCCCGTACAAATCCCCCCTCGTACAACAAACTTTTGACATTAGAGAGCATTCACAAGAGCATTTGTATTTTCTTCAAATATTTTGCTCCCCCATAAGTTTTCCCTACACAAAGCCTCTTTTTATGAGGTGCAAAACCATGGCTTTAATTGCATCACAATAAACTTGGAACGACTTGGAACGACTTGGAACGACTTGGAACGACTTGGAACGACTTGGAACGACTTGGAACGACTTGGAACGACTTGGAACGACTTGGAACGACTTGGAACGACTTGGAACGACTTGGAACGACTTGGAACGACTTGGAACGACTTGGAACGACTTGGAACGACTTGGAACGACTTGGAACGACTTGGAACGACTTGGAACGACTTGGAACGACTTGGAACGACTTGGAACGACTTGGAACGACTTGGAACGACTTGGAACGACTTGGAACGACTTGGAACGACTTGGAACGACTTGGAACGACTTGGAACGACTTGGAACGACTTGGAACGACTTGGAACGACTTGGAACGACTTGGAACGACTTGGAACGACTTGGAACGACTTGGAACGACTTGGAACGACTTGGAACGACTTGGAACGACTTGGAACGACTTGGAACGACTTGGAACGACTTGGAACGACTTGGAACGACTTGGAACGACTTGGAACGACTTGGAACGACTTGGAACGACTTGGAACGACTTGGAACGACTTGGAACGACTTGGAACGACTTGGAACGACTTGGAACGACTTGGAACGACTTGGAACGACTTGGAACGACTTGGAACGACTTGGAACGACTTGGAACGACTTGGAACGACTTGGAACGACTTGGAACGACTTGGAACGACTTGGAACGACTTGGAACGACTTGGAACGACTTGGAACGACTTGGAACGACTTGGAACGACTTGGAACGACTTGGAACGAAAAAACTTTAAAAACGTTCAACAGTGAAGAAGCCTTAAGGCTGACAAATTGGAGACCACGGTGTCAACTGCTCATTTGGAAAATATTTTATGAATCCCCTTGTCTTTATTCTCTTATTGGTTTCATGTACGGATGATTTTAACAGTTGCTATTCCAACAATACAATGGCTAAAATCTACCCAACAGCTCAAACATGTGAACAAGCCATGGTGCCATCTACAAAAAAATCTAAATTTTATGGACAACAAATTTTTGCCCAATGCATAAGCGTGCACCCCAATTTACATCAAAAAACAGTAAATTTGATCTGGTCTGTAACAAATCATGGAAATTTTCTGCTTAAAAGCGAAAATGTCCATACCAAAAGATTGACAGTCCATAAAGAAGACATTTTACCAACATCGCTTCCTCTGCTGCGTTCTTCTTCCACAAATCTCTTGCACAAAAAACTTTAAAAGCATAAACCCATCAGATCTAAAAAAATAATCAATAGAAGACATGATGGATAAGAAGCCAATGACCTCCTCAAAAGACCCTCACACAGAGCAAAACCCTCTGCCCCAAGATCTCCCCCTAGATCCTGCTGTAGAACGGGTGAGAAAAAAATTAATGGGTTTAATGATGATCTCCGTTTTAATAACGCTCTTCCTCATTCTGATCGTACTGTTTTTAATCGTTTATAAAGTAACAACGGGATCAACACTCAAACAAACAGAAGCCTCTTCCTCTCATAACAAAAATCCACTCGTTATCCACCACACGCTCTCTCTACCAGAAGGAGCACAGATTTTGTCACAAAGCCTCTCAGAAGAAAATATTGTCCTGCAAGTTTTAACGCCTGATGGACAAATAAAATTGATGATTTATAATTATCATACCGGTGCACTGATTGCCGTTCTTGCAATTAAAACAACTGAAAAAATATCAACGACAATACCGCATTAAACAAGCCAACAGCACAGCGAACACAGCTCTTCTTGAAAGCCCCTACTTATCATGCAGATGATACGCCTTAGGGGAGGAGAGTTTTTTCTCCGTCTCCCCTCTCCAAATACATACAAAGAGTCAACCTTTCTATCACCCCCATTCTTATTTTTAAGAAAACGAAGGTTACCCCATGAAAACTCAAATGAAAGCACAAAAAGCTTCTTGAATACGAAAATTCAACATCTTAATTGATCATGATCATTTATTCTTGCGTTCTGCAAAAAAATTGATTGGTCAATATCATTGAGCATTCTTCACCCTAGAATAAGAAGACCCGAAAATTGTAAGCTTCTCTCATTTTAAAATCTCTCTCATGTTGCATCAATCAAGATCATGTCTCTTGCACGTCAAAAACGTCAGGAAGCCCTATAGACTGAGACGGTATAAGAAAGAAGTAAAACATGCCTTTTCATGAATGGTCGAGAAGGGCCCAAAGGATGATCTGCAATATGTCTCAAGCTGGCTCAAATATATGAGAGCTGACAAAAGTCGTATGATGATGCCTGCTTGCTCTTTCACAAGCGTAAAGATGAAAGGCTCAATAAATGTTATATTAGGAGGCTTTGATATTATCCCGTGGAGGTTTTACGCGTTTATAGACTTCATGAGTAACACCGTGAAACGGGTGCGCCGTGCTGCGCTCTGAAAGATGTGTCTTTAAAACAAGCTTGTGAATATGCCACATACCTATATTCCATTTGAAGCGTTCTATTTTACATAAAGGTCGTGATCCCATTAAAAGACACGCAAAGCTGAAAGGTTAATGGTAAAGATAAGTACTCATTTATCCCTTCTTCATATTCTTCCCAAATGAGAAAGCTTACTCGTTTCAAAGATTATACAACCGAAAGAGAGACAATAGGCTTCTCCTATTTAGCATACACAAATTAAAGCAACGCATTTTGCTCTAAACCGTTTTAGTGTCTTCAACATGGCAGCTGCATTGGAATTGGATGTTGATTGATAAGCAATAGAAAAAACAAAGGCTTTCTTGAGAAAACAACGCCGTAAAACCATTAATAGACCCGCAAGGGATTAGAAAGATGTGTGAACGTATGACCAAACACTTTACCAAACAAACACCCATAACACATTGAGCTTTACGTCCCCTTACTGTATTCGTACACGCCCTTTGCGTCATACCCATAAAAATCAACTTGAAGAGGATCGCTATTCTTGACTCAAGAATATGAAAAGCACGCGTGATGCGACGACAGAATTTCGCATGCCCTTATAATCAAAGGCATGAGAAATTTTCAAAAGCATTGACTTTCTCGTAATGATTTCTTTCTGCAACCGTTCACGGCCCCCTTAGGTATATACAACGATCTGGGCTTACTGCTTGTCCGCATGACTTTCGTTCTCATTGACATGGGATTGCACTCACTCAAAAAAGCAATGCCTCTTACTGAGATCGCTGCCCCCCTCCTAAGGCATATGGTTAAAAGTCAAGGAGAGCGTGCTTATCGTCGTATTGATTATTAAAAACAACATCCCTATCTACAGCACTCGTAACTATAGGGATAGCATTCCCTTAAGAAAAATGGGCTGAGCTCCATTGGAAGATTTTCAACCTAGCTGCGAAGAAACAAAGCAAGCTGTTTTTTTATAAAAGAACAGCCTCTAAAAATACATGAATAAATATACAAACGCATTTTTTCTCTATATCCTCACACCTATTCCAAGCCAAGAAACAATCTTTTTGCTCACTCCCCTACATGCAAGAGCCCATAAAAACACAAAGAATAAAAATTAAAGCAAATACAAACAGCTCCTCCTTGAGCCCCTATAACGCATCACTCCCCCACGGACAGGAAAAGCATTTAAACAGCATTCTTGCGGCTTAAACATTTTCTTCTGTTTCAAGATTGGTCACACGACGACGACGCGTTTTCCTCTGTATCCCCTCACTTAATTTAGGCAAAGAAGCAACCTCTTCTGTTGATGCGGATGCATCCCCATTTTTAGAGCTTTCTGCTGTTGTCAGTGAAAACTCAAGAGGTGCTTGATCTTGAGACCGCGCAGCCCTCCGACGGGGAGAACGACGCGTTTTCTTGACAGGTTCAACAGTTTCCTCACCAAGAGCGTGTTCTTGATCCGTTTTCTCATTCGATAAAGCTTCTACAGCATTTTCACGCGCATCGCCATTTTGCGCCTTGGCAGATTGGTCATAACCATTTTTTTGCGACGGTATCTGTAATGCCTCAGTATCCCCCTCGACAGCATCCTTTTTGTCACCGTCAAGATTTATTTCAGCATTTATTTCAGCGCATTCCTGTTCATTGTTTTCATCACCGCGATTGTCATCACGTCGTGCCGATTGGGACATTTGCCCAGCTGCCGCTAAAATAATACGCAAATAGTGCTCGGCATGTTGTAAATAATTCTCTGACATCACGCGATCACCGGCACCTTGTGCATCACGCGCAAGACTGATGTATTTATCGGCAATCTGCTGAGCATTCCCACGAATTTTAACATCCGGACCGCTACTTTCATAATTGCGAGACAACGGATTAGGACCGCGACGATTATTATTGTTATTACCATTATTGTTATTATTGCGACCGCGTACCCGTCTATTTTGTTGTGGCCTCATTTTTATCCCTTTTTGGAGTGTGTGTCTTAATTGACTCTTCTTCATTGCATTACTGTTTGATAATGCTGATCATGTTTAACATGCGGTTATCAAGCTATCCGCGTTTCATTTCACTCAAACGCCCCCTACTGATATTGATAAAAGCATATATTTTCTTGAAAATCACAAAACAGCAGGGAAATCTAAATCAAAAATTCCCTATTTCTCTGTCAACCAGCAGAAACGTAGTGATGTTCACATAAAATGCCAAGTATTTTTTTTTAAATAAACCATATTTCACTAAAAAAATAACTATCTTGTGGAAAACAAAAAGGAGAATACACATCAACATACCCGACACGAGGAAAAATTCCCGCCAGAGAACATTAAAAGCATTTCTTTTCTTTTTTGCTCTAAAACCACCGCTCCTAAAAACGCTGATATCCTCTACCCCTAGTGCCTTTAAAATAAGCACTTCCATCCCAACGAGTCACTGCGCGAACCTCTTTGTTGTATGAATATAGCCTCTCTTCACCGCTAAAGCAACCCCACTGCGAGCAATTATCTGTAATCACTTCACAAAACCCCTTACCTTTTATAGATAGATTAATATGAAGTATTATTCAAGCCCTATAATCACGAAAGAGAGCATTCTTTTCCCAAATAGCGCAACGATACAATCAATTTCTATTTTACCTCCATGAATTTTTAAGTTAATCACGCCCTTTAATTTACAACAAAGTAAATTTAAAATAAAAATATTTAAATACAAAAAATATCAAACAATGAATTATAAAATACAACCAACAGATCACACTTGCTTAAAAAGTTAGTTTTTTCTCAAAAAAACATGCCCCTCTCAAAGTCTATCAATAAAAATGGAATGGTGCATTTCCTTTCCTATTTTTTCGGATAAAGAAAACGAGGAGAGATAAAACAAACCAGCCTAAAACAATCCCATGTGTAAACCCAATAGAGCACTTTATGCATCAAGATGCATAAAGCATGCCTTAAAGATCTATAATCTTTCAAATATAAAAAATATTTCTTTTTTATGCATTTGTACCATATCTATTGTATATCATGCCTATTAACTTATTTGTCATATCTATTGAGTTACCGCTCTTACAAGAACGAGTTTTTTTAAATCCACACTATTCTGTCGACAGTTCCAATAGTTATATCGTACAATAGATTGATCTATAAAAGAGTATTTATTTTTTTGTGTTAAGCCAAAAACTTTCATACCCTAGGATCTTTTCATTCTAAATTGATTCTCTGTTCAATTAAAATCATAACTGTCCCGTTACACGCAAGAAAAGCCTACCTGAAATAAAAAAACAGAGAAAAAACGAACAATGGCATCTTGTGGATTGTGAGCCGTTTTAAGGATCAAAAGCTTTCGTCATATTGGAGAGCAAAATATATAAAAACACCAGAATTTCCTTTTATGAGACATGAAAAAGCACCTTCCCCATTTACGAAGCATCAATAGACTAGAAAGCGAGATGTCTCTTACAAAAAATCTTGTGAAGATGTGCCCCTCCAAGTACCCCCTAAACACCCCTCAAGTGTATTTAGTTTGTATTATTCTATATTACGGGAGAAATATGACCTCAAAAATCACGGGATCAATAAAAGCTGTCCATAACATTGGAGAGAAAAATATAGCAAAATACCAACTTTCCCTTTTATGAGACATGAAAAAGCATCATCCCCATTCACGAAGCATCATCGAAAAAACGGAGTGCCGTCGAAAATAATCTTTCCATACCAGTTATGTCTTTATAAATAAAAAACGCAACAAATTCTTCAGAATCTCTCTCTCCCTTAAACATTTCAAAGAAACATCCATGGCTTATATTACGCACTTTAAATGAGAGGACTTGGCAGCTGCATGAGACAAAGATTGAAACGGATAAGAGGATTGAAACAGACAGGAACTCTACGCGCTGTTTTCAGCTTTTGTATGCCAGATGGAAACGTAAGTGTTGCGTCTGTTTTGTTTGTGTAATCTCTAAAACCGGCAGATAGCCTCATTTGAGAAAAATAGAAAGTTTTAAAGGGATAAATTAGGTTTCATCGTTCCTCTCATCTTCCAACTTTACGTGTTTTCAAAAATATTCAAGGCGATCTTGTTAAAAGAATAAAGATTTTTGTTTATTACCTGTTTTTTAATGGGTCACAACCTTCATGTAAAATAAAATGCCCCAAATGAGAAAGATATATTGCATCCCCACGAGCTTGTTTAAAAAGAACATCTCTCAAAAGCACACCTCACACCTGTTTCATGGCACCGCTCATGAAGGCCATAACGCGTAAAGCCCTACGGAATAATATAAAATTCCCCCAATATAAAGTCTATTGAGCACCACGATCTTTACATCCACTATCTTTACGCTTGTGAAGAAGAAAGTAGGCACCCTCACACAACTTGTACCAACCCGAAACATGTTGCGGATCATCCCTTGGCACTTCCCAACGATTCATGAAAAGGCCTTTTTATTATTTTATTGTACTGTTTTTACCCATGAACCTCCCTCGCCTTTGATAGGCAAGCGACATGGTTTTGATTAATGCAACATGAAAAAGATTCTTAAATGAGATAATCTCACGATATTGGGGACTTTTCTTCAATATAAAGAACAGAAAATGATCATTATAAGTCAATATATTATAACAAGTTAAATATCGTCTGTTGATATAAAGGCAGAAAACAATAACATGCTTTTTATCTTTTCATCAAACCTTATACCTTTTTTACATACATCTTTAAAAGTAATGGCCATCTTTAAAAGTAATTGCGCCTTTTACCTTTTTCATTTTCTTTTTCATTGAGAAAACAGTCCCGTAAGAGAAAGTAATTCCCATCTCCGGGTCGTACCATTGTCAAACATTGTTTTTTTGCAGTCTCCGAAAGCTTATCCCACATTTCACGAATAGCAAAATAGGCTTCACTTTCCAAATTAAGGCAATGCTGATAGACTTCTCTTTTCATATCAGGCATCACGGAAGCAGAAATTTCCTTACAATACACGCGCATATCAAAGACAGGAATAACTAATTTAACAGGTTCTTGTTGTGTTATTTTTTCATGAGAAGAAAAATAACTCACCACCTTTGCAACAACAAAAAACAAAATCACGATAGAAAAGAGTATTATGCAAACAAAAGCAATCTTGCGATATAGCCTTTTGAAATAAGCCTTTTGTCTTGCACGGATTCTTTTTTCCATAAAAACTATACCCTTTAAACATCCCCCAAAAAAGCTGTTTATAGCAAAAAATGAGAGAAATATCTGTGTACACAATACAGGGGATAACAACAAACAATCAAGACTCTTAAAAACTCTTTTTTCTCTGTATGATTATAATATTGATACGCTTTTTTATCGTATAAAATCCTTGTAAAAAACTTCCCTCTTCTATGAAAAAAGAGAGATTATAGCTTTCTCCCTCCGCTTAAAAGACAAAGATTTCTTAACGCTTCAACAGCTCTCATGACAACCAATGCAAAGAAACAAAAATACCCCTACATTTTACTTTAAATTCCCTATTGGGATAAAAATACACAAGAATTTAACGCTTTCATTGCAAAAGAACATCACAAGTGACAACAATAAGAATAATATCTTTCCTTTCAATAACAGATATAGCATCCCCTTGCTGTGAGGCAATAAAAAAAGCCGCGCCATTAAATAGCGCGGCTTATGAATAGAGATACAATTTAAAATAAAATACAAAAGAAATTAATAATAAATATTTATATACAAAACGTATAGTATTGCAATATTTTTAATTATATTTATCAAAATTATCCCCAACGAATATAAAACCAAAACGAATGTAAAATATGAGCAATAAAAGTACTTCTTATAACATTCATTTGCATGAAAAAAGTCTATGGTTTTGCTTATGGTTTTAACCATAGGAAGAATAACGCTTCTATTGAAGAAAGATAGTGGCAATAATACATACTTTAAAGTCAAAGGATATCTTATAAATTAAAAACACTTTGTTGATTGTTCTTAAAAAGCCCCCTGCTTAAACATGTCATTTATGCGTAAATGCGTCATTTAAGCATAATAAAAAGCTTTTTTAAATTGTTGCCAATTCAAATTGTTAATAGTCTAAATTGTTGCAAAATCTTTTCTCTTTTTATAAACGCCCTGCGTTTCTGCTGGAATAAAGCTTCCTTTTCTCTAGACTTCCCAATCCCTATAGACTTTCCTCTGCGTCTTCTTTATACGCCCTTATTTTCTTAAACGAGATGATGAGAAACTTTCCCTATAGCAGCGTTTAAGATGCTCTTTTTATCAATTTTTGACATTTTTAAAACATTCCAACTTCATAGAAATTTTAAATCGCACCGAAAATATAGAAAATCTATTACCTTCAACGCAGGCAGATTGTTCTGATCACTCTCTTTTATTTTTCTGATTTAAAAAAGAAGACATAATTCCAGAAGCCTCAATAGCCATATTTTTACCAGTACTCATGGATATTTCTGACGCCTTTAATGATAAAGGTTCTGACACAAAAGATCCGTAGTTTATTGTGGGCGTTTCCTGTGCTGTCCATTGAGAAACAAAGCTGCTCTTCTCCACAGAGGCCTCTAGTTTAATTTCTGGTACATCCATCTTAATGTCTGGTATGGTTATTCCACCGCTCACAAGACTACTCATACTGTTTTGCCCCTCTTTTTTTGCATTTTGTTTCTTTTTGACATTAGCAAGATCGTTGGTATTTAACTTTTTTTCTAAAGCATCCATACGCTTTGAAATTTTTGTTATCTCTTCATATACTTTTTTCAACAAAGCATTCAAAGGAGCATGCCCCATTCTTCCGCTGGCATAAAGAACCACACGAATACATTCAGGATCATCAATATCCGCAATAGAAAATGGAAAAAGTGCCATTATCCCCCCTTTTTTAAACAGCCCCATGGAGCATTTGAATATCTTTTTTCTTTACACGGACTTTTTCATTGACCCGTGAAGAGCCTGCCTGCAAAGAGCCTGCCTGCAAAGAGCCTGCCTGCAAAGAGCCTGCCTGCAAAGAGCCTGCCTGCAAAGAGCCTGCCTGCAAAGAGCCTGCCTGCAAAGAGCCTGCCTGCAAAGAGCCTGCCTGCAAAGAGCCTGCCTGCAAAGAGCCTGCCTGCAAAGAGCCTGCCTGCAAAGAGCCTGCCTGCAAAGAGCCTGCCTGCAAAGAGCCTGCCTGCAAAGAGCCTGCCTGCAAAGAGCCTGCCTGCAAAGAGCCTGCCTGCAAAGAGCCTGCCTGCAAAGAGCCTGCCTGCAAAGAGCCTGCCTGCAAAGAGCCTGCCTGCAAAGAGCCTGCCTGCAAAGAGCCTGCCTGCAAAGAGCCTGCCTGCAAAGAGCCTGCCTGCAAAGAGCCTGCCTGCAAAGAGCCTGCCTGCAAAGAGCCTGCCTGCAAAGAGCCTGCCTGCAAAGAGCCTGCCTGCAAAGAGCCTGCCTGCAAAGAGCCTGCCTGCAAAGAGCCTGCCTGCAAAGAGCCTGCCTGCAAAGAGCCTGCCTGCAAAGAGCCTGCCTGCAAAGAGCCTGCCTGCAAAGAGCCTGCCTGCAAAGAGCCTGCCTGCAAAGAGCCTGCCTGCAAAGAGCCTAAGCTTTTGAAAAAAATTTCTTTATCGAAAACTTTTACAAGATATTTTTTAAAATTATAGTCTGTTTTCCACCTAAAATGGTGTTTTCTCCCCTTAAAATCCAAAACCTGAAATCCCCAAAATGTATAACAACAGGGTATCCTTTATTGACGTTCCCAAAAAGACAAAGCCAACCTCACCGATCTTTAAACAGTGCCAAGCAACAAAAGTGCCAAGCGACAAACAAGAGTCTATCAACAGTTCAACTTCTTGGGTCTCGTGGGATTCCACTTGGGATTTTCCCTTCAAAGGCTCTCTATCGCCACAACCTTAAAGGAGAATATTTCATGAAACTTCTAAGAAAAAATACAGCTGTTAAAAATACGCACACATAAAAAAAACAACGCATGCATAAAATGAGGATCTGACAACGCTAAACAAAGGCATTTTAAACAAGGACATTTTATAACACAATGGGCTGATTGTCTGAAAGATTTTCCCCATATCACTCTCAGCCTATTTTAAGAAATGACCTGACACAAAATGGCCATACCCCAAAAGATAGTTTCACTTCTTATCACGCGTTAAACCCCATTGCCAATCTGCTTGAGTAAACCAATCACCCATTTTGCAAGCAAGAGAAAGAAAGCTTTATTTTTCACCCTTTCAATGCCCCATTCTCCCCCCTTTCAGCGCTTAAAAAAATATTAAATATATTCATTGACCGCCTCCCCACATTTTAAAGGATAACGATTTTTCCCCTATCCGTTTATCAATAATCTAACTTTTCAGATCTCGTAAAATCCCACTTGGGACTTCCCCTTCAAAAGGTTTCACCAACTGAGCATTAATGTATTTGGCTTGTATAAAACTTTATGGGCTTTAAGCTCTATGAACAAACCCTGCCCTAAACCTTTGCTCTGCAATATTTCATGGATCAAGCTGTTTTACTGATATCACCGCCTTGATGATGTTTTAAGGATGAGACTTTAAGAGCCTCATAAAATAAAATGATCCACGGTCTTTTTTTCATCTTCTCATCATTCATCAAAGCGCTAAGCTCAAGAATTTCTAAACAATATAGCACAATACAAACAAGAGAAAAGGTGGCTAAAGCTTTGATTTATCATCCCCAAAACGCTCTAAATAAAGGAAGATTTTTCATCTCTCTTTACCCCCACCCTTCAATGATCATTCTCTTGCTCCTCGCCAAGAAAAGTACAAGAAAAGTAAAAGAGCTTCCCTGATACCTCTTCAAAATAGGCTCTATAATAAAACACAATAACAAAGAAAGAGATATTTTTTCTAAAACACCGCAAAACTTTCTACACACTCTATGCGATAAGGCTTTTTTCTCATTCCAGATATTTTGCAATCATTGTTATCTCTCTTAAAGCTTTCATTCTTAGGTTTTGATGGCATAAACCACCGCCATATTGACGGGACGCGTTTCATCACCCCCTGTTTTTTGCAACGAAATCTTATGTTCATGCTCTCCCGCTTCTCCTGTCAACCAATTATCATCGATAACAATAGCATTATATTCCTTAGTTTCACCCCAGCCGTGCTTTATAATATAGTTGTTAGACTTGGACACACTATGCTGGTGTTTACCTGCCGCATCTGTTTTTCCTTCATGGGTATGGGCTTTAAAAGACCCTTCTTGTTGGCTTCCCAAGAGGCGTCCTTTATCAATTTCTCTCCCACTATCGAGCCCCCGTAAAAACATTCCCCGCAAATCAGGAACATTAAATGTTGTTTGCCCATCTCCTTTTCCCCATGTTTCCCCCAGAACAGCAAAGAGATTAGCATAGTTCTTTCGCGAATATTCTTTACCATCACACAGCAGCCACCCAGAGGGTATTTTTTCACTCGCAAAAGTACCAATAAATCCAGATGAAAAAGATTCCGGTAAAGGAGGAAAGGGCGGAATTTCAGGAAGTTTTATGGTAGGATTGGTTAAAAACCAGCCATCAGCATTTTTTCCAGCAATATCACACGTATAGACGAGTTCATAAAGCCCTCCCTTTTGGATTTCTCCCCCCTTTAAAGGCACAATACCCTCTGGTGTTGCCATATAGGTTGGTTTTGGTGGCAATTGATTTAAAGAAACATTGGTTATGCCTCTATTGACCTCTTGTGCTTTAAAGCGCACCACAATGCCCTCTATATAAGTCTCAAAAAAAGACTTTGTGGCCAAACGAAGGGATGTGCTCTTATTCTCCTCATCAACCGTAAACTGTGTTTCAATCACGCCTCCATTATCCAACAAATATTCTTTAATCCGTTGCATCATAGCGCGCGCACTATCATTGACTGAACTTGGAGGTTGCCCTTCGGCCCAGTTTATACTCTCATCGGCATAAGCATTTTCTGATGCGATGATTGACCAATTATAAATCGAACTCATAAAAGACACTCTTTTTTTAAAAAAGGAAAACGAGAAAAAACGGAAGCAAAGAAAGCTGCAGTTTTATTTTTAGATACCGGCGTTTTCTCCATTTTTATTTTCTTCATTTTCAAGCCTATTTGGTCATAATCCACATGGAGTAATTTTGTTTTCGCATTGACAAAAACAGCTTCCGGCTTCACGCGCAACACATCTTGCGCCATAACGCCCTGATAACGTTGTGGATTTCCTTTATAATTAAAGCTATAAAGAGGGTAGCCTTTTTTCTCTCCCAGAGGGATAATATTTTCTTTTGCTCTCACATCACAAAGCCCTAAAATTCCCCCGACCAATCCCAGCACTTTTTGGGCATCACTCAACGGATCTTTGGTTACAGAAGGGATTGTTGTAGATTTTCCGGAAGTTGTTCCGTAATTTCCAGCCGCTTGTGTTCCCACCTGTAACAAGCGTTCCAAACGGTTCCAATCTTGATTATCTTGTTCTGACCATTTTTGACGCTCAGCATCTAAGATATTTTGACGATTCATATCTTGAATCATCCCCCCTTTTAAAGCATTGCTTTGCGCGTTACTCTGACCTTGATAATAAGTATTTGCCGCATTTGCTTGATCATGCTGCGCGCGATCAATCATCTGGTTTGCATTCATCATATTGCTAATATCTTGATTATATTGCTGCGCTGCGGCATTTGTTGCCAAGGCGCCGAGCTCATCAGCAAGCACACCGGTATGGGCTCCAGAGCCATAACGTCCTGCCCCAGACATCGATTGATTAATGGCATCAGATGTTTTATTCAGAGCATTTTGCAGTGCAGCATTAAACTTACTATTGCTGCCAATCCAATTTCCCTTTGCCATACCGGAAAGATTGGCCGCGCTATTGGTTGGTGCATTTAACCACTGCGTGACCATAGGATTGTTATAAAGCCCTGCGGCTTGTTGTAAACCCGACAGCGCATTTTTTGTCATATTGCTCAGACCGGCAACTCTGTCTCCCTGATAAACATTTCCCCCAATACCCTTATTATAAAGCTCCTGTGCATCCGCAGTAGCTTGTTTTAGAATACCCGCCGCCCAAGCAGGGGGGGCATTGGTTTGTGTTGTCGTCTGCACTTGCGGTGTTTTTTTTCTACTCATAAAACCAGAACCTTTCTATATTGAATAAGATGACGAGAATATCCGTGATGCGCGAGCCTTTTTGCCCATCCCGTTCTTCCAAACATGTGCAATTCTTCAGCCTTGATTTTTCGTGCCCATTTTTCGACCTCCTCGATCAATTTGACCAATTTCAGCCCTCCCTCTCCAGCCAGATCAGAGAGAACGACGCATTTTTTCCCCGTATGGGCCCTTTCAATTTTCGTTATTGCAAAAGCACTAAATTGGATTTTATTTTTTAAGACCAGCCACAATTGTGCTTGTCCGGTGGCGATTTCTTCAGCAATTTTTTCCAGACAAACATCATCTGGAAAGCGCTGAGCATATTTTTGAAACGCCGCATTAAGGGCCTCTTGATAAGGCGCTATTTTTTCCCAAGACCAGTGCTCTGTCAGATGAGCAGAATACACCTCTTGACAATCTTGACGATCTTGACGATCTTGACGATCTTGATGATCTTGATGATCTTTCATCATGAGCTTAGCTCTCTCAAACTTTTCTCAAACATATCCTTAAAACAGCTCCCCTTGCGCCCTTCACGCATTCCATGACCTCGCGCACAATTTTCAAAAAAGAAGAAAAAGCCCCCCATCCCTTATGTCAAAAGCCCACCCTCCCTTAGTATCGCAAGATACAAAGAGCACCTTTTTTATAAAGAAACATCCACCCCACCCTATCCCTTTGATGATAAGGACTTAAACTTATCACATCGGTCCTTTGATCATCATGGCTTGGGCTCACCGCATCTATTCTTTGATTATTATGACATGCCTGCCGCATCTGTTCTTTGATCATTATTGGCTTGGGCTCACCGCATCTGTTCTTTTATTGTCATGGCTTGGCTATCGCATGCCGGCGGCCTTCAATTCCACATCAAATCCCGTGACATGAGTCCAATTCATTCCCTCCGGAATGCGCAATTTAAAGCGATAAAACCGTGCTCTTGCGCGACAATGAATTTGTCCGGTATTATAAGAAGGCTGTTTTTCTGGCAACCAAACGGTTTCCTCTTCAAGAGATTGTCGAAAGCGCATTCCCACAGACAAATAATACTTTCCACTATTGACTTGGGGCATAATATTTTTCACCCGTGTTATCATGCCATTTGTCTGCCCCATTTCTTGTGAAGTAACCACACAAGCCATAGGAGAACCAGAAAACGACCCCAGTCTGCCCTGTTGATCAAATGCCCCCAGAATAGGCGATTCATTTTTCCACGCTTTACTATCGAGAGAAAAGGCTAAATCATCAATATTCTGAGCGACAAAATCAAGAGCTTCTAGCGTTGTTCCCGTCAAGAAAATGGGGAGGATCATTTTGATATCCACGAGAGCTTTTGTCCATTTTTGCAACCCCCAATCATAAATGAGCAAGATGCGTTTATGAAGGCTTTCATCGGTATCCACCATCCAATAAACACGATTATAAACCCCATCAATCGCCGCAGACATGGTATAAAGATTACTCTGCCTTGATTTAGCGGTCATGGTTCGATCAACTTTTTCAAAGCCAATGGGGATAATCTGTCCGTCATTGGCTATTTGATAAAAACCACCCTCATCGGCAAAGAATGCCAAATCTCCCCGACAAACAATTGATTCAGCATTTTTTGCACCTCGTTTATCGTGGATTTTTTGGAAACTAAAAATAATCTTAGAGCCAGGAATAAAAGACCCAGCATAGATTGCAGAACGCATAAAGATAATGGGATTTGTTGTCTCCGTTGCGCCTTGCACGAACCCGCCATCAGGAAAGTCTTGATAATCACAGCTTTTTTTACCCACGGTCCAAAATTCTGCATCATTCAATCCCGACCAATGAACCCGTCTTGGATGCTCGGTTAATTTCATCAAACACACGAAATCTCCCCAGACGCGAACGATACCTGCTTGTGGTGGATTTCCCCCTAAATTTCTAAATGCTTTATCATGAATAATATCGATCACTTGTGGTTTATCGTTGGCATTTACCGCAATGATAAAATCACCAAATAAAGCAAAAGACCACGGCGCATCGATATTCGCCATATAAGGCTTTCCTTTTTGGCTAATATCTTTCCAGTGCATTGTTGTATTATCAAGCAAGAGAATTTTTTCTCTTGTCCCAACAATAATCGAAACCCCATTTTTTGTTTTCACCGCCAGAGCCCCTAAAATAGGCTCTGGACATGGCTCTGACAAAGGTTCAAAACTTGGCATAGGGATATAAGAGCCATCCGCCGGAAGCACATTGACAAGTTCATCGGTAAAAATTCCATTGATATCCGCCACATCGGGTCGATAATCAGCAATTGGGAAAAAAGCCATCAAGCCCCCCATAAAATGTTTGAAAAACCCAGTGCCAAAACACCAAGGCTTGCTCATTGAAACCACAAAAGCCCTTAAAATGAAATTTTAAGAGCACAAAATTCAATCAATAATATACAACTATAAGTTGATAAAACACCTCAAAAAAAGTGAGACCATAGATAATGATAAGCCCACTACCCTCCAGCAACGTCTCACCAAACTCACCCCACACGCTTTAATGCCCACACTTTTCCCCCATGGTCAATACTTCTCCCATGGCCAACATTCTCAATACCAGCCCCCCAATATCAACCTGAAATCTAGTGACCAACTTCAGTAATTGAGAAAAAACCATAAAACCCTTCATAAAATCTTTGAAGAGCCCAGTGCAAAATACCCAAGCTCTGTAGACTGCAAGAAATATCAGCACTTATAGAGACACCAGCGCTTACGGAGTTAAAACCACAACAGCCCTTAAAACGAAAACACAAAACTCAACAAAAACACAACCAAAAGTTGATTAGCTTTCCAATATCCACAGCCACACATCAGCATCTCACCAAAATCACCCACACGCTTTAATGCCCATACTTTCCCCATGACCAATACTTCTCCCATGGCCAACATTCTCAATACCAGCCCCCCAATATCAACCTGAAATCTAGTGACCGACTCCAGTAATTGAGAAAAAACCATTAAGCACCCTTAACGCTCGCCCTTCCATGGCAATCTAAGCCTCAGCACTCTTAACACCAGCCTCTCAAAGCCCATCCAAATCCTAAAATTCTTCTAGCTCCAGCGCTCATTTAAGTATCCATACCCCTCTTAAGCATAAATATGGAACAAGCATTTTTTAAAAATACATTGGCTGAATCTTTGAAGAATCTTTTCGACGTGATGTTTCAATACGCAAAGCTTGCAGCTGTTCTTGAAAATCTCTAAAAGAAACGGCCGCATATTCAGGATCTTTAAGGATATTTTTATACAGTTCATATTTTGCGCGTGCTTTAATGAGATCAAAAGCATAAATGAGCCAAGGATTATGATCCTCTTTAAGCTGTTCATCCACCAAATGGATAGGAACGTAAGAAAGCTGTACGGTTTTAACACTTTCTGGTGTTGGAAAGAGCCCTATTTTTTGCTCACTGTACGTATAAAAGCACGGTGTTCCTAACTCAGGATGCCGACCATATTGCTGATGCAACACTTCCAAGGGCTTAAAGAACAACTTTGTTTGGGTTGCATTCTTTGTTGCTAAAAAGACGTCCTCCAGCGTTTTTTCTGATTTAATAACAACGCCCTCTTCTGGTCCATACCATGTTTTTCCACTTTGTGTTTTGAAGGTTCTTTCTTGTTTTTCATTAAAGAAAAAGGGTTCGCGTTCACACAGACGCAAAGCCGTAACAATTGAATCTTGAATTTGCGGAGAATATTCAGCGGTTGTATCGTCAATTTCATCTTGAATAAGCGCAACCATAGAGGCAAAAGTTTTAGAATGATCTGAATATGTAAACTCGCGCGTGTTAGCATCAACGGAGAAAGTGGTCATAAGCCTATCCTTGTTTTGGAAAGCATTTTAAAATTTTTCCCCCAACAAGAAGAATCTGTTGGGGGAAGCAAGTCATCATTTTCTTTAAGCAGGTGCACCATATGTTGGAATGACAATTGTTCCAAAATCTTGAGCCCCTTGCGCACTTCCAGGCAAGGTAAAGCAGGTTTTTTTCATGCCAATAATGGTTTTTGCTGCGACCCCGAATTCCCTTTCATAATCAAAGAGTTCTTCGACCAATTTATAGCGTGTTGCGCCACGATCTTTCCCAAAGGCGATCACAGCACTTTGCGCCCCAAGCAACACCGCACGACGCACATTGGGAACAGCTTTATTGGCGGCTCCAGACTCAACCCCTTCGGTAATATGTTCGGCTTCGCGTAAAACCACACCATTATACATGCCTAAAGATCCATCATAGAGTGGATTTTTGATCCGGCTTCCACTATAGATTGCCTTCGTGATGTCGAGCCATTGCCCCGCATCGGTATTGGTTCGCAACTGCGTTACTTGGGTTGGATGAAGATAAAGCACATAGACACTTTCCCCATCGATGCGTACAGGTCTAATTTTAGGATTGGCCAATTTAGCGCGTTCAACCGCTTTATCGATCAGTTTAAGATCAAAAACATCATTTTCTTTTAGATCTTCATCTTTTGTTTTATTGTTAGGACGCACCACACGTTTATTGGTAGGTGCGGTTGGTGCATTAAAGCCATAATGAACCGGTTTAAGAGTAATGGAACGCCCTTCAAAGTTAATGGATTTTGCGGTATATCCGCACACTTGAATGAAGAACATCATACTCAAACGATCCGCATACCAATCTACCAAACCATTTTTTGCTTCCGTGCGCAAATCATGGAGAATACGTTGCTGATCAATGGTGCCCTCATTTTTGACCCGCACGGCATGAACAAGTTCATTAATGGCCAAGCGATCATTGAGAAACTGTAAAGCTTCTTCATTTCCTTCCAAAGTTTGCCCTTCACTGACCCCATCACCGAGCAGTTGCACACGCAAACCAAAGCTAATGGCATCGCCACTTGCCTTATTGGTTTCATCTTTTAACTGTACGATACTGTTTGAATCATTTCCAATCAGTGGCGCAATCGGGATTGCTTTTGAGACTTCTTGATTTAAGAGTTTAGACCATGTGCGCACGGCCATTGGGTCATTAAGTCCGATATAAGTTACAGTCATTTTATCCTCTAAAAGTTTATTGACATAAAAAAACCGGCAAAGTGCCGGATACTCAAAACACCACATTTCATTTCAGATGGTGAATAAGTTGTGTTCTCGTGTGTTTTGTTTTTGTTAGCGTCTGCCTCCCCTTCTATTAAGAGCTCTCCTCACCGCCTCTTTAGCTTTGAGAAATCCCCACCACCACTCACGCAAGCCTCAGCCCACGCATATCCCCTCGTGCATTCCCGCACCAAAAGCCTCTCAGGTATTCAGAAAAAATAGCCCCCGCATTCCCCGCGTATCAAAACCCCTTGCACGGTTCCCGCAAAAAACAGCCCCCGCACTCCCGCACCAAAAGCTCCTCCACATGTTCCCGCAAAAAATAGCCCCCGCATTCCCCGCGTATCAAAACCCCTTGCACGGTTCCCGCAAAAAACAGCCCCCGCACTCCCGTACCAAAAGCTCCTCTCACATGTTCCCACAAAAAGCCTCTCACCACAGTTCCCCGCGCCCAAAGCCCCTCCACATATCCGGCAAGAAAACACCTACCGCATTCTTGTCTTAAAACTCTCTTCCCCCCATTAAACGATTAAAAGCGGCTTTATTTTTAGGCTCAGCAACCCAAGCGCTAAATTCTGCTTCTGACATTTTATCCAGCATATCCAAAGAAACCGCCCCACTGGGTGCCAAGCCATTATAAGCCGCAAGCGTGCGTGCAGAATTGTGTCTTTCCTGTAAATTTTCCCCCATAGTATTGGAAACATTTGTATAGCCAAAATTTTGTGCAATCGCGTAGATCACTTCAGCCGGATTTTGATTTTTTTGCGCACAATCACGCAAGATCTGTTTCAACTCATCACCAATCCTTGCATCAATATTTTGCGGATCAGCCAACTCCGGATAGAGCGAAGCAAAAGCGGACAACTGTTTTGCCCGCGTTTCATAAATAAAATCGGCTGCTTGATCAAAGTCATCATGCTTTTGTTTAACACTGGCAACAGATTGCTGATAAAACGCCTGTAATTGTTCTGCTTCGCGAACTGGGGAAGGTTGTTGTTGTTCACGCAACAGCTCTTGTTTTTGAAGTGTTTTTCCCAACCATTGCATATAGCCCATAAAGTCCTTTTGCGGATCTGGTGGACCATCCTGCCCCCCTTGCCCCTCTTTTCCACTGTCTTGTGAAAAGGACTGTTGTTGCAGGTTTTGCTCTTGGAAATTTTCTTGCAAAGCCTTTTCTTCTCTTCCACTTTCACCGGCTTCTCCCTCTTGTATTGAGTCCTGAAAATCCTGTTTCAAATGGTTTTGTTCTGCCGGCGTTAAGTGTTCTTGATCCATGACATTAGCCTTTTCTTTTTTTAAAACAATAAAATGAAATTTTTCCGATAAAACGATCTGTAAGCATTAATCCCCTCAATGCTCTTTGATCCGTTGAGCACCAACAGCTCTAGCCGCTCCACCATACCACCATACCCCTCCACCATACCTCTCCTCCCATGAATGACCATAATGACAAAATACCTCCCACCACTGATCAATCTCACACCAAAACACCCCCGCCCTTCAACACCCAAGGGGTAAACAACGCTGCTGAAATAAAGGAGAAACGACAGTGCACGCCATGAGCAACACTGTGCCATAGAAATTTATAAGCCCCCGCTTAATAAGCCCCACCGCTTAATATCCCCTCACCACCAATCCTCTTGTCGCTCAATAAAATAAAATGCATCCGAAACATCAGCTGAACTCACGCATACCCCTAGCATCCCCCTCCACCATGATGACAAGATACCTCCCACCACTGATCAATCTCACACCAAAACACCCCCGCCCTTCAACACCCAAGGGGTAAACAACGCTGCTGAAATAAAGGAGAAACGACAGTGCACGCCATGAGCAACACTGTGCTATAAAAATTTATAAGCCCCCGCTTAATAAGCCCCACCGCTTAATATCCCCTCACCACCAATCCTCTTGTCGCTCAATAAAATAAAATGCCTCCAAGATCACCCATCAGTTAAGCGCCAACATCCCCCACCATGCCCTCCATCATAGTGACCATAATGACAAGATGTCTCATAAAGCATTTGTTATTATTGATCGTTTGCACTTTGCAACATCTGCATGATCTGCTCTACGCCCTCGTGATCCCCCATCTGTTTTGCAGTATTTTGCACTACAGCATTTTGTGTTGCGGCATTTTGTTCTTCTTGGAGCGCATTTTGCGCCTTGATCGCAATTTTATGAATCAGGGAAGCTGGTAAAGGTGAATAGCGCAAGAGATCGAGCATAATCTCTGGTGTTGCAAAATTTTGCATCAAAGGAAGCAATTGCATAATCAATGCAAAAGTACGCTCTTTTTCATTAAGACTTGTTGGGGCATCATCCACAACAATATCATATTCCAAACTGGTCACCATTTCACGTGTGAGAGGAACATATTGGGCATTTTCATCGCCTGCAATACGCACCAACCGCCCATCGGAGAGGTAATTTTGAATAAGGTAGAGAATAATTTTTCCCTGCCGTTGTCGATAGCGACGCAAAGCATCAAAAAAGGAAGCCAAAAGATTAAGAGATGACTGACGGCGTTGTTGTTCAAGAATACCCGGCTGGTTAACCGCTCGTGTTCCAATAAATTCAGAAGACAAGCCCGTCACTTGTTCAAGAGCGCTTTTTGCTTCATTAAACAATTGGAAAAACCCTTGCGGAAATTGTGCCACCGGTTTAGGCTGAATTCTTCCCCCAGCGACAGCCCCACTTTTCAACCAAGTAATACTATCAGCGCGAGCCCAACTCTCAAGGGCTTGTCGATCATCATCAAAAGCATCGCGTTCTGCCATAATCCCGCCTTTTGATTGGCTATTGAGCAAATGCATGACTTGACTAAAATATTTATTTGCCCAACGTTGTGGATCTTTTGTAGGGCGCACCAGTCCGTAAAAGTGTCGGCTTAATTTATCAAAAGTACCGGTAATACACTCCCACCCCAATTGACCTGCTGGGACCAAAGGCTTATCCGGTTCTTCAAGCAGCTTTCTGCCCAAAAATGCGCGTTTGACAATTTTTCTGGTCAACCTTGTTGCTTGAATATCGGGAAATTCTTTTCTTAAACTTTGAAAATCACGCTCCAAATACTCAATAAACTGTCCACTTTGCGGCTCGAGTACTTTATAGACCACCTCACGTTCAAACCAGCGACATTCCACCAATGTCACCATTTTAGGTCGTTGAGAACCACCAACCTCTTCTTCCAGATAGGCTCCCTCTCCTTGATACCCCCCTGCCTGATAGCTTTTCGTCATACCATTGCTGGTAGGGTATAAGAACCCCTGATGTTTTACCCAATCGGCATGAAGATCACTCCAATGAACATGGGGAAACATTTCGGCCGCCACATCCAGAGGCTTTTCATCAATATACCATAAACGTTGTGCATCAATAAGATTAGGCTTAACAGCACTCGCATCCCAGACCATTTTCATAGGATCGAGCCTTGCAATAATGGGGTTTCCTTGCGGATTTTCTTCATAATCAAGGCGCGTATCGGTCCATCCCATTCCGCAAATAATAGCATCTTGAAAAGCATCGGAATCTTCATATTCGCCGTCAGCTTCATCACGAAACCATTCGGCCGCTCCTGTCAAGATCTGGTTGGCAAAGGCTGCGCCTTCTTGTCGTGGAATAAACTGCACTTGTCGTTTATTATTGCGTTCTGTCCCAATGACAGCATTAATCAAAGGTGCAATACGATTAAAAGTCATCACGGGTCTATTTTGTTCGTTCAAGACAGCCAAGTCTTGCTCATTCCATTGTCGCCCATTATAGAAATCATAGTCTTCTTGGGCATTTTTTCGCCATTTTTCGACATGTGCAATATCATCCTGATACCACCCGACAAGTTTTTTAAAGAGAGCTTGCTGTTCAAGCGTTTCGATTTGTTCAAAAGAAGAAGAAGAAAAAGAAGAATCTGTAGACATATTCATTAAAAAGCCATCCATGAAGTTTGAGAACGGTGAGAAGAGCGATAGGTACTTTTTCGTGTGCGCGCATGGGGCTGTTCATAAGCCACACACATCAATCCAAAGGCATCCGCGCCATGGCTTGCCCAATCATGTTCAGCCCCAAGACCAATATTGCGCTGTTCATCACGCTTTTCATGATACCAAGCGAGTGCTTTTCTCCCCGCACCTGTTGTCTCTTCGTTAAACCATAGAGCAGGAAACAAACGCCTTACGGCTTCGATACGCATTTTCACAGCGCCTGTTCCCTGATTCGGAATGATTTTGGTTTGAAAACCGGCTTGTTGCAGCGCACTTTCAAAACTAACATTATAAACAC
The DNA here is from genome assembly GCF_059687635.1 of Bartonella sp. SL320. Lineage (NCBI taxonomy): Bacteria > Pseudomonadati > Pseudomonadota > Alphaproteobacteria > Hyphomicrobiales > Bartonellaceae > Bartonella > Bartonella sp. SL320. The sequence continues at coordinate 475,181 of NZ_CM185143.1, read as the reverse complement.
GATCTTTTGTCGCGCCATCATGGGGTAAGACCATCAGTGCCTTTTCATATCCCCTTTGAAAAATCCACCCCACATGCTCTGAAAGCGGTTGTCCTTGTGCTTCATAATAATCGAGCACACGAATTTCGCGTCCGACAAATTGCGCCACCCACAAAGCGGTTGCATCGGCTTTTGCTCCTGTTCCCCCGATATCCCAAAAGATTTTCACCTGTATCAAAGGATCCCGTGGAACGGTGGTAATCCGCCCTTCCATTTGCGCTTCCAAAAGACATTTTTGATAATAAGCACCTTGCACAGCTTGGAGATAGTCCCCTTCCCAAATATGGTTATACTGCTCTGGTCTTTGCTGCAAATCGTCCATTCTATCTCGATTAAGTTTTTCAGGAAATTGCGGATTATCGCGCCAATTAATTTCCACGCCTTTGATATTGGGATTATCGACATTTCGAAAACGTTTTTCCACGGGAGCATTTTCATGGCATGGGTTCCAAGTAACCCATAATTCTGCATTCCAATCGTCTCCCTCTTCACGCAAAGTTGGAATAAGCGTTTGCCAAGCAGTCTCGGTGACCGGCTCCGCCTCATCAACCCAACACAAGAAAACGCGCCCCATTGATTTAATACTAGCAATATTTCGATCAAGACCCGCAAACACATAGACGATGCGTCCATCTTTTGATTTAATATATTTATCGCCGATTTCATAATAGTCTTGAAGAAACGAATAAGCTTCTATGGCGCGTTTAATTTCTTCCAAAGAGCTCTCATTGAGAGAATTTTGAAACTGGCGCGCACAAAGAATAATTCCGCGTTCTCCTGCCATGCCATGGCGATATCCCACCACCGCCGACATCAAAGCAAAAGACCGTGTTTTTCCAGAACCCCGTCCGCCCCAAGCGGCTCGTACATCGGCTTTTCCGGAAAAGATAGGAATAAGCTTTGGAATAAGAGCCACTTGCGCTGTCTGCCCTATTTTTTGAGAAATTTTCTGAACCGTTGTCATGTATAAATTTTCATCACTGAGAATGATTTTTACTCTTTTAAAGAATACCAAGTTTCATCATTTCAGAACCTTTTAAAGAAAAACACTCTTCCCAACAGCGCTCTCTTCATCCTGATACGCAATCCATTGCCTTTCTTTGGGCATTGTCCTTTTTTGCGCATTTCGCTTTGTTTGCATGAAATTCCCCCACCATAAGCCCCCACCATATGCCCCCAAGCCCTTCTCTTCCAAGCACACGAAGAGCCCCCCTCAGACACCGTGCCCCTGTCCCCCACAAAAGCACGGTATCCGCCCCCATTTCACCATTCCCTTACGAAAAGCAAAGCAGACCATCTGGCAACATCACACCCCTTAGAACAAAGTGCCCTAAAAGGATTTCCCCCAAAAGGGTTTCCCCCAAAAGGGGTTTCCTAAAAGAATTACTCAAGCCTCACACTTGTCGCCCCCCAAGGTCCCTCAAAGATAAGATCTCAACACGGCATCTAATTCATAAAAGCCGTGCTCTCACGCCCCAACACGCAAAAACCTCTCCAACACACGGAAGCCCTCACGGCCCCCTTCACAAAAACTCTTGAAACATCACGCGCCCATCACAAAAGCACGGATAACCTTAGCTTCATACATGCTCCACCAAACCATGCACCAAAGCTCCTCCAAGCGCACGAAGAGCCCCCTCAGACACCGTGCCCCTGTCCCCCACAAAAGCACGGTATCCGCCCCCATTTCAGCATTCCCTTACGAAAAGCAAAGCAAACCATCTGGCAACATCACACCCCTTAGGACAAAGCGCCCTAAAAGGATTTCCCCCAAAAGGGGTTTCCTAAAAGGATTGCTCAAGCCTCACATTTGTCGCCCCTCAAGGTCCTTCAAAGATAAGATCTCAACACGGCTAACTCATAAAAGCCGTGCTCTCACGCCCCAACACGCAAAAACCCCTCCAACACACGGAAGCCCTCACGGCCCCCTTCACCAAAACTCTTGAAACATCACGAGCCCATCACAAAAGCACAGATAACCTTAGCTTCATACATGCTCCACCAAACCATGCACCAAAGCTCCTCCAATCCACGCTTTAGGTATCATCCATCAAAGCCCCTGAGACGACATTCCACATCCCTGTCCTCATCTAACTCATTTTCCACGATCACCCGCTTGCATTTCCGCATGATCACGCTTCAGGATTATGTTTCTTCGATTGGGTCTTTTTTGACTTCACCGGTACGATCTCGATCCGCGAGATTGTTTTGATATCGCTTTCTCCCGTTACTTGAAGAGGCAAAACTTTTGCCAGCAGCGAAAAAAAAGGCACGGGATTATTCAGGGCATGATATTGCAGATAAGAGACCAATCCATCCTCACCATACTGAGATCCAGCCTGTTCTGCCGCTGTCAGTAAGGCTTCATTAAACCGCTTTGTTGTTTTATTCATCGTTCCTTTTTTCCGCCCTCTTCGAGTTAAGGGAAGACAAGGTTTCTCAGCCATTCTTATGCTTCCTTTTCAATCAAAAAAATCAATCCCATGACATAGAAAAATGATCGCCACCCCTCACCTCAAAGGACGAGGATTCCACCCAACGCCGGTCTGTCAAAAAGTCCAGCTTCTTCTCTAGAAACTTCCCCCTTATGGTTAATTTCTGATTAGGAAAAATCCCCTACAAAGCCGAAATTCCGCATCTGATTTTTACAGATCCACGCCTTTACGCTTTTCTATCTTAACTAAAGCGCAGCAAACAAAAGGCTTACCACCTCGCACTGCTCTGTAAACACGAGTCTGAAACAATCCTACTTTTTGCCTCGTAAATTCCCCTGCTGAGTTTGAATCCCTCTCCCTCAAAGTTCTCCATGCCTGACATCACGCCCCCTCAAAAGCATGTGTTTTACAACATGATAGGATAAAGAGAGCACCCCGCGAACAGAAGCCTCACAAACTCTTATTGAAATATCCCCTATAGAGGTATATCACATCAAGCAACTGCTACTCAATCAGGAGGAATTTATGAGTAATATCTCTAGCTATTCTGTTACCCCAAACCTACAGTTGATATACGTATCAAACGTAGAGCATTCTACCGCTTTTTACAAATTCATCTTCAAAAAAGAGCCTGTGTTCATCTCGCCACGCTATGTTGCCTTTGCTTCTTCAGGTGATGCACTTTTTGCACTCTGGTCTGGAGGCGATGCGCCTCAGGAAAATGTGCCTCGTTTTTCAGAAATCGGCATTATGTTGCCTCACGGAGAGGATGTAGATAAACTCTATGCGGAATGGCAAGAGCAAACCACCGTTGAGATGAATGTCTTGAAAGAACCATATACAGACGTATTTGGACGTACCTTCCTCATCAAAGATCCCGACGGCCATATTATTCGTGTTTGTCCACTGGATTAAAAATCCTTAAATCTGATTTAATCACCAGAATTTTGACCTCCACCCCTCGTCTCAAGGGCTATCACCTCAAAGGACGAGGATTCCACCCAACGCCGGTCTGTCAAAAAGTCCAGCTTCTTCTCTAGAAACTCCCCCCTTATGGTTAATTTCTGATTAAGCCCCCATAAAGCCGAAATTCCGCATCTGATTTTTACAGATCCACGCCTTTACGCTTTACCATCTTTACGCTTTACCATTTTCACAGAAATAAGCCCCGCGCGCTGCTCAGTAAACAATCCCCCAAAAAACCACCCCGCAGCACTCTATAAACAACCACCCAACTTCTTGCCCCACGTCCCTGCCGTCCAATCCCCCTCAAAGTTCAGTACTTCAAAAAACACGCCAAGCAAGCCCACCTCTAAACTATTCACCAGTCACTCTTACAAAAAGGACCTTTAAATTTACACACCTGCCTATCCCCCGCTCCTCAAACGACACTCTTACAGTATAAGAGCAAAGTTTTAATTTTTCTTGCCAACCTTTTGAAAGTACTTTATTGATAAACACGTGTTTTTGATCGTCCACGCAACGGTCAAATAGGGAGTTGAAAACCCGAAAACTCGTACATGAATTTGCCCCGCTTTGCGGGTATCCCGGAGTTCCGGGAGTTTTTGCTATGTCCAAGTGCTTACCAGCACTAAAAGCAAAAAAGCTGATTCGAGTTCAGTATTTTCAACCTCCCGGAATACCAATGCGAGGGCGCTCGCGACCGGAGGGGGCACAAAGTGCAAACCAAAAATCCACATTTTCAAACTAAAAATTCACGTTTTAATGACATTTCGATTGGTAAAAGAATTCGTCACAGAAGAGTTACAATGGGGCTTTCTCAAAAAGCATTAGGAAACTCTTTAGGTGTCAGTTTCCAACAAATTCAAAAATATGAAAAAGGTTTGAACCGTGTAAGCGCAGGGCGTTTACAAGAAATTGCCAACCTGCTGAAGGTTCCTATTACCTTCTTTTATGCTCATCTTGTCACAGCAGATATTTCCACAAAAGACAATCCATCATACGCTGATCAAGAAACCTACAGCGAAAAGGAACAAACCCTTGTAAAAAATTTTAGAGAGCTTCAGCCGAAAAAACAAAAGGCAATTTTGTGGTTAATTTCTGATTAAGCCCCCTACAAAGCTGAAATTCCGCACCTGATTTTTACAGATCCACGCCTTTACGCTTTACCATCTTGACGAGAAAGCAGCCAAATAAAAGGCTCCCCCCCCTGCGCTGCTCAGTAAACACTGGTCAGCAACATTCCAGCTTCTCTTAAAGCAAGTTTCCTCTGTTGACTGCAGATCACCACACCTTCACAAGCATGGTGTTTTTTCAAACTTGCCAATCTTGCCCTTTAAATATTCACCTGCCACTCTCACAACAAGGACCTTTAAATTTACATTGCTCCACAATCATCATCCTTCAGAGAGCAGTATTTTACAGTAAAATTTTAAAGCAGAAAAACGCTCATCATCTAAAAAATGATGAAGAAGTAGGTCTTACACATCCTATATCCTTGCTTAAACAGCAAAGAAATTCGCAATCGGTCGTAAAAAATACCCCCGCCCTCAAACTTTTCCATGCCTGATATCACCGCCTTAGACGACGGTGTTTTACGGCATGATAAGATAAACACTGGTCCCTCAACACTCCAATTTCTTGCCTAGGCCAATTCCCCTGCTAAATTTAAATCACCACACCCCAAACAATATGCTTTACAGCACAACAGGATATCACGCCATTTCAAATGACAAAACCTTGACGCACTCATAAAATAACAAACAGCAAAATTTAGGAAGCAACAAACAGCAAAATCTTGGAAAGCTTAATCCCCCTCAATGTCACCCTGAATGATCCCCACCACATCATTTTTCCAACCATTATCTTTCATTATCTCTTCAATGAACTTTTATGTTTCAATGGACTTTACAGGAGACTTTACGGCCATAGCTCAACAGATTTTATGTTTTTTCTACCTATTTTATGGAGTTTTATTTACGGAACTCCCACCTATAGGACCTTTACGGCTGGGACCCTTACGGCTTTTACCAAGAGCTCGATCTGATTGAGAGCTACAATTCCGATTATGTCATAATGATATCTTTTTACATTGACCTTGTCAAGTTTTTATCTTTTATTTTTATCTTTTCATATCATTCTTTTTTGTGCTCCTCTCTCTCATACAACCACAACGCCCAAAATATAAAGCACAAAATAAAACGTCATTGTGTTGCATATTCACGCGCTTGTAAGAATATGTCTTACAGCCTTCCCCATTTCACAACATCCCCCTTCATGTGTCATATGACACAACAGGGCGCGACAAATATAATGCTCAACTCCTCATGATTATAAAAACCACCCCCCCCAACCACGCCCCAAAGCGCGCACAACGCTACCACAACGCATCCCCCCACGCCCTAAAACTTCCCCTTGATTTTCACGATTCCACATTTTTACGTTTTTACAGCTTTACTGAAAGTTGCAAAGAAAATGTACAAACCACCACTGAACAATCCCTCATTTTTTTAAAATCCCCCAAAGGACTACCCTGCACTCCGTAAACAATGATCTCACCTCCTTCCCCATATTCTAAAACTGCTCCTTGCCTTTTACGATTTCACGTTTTTACGTCTTGCCTAAAAAAGCAACCAATAAAACTTGCCCACCACCACCGCCCCCTTTCTTTAAAAAATGCCCCCAAAGGAGAAAAGTTCTCCTTTCTTTTTTACAGATACACGTTTTTACGCTTTTACAGATTTGCAGACTTTAGCTCAATAAAACTTTCCTCCCAGTCCGCACACTTCTCTATCAAGAATCCAACCTCTCATAGCCAGCAAATTTTTCTACCAACCACACATGCAAATCAACACACCTAAGCGCCCCTCAAACAACGGTATTTTATGGCATAAGAAGCTTATCGCCACCTTTTGATACCATGAAATTTTCCTCGAACCTATGTTGAAGGCAAAAACACCAACCACTCACCTTGACTTTGCAAGGATCACAGACGGCTTTTCTGTGACCACCCTCTCACCCGCGCACTGTCTCAAAGCCTACTTTTCAGGCAAAAACGCTAAGCGATCACCTTGTTTTGTCACTGTCACAGCCATCTCGTCGTGAATTTCTCCAAACAAGATTTTTTCTGCCAAAGGATCTTGAATTTCCTTTTGGATAATCCGTTTCAGCGGGCGTGCTCCATAAAGAGGCCTTTATCAGCAAGGAATTCTCGCACTCTGGGTTCGATAGGCAAGGTTATGTTGCGTTCATTGAGTAAATTTTCAAAGGGTGTATCTGAATATCAACAATTGCCTCTATTATCTTTTGATCGTTGTAGCCACAAAAGAATAATCGGTTTTAAAACACCAACCACTCACCTTGACTTTGCAAGGATCACAGACGGCTTTTCTGTGACCACCCTCTCACCCACGCACTGTCTCAAAGCCTACTTTTCAGGCAAAAACGCTAAGCGATCACCTTGTTTTGTCACTGTCACAGCCATCTCGTCGTGAATTTCTCCAAACAAGATTTTTTCTGCCAAAGGATCTTGAATTTCCTTTTGGATAATTCGTTTCAACGGGCGGGCGCCATAAAGGGGATCATAGCCTTTATCAGCAAGGAATTCTCGTACTTCTGGTTCAATATGCAAGGTTATATTGCGTTCATTGAGCAAATTTTGCAAATGTTGTATCTGAATATCAACAATGGCCTCCATGTCTTTTCGTTGCAACCGTTGAAAAAGAATAATCTCATCAATACGGTTTAAAAACTCTGGACGGAAAGCCGCTTTTACAACATTCATGACATCGTCTTTAGCTTGATCAACCATTTGTCCTTCCGGCAAAGCGGTTAAAAATTCAGCCCCAAGATTGGAAGTCATAATCAACAAAGTATTACGAAAATCAACCGTTCTTCCCTGACTATCGGTCAAGCGCCCTTCATCCAACACTTGCAGCAACAAATTAAAGATATCCGGATGTGCCTTTTCAATTTCATCAAAGAGAATAACTTGATAAGGTCTTCTGCGTACAGCCTCTGTGAGCACGCCGCCTTCTTCATAGCCGACATATCCAGGCGGTGCTCCAATGAGGCGTGCACCGGCATGTTTTTCCATATATTCTGACATATCAATCCGCAACATGGCATTAGCATCTTGGAAGAGAAAAGCCGCCAGTGCTTTGGTGAGTTCGGTTTTTCCCACACCGGTAGGGCCCAAAAACATGAAAGAACCCAGTGGACGATTGGGGTCTTGCAACCCAGCCCGCGCGCGCCGGACAGCCCGTGCCACCGCTTGCACCGCTTCGCCTTGTCCTACAACACGGGTTGCAATTTCATCTTCCATACGCAAGAGTGCCTCGCGTTCAGCCTCTAACATCCGATCAACAGGGATGCCCGTCCAGCGTGAAACAATCCGCGCGACATGCTCTGCGGTTACCGTTTCTTCCACGAGATGATTTTGTTGATCGTCATTTTCCGCTAAAGTCAATTGTTTTTCGAGTTCCGGAATAACACTATAAGCCAACTCTCCCGCTTTTTGGAATTGTCCATCACGCTGTGCAATCGCCAAGGCATTGCGTGCTTCTTCGAGTTGTTTTTTCAAATCAGCAGCATGGCCTAATTTTTGTTTTTCAGCCTGCCAAGCCGTTGTCATTTCAGCAGACTGTTGTTCCAATGTTTTGAGCTCTTCCTGCACATTTTTCAAACGTTCTTTTGCTGTAGGCTCAACATCCGTTTTCAAGGCTTCCCGTTCGATTTTCAACTGTAAAATACGCCGATCCAGCGCATCGAGTTCTTCTGGTTTTGAATCCACCTGCATACGCAAGCGTGCAGCGGCTTCATCAATGAGATCAATGGCTTTATCCGGCAAAAAACGATCGGTAATATAACGATCAGATAACCTTGCTGCGGCAATCAAAGCACTGTCTGCCAAACGCACTTTGTGGTGTTGTTCGTATTTTTCTTTAATCCCACGCAAAATAGAAATGGTATCTTCCAAAGAGGGCTCGGGCACAAAGACCGGTTGAAAACGACGCGCAAGAGCGGCATCTTTTTCGACATATTTGCGGTATTCATCCAAAGTTGTTGCGCCCACACAATGAAGCTCTCCACGCGCCAAAGCGGGTTTTAAGAGGTTTGAAGCATCCATGGGACCATCAGATTTCCCAGCCCCCACAAGATTATGCAATTCATCAATAAAAAGAATAATCTGTCCATTTTCGGCTTGCACTTCTGCCAGCACAGCTTTGAGACGTTCTTCGAATTCTCCACGATATTTTGCACCCGCAATAAGTGCCCCCATATCCAAGGCATAGAGTTTTTTATCGCGCAAAGTTTCTGGAACATCGCCATTGATAATGCGCAGTGCCAATCCTTCCACGATAGCGGTTTTTCCCACGCCGGGCTCCCCGATTAGGACGGGATTATTTTTCGTGCGCCGTGAAAGCACCTGAATGGTGCGTCGAATTTCTTCTTCTCGCCCAATGACAGGGTCGAGTTTTCCCTCGCGTGCATCTTTTGTGAGATCACGAGCATATTTTTGCAAGGCATCATATTGACCTTCAGCATGAGGACTTGTTGCTGTTTTTCCTTTGCCCAGATCATTAATAGCTTGATTAAGCGCTTGCGGGGTCAAGCCCGCTTTTGTGAGAATATCGGCTGTTTTTGCGGACTTTTCCATCAACAGCGCTTGCAAAACGCGCTCCACAGTGACAAATTGGTCACCGGCTTTTTGTGCAAGCTCTTCTGCCCGCGCGAAAACTTTTGCCACCGGCTGCGAGAGATAAAGTTGTCCATTTCCACCCTGCACTTTTGGCAAAGCCTCAAGCGCTTCTTTAAGTGTCGTTTGAATAAGCTTAAGATCGCCCCCTGCTTTTTGAATAAGCGACGCGGCCAATCCTTGAGCATCATCTAATAAGACTTTCAAGACATGTTCGGGCATAAACTGCTGATGATCAGAAGCCAGAGCATTATTTTGTGCTGATTGTAAAAACCCTTGCACGCGTTCGCTGTATTTTTCCAAGTTCATTTTTTTTCCTTTCTTGCACCACCGCTCTTTGAGCATCCCCCAGGCACTAAGGCAAGGAAGTGCACCGCCCACAAACACTGCCAGCAGTGTGAAGAACTATCGTGCTAAAAGGAATATGGGTTTTCAACAGCCCCATAGCAAGAGGGGAAAAAAGGCGCACTGTTATTTTTAAATAAAAACTGCAACTCTTCTATAAATTCTATAAATTCCCCCAAAATGCCCCCAAAATTCCCCAAACGCCACCTATGGACGCCCCAAACATCACCATCAAAATCCTCCCAACACAAGCTCTATGAGCCAAGAGCTTGCTTCCCCTACGGCCTCTTACTCAAAATTAATTTTGCATAACAAAAAGCACCATGTAAATACACATTTTGTTTTAAATAATATCATGTATTTAAAACATATAATTAAATATAGAAATCAAAAAGTATTCTTCATATTGTTTCTTTTAAAAATATTAAATACATTTTTATTCGCAGAATCATATTGAATAACTTAACTGAAAGGAGGTTAAATATGTACTGTAACATTAAAAAGATACTCTTAATACTTGTATTTTTTCTGATGAGTAAGCCATGCTATGCCGTTTTTGCTGGAAAAGTTGTCACGATGGAGCACACATGGTTTGAGGGTACATTACTCGATGAAGTTTATTTCTATCAGCAAATAACCTATGATGGTGGATCTGATAGCATCTATTTCTGGGGAAATGAATTTCAGTTCAAAAATGGAAACCGTGGCCATATTGGTTTATTCAACAGAGGCAGCAACACCGTTCACTTTTCTATTTTGAATGCAACGGGATGGAAGGGTAATAATTGTCAGCATCTTACCCATAAGGGCTCCGGAGTACGCTGTGAAATTAAATATCCTTGGAAGATGGGACCCCGATACCAATTAGCTGTTTTGAAAAAGAATAATCTGGTTACAGGGATAATAACCGACCTTATAACAGGGAAACAAACAACCGTTGGTACCATAGAAGTGCCAAGCACATTTGGTGAATTTCATAAAACACATAGTTTTGTTGAAGACCATTCTCGTTGGAAGAGACATCTTACCTCTTGTTATGTATTAAGTCCGCAAAGTTCCACCTTTTTTACTCCTATAGGCTTCAAAAACAATCAGAGAGTCGCCGCAACACTGCGTGCTTCTGCTCAAGGAAAGTGTAAAGATTCTTACGTCGTGCAAGTATCATGTGACTTTGGTTCTTGCATGAATAGTATAAGCAACCTCGGGGGTTTAGCCTCACCTTATGCACCGGAAGTCCCCATTTCCAATGGGAAGGATCTGTCTGCACAAACTGTGTCAAATGTATTAAAAAAAGAAGAGCTTGTTGCTATCTATTTAAAAAATGGCTCTTGGACACCCAAGATCTCTTTTCCATCTCCTGATTTATTCAAGGATAAATCAATCTTTATAGATCATCAAGCACATTTCAGTTCTACACTTCACGTTAACAACAGCACACGAAAAATCACTCAAGGACAAAAGATCATGTATATGTCTGATGGGAAAACTTGGAAAGTTATGAAAACCAATTAATTTTTTTCCGTCTTGAAAGATACACAATTCCTCCCCTCTATTTGAACAGAAATGAAGGGGGGGATTATTTTTTTACACTCTGATTATTTTTCCTGATGATTTCATTCTAGATAAAATGGTGCTTTCATTTTGAAAGAGACTTTGTTCTTTAAGGGGAATTTTACTTTTCCACCCTAACTTATCCCTCCATTCACAGGGCTCTTTACTGTTCAGCTTTCTCACCCCACACCATGCCACAAGCCTAAACCATGCCCTAAAGCCTCCACAACGCATCAATTCTCCACATCCTAAAATTTCTTCTTACTTTTTACGGCTCCACATTTTCACGTTTTTACAGTTTCACAGAAAACAGTCAATGAAACTTACTACCCGCCTCCCCCTTTCTTTAAAAAATGCCTCTAAAGAACAAAACTTACCATTCACCACCGAACAATCCCTCATCTTTTAAAGAATCCCCCAAAGCATAATTTATTTGTTGACTATTATAACCAAAGCGTGTGAATTGATTTTTATCAAAATGTGTATTTGCCTTATTGTAAGAGCAAAAGCATTTGTAAATTTTAATTTTTATAAGGAAATTTATCTCATGAAAGGTATTACTTTAATAGCGGCTCTATTTTCTGTCTTTTTTTCAGTATTGTCCCCAGTAACGGTTAATGCATTACCGATGGGGAATAGTTGGGGACAGACGGATGCGATAGTGGAAAGACTTATGCAACAAAGTAATTTGGCAGAAGGAGTAGCCCCCACATCCCAATTCTTATCCGCAATCCGAGTATTACAAAAAAAGGTACTTGATTCAATAATTGCTCCTGAAAGATATAACATGTTTACATATAATCCGAACAGATTTCAAGTTCGAGAGCAGTATCTCCCACTTCTTAAAGATATGGGATTGGGGAAAGGATGTTCGTATCTTAATCCGGGACAACAGGGGGGAATAAAATTTATGTCGTGCCCTGTTAATCAAAATCAGTAAATAGAGAGAGGCAAAGCATTTTGTGTTACATGGGGTGCTTTGCTTTACAAAATTTCCTTTATTTTGGCCGTTTAGCTTTTGAAAAGATGGCTGATTGATATAATTTTTGAAATATATTGTCTATGACTGTCGACAACATGTTGATTAAAGTGGTCAAGTGCACGTTTTTCTTTAAAGAGCCAGAAGGGACTTTTCATCTCTTAGGTCTTTTAATAGGAATTTTATTTTGATTATGATCAAATTTCGTCTTTTTCTCTTTTTTTCAATAAAAGCAGCAGCTTCTTCTTTATACCTAAAAGAGTGGTAAGAATAATTGAAGTAAAGCATACATCTTCCACGCCCTAAAATTTCCCCTTAACCGTCACGATTTCACGTTTTTACAGTTTCACAGAAAATAGTCAATGAAACTTACAAACTAACATCGAACACTCCCCCTTCTTAAAAAATTCCCCAAAGGATAAAATCTCCCTTCCCCCACGCTGCTCTGTAAACAAAGATCTGTAAACGATAATCCAGCCATTTACCCCGCGCGCCCTATCTCAGATCATCCCTCTCAACGCACATGCTAGCGCTTTCCTGACATCCCACCTTCTCTCACCCCCCCGACTTCACAGCCCCTCTTACTGCACCACTTTTCCCCAAACCTTGCCTTTAAAATGCAAAGAGCTTAGGCAGCATTCTCCAACCGTTTCCGAACCTTCAATTTGTCCTTCCCCAACCTTACTCTGCCAAAACTCTCTTGCAACCCTCCCCTTTAACTCAAATGCCTGAATTTTTCCTGCTCAAAACATCAAACCTTCTAAAATCCTCTTCAGAAGCAAACAACGCATTTATCAAAGCATCATCTCCTAACTTATCTCTCCATTCACAAGCCTCTTCACCCCTCGATACTCTCACTCCCATTCCACGCCATAATAAAAACGCAACATATCCCACAGCACACATAATGCATAAATCCTCCCTGTCCTTGAACACCCCCTTACCTTTTACGATTTTACGCTTTTATGTATTTAAAGAAAGAAGTCAATGAAACTTGCAAACCAACATCGAACACTCCCCCTTCTTAAAAAATTCCCCAAAGAATCATCCCACGCTCTATAAACAACAATCTAACTTCCCCCCACTTCATCGAAGCTTACCTCGCACCAATCCTATCTTCAAATCCCCCTTCCAACGAAGAATCTTCATCAGACAGAGCCAAACACGCCCCATTCCTTCACACTATTTTTCATACATCTCGTCACACCAACTCTTGCACACACCGCTTCTTGTACACAACCATCCCTATCCATATGCATATTTTCTTCCTCGTTCCTCCCATCATACCCTCGCATCACGCCCCAACAGCGCTTTTTTCTTGCCAACCTTTTGAAATTCCTTTATCACTTAAAGTGATATTTTGATCGTCTACGCAGCGATCAAGAGGGAACTAAAAGCCCTAAATCCGAGCGTACAATTAAACCCACTTTTGTGGGTATCCCGGAATTCCGGGAGTTTTTGCTATGTCCAGGTGCTCGACCGCACTAAAAGCAAAAAAACTGACTCGGATTCAGTACTTTTAGACTCCCGGAATACCAACGCGAGGGCGCTCGCAACCGGAGGGGGTGCAAAGTGCAAACCAAAGATCCACATTTTAAAAATCCACATTTTATTGATATTTCAATTGGCCAAAGAATTCGTTTTAGGCGCATTGCTATGGGGCTTTCTCAAAAAGCATTGGGAAGCTTTTTAGGTGTGAGTTTCCAACAAATCCAAAAATATGAAAAAGGTTTAAACCGTATAAGCGTAGGGCGTTTACTGGAAATCGCTCAAAAACTGCAAGTGCCTATGAACTTTTTTTATGCAGATCTTTTAACAAAAGATATTGCCACAAAAGAAGATCTTCAAAAAAATCCCTCACACCATGATCAATACATGTTCAGCGAAAAAGAATTTTCCCTTGTGAAAAACTTTAGAGAGCTTCAGCCCAAAAAACAGAAGGCAATCTTGTGCTTGATTTCAGATTAAGCACCCTCAAACATTCTGTGTTCATATATGCAGCCTCCCCCTGCTTAACCTTTTCCATGTCTCATATCACCGCCCCCTCAAAGGATAGTGTCTTACGGCATGAGAGGATAACAAAAGCCTAACCACCCCCTAAAAGACACACAACGCATAAACAAAGCACGCACAAAGCATAAATCACCTATGCCTTAAAACTTCCCCTTAACTTTCACGATTCCACGTTTTTACAGTTTCACAGAAAACAGTCAATGAAACTTGCAAACCACCACCGCCCCCTTTCTTTACAAAATTCTCCAAAGGATAAAATCTCCCTTCCCCCACGCTGCTCTGTAAACCCCACACTGCTCTGTAAACAAAGATCTGTAAACGATAATCCAGCCATTTACCCCGCGCGCCCTATCTCAGATCATCCTTCTCAACGCACATGCTAGTGCTTTGTCGACATCCCACCTTCTCTCAAACAAACTCAAGCCCCTTACTTCACTGCTTTCTCCCTAAGCCTGCTTTTAAATTCAATCCGCAAAGCTAAAGCAGCATCCCGCTTCAAAACGCACGCCCTCCACCATAGGCATATCCCTCTTAAAGAATGCTCCCTTTATTCTTCTTCATCACGAACCTGTGGTGGGGGTGGTAAGATATAAGAACTTGGAAAAGCCAGCGATTAAGATCAAGAGCGCGGCATCGGGGAGAACAAAAAGGATAAGCAGACTTTTGTGACATCTTACCACCAATAGAAAAAATACGAAAGGCTATCCCCCCAGTCACACAACTCTAAAACTTCTTCTGATAACACCCATGCCTTAAAATACCTACGCTTTCCCTGCACTCAAATGCCTAGTGCTTGCCTAACATCCCACCTTCTCTCAGACAAACCCAACCCCCCGACTTCACAGCCCCCCTTACTGCACCACTTTTCCCCAAACCTTGCCTTTTAAATGCAAAGAGCTTAGGCAGCATTCTCCAACCGTTTCCGAACCTTCAACTTTTTCATCCCCAACCTTACTCTCCGAAAATTCTCTTGCAACCCCATATCTTTTTTACCCAATCTCCCCTCTCAACGCAAATGCCTAGCGCTTTGTCGACATCTCAACTTCTCTCAGCCAAAGCCAGCTCCCCTTACTTCACTGCTCTTCCCTAAAACCTTGCCTCAATCCACAAAGTTTACGCACGCTATTCCACCTCAAGACACAAAGCGCACGCAAGCTCCACCATAGGCATATCCCTCTTAAAGAATGCTCCCTTTATTCTTCTTCATCACTAACCTGTGGTGGAGGTAGTAAGATATAAGAACGTGGAAAAGCCAGCGATTAAGATCAAGAGCGCGGCATCGGGGAGAACAAAAAGGATAAGCAGACTTTTGTGACATCTTACCACAAATAGGAAAAAAATACGAAAGGCTATCAGCCCCAATCATACAACTTTTTTCTGATAACACCCATGCCTTAAAATGCTTGTATTTTCTTACAAATCAAATACCTAGTGCTTTCCTGACATCCCAACGTCTCTTAAAGAATACCCCCTTATTTCACCGCTTTCCCCCCAAGCTTGCCTTTAAATTAAATCCGCAAAGCTTAAGCAGCATTCCGCTTCAATCCACAAAGTTTACGCAAGCTATTTCACCTCAAAACGCAAAGCTTGCGCAAGCTCCACCGTCGATTCTCTCCTTTATTCTTCTTCATCACTAACCTGTGGTGGGGGTGGTAAGATATAAGAACCTGAAAGCCAGCGATTAAGATCAATAGCGCGGCATCGGGGAGAACAAAAAGGATAAGCAGACTTTTGTGACATCTTACCACAAATAGGACAAGGATGCGGAGGACGAGACTCTTGGAGCACATTTGTCTCTTTTAGCTCAGAGCGTTCTTTTTGGCTACAGAGCTTCTCTTGACTTTGAGAGAGCTGTTTTTTTTCCTCTTTCATTAAATTTTCTTCTGTTCCTATTTTTTCATTTTTCTTTATTTAATTTTCGCTTTGCACTTTTGGGTATTTTTTTGCTACCTTTTACCCTGCATAGCTCTTGCCTTAAAATTTCTCTACTGCATTTCTTCAATCCACTGAGTGTAAAGTGGATAATGATAAGCAGTCAAGAGATCGGCTGTTTCAGCCAAAGGCAATCCCACGACATTGGAGTAAGATCCAGCGATATAGACCACAAAAGCCCCAGCTTTTCCTTGGATAGCGTAGCCACCGGCTTTTCCTTGCCATTCTCCTGAAGCAAGATAAGCCTTCATCATGGAAGAGGTTAAACGTCTAAAACGAACACGGCTTTCAACCAATTTTACAGTTATTTTTCCCTGTTCATTTAAAGCACAAATGGCGCCATAAACCTTGTGTGCCCGTCCAGAAAGGTATCGTAAACATTCATAAGCCTCATCCTCACCTTCTGGTTTTGGAAGAATAGTGCGCCCCACAGCCACCACCGTATCTGCGGCCAAAATAATCATTTTCTGCCCAGGCAATTTTCTTTGAACGTCCTGCAATTTTTCTTTCTGCAATTTTTCTTGGAGATTTTTATTTTCTTGGATCTTTTGCGTGTACCAATGCAAATTCTCTTGTGCTTTGAGCGCTTTTTCTTTTGCCAAACGTTTGGCAAGGTTTGCGGGATGTTCTTTTAATTTTGGTGTTTCATCAATATCGCTTGCATAAACCTGCTGCGGCTCAATACCCATTTGCGCTAAGAGCATTAAACGCCGTGGTGAAGCGGAGGCAAGCACCAAATGAATTTCTTCCCCCAAATGAATTTTTCTTCCAAGAGTTTCTGCCAAATGTTTTTTCCCCCATTCTCTTATAATTTTCATTTCTACCCCTTGTAACAATTGGCTTTTCTCTTACCCCATTGTGCCCTTGATCTCCTTATTCTTTTTATGCACTGATTTTACATTTTTTCAAGGTCATGATAAATCTTCGCCTTTTTTCATGTATTGAAAACGCCCGCAAAGTTTACGAAAAACAACAGAAATAATATTGTAACTTTTTATACAAAAGCACAAACCATTCCATGCAATTTCTTAAACATGCAATTACTTATAACGGTATGTAATGCGTCCTTTGGTCAAATCATAAGGGGTCATTTCCACCATGATTTTATCACCCACCAACACCCGAATACGATTTTTTCGCATTCTTCCAGCAGTATGTGCAATAATTTCATGATCATTTTCCAGTTTCACACGAAACATCGCATTGGGTAAGAGTTCAGTAACGATACCAGAAAATTCTAAAACTTCTTCTTTTGACATAAACCATTATTTCCTTTACAGTGCATTATTTTTCAGCGTTCATACCCTATTTTCTCGAATTTGTGAATAAAAATTGCACAAAAAGGGAAAGGTTTTTCAAGTTTTCTCTCTTATGTTCTCAAAAAACCACCCCAGACTCTGAGCATAAAAACTTCTTCCCAGCCATTTTATCCACCAATTTCTGCTCATTTTTTAAGATGATTTTTCTTTCAGCGTAACAAGAAATAACGCTCAATACCCAAACTTTTCCCTCTCCATACTCTCAACACGCCCTCCTCCTTTCGTGCTTCCCTCTCCCATCAACACCCCCAATACATCATCTTACCGCAACTTACTCTCTCCATTCACAAGCCTCTTCCCTCCAATTTTCCCCCATTCCACACCATAATAAAAGCCTCCCCCCAAAGCACACACGACGCATAAACAACACATAAAAGCCTTCACACCCTAAAAACTTCCTCTTCTCTTTTACGTCTATACGTTTTTACGCTTTACCAGTTTTACTGAAAAAAACAGCCATTGCCAGCCACCACCGCTCCCCTTTCTTAAAAAAGTCTCCTAAAGCATAAAACTTGCCACTCACTGCCGCCGCCTCATCTTAAAAAAAACGCCCTTAAAAGACACAGAATTTCCACTCCGCACCACTAGAAGTAAATAAGGCCTGAAAATAACAACAAAGCTTCTTACCCCGCACGGCGTGCCTATCTTCCTCCTCAAAGGCCCCCTATTGCAAAAAAAGCACCAAGCAAGCCTACCCTTAAACTATTCACCACGCACACACAAAAAATACCTATATGGATCAATCTATAATCCAACATCAAAGAGCATTTTTACCCCATAAAAAGAGTTATTTTTTTACAGCATGATAGGGTAATTATTGAGATCTCCAAAATGATTTCCCCAAAATGGTTGCATTGTCTAAATGTTTTCATTTTTCTTGCCAATCTTTTGCAATTCCTTTATTGATAAGCATGTGTTTTTGATCATCTACGCACCGCTCAAGAGGGAACTAAAAGCCCTAAACCGGAGCGTACAATTAAACCCATTTTTGTGGGTATCCTGGAATTCCGGGAGATTTTGCACTGTCCAGGTGCTCGACCGCACTAAAAGCAAAAAGCTGACTCGGATTCAGTACTTGTTACTCTCGGAATACCAACGCGAGGACGCTCGCACTAGGCAGGGGCTTAAAGTGCAAACCAAAAATCCACGTTTTACCAAAAATCCGCATTTCATTGATATTTCAATTGGCAAGAGAATTCGTCACGAGACGCATTGCACAACATTTCTCCTGCTTAACATTTCCCATATCTTATATCACCGCCCCCTCAAAGCACAGTGTTTTACGGCATAAAAGGATAATAAAAACCCAAACCACGCCCCCAATATCCCCCCAACACATACCTCCACACACCCTAAAACTTCCCCTTTTACGGTTCTACATTTTTACGCTTTTACTGAAAATGGCCAATGAAACTTGCCAACCACCTCTGCCTCCTTCTAAAAAAATAAAAAAAACAAAGGACAAAAGGAGTACCTCGCAGCGCTCTATAAACAACAATCTAGCCTCTTAACCCAATGCCTCCCACTTCATCGAAGCTTACCCCGCACCAACCTATCGTTAAATCCTCCTTCAAACGACACTGCTTCATCAGATACAATAGACAAATCGCATTCCTTCACGCTATTTTTCACGCATCTCGTTACAGCAACTCTCATCCATACCACCGCCTTTTCCTCCTCCACGCCACACTCCCTCGTCCCTTCTCCCATCACCCCCTACACTTAACATCGCTCTTCATTCTAACTTATCCCTTCATTCTCCTCGTCATACCCTATGCCCCAACAGCGCTCTTTATCCCAAACCTATCGCTCCATTGTCTCTTGCCTCCAATCCTCTCACGCCACACCATGCCACAAGCCTTATATCACCAGCTCCCCAAAATGGTGTTTTACCGTATGGATAGGATCAAAAAAAGCCTAAACCACGCTCCAACACACCCCATCCCCCCAAAAAACATACACGAGGCATAAACAACACATAAAAGCCTCCACACCGCAAAACTTTCCTTTATCCTTTTTACGGCTCCACATTTTTACGCTTTTACAGTTTTAAAAAAATCTCTGTGCAAAATGCATAACACAATAATATTTAAAAAAACTCCTTTAAAATCTCATCCCTCATTCTCACTTAAACTCCCCCCATTTTTTACGCTCATTATTAAAGACAAAACCGGTTCATTATCGCACGACTTATCATCGCACGACTTATCATCGCACGACTTATCATCGCACGGCTCATGATCACATTGACCAACACAAAGCTTTACAGCCAAATTTTAGCAAAGGCTAAATCTGAACAATTGAAGAATTCTGAAGAAGCATTTTTACAGTTTTTTTAAGCGTTTTTCTTCACAAGCAGTATTTTTTGTGACAGACACAGATCATGTAAATTGCTTCACGCGAAAAAAATGGGATATGGAAAACAGGACATGGGAGAACTTTTGCACTTTTTCCCCTAGCATATCCTCAATGATTTGGCATATTCCCAATGATAAAGTATCCTTACTCAAGTCGACATTGTTTCATCACCAAGAAACATTGTCAAAACACTTCCCCCTTTTCTAGGATAGAAACTTCACACTGAAAAGAAAACATCTAAAAAGGAAATAAAAAAAAGGTCCGTCTTTTAAGAACAAACCTCTAGAGAAAACCATTTAAATAGTTTTCAAAATTGTTAAGCGTTCTAGAAGCACTCAAGACATCTCAGAAGCACCAAAATGAATACCAGAATTTATTTAACACAAAGTTAAGAAAAGTCAAGAGCCCATAAGAATTATCGTTAATAAACCTTTAAAAAACAAGGATTTTCCTTGCTCTCAACAATTTTCCAGTTCAATAACGCAATCCTCCAATTGAGTAATCTGTCTCCCTCTTTACCACCGTGTCCCGTGACAGTGTAAAAACTTTACCAAGCCAATCTTCTCTTACAAACTCAATCACAAGCACGCTTAGGAAGAAGCCAGTACATCTTATCCCCTCCATCGCTGGTAATCCCTCCATCGCTGGTAATGGTTTTATGCTGTTGTTAACCTTAAAAGAGCTTTTGTTTTTTTCTTGCCTGTAAGTCAACATTCACGCCCAGAGCCTCCACATGTTGAAGACAACGATTAAGACGATTTAGTACAGCACAAGCTGTTCCAGCTTTTCTATGTCAAATAGGAGCAAGTGTGTTCGCATTTCTTTAGGTTGCGTAATCCATAAAACCGCCAGCCCCCCTAATTTGACAGCCTAATTTAGGCAGAATCTGCAGTTTTAAAGGTGATTCCCATTTTTATCGTCCTTTTTTAATTCAGTTTTACGACTTAAAGTATCGAGAACCATGTCTTTTGAATAATGGAGATATTGTAAATAATAGAGATATTGCCTTTTGTTTTTCACATGGTCTTTCATGAGATCTCAGCCCTTCCCGCAAAATAGAATGTCCCAAATAGAATATCGATATATTGCCAATTCACGGGCTTGTTTTAAAGAGAGACATCTCGCAAAACGCGCGCCCCATTTTGTGACAGCCCCTGTCAATAGGATAATGGTAAATCCATTGAAGACCCAACTTTAAAGCTTATGGCGTAACAAGCCGGCGCTATCCACACGACTTTTAGCCGGCCTTTGAGTGTTGCGAACCATTCCTTGGGCATCTCTTAGGCTTGTAAGATGATTCATGGAAAACCACTTTTGGTCTTTTCTTATACAGTTTCACGCCATGCACCAACCCCGCTTGTGCCGTACCAGCAAGTGATTTTTATTGATTCAACATGGAAAGATTTGAAATGAGAGAATCTCACGCTATCTGATTTTTGCGTTCAAGTTGAATAACACGAGATTATTATAAATCAAAGTTTATACCCAAAAAAAGAAGCGGATATCTTGAGATATCCGCCTCTTTAACAGTAAAATTATGACGAGGGATAATTAAAAAAATTCAAGACTATGAAGGGAACCAATTTGACAACAATTCATATCTTACAGGATCATCTGCGCATTGTCCGCCACCACATTCTAGTATGGTCGAAATCAAATTTGCCGCAATTAAAAATACAAATAAGAAACTTGCCGTTTTACCGAGGATTGGGAAAGGAGAAAATTCTTTAACCTTGTGTGCCAATTCGCCTAAAATCATGAGGCAAGTCACAGCAAAGATACAAAGAACAGAAATAATGAAGGCCCAAGTATAAAAATGCAATCCAAAAAATGTTGAACCATATCCCAAATCATCCGGTGTAATATGCAAAAATACCTGTCGAGCCGCAATAACACTGGTTACCATACACCCCAGAATAACCATACCATAATGCGTATTTTTCACCTTATGGTGAATATTAAGCAAGAACCCACATCCTGCCAGAATCAATCCAACGCGCTGCAGCAAACAAAGGGGACAAGGTAACTCAAACTTTGCCAATTGATAATAAAAAGCCACCAACAAGACAATGGATAACCCAATCAATCCTAGTGTATTCATAAAGATGACGAAATGGGGATTTTTTTGTTCGACATTTTCCATGATTATTCTCTCAAAAAGATAGATTTAAAGTAGAAGTTGCGTGATGATTAAAGGTTAGAAGAATGACAACAAACAAAATTACCCACAAAGCATAACTTATATTTTTCTTGCCATACACCGTCGTTATTGCAGTGCCTAAAGCGATTAAAAATGGAAAAAACATTTCTTTTAAATCTCCTTTCTTAAAGATTTCCGGTTTCTTAAATATTCCGGTGTTTAATACTTAACTTCTTAAATTCATCAGCGTTCAACATATTACAAAATTGGGCAAAAAAGAGACAATCAATTTATTATTCACATCTCATCCTTCACTTTTATTTTCATTATATTGACGTGAAGAAATACACAGCTCTATGTGTGCTCTTTAATGCCTCGCAATAAACGAACGAAAGCGTTGATTATCCGCCTTCTTTATCCCAGAATTTATTTTTTATTTTAGCCGTTATGAAAAAGCCTTTTCCCCCCACCACTGATTAAACAATAAAAATAAGGCGTTTTAAAATTGAAAGAGTTTCCACTCTCTTATTCCCCAAAAACACCCTTATTTATACCACATTTTCAACATAAAGCTTCTTTTTTTTGTCAAAAACGTTTCAAATTGCGTCATTTTTTCCCAGTATATGGTGCAAGTGCTTATTTTAGCAAACAAAAAATGAAATATTTTCTAAAAAACCTTTGTATCCCAGAGATGTATTTGAGCCAGAAATGTCGATGTATTTGAGTATGTATTTTTTTTGCTTTTTCTTAAAGTAAATGCCAATCCATCAGTATAACAGCCCCCCTTTAAGCTCAAAAGCTCAAAGAACGATGTTTTCATGCGCTTGAAAACGATCATTTTTCAGCTGTTATTGCACCTTTTAAATTTTGATCTTTCAATTTTATAAAAAAAACTGTTTCTCTCTCATCAATTAGCTTTGCAAAGAGCGTATAAAACTCTTAAAAAAAACAATGGTAAAGAATCGCCTTGAACCTTTGAAAAGGATGACGTTTGAAAAGGATAGGAAATGATAAAGAAATCATGTGATGTCGGGATTTTAATGGGGAGCCAATCAGATTGGCAAACGATGTGCCATAGTGCAGATATTTTGACGACTCTTGGTATTTCTCATAGTTCGCATATTGTCTCAGCCCACCGAACCCCTGAACGCCTTTACCACTTTGCCAAAGAAGCAAAAACAGCAGGGTTTAAAATTTTAATTGCCGGTGCTGGTGGGGCTGCCCATCTTCCTGGTATGCTGGCAGCACTCACGCCCCTTCCTGTTTTTGGTGTTCCTGTACACTCTCATTCTCTCTCTGGTCAAGATTCTTTGCTTTCAATCGTGCAAATGCCCGCAGGAATACCGGTTGGGACACTCGCCATTGGCAAAGCAGGCGCTATTAATGCCGCCCTTTTAGCCGCCGCCGTTATGGCCGTTTACGATCCTGATCTCGCTCAACGGTTAGAAGATTGGCGTCAACAACAAACAGCCAATGTCGCTCAAACGCCTGTATCGACACCTGTATCGGAGGTTTAAAATGGCACCGTCTTCCCACAGCAACACTACGCCCTCCAACACCCCAACACCCTCCAGCACCACTCCTTCATCCAACACGTCTGCACCCTCTCACACGCCCACGCCCTCTCACACGCCCACACCCTCCAGCGCCACCACGCCATCCGATACCCTCGCTTCATCAGATACCCCTGCACTCTCTAACACCACTCCTTCATCCAATGCGCCCATATCATCCAATGCGTCTGCACCCTCTCACGCGTCTGCATCCTCTAACATGCTTTCTCCTGGCAGTGTCATTGGTTTAATCGGTGGTGGACAGTTGGCACGCATGCTCGCCATAGCGGCCGCAGAATTAGGTTTTCGAACTGTTATTTTCTGCCCTGAAGCCGATTGTCCAGCGGCTCAAACAGCCAACAATCACATTGTTGCTGCCTATGATGATCACGCCGCCCTAGATGAGTTTATTGCTCAGTGTGATGTTGTCAGTTATGAATTTGAAAATCTTTCCCTTCAAACAATTCAATATGTAGAAAAAAGCAAGGCTGTTTATCCTGCTTCCAACGCCTTAGAAATCACACAAGATCGACTTTTTGAGAAACAATTTTTACGTCATCAAGGAATCAGCACCGCATTATGGCATGCTGTTGACGATTTTTCTGCGCTTGTTTCTGCTCTTGATACCTTAGGTGGCCGTGGTCTTTTAAAGACGCGTCGTTTTGGGTATGATGGAAAAAACCAGATCAAGCTTGATCACCCTGATGAACAAACCCTTGAAGAAGCCTTCAACACTTTTCAAGATCAGCCTTGTATTTTGGAAGAAATTGTTCCTTTTTTATCGGAAATTTCAGTTCTCTCGGCCCGCACAAAAAAAGGAGAGCATATTTTTTATGACTGTCCTGAAAATCAACATAAAAACGGGATTCTTCACAAGTCCTTTGTTCCCTCCCATATTCCCCTTGAGGTGCAAAAAACCGCTCAAGAAATCAGCGTTACAGTGATGAATGCCCTTAATTATGTTGGTGTTCTTTGCATTGAATTTTTTGTTTTAACGGATGGTCGTCTTTTAGTGAATGAATTAGCACCGCGTGTGCATAATTCTGGTCATTGGACACAAAAGGCATGCATTACTTCACAATTTGAGCAGCATATCCGTGCTATTTGTGGCCTTCCCCTAGGCAGTCCCTATCGCCATAGCGATTGCCAAATGACCAATCTTCTTGGGAACAATTTGAACACCTTAAAATATTACCTTACCCAAGAGCGCACTTCGATCCATTTATATGGAAAAAGTACGATTCTCCCCCACCGCAAAATGGGACATGTTATCCAATTAACCGGCCCCGCCAGCAAGTCTTAACCCCCACAGATCCAAACGCACACTTTCACACCTTTTCATACCTTGTTCACACATTGCTTCTCCATGCCCCTATAAAAGACCACCCCACCATTCTTGTCACACCACTTAAAAATCCCATGGCTCAGCAACGCCCTCCTCCCCTCAACAAACCAACGGCCCAGCAATTTTCCCTCCTCCTTACCAACAGCCCTCCTCCTTACCACACTCCGCTGCAGTGCCCCTCACTCTCTCAAACACCACCCCTAATCCTTACCACACCCCACCGCAGTATCCCTCATCCTTACCACACCACCCTCTTTCCAAAAAGCATCCCAAAAACGTAGAACCATCCTCCCACCCCTCCAACGACTCTCCCCTCACCTTGACACAGCACCATGCTTCTCTCACGCTATATCCCTTAACAGCTCCATATTTCTTCACAGCCCCATTAAATTCTCATCGTTAAACCCATCGTAAAAAAAGCCTCCCATCAAAGATCAAGCCCACCACCCGTTTATACTGCTATCCAGCAACTCAATGGTTTTCCCTCCGCTTTCATTCCCTTCAACATTTCCCTTAACAACATTGATTTGTTTAATGCTTTATTTCATGGCGAAAAACTTTTGGTTTGTTCTCATCCCTTATCCTGCTTTTGCTTTTTTACGTTCAAAACAACCATCAAGATACCCTAGGAAATTTGTAAGACACCCTTGACAAAAATAAGACTTCTTGTTAGGTTAGCACTGTTTTTTTGCAATTTTCACTTACGCGTTGTGTTAATGAAGTGGGCTAATACGTGCCTTAAAGGTACGTTTTTTCTTTTTATGGTCACAGTGAATAAAGTGTGTTGTATAATGTTATGATGCAATGATAATCGCCTAATGCAATGTTTATGTATACGGTGTTATCGTATTGGGGTTGCAGCATAATGTTATCGTTTGCAATTATTGTGTTATAATGTTGTGTTATGTAAACTGTTTAAACGGTGAATAGAATGAAAATTAAAAATTCGCTTAAAGCACTCAAGGAACGTCATCGTAACAACCGTTTGGTGCGTCGTAAGGGTCGTATTTATATTCTTAATAAAACCAATCCCCGTTTTAGAGCACGTCAAGGTTAATTCTTTCAGATATTTTTATGCCTACTTTTTGTAGGCTTAAAAATTGAGAGGTTTAAAGTTTTTTTAAATCTGGTTTAAAGTTTTTTTAAATCTCTTGGGGGATACTTGGGTGGTATAAGTCTGTTGGTTGCAAATCCACTATTTGATTACGAGTCTATTGTTTGATAATGTTTGGTGATTTATCTTTTAAGGGCTTGTTTTTATGGATCTTTCTATTTCAAAGGCTTTTCGATTTTTTTTAAAGGCTTTTCGATTTTTTAAAGTGCGTTTTTTTTGCATTTTTCAGCGCGCTTTTTTTCTTTCTCTTTTGAGTATTTTTTGTTTCATGTCTTTTAGCTATGGACAAAATCCCCCTTCACTTCCACAAGATCGACCTTCTCCACAATCGCTTTTACCGTTAGATGATCTGATTCCCAATTCTCCTCCCTCATCCTCCACGCCTTATGATTCTGATTCATCTGCGATTATTCTTGAAGATTTTGACTCAGAGCAGCTTTCCTCCGTTGACAGGATTAAGCAACACAAAGAGGCAGAAATTTCACGTTTACTCAAAGAATTAAAATATTGTGCTGATGTTGCGAAAGCAAAAAAGATCAATCAACAACTTCAACTTTTATGGTCTCAATCGGGGAGTGAAACGATTGATCTTTTAATGTCATGGGCTGAAAATGCGATCAGCAGTGATGATTACGGACTTGCGCTTGATTATATTGATAATGCTCTTGCTCTTTTACCAACATACGCTGAAGCTTGGGTAAGACGTGCTTGGATTCACATTCAACTCAGTGATTTCAAGCTTGCCATGCTTGATCTCAAACATGCTCTTGAACTTGAGCCGCGCAATTACAGTGCTTTTTTTGAACTTGGTATTACCATGGAAGCAACAGAGCGCCCAAAACTTGCTCTTAAAGCCTATGAGAAGGCATTAGATTACTATCCACAAATGCAAAAGCTTCAAAAGCACATTGAGGATCTGTTAGACGAACAAACACCCCAAGCGCTTTAAACCCAGAAACAAAACATTGTACCCCTATTGGCAAGCTTGAATAAAACGAGCTTGGTTTCACATTCAACTCAGTGATTTCAAACTTGCCATGCTTGATCTCAAACATGCTCTGGAGCTTGAGCCGCGCAATTACAGTGCTTTTTTTGAACCTGACATTACCATGGAAGCAACAGAGCGCCCAAAACGTGGATCTTAAGACTGATGAGAAGGCATTAGATTACACTCCACAAATGCAAAAGCTTCAAAAGCCGCATTGAGGATTGACGAACAATCCCCCCCAAGCGCTTTAAACCCAGAAACAAAACATTTTACCCCTATGTGCAAGCTTGAGTAAAACGAGCTTGGATTCACATTCAACTCAGTGATTTCAAACTTGCCATGCTTGATCTCAAACATGCTCTTGAACTTGAGCCGCACAATTACAGTGCTTTTTTTGAACTTGATATTACCATGGAAGCAACAGAGCACCCAAAACGTGGATCTTAAGACTGATGAGAAAGCATTAGATTACACTCCAAAAATGTAAAAGCTTCAAAAGCACATTGAGGATTGACGAACAATCCCCCAAGCGCTTTAAACCCAGAAACAAAACATTTTACCCCTATTGGCAAGCTTGAGTAAAACGAACTTGGTTTCACATGCAACTCAGTGATTTCAAACTTGCCATGCTTGATCTCAAACACGCTCTTGAACTTGAGCTGCGCAATTAAAGTGCTTTTTTTGAACCTGACATTACCATGGAAGCAACAGAGCGCCCAAAACGTGGACTCTAAAGACTGATGAAAAAGCATTAGATTACACTCCACAAATGTAAAAAAACTTCCCAACACTTTCCCCCAATCGACCTCCTTATCGTCTCGCGCCATTGGCTTACAAAGAACATTCATTGTTTTGCAGCTTGGCTAAGAGCCCCTTAGTCGCTTCTCTCATTTCCAATTTATTCCCTATTGAATCAATCAAAACCATGTCGCGTGTATGTCATAAGCAGGGGAAGCCCCGTAGATAAAAATTATATAAGAAAAACAATAGCTTTTCATGAATCATCTTACAAGCCTAAGGGATGGTCCTCAACACTCAAAGGCTGGAGTCGTGTGGATAGCGCCGGCGCACTTCTTCACAAGCATAAAAGTGGGGGGATCAGTGGATTTACCGTTATACTATTTACAAACCGCCATCGCGAAATAGGCTTGGTATGCGCTTTGAGAAATGTCTCTTTTAAACAAGCGCGTGCATTGGCAACATGCCTATATTCCATTTGGGGCATGCTGTTTTGCAAACAAATGCCTCACGCATTGCCTTCATTTTTTCTTTCGACCACCACAGATAAAAATTTGCAAAACACACCCCAACATATTTCATGAGAAAAGCAGCAATCCACGCGTCTTTAATAAACTGTCATCATCTATTTTTTATTTTTATGCCCTTCAACCATCGTTTTACACGACCGCCTCAGCTCTCTTTTTCTCAAGACAAGACACAGCGAAAAGCCTTTAAAATAGAAAGATCCATAAAAAAAGCCCTTTAAAAGTCAATCACCCAACATGATCAAACAGAAGACTTATCACCAACAAACGGATCCCCCCCAATCCTCAGTGAAGTTGTAAAACTTTCTTGAAAAACTTTATGAGAAATAAGCCATTGCGGTTATTTTCTCTCTAGTAAAAAGTCTGAAATTGTTTTACATTAATGGTGGGTGTTCTGCGCTTCTCGACAGGAAAATAACGCATTCCTGAGACCTTAGTGATCTCCAAGGGAGCTGTCCCTGATTAGGCCCGTGGGCTTTTTCATATGGCGCCCACCTATTTGTATAGGTTCCCGGGATCAACCTTTTCCATCGGCCGTTGTGGATCACCCTTTTTTTGCATCATTTTTCCCCCTAACTTTCCGCTCCTAAAACTTTCCCTCCCTTAATTTTCCCCTCTAAAGCTTTATCAGAGACAAAATTTCCAGAAACAAAGTTGATCATGCCCTTTTGCATGAACGCCTCCTTTTGCAAGAGCCTCCCTCTTCTACAATTCCAGATATTGATTTATAAGGAATATTCATTTTTTTGCGTGTTAAATGAAAATATCCATTCTCTCATCACAACCCCTCTCATAGTGCATTCACCAAATTGAATCCATTCAATCTATTTTTCTTGCGCACCACCAACACGGTTGGCATGGGGGTAAAAACGGGACAAGAAAACGATACCTTTTCATAAATCGTCGAGAAATACCAAAAGTTAATCCCCAATAATATTCTTGTTCCACTTTCTGCGTTTGATCATCACTGTCAGCATCTTGACTGTTAGCATCTTGGTTATGGAGATAGCTGATACTTATTTCATAAGCACAGCTTTTATCCCAAAAGCAGTTGATAAAAGATCAGCCATGGATACAATGGATAAATACCGGTAGCTTATAAAAGAGCTTAATAAAATGCCTGCACTTATAAAACGCCGGGACCTATAAAACGCCAGATTTGGAAAGTGATATTGACGAGACTATGCCGCAATCTGATAAAACAATTTCAGCCCACCGCACCGAACTACGCAAGAGTGGTTTAGCGCCTCAAGATGCTCTTTAATGAGAAGAGCGAGCGCTCTTTTCACAACATGTTTGTCGCCATTTTATGGAAGTTTTTGAAAAAAAAGCAACGGATTTTTCACGCTTGCATTTAGCAGGCTATTGGCCTATCAAATCAGAAATTGACCCACGCCCTCTTCACAGAAGCGATAGCAGCACGCGGTGGACGTTTAGCCTTACCCGCCGTGCTTGATTCCACCACCATGATTTTTCGTTCTTTTTCACCCAACACGACTCTTAAAACCCATGCGTTTTGGCACTTTTGAACCCCAATATAGAACCAAAGTGTAGACCCCAAGACTAGGGCCCCAGTGCAGATCTAAGTGCAGAAAATGCCACTGTTGATCCCCAATAATATTCTTGTTTGCTTTCTGCGTTTGATCATCACTGTCACCGTCTTGGTTATGGAGGGGGGGTACACGGCTTATTTCATGAGCACAGCTTTTATCCCAAAAGCAGTTGATAAAAGATCAGCCATGGATACAATGAGTAACATACCGGTAGCTTATAAAAGAGCTTAATAAAATGCCTGCACTTATAAAACGCCGTTATTTATAAAACACCAGATTTGGAAAGCGATATTGACGAGACTATGCCGCAATCTGATAAAACAATTTCAGCCCACCGCACCGAACTGCGCAAGAGTGGTTTAGCGCGCCGTGATGCTCTTTCAAAAGAAGAGCGAGCGCTCTTTTCACAGCATGTTTGTCGCCATTTTATGGAAGTTTTTGAAAAAAAAGCAACGGATTTTTCACGCTTGCATTTAGCAGGCTATTGGCCCATCAAATCGGAAATTGACCCGCGCCCTCTCATGGAAGCGATAGCAGCACGCGGTGGACGTTTAGCCTTACCCGCCGTGCTTGATTCCACCACCATGATTTTTCGTTCCTTTTCACCCAACACGACTCTCGAACCCATGCGTTTTGGCACTTTTGGACCCGGTGCAGAAAATGCCACTGTTGTCCCCAATAATATTCTTGTTCCGCTTTCTGCGTTTGATCGTCACTGTCACCGTCTTGGTTATGGAGGGGGATATTATGACCGTGCCATTGAAGTGCTTGAAAAACAAGGACATCAAATGATGCTATGGGGCATAGGCTTTTCGTGTCAGGAGGTTTCTTCTATTCCAGCGGCTGAACATGATTTACAGGTTCAAGGAATTTTTACAGAAAAAGGTTTCTTAAAATGCTAAAATGTGATTAAAGCGCCTATGCGTTTTTTATTTTTGGGTGACATTGTTGGTAACACAGGCTGTAAAGTCGTTTTTGAACATTTGCCTCAACTGATTGAGAAATGGCAACTTGATTTTGTTGTGGTAAATGGTGAAAATGCCTCTGATGGTTTTGGTCTCAAGCAAGAAACATATCAAGATCTTTTAATGGCTGGGGTTGATGTTATTACCACTGGCAATCATGCTTTTTCTCAAAAAGAAGCCTTACAATATGCCCATGAGAGTGATCGTTTTTTACGTCCTGCCAATTTCTCGAAAGAGACTCCAGGAAGAGGGGCTGGTGTTTTTACAGCAAAAAATGGTGCACGTGTTCTTGTCGCCAATCTTTTGGGCAGTGTTTTTATGCCATATAAAGTTGCCGATCCCTTTGAAACAGCGGAAAATATTCTGCTTGCTTGTTCGTTGATGGAGCAAGCCGATGCCATTATTTTTGACTTTCACGCAGAAACGACGAGCGAAAAGCAATGTTTGGGTCATTTTCTTGATGGTCGTGTCAGTGTGCTTGTTGGTACGCATACACATATTCCCACGGCTGATGCGCAGATTTTAGAAGGTGGAAGTGCTTATTTAACAGATGCCGGCATGTGTGGCGATTACAACTCATCTCTTGGTATGGATAAAGAAGAGCCGTTACACCGTTTTCTTTATAAACAGAAGCAAGATCGTTTTGAACCGGCGCATGGTCCAGCCACCCTTTGTGGTTTTGCCGTTGAAATTTCAGATCGCACAGGCTTAGCAGAAAAAGTCTCGGCAGTGCGCATTGGTCCGCATTTAAAGCCTGAAGTTCCAGATTTCTGGTAAGCTTCAGTCCCTTTTAAAGCCGCTCTCCTCTTTTAAAGCCCGCACCTTTTTATTAAGCCCCCTTTTATGCCCACAGGCCCCTTGTCCTTTTGCAAACTCAGCAAGACGATTTTTCACGCCCTCTCCCCACAAAAACTTAAGCACCAAAGAAAGCAAACTATTGAAGCAGCTATAGGCATCCCCCTCCTCTTGCCTTCAAAACACACGCTTTCAAAGGACTCGCCTCCCCCCCCACCTTCTACAACACTCACCCCCAAAGCCAATCTTACCCTCCCCCCCTTCTATTGAATAATGAAAAGAAAACGGCTCACTTCTACCCCTTTATCAAGCAGAGATTTAAGCCCCCCATTAGGACTCGCCACCAAACATATCTGGAAAATGCCTGATGATGCCTGATGCCTGATGCCTGATGCCTGATGCCTGATGCCTGATGCCTGATGCCTGATGCCTGATGCCTGATGCCTGATGCCTGATGCCTGATGCCTGATGCCTGATGCCTGATGCCTGATGCCTGATGCCTGATGCCTGATGCCTGATGCCTGATGCCTGATGCCTGATGCCTGATGCCTGATGCCTGATGCCTGATGCCTGATGCCTGATGCCTGATGCCTGATGCCTGATGCCTGATGCCTGATGCCTGATGCCTGATGCCTGATGCCTGATGCCTGATGCCTGATGCCTGATGCCTGATGCCTGATGCCTGATGCCTGATGCCTGATGCCTGATGCCTGATGCCTGATGCCTGATGCCTGATGCCTGATGCCTGATGCCTGATGCCTGATGCCTGATGCCTGATGCCTGATGCCTGATGCCTGATGCCTGATGCCTGATGCCTGATGCCTGATGCCTGATGCCTGATGCCTGATGCCTGATGCCTGATGCCTGATGCCTGATGCCTGATGCCTGATGCCTGATGCCTGATGCCTGATGCCTGATGCCTGATGCCTGATGCCTGATGCCTGATGCCTGATGCCTGATGCCTGATGCCTGCCCCTTGAAAGGAATTCCTTTCCCCCCAAAAAAATCAAGTACAAAAAAGCAAATCATTAAAAAAAATACACATCACCCTCCTCCTACCTCCAAAGGACACGCCTCCCCAGCACACCAGCCCCCTCAAAATATGTCTTAACGCAAACGCCCCAAACAACCGTACGGCATTTTTAAAACCCATAAAGCCATGCTCTGATAAATTTTACACTCTTGACAAGTTTCACACAGATATCCGTTGAATTTTCGCGACCACAATGGATTTCTTCCAACCTCTCAAAAGCCCCGATCAAGATGATAAACACGATTAACGATTGTTTCACCCTTGGCAGCCCCCTTTGGCTTCCCCCCTTGGCTTCCCCCATATAACGAGATATTGTAACAAGATATCATGTAACAAGACAAAGAGAGCCGCAATCACCAGAGAAACAAAAAGCCACACCAATCCGTTGCCATCACGGGGGCTCCTTGTAACTTCTCTGCTCCATAAAATGCGTTACCGTTTGTCCATCGCGCTTTATCTCAAGCCCCGAAACGATTAAGCTCTTAAAAGATGCATAAAACAATTGTCAAAAATCATCTCCACAATCAGGCGCGGGTTTCTTCACTCCCGTTTCATAGGGCGGCGCCCCCGACCGTGACTCTAGGAAAACGGTAGCAAGCCCCCATCACCCCCCATCATCATCCCCCATTATAAAGTGCCATCATAAAATACCATAAATGACGCACATGATCTTAAAAAAACGCAAGAGCGAGATAATCAAAGCTCTAAAGAAAAACCATGCTCTTCATAAGTTTTACATTCTTGATGCGTTTTCACACAGATATCCGTTGAATTTCCTTTAAGGTTATTTTGTAAGTTTTCTCTTTTGGGGGGATTTTAAGGGGTATGCGTCCTCTCAATAAATGCAGTTTTTCTCTTATGGTTTTGGAACGCGCGCAACCGGAGAGTTTGAGAGATCTCTCCTAAAAATAAACCCTGCTTTAAATTTTATTGCCAATCTCTCGAAATTACTTTATGAATGAACACTGTAACTTTGGTCGTATACGCAGCGATCAAGAGGGAACTGAAAACCCTAAAGTTTGGTACATAAAATTAATCCACTTTTGTGGGTATCCCGGAGTTCCGGGAGTTTTTGCCATGTCCAGGTGTGTTTTACGCACTAAAAGCAAAAAAACTGATCCAAACTCAGTGTTTTCAGACTCCCGGAATACTTCTGCGAGGGCGCTCGCAACCGGTAGGGGGAGCAAAGTGCAAACTAAAAATCCACATTCCAACGATATTTCAATTGGTAAAAGAATTCGTTTTAGACGCATTGCCATGGGGCTTTCTCAAAAAGAATTAGGAAGCTTTTTAGGTGTGAGTTTCCAGCAAATCCAAAAATATGAAAAGGGCATCAATCGTGTTGGTGCGGGGCGGTTACTGGAAATTGCTCAAAAACTACAAGTTCCGACAAGCTTTTTTTATGCGGATCTTTTAACAAAAGATATTGCTACAAAAGAAAATATCTTAAGCCCCTATGATGAAAGGATCTCAAACCAAGAAGAACACATCCTTTTAAAAAATTTCAGAGAGCTTAAACCAAAACAACAAAAGGCAATTTTGTGCTTGATTTCTGATAGATAAAAACACTGCTTTCATTGCCATGAGATGCGTTACCGTTTGTCCATCGCGCTTTATCTCAAGCCCCAAAACGATTAAGCTCTTAAAACGTGCATAAAACAATTGTCGAAAATCATCTCCACAATCATGCGTGGGTGCCTTCAACCCCGTGTCATTGGCCCCCCTGACCGTGACTTTAGGAAAACGCTAGCAAGCCCCCATCACCCCCCATTATAAAGTGCCATAAATGACGCACATGATCTTAAAAAACGCAAGAGCGAGATAATCAAAGCTCTAAAGAAAAACCATGCTCTTCATAAGTTTTACATTCTTGATGCGTTTTCACACAGATATCCGTTGAATTTTCGCACCACAACGGGATAATTTTTCTTCCAACCTCTCAAAGCCCCGATCAAGGTGATAAACACGATTAACGATTGTTTCACCCTTGGCTGCCAAGGCCGCAATCACCAGCGAAACCGAAGCACGCAAATCGGTTGCCATTACAGGAGCGCCTTGTAACTTTTCTGTTCCATAGACGGTTGCTGTTTGTCCATCGAGCTTTATCTCAGCCCCTAGACGATTAAGCTCTTGAACGTGCATAAAACGATTTTCGAAAATCGTCTCTGTAATATGTGAAACGCCTTCAGAGCGTGTCATCAGCGCCATAAACTGTGCTTGCAGATCGGTTGGAAAAGCAGGATAAGGGCCGGTTTTAATATCAACGGGCATAATTTTTGTGTTTTTGGGATTGCGCTTCACGTGAATTCCTTGCGGTTCTATTTGAATCTCAAGTCCTGTTTTTTGCAAAACCTTCAACACAGTTGTCAGATGATTAGGGTTGGCATTTTTAAGAAAAACATCTCCCCCCGCCATCGCCACAGCCATTGCATAGGTTCCCGCTTCAATTCGATCGGCAATGACTCGTATTCTTGTTCCTTTGAGTTTTTTCACCCCTTCAATGGTCAGCGTTGTTGTGCCTTCACCGGTTATTTGAGCGCCCATCGCATTCAAGGTGCGAATAAGATTTGTTACTTCTGGTTCACACGCCGCATTCTCAAGAACGGTCGTTCCTTTAGCCATTGTTGCGGCCATTAACAAGACATGGGTCCCCCCAACCGTGACTTTAGGAAAACGGTAATGGGCCCCTTTTAGTCCCTTTGGGGCTTTGGCATGAACATACCCACTCTCAATGGCTATATGAGCCCCTAAAGCTTTCAATCCTTCCAAAATAAAATCAACGGGTCTTGTTCCAATAGCGCATCCTCCAGGAAGCGAAACATAAGCCTCTAAGCATCGTGCCAGCAAGGGTCCGATAACCCAAAAGCTTGCGCGCATTTTTTTCACCAATTCATAAGGGGCACGCGTTGTGGCTATTTTCTGCGCCGTAAAATGGATTGTTCTGGCATTCACACCCTCGTCATCAAACTCTTGTCCATCAACGGCATATCCAACACCATGATTGTTGAGAATACGAATAAGCAATTCAACATCAGCAAGATGAGGAATATTCTCAAGCGTGAGCGTTTCTTCTGTCAAAAGCGCCGCAATCATAAGAGGCAATGCAGCATTTTTTGCCCCAGAGATCGGAATTGTCCCTTTCAGTTTTTCCCCACCAACAATTCGAATAGAATCCATTGTATTTTCCCTCTTTTTCCTCGCGCATCTCTTCCAAAGTTTTTTTCCTTTGAAAAACTTCATGCTAAGCATTTTTTAAACGCATTCTTATTTATGAGAACAAATGACTGAGACATTTGGTTGCAAAGAGCCGTTAAAAAAACTTTTTTTTTGCATTTTAGAGCTCTGTTTGTGCTCTTTTTCGACTTTGCTCTTTTCGACGTTTTAAGTTTTGTCGCAATTGTTGTGCCAATCTTTCCTGGCGTCGTTTTTCTTTTTCCTCTTGATGATTCACTTCATCATGCTTTTGTTTTATTTGTATCATTGCGCAACCTTTTGATCAGTGTTGAGCTTCTATCCAAGCAACTCACGACTTTAAATATGTAAGAGTATAAAAACGTTTATGTCATGACATAAGATACGTTTTCTTGCAAGAATATACAAATGTTCTCTTGCCTATTTTCTAACAATATGGCACAAGACAGCGCAACGATTGAAAACGGCTGCGGTAGCTCAGTGGTAGAGCACTCCCTTGGTAAGGGAGAGGTCGAGAGTTCAATCCTCTCTCGCAGCACCATTTTATGCTTCTTTCGCCTCCTAGCTCTTCTTATCCCGATAAGCTCTTATCCCTCCAAACCTCTCTCCCCTCATTCCATACCATGCCACAAGCGCAAACCACGCCCTAAAAAACACACACAACGCATAAACAAAGCATAAAATCTTCCACACTCAAAAACTTTCCCTTACTTTCACGTTTTTACATTTTTACAGAAAATAACAAATAGAACATCCAAACCACAACCGAACACTCCCTCATCTTAAAAAAAAACGAAAGGAGACAACTTCCAAACCACCCCCTTCTTAAACAATCCTCAAAGGACCAAACTTTTCACCCCACGAAATAAATAAAGGCCTACACTTCAACCTCTTTCCCCAATCCTCTCTCCCCCCATTCCATACTATGCCACAAGCGCAAACCACGCCCTAAAAGACACACCAAGTCTCAATCTTTTTCTCTTAAAACTCTATTCGCTCTTATCAAAATCCTCCATCCTTTAACCCCCTCCCTCCTTTAAATATGCGCTTTCAACAGCTTTAAACTCAATGATCGGCTTCAAAATCAATACGCATCAATGACACGCTTAATCCCCAAACGCTCTGCAAACAGCTTTTGAAACTGCTGCACCACAAAAAAACAAGTCCCTCTCTCATCTCCCTCTCCTCTCTCATCTCCCCCTTTTTTATATGGGCCCCCTCCTCCACTTGGTATCAAGCCGCACTGTCGCTATAATCATATCCCCCTTTGTCTTTGTTCCCCTTATTTTACAGCCCCTATCTCTCTTTTTCCTTGCAAGCCCTCCTAACTTGAACGTCTTCCTCATCATCCTCGCCCCCTGCTAACCGCACCCCAATTCTTCAAAACATGCTCCCCCTTTCCCCCTAACGTGCCGCTCTCACCCCTTTAGCTCCCTTTCTCCCTATCGGCTCCCTTTCTATCAGTAAAAACGCCCCCACCCCCCACAAGAGAGCCCACACACATAAAAAAACAGCGCCGCAACGCCCTCCCAATGAACCAAAGCATCCCCCCCTTCTTGATCCTTCGTGAAAAAACACTTAAAGCCCTCCACCACCTTATTTGCCAACATCTCCCTCAACCTATCCCGTCAACGCGTCCCTCAATCTATCTGTCAATTTATCTGTCAATTTGTCCGTCAATGCGTGGCATAGGGGAGTGATGGGGGGGGCATTGCCCCACAAACAAAGCCTCCACAAAAACAGCCAAAACCGCATGCCTCTCTCTTCTCGCAACTGAATTTCCCCCCATTACTGCCTTATTCCAAGCGACTTTATTCCAAGTTATCTTGTTCCAAGCTAGCGTGTTCCAAGCTCGCTTGTTCCAAACTAGTTTGTTCCAATATCTTGCCTTCAAAATGCTTCTTCATCTCCCCACGTGCTTACATCACCCCGCCATTTTCTTCCCCCCACGTGCCTCCAAAACCACCCACCATTTTCTTAAAGCAATACGTGTCATTCCAAGCGTCTTATCCTCTGCAAAATTCACCTATTTTTCTGCTTTTGCCTTCTTATATGCCCTTATTATAAAATTTTTCTCCACTGGACAGATCCCCTTCTTCCTCGCCGCAGTCTTGTTTTGCCTTCCAGAGGCTTTTTCTGCAACGCTCTGCCTTCCCCCTCCTTTAACGTCCTGTCTGTTTTTATCCTACGGTCTGTTCTTATGCCAAAGCCTGTCTCAAAACACTGAATGTGCTGGACCATTTTCTCCAAAGCCTCATTAAAACGGTTAATTTCATTTTCAAGCTTGCTGATATAGGCTTCATCACGATAAGCCCGTTTAATCAAAGGGGGCATATCCGGCCAATAGAGCATTAAATCCACCCATTCGCGTTGCGAAATCCATAACCCTCCTTGACATTGTGCTTTATGTTCTGCTGGAAAACGCTTTTCCATAAAATGCGGAATTAAAATTTCTGGTTTTTTTGTTTTAATTTCCAACAATCCATTTTTTCCCACAAAAGCATCGGGGGAAAATCCTTTTCTACGATCATCGGCCAAAACAAAGCCAATACATTCCGGTTCTGTTTCTGTCAGTTTGCCATAAAGCTGTCGCGCGCTTGGTTCTAATTCTGTTCCCCGTCGCATCGACACTGTTGTCCCTTCCTCAACGGTTTTTCCAGTAATTCTTTCTCCTGCCAATTTCATCATCACACTATGATATCGTGCTGTTTTTTGCCCTTGTTTTTTTTGTGCCATGACCATTTCAAACAAAGAAGCCGTAATTAAACCATTGCGCGCTTTTTGCCATTCCTCTGTTCCTTGAATACAATCGATAATGATTGGCATGGTATTTTCCCCCCTTTGATCTGGTGCTATATATCCTCTTTAAAACATCACACTTTGCGTATTCACACTTTATGTATTTCCCTAAACGAGCCACACCCCAGCTGAAAACACAACAGAGGCATCCTCCCCCCCAAGCCCCTCAAACCTCTGTGAAACGCCTCCCACACTGTTTTCTCTTCCCTTCTCTTTTCTCACGTCCGCGATATCTTTCCCCAAAGTGCTTCCTTGCCTCTCGTCTTTCGCTGGCCCTCAAAAATGCCCTCTCAAAAACAGCGCCCCCAATGAACGAAAGCACAAACAAGCATCATTGTTGCCCCAATGCAAAAAAAACACTTGAATCCTTAACGTCTCTCTCACCTTGCTTGCCAACATCTCCCTCAACGTATTCGTCAACGCGTTCATCAACTTATCCGTCAATTTATCTCTCATAGGGAGAGCTCATTGCCTCCAAACAAAGCCAAGATAAAAACATCCAGAACCGCGCGCGCCTTCCTTACTTCCCCGATATCTTACCTCCCAAAATACGTCCCTTATCCCCCACGGGCTTTACCCCTTCAAACACCACCTGCTATTTTCTTAAAGCAACGCTTGTTACGCTAGGCTTCTGCCCCCTCCACTTGCCCCCTTTGAACTGACCTTTTGATATCCCCCCGTCTGGCTTTTCCCCTCTTCATACTTCATGGCACTTTACTGCCCGCAGAAACTTTGCTGATCACACTAAGCAGCCTTCTCCCATTGGACTTCCTCGCTGCTTGTACATTCTGATCTCTCTTCCCCCTATCTTACAGCCCCACCTCCCTTTTTCCTTGCACGCCCTCCTAACTTGCACGCCCTCCTAACCGCTCTTGCCCCCTTTGAACTGACCTTTTGATATCCCCCCCGTCTGGCTTTTCCTCTCTTCACACTTCATGGCACTTTACTGCCCGCAGAGGCGTATCACTGCAAGATTTTCTCGCCATCTTTCCTCCTTGCCTATCTCTCAAAAATCAACCAACATCTAACCTTTTCCCCCTAATGTGCCGTACCCCCTTTTTTCCTATCGGCTTCCCCGGCTTCAAAAACGCCCCCACGAAACACCCTCTGCAAAACAGTGCCCCTGCAAAACAGCTGCCCCCAATGAACGAAAGCACAAACAAGCATCATTGTCGCCTCAATGCAAAAAAACACTTGAATCCTCAACGTCTCTCTTACCTTGTTTGCGCAACATCTCCCGTCAACTTATTCCGTCAACGCGTTCATCAACCTATCCGTCAATTTATCGATCATGGGGGGCGCTTTTTTTCATTCTGCTCTTGTCCACCTCCTATTGGACAACAGAAAAATCATAGCAGCAATATTCTTCCTCCAAGTTTTTTGCCATATCCTCCGCCGCCTCTTGCGATATAAAAAAGACAGCGTTTTCTTGTTGTCTGTTTATTCCCATACCAACCCTACGGGTAGTGTGCAAAAAACACAATGTTGATGACTTCAATAGGAAAGCGTTTGTGGTGAGAAAACGATAGTCGGGATTCTCATTTAACACACAAAATAACACGCAAAAAATGAATATTTTTGATAAATCAAGACGGTGCCTTATAAAAACATGCTCTTCATGCCCTCCTTTCCCCTAATGTGCCACTCTCACGCCTGCCCCCCTTTTTCCTATCAGATCCCCCAGCTTCAAAAACGCCCCCACGAAACACCCTCTGCAACACGGCACCCCTGCAAAACAGTGCCCCCAATGAACGAAAGCACAAACAAGCATCATTGCTGCCTCAATGCAAAAAAAACACTTAAAGCTCTCAACGTTTCTCTCACCTTGTTTGCGCAACGTCTCCCGTCAACTTATCGGTCAACGCGTTCATCAACCTATCCGTCAATTTATCGATCATGGGGGGCGCTTTTTTTCATTCTGCTCTTGTCCACCTCCTATTGGACAACAGAAAAATCATAGCAGCAATATTCCTCCTCCAAGTTTTTTGCCATATCCTCCGCCGCCTCTTGCGATATAAAAAAGACAGCGTTTTCTTGTTGTCTGTTTATTCCCATACCAACCCTACGGGTAGTGTGCAAAAAACACAATGTTGATGACTTCAATAGGAGAGCGTTTGTGGTGAGAAAACGATAGTCGGGATTCTCATTTAACACGCAAAATAACATGCAAAAAAATGAATATCTTTGATAAATCAAGACGTTGCCTTATAAAAGCATGCTCTTCATGTTCTCCAAAACCACCCGCCATTTTCCCTGCATATTTGTTACCCTAAGCTCCCCTTCACCATCCCCTTGCCCTCTCTGAACTGACCTTTTGATATCCCCCCATTCAATACTGTCTGGCTTTTCCTCTCTTCA
The DNA here is from genome assembly GCF_059687635.1 of Bartonella sp. SL320. Classification (NCBI taxonomy): domain Bacteria; kingdom Pseudomonadati; phylum Pseudomonadota; class Alphaproteobacteria; order Hyphomicrobiales; family Bartonellaceae; genus Bartonella; species Bartonella sp. SL320. Next base: position 434,452 of record NZ_CM185143.1, on the reverse strand, counting down.
TACTTCATTACACTTTACTGCCCGCAGAAACTTTGCTGATCACACTAAGCAGCCTTCTCCCATTGGACTTCCTCGCTGCTTGTACATTCTGATCTCTCTTCCCCCTAATGTGCCGCTCTCACGCCTGCCCCCCTTTTTCCTATCGGCTTCCCCGGCTTCAAAAACGCCCCCACGAAACACCCTCTGCAAAACAGCTGCCCCCAATGAACGAAAGCACAAACAAGCATCATTGTTGCCTCAATGCAAAAAAACACTTGAATCCTCAACGTCTCTCTTACCTTGTTTGCGCAACGTCTCCCGTCAACTTATTCCGTCAACGCGTTCATCAACCTATCCGTCAATATTATCGATCATGGGGGGCGCTTTTTTTCATTCTGTTCTTGTCCGTCTCCTATTGGACGACGGAAAAATCATAGCAGCAATATTCTTCCTCCAAGTTTTTTGCCATATCCTCCGCCGCCTCTTGCGATATAAAAAAGACAGCGTTTTGTTTTTGGGGCTCGAGTTTGATTAAATTGCGAATATTTCCAGCATAATAAAGTGGAATGCCTCGATAAGAAGTCTTAAGATAACTTGGCATGATTACCACCAATAATCGGCCAAGACATCACAGGGACGTAAACGATGCTGTTTTTCATAAGAGCCATAAAGATGATCTTCATAATCACGCGCGGCCCTTTCATATAAACACACATGATAGGCTTCACTATTCAAAATGAACGGCTGCAATTGTGTATTATCTTCACTGATCTCGTAATTTTCGGTATAAAAATCCGCGATTTGTTCGCTCACATCTTCAGAATGATTTGTTGTCAGATCAAGTCGTAAAACTTTATAAACGGTTTCAGATTCTGCAATCAGATCGAGTACTTCTTCAATTTCATCGATGGGTCCTTCATAGGTATCAGGCTTTTCATCTTCGCAGAGAATGATAATGATTTCATCCTCTTTAATGAATGGAATATTTTTCATAATTTTCCCCCTTTAGATCGTTAATAAAACCTAGCTTTGTCTTGACAAGGCCAAATATAGCGTTAGTCTTATATCCTCTATAGGAGAGATGTCAATCATTTTATCCTTCATAAAAGATATATTTTAAATCTTTGCGGGGCTCCAATGACATATGTCAACAAAAATTTATTGTTCTCAGCGCCCCTCATGTTCTTTTGTTGTTCTCTATTTGTTCTTACTCAATTGCAATTATAAACACACAGGAGAGATAAAATGAATGATATACGCTTAATAGAATACTGGAATCGCCTTGATTCAAAAGCACAGAAGGAACTTATTTTGAAGCTTCGTCGACAGGTCGCCGCAAAAGAGTTAAAATTGCCTGCCTCTCCTGCGGAGAGAGTTTTGAAATAAGCTCTATAAATTCTTTATCTTCAGGACTAGCGCCCTTATCGTAAAGAATATAATTCATACTGATATTAATTTCGTGACAAATTCGCGAGAGGGATTCGATTGTTGGTTCTTTTCCTTCAGAAAGAATAGAATGCAGATACCCAGCGCCTTTACCGGCAGCAAGGGAGATCGATCTTTTTGACCGTCCACTTTTTTGCACGGCGGTCTTTAGTCTTTGACGCCAACCATCAATATTCATGATTTCACCATATAGCGCGTCTTTAAAAAAAAACACGTCCTTTTTATAAAACGGGCTTGCAATATCCTCTAAAAAGGATAAAATTAAGGCAATAAACTTTATTTTTTAAAGGAGATTTTTTTATTTTGGGATCATAAAAGCACCTTAACCACCCAACAGAGTACAAAAGACTATCTCGAAAAGCTGACATATTGAGCTCCAAAGCTGATATATTAAGCCTTAAAGCGAACATATTGAACCCTAAAGCTAACATATTGAAAATGTGTTTTTTTCTTTATTTTTTTCATAACCGCACACTCAAATTGTAAGTTTGCCTATCCTTATCAACACACACGCATTTATAAACGTTATAAAGAAGTTCCCATCATCAAACAGAACCACACACAAATTCATTTTCTGTTTGCGCTGTTATCGTCAGTAAAACTTGTCGTTTAAGAAAGAAGAAAGTAGATTGTCGTATGAAACACGCTCATCAACAAGAAGCTCCTCATTATGAATCGTCCAGACTTCCTTATGTTTGTTGGTATCAAAATGACTTTCTAGGGGGTGTTCGTGGCATGCGTGCGCACGAGATTGGAATTTATACGATTCTTCTCAATGAAATGTATGCACGGGGTCGTCCTCTAGAGATATCGGAGGAACGTTTAGCGCGTCTTTGTGGTTGTGACAAGCGAACTTTTGTTAATGTTTTAAAAATGCTCATTGAAGAGGGAAAAATTTTAAATTTAGCCAATGGCTTATGGAACCAGCGTTGCGAAAATGTTTTTCAAGAGCGCGAAAAATTGCTTGAACAAAAATCCTTTGCGGGGCGTTCTTCGGCTAAAAAGCGCAAGAAAATCAATGCTGAGATACAACAAGTGCTGAACGAGCGGACAAAAGATGTTTCACAAAGCTCAGAAACTCAAAAGGCAGAAGAAAAGAAAACACCTATCGGTGTTTTAGAAAAACAAGTTTTATTTTCTAAATTAGACCCTGGTCTTTCCTGCGAAGAGAGTCTTGAACAAAGCAATCCCTCTTCGGCTTTTTTTTCGCCTCCAGCAACGGAACACTCTCCAAAAGAAACAGAACAAAACACCGGCTCGCTCAAGGCTCCCCAAGCAAATCTCCATAGCGCTCATGCGCCATCGGCCACTCTTACCCCCACTGTTGCTGTGGAAAAAACTAAAAAAAACGCCTCTCGCTCTTCTTCCAAGTCAGCTTGTTCCAACACGCCCCCCACTGTCTCAACAGCCCTTGTGAAAGGACACCGACTTCCCAAAACTTGGCAAGCAGACATCGAGGCAGCTGTTTTGGAAGGTTTAAGTGAAAGCCAAGCCCATTGGCAAGCCAAAAAGTTTCGCGATTATTGGCAAGCCAAGAGCGGTAAAGAAGCGCTTAAAGTAGATTGGCAAGCCACATGGCGCAACTGGTTTCGCCGTGAGATCGAACGGCTAGAACAGCAAAAACAGGCAAACTCACAAAATCTTTCTGAAGAAAACGAAAACCTTTACCGCAGTCTGATCAACTATAGCGACGATTAACGATGCCAACGATGCCAACAATACCAACGATGATTGACACCACACGAACAATTTCAAACAAAGGCGGGGGCACACATGTTTCAAAAGCACAAAAAAAACCACTTCAGGCAAAACCACATCCAACCAAACCACACGGAACAAAATAACGGGGATAAAAACACCCCTGCACGCAGCCACAGCCAAAGGCTTTTCCCAGTCTGCTTTTCTCACAACAGCGCGCACCCCACACGCCTCATCTTTACTTCTCAAAGGAACAGAACACCCGTACGCTGCTCCACCCTCTTCACGCACACACCATGCCCCACCGCCCTTCTCATACAAGGACGCTATTTCCCCAACAGGAAAACAGACATCAATACAACCGCTTTGGAAACCTCCAACAAAGAACAAGCCTCAACACCCGCAAGCCGCTCCACCCTCTTCTTCACGCACACACCATGCCTCACTGCTCTTCTCATACAAGGACGATGCTTTCCCAGCCGGCAAACAAATATCAAGGCAGCTGTTTTAGAAGGTTTGCGTGAGAGCCAAGCCCATTGGCAAACCAAAAAGTTTTGTGACGATTGGCACGTTATTTTCGCTTCAAAAAACGCATTTTTTGCTGCATACAACCAACATTTCAAAGCCGTAAAATGCCCATTCTCTTCACACGGGGGAAAGCCCCTAAACAATAGGCAACAGCGCGCACCCCACAAAATACGGAAAACATCTCTGTATGCCCCGTCTATCTCATCCACATAAAGGACAACGCCTCAGCACACACCGGCTGCCAACACAAAACCACCGCTTTTATTCAAAAAAAACCACCTTCTTAGAAGCTTGAGCAAACACAAGAGTGGAGCTTTTCAAAAAGACAAGCCAAGCGCCATAGCACAACAAATTTCGCCATCTGATCTCATGGCGAGAACAGCAAAACAATCCTTTTGAGAAAAACGAATAAGATCACCAATGACCATGAGTACAATTTTTGAAATCAAACAAAAACTTATCGCACAAGCAAATATCAATATAACCGTTTTAAAAACTTCCAACAAAGAACAAGCCACAATACCCGCAAACCACCCTACAGCCCCCCTCCCTTTCACGCACACACCATGCCCTACCGCCGCTCTCCTTATGCAAGGGCGCTGCTTTCCACGCAGACAAGCCGATTGAAAAGCCCAAGAGTGGAGCTTTTCAAAAAGATAAGCCAAACGCCATAGCACAACGGATTTTTCCGCACAATCGAACAGCAAGAACAATCCTTTTGAGAAAAACGAATAAGATCACCAATGACCATGAGTACAATTTTTGAAATCAAACAAAAACTTACCACCCAAGCAGAGAGGATCGCAGAAATGCTTCTTCCCCAAGGGCACAAACGTGGCAACCATTGGATTGTTGGCAACACACGCGGTGAGCCCGGTCAAAGTTTATCGATTTGCTTAAGCGGCAGTAAAGCAGGGCTTTGGTATGATTTTGCCGAAAGTATTGGAGGCGATCTTTTAGACCTTTGGTGTGAAGTCAAAGGCATGAACCTTTCTCAAGTATTAGAAGAAGCACGCGCAACGCTTAATCTGACACGCCCCAAACCCTTTATGGCGCCCCAACGTTCCTACCGCCGTCCACCGATGCCTCAAGGACGCTCTCCACAAACCCTCGTCAAAAACTATCTTCACAAAGAACGCCATATCCCTCTCGAGGTGATAAAGCGCTACCGCATAGGAGAAGACGGCGAAAAAATCATTTTCCCCTTTTATAAACCCGATGGCACCCTTGCTTTAGTCAAAGAACGTCTCGCTCAAGCAGGCGCAAAAACAAAACCGACAGCCGCCCAATGTGAACCGATTTTATTTGGTTGGCAAGCCCTTTACCCCACAACCCACGCCGCCACGCACGCCTCTCAACCCACAACCGCAAACCACACCGGCACGCAGGCCCCCCAACCCACAGCCACAAACCACACCACCCCGCACGCACCCCAACCCGCAGCCGCAACCCAAACCGGCACACACACCTCTCAGCCCACATCCACAACCCACACCGGCACGCACGCACCCCAACCCGCAACCGCAAACCACACCGGCACGCACGCCTCTCAACCCACATCCACAGACCACGCCGCCACGCACACCCCCCAACCAGCGACCACAACCCACGCCAGCACGCACACCCCCCAACCCGCGCCCACAGCCCACACCGGCACACACGCCTCTCAACCCGCAGCCACAACCCACGCCACCACGCACGCCTCTCAACCCGCGACCACAACCCACACCGGCACGCACGCACCCCAACCCGCAGCCGCAAACCACACCACCACGCACGCACCCCAACCCACATCCGCAGACCACACCAGCACACACACACCCCAACCCACATCCACACCCCACACCGGCACGCACGCACCCCAACCCGCAGCCGCAACCCAGACCACCCCGCACGCCTCTCAACCTGCAACCGCAAACCACACCACCCCACACACCTCCCAACCCACAGCCACATCCCACGCCACCACACACACCCCCCAACCCGCAGCCACAACCCAGACCACCCCGCACGCCTCTCAACCCGCAGCCGCAGCCGCAGACCACGCCGCCACGCACGCACCCCAACCCGCAGCCACAAACCACACCACCACACACACCCCCCAACCCACATCCACAACCCACACCGGCACGCACGCCTCTCAACCCACAGCCACAAACCACACCACCACACACCCCCCCCAACCCACATCCACAACCCACACCGGCACGCACGCACCCCAACCCGCAACCGCAAACCACGCCAGCACACACACCTCTCAACCCACAGCCACAGACCACACCGGCACGCAGGCACTCAAAAATCACACGACGTTTCCCACGCTTTCTTCCAAAAACCGGACAATTGTCATCACGGAAGGGGAAATTGATGCGCTATCGCTTGCGGCCTATGGCTATCCGACGGTCTCACTTCCCTTTGGCGGTGGAAAGGGTGGCAAACACAATTGGATTGAAAATGAATTTGATCATTTAGAAGCTTTTGAAACCATTTTTTTAGCCACCGATATGGACCAACCCGGAGAAGAAGCCGCCCGTGAAATTGCCAGCAGGCTTGGGCGTCATCGTTGCTACCGTGTGCGTTTACCTCTCAAAGATGCCAATGAGTGTTTAACCGAAGGGATTGATGCAGCCACCATAAAAGCGGCTTTTGCTTCTGCTCAATGCTTTGCACCAGAAGGCTTACGGCGCGCCTCAGACTATAAAGATCAAGTCATTGGGCTTTTTTGGCCAGAGCCTGAAAAACATGTTGGCTATACGGTTCCCTATCCTAAACTTAAAGGAAAACTCCATTTTCGCCCGGCAGAATTAACGCTATGGAGCGGCGCCAGTGGTGCCGGCAAAAGCCAATTGTTATCTGACTGTATTCCCCATTGGATTGCGCAAAACAGTCGTCTTTGCTTAGCCTCTCTAGAAATGAAAGGAGAACAATCACTCCGGCGTTTAACCAAACAAACGGGCGGCTTAGAAAAACCGACAAAAGAGACCATTGAACGCATTTTGCATTTTTTAGACGAGGGGCTTATCCTTTATGAACATGTTGGCAAATCAAACGTTGAGACCCTGCTGGATGTCTTTGACTATTGTCGTGCGCGCTATGGATGCGATCAATTTATTATCGACAGTCTCATGCGGCTTGGCATTGCCTCGGATGATTATGCCGCACAAGAACAAGCAGTTTATAAAATGGTTGATTGGGCTGTTTTAAACAATGTGCATATTCATCTTGTCGCGCATGCCCGTAAAGGGGGGCTGGATAAAGATATCCCTGGAACAGAAGATATTAAAGGCGCCTCAGAAATTGGTGCCAATGCTTTTAACATCATCACCATTTGGCGCAATCGGTCTTTAGAAGATAAAATTTTTGCCGCCTCTTTGACAGCAGAAAAAGCCGATTTAGTCAAACGTCCCGGTGTCATTATGAATATTGCCAAACAACGTTCTGGCGATTTTGAAGGCAAAGTAGGTCTGTGGTTTGATCCCCAAACCTATCGCTATCGCTGTTCTTTTGAACAATCCTTACCCCGCCAGTATCTTTAAGCGCCCCACGCTCTTAACGCCCCACCACTTTTTTAAAACACGCCTTCCCCTTCACGACATGCAGACTTCACTGTCTGATTAATAAAAAGAAAAAGAGGCACAAAAATGCAGGTCAAGACATCCCTATTCGAGAACCAAAGCCAGTCAAATCCCAGATGCTCTGCTCCCAGAGAAACAAAGAACAAGATCAATCCCATAATGCAGCCAAGCAGGAGTAAATCCAAAAGCCACAACACCCCAACCGTATCGCGATGCGCGCGTACAAAGAACCTCAAGAGCAGTTTTAACGCTACAGCACAAACCAACACCGTCAAGAATATCCCCCTGATACGATCCATATCTCTAACGCCCACCGCAAAAAGCCACAGGATACCCCCTATCAAGCAACAAAACACCACCGCCTTCACAAACTCAACCCAAGCCACAGGCAGACTTTTTACACCCAAATGCATCACACCCAAAACAGCGGCAAACATGCAAGAAAACACCACCCCCTTCAACAATAACGCCCCGCTCACAGCGCCGCTTCTAACATCATCTGCGGAAATAAACCCCCCCGCAAATGCAAAATCAAGATAAAGAGCCATGACGCCATAAAAGACCACCCATCTCCAAAAAGGCAGCCATCCTCTCACCCCGCAACGCGCGGCAGCCTTATAAAGAAAAGCCAAGCCAACAACCAAAATGCAGACCAACAACAGCAAAAACAACCCATTAAGTGACATCAACGCACGCCCCCATAAAGTCATACAAAATCATACAAAATCGCACTCATACAAAATCACACAAGGAACCCCTCCACAATGCAAGCTCCCTCTCTTCAAGATCCAAGGACAATTTCAGCCATATCTCATTACCCCCCATATACCATTCGTCCCCATATTCCCTTTACCCCCATGCTCCATTTACCCCCCTCCAGCCATTTACAAATGCTGAAAACACGACTCTATACAGACAAGCCCCAACATTTGCTCCTTGTCATACCAAAATATTTGGGCTGCGACAAAAGCACAGATGAGGCAAAAGGCGACAATGAAGCCAACAGCTATTCTTTTCCATAACAAGGCCCGCGGAACAACCGAACGCTTCCCCCCACATAAAGAAAATCAAACCAAGTCACCCCAAGGCGCTTTGCAAGGATAGCAGCAAAACCCCCAGCAAAACCAAAGACAAGCCCCAAAAGGACACTAAACACCCCCTTATTGGAAAACCAAAGCCAAGACAAACCAACACGCTCAGCTTGCTTATAAATAAACTGAGAGACAAGGGCCAAAATGAAGCCAAACAACGCCATTTTGAAGAACTGCCCCTTCGTTACCCCACGCCGCCGCAGTACTTCATAACCCACCATAAGGAGAATGCCGGACGTCCCATAAAATGCCAAAGCCCGTAAAAAGACGCCCCACGTCATCCCAAGATCCTGCATTTGCACATAAACAGCCCCACAGACAGCAAGCACAATGCAGAAAAACACCCATCTTCTAAAGACAAAAACGCCGCGCACCATCATGCCACTCCCCCATCAAGTCATACCGCCATCACACCACTGTCTCATCAAATTATTCCCCCATCAAGTCATGCAAAGGAAAAACCACCATGCAACAAAGCCCCCCTCTTTTCAAGATTCAAATCTATTCAAGATCCACGGGGAGGCCCCCCACACGAACACGCGCGCGCCCCCCAAGACAATCCAAGACACCCCAAGCACCCCAAACAACACAACCGTACCCTCCACAGTACACATCCCCCCACGCAACCACACACATGCCATACTGCGCACTCCACCACCCCTCCACACACACGCCACAAAACACCAAACGACCACGTGCCCCCGCAAGCCCCCGCATCAACACCGCTCTTACCCCTTCAAAACGCAAAATGCCAAACCTTCCATACCAGCTCCAAACCGCATCAGCCCGCCGTTCCCTTTACACACAAACCGCAACACGAGCCCCGCATACCCCACAGCTCCCCGCGCTCTCCATACCCAACACCATGCGCGCTCTGCACACGATGCAACAAAAAGCGCTAGACAACTGTGCACGCTCCCCTCACGCGCCATGCCGCAGCGAAATCTCTCTTCTTTATCCAAGGAACAGACAACATTTTCAGCAGGAAATTTTTTAAAAACCAAACCCATCGTTACCTGGAATGCCATTTTCAAAATATGAAAGCCCCTAATAATCCCACATCACACCAACACGCCTTACGATCCGCCCTCCAAGAAAAAACAGTAACCCAAGAAAACAGCCGCAATGCCTTCCTTCAAGCACCCAACAGAGACCTGCGCTTCAACCAAATGCCAACACGTCTTGAATACCCCGCACGCACCGCACACATGCCAAACCCACGCACCGCACACGACCCCGCTCCACACACACGCCACAAAACACCAAACGACCACGTGCCCCCGCAAGCCCCCGCATCAACACCGCTCTTACCCTTTCAAAACGCAAAATGCCAACCCTTTCATACCAGCTCCAAACCGCATCAGCCCGCCCTTCCCTTTACACACGAACCGCAATACGAGCCCCGCACAGCACACGCCAGCCCCATGCACTCCACCACCCCCTCCATACACACGCCACAAAGCACCAGAAGCCCAACATGCTCACATCACCCCCCCCTAAACCTCTTTCAAAACGCAAAATGCCAACCCTTCCATACCAGCTCCAAACCACATCATCCCGCCCTTCCCTTTACATACGAACCGCAATACGAGCCCCGCATACCCCACAGCTCCCCGCGCTCTCCATACCCAACACCACGCGGCGCTCCGCACACGGTGCAACAAAAAGCGCTAGACAACCGTGCACGCTCCCTCATGCGCCATGCCGCAGCGAAATCTCTCTTCTTTATCCAAGGAACAGACAACATTTTCAGCAGGAAATTTTTTTAAAAACCAAACCCATCGTTACCTGGAATGCCATTTTCAAAATATGAAAGCCCCTAATAATCCCACATCGCACCAACACGCTTTACGATCCGCCCTCCAAGAAAAAACAGTAACCCAAGAAAACAGCCGCAATGCCTTCCTTCAAGCCCCCAACAGAGACCTGCGCTTCAACCAAATGCCAACACGTCTTGAATACCCCGCACACGGCCCCGCTCCACACACACGCCACAAAACACCAAACGACCACGTGCCCCCACAAGCCCCCGCATCAACACCGCTCTTACCCTTTCAAAACGCAAAATGCCAACCCTTCCATACCAGCTCCAAACCGCATCATCCCGCCCTTCCCTTTACATACGAACCGCAATACGAGCCCCGCATACCCCACAGCTCCCCGCGCTCTCCATACCCAACACCATGCGCGCTCCGCACACGGTGCAACAAAAAGCGCTAGACAACCGTGCACGCTCCCTCATGCGCCATGCCACAGCGAAATCTCTCTTCTTTATCCAAGGAACAGACAACATTTTCAGCAGGAAATTTTTTTAAAAACCAAACCCATCGTTACCTGGAATGCCATTTTCAAAATATGAAAGCCCCTAATAATCCCACATCACACCAACACGCTTTACGATCCGCCCTCCAAGAAAAAACAGTAACCCAAGAAAACAGCCGCAATGCCTTCCTTCAAGCCCCCAACAGAGACCTGCGCTTCAACCAAATGCCAACACGTCTTGAATACCCCGCACGCACCGCACACATGCCAAACCCACGCTCCACACACGGTGCAACAAAACACCAGACGACCACCTGCCCCCACAAGCCCCCGCATCAACACCGCTCTTACCCTTTCAAAACGCAAAATGCCAACCCTTTCATACCAGCTCCAAACCGCATCAGCCCACCGTTCCCTTTACATACGAACCGCAATACGAGCCCCGCATACCCCACAGCTCCCCGCGCTCTCCATACCCAACACCATGCGCGCTCCGCACACGGTGCAACAAAAAGCGCTAGACAACCGTGCACGCTCCCCTCACGCGCCATGCCACAGCGAAATCTCTCTTCTTTATCCACATTTATCCAAAGAGCAGGCAACGTTTTTTTAAACGAAAATTTTAAACGAAAACGATCATTTTGAAGGAGATGTTATGAACCCTCAAGAGAAAAAACACACACACCTTATTGATGCACCAGAGAAAGGAAAGAATATGGGTCATCTAAAAACACAAGAAATCCCCTTTGAGACAAGTAATCCTTATTTTCAATCCAATCATCCAGAAAGCGCTAGCAACCCGCGTACGATAAAAGTCCTTGTTAATGCAAAAAACCACCCCATTGCGCTTTTATATGCAAAAGGACATATTAGTCTGGCCCAATATAAAGCGGCAGAACGTTTTTATTTTTACTGGCGTCACAGTCAGGCAGATCTCCACATGAGCCTTGACTACACTCGTGAAAAGGTTTCTTGTAGCCAAGGTGCCACCCACCCTATTGAACGTCAAATAGAAGCCTCCAATCATTTAAAAAACCTCAAAGGACAACTGGGTATTCTTGGCTATTCATTGCTTGAGCGGGTTATTGGCTATGGCCAAGCGATCAAAGAATTAAGTTCTTCAAAACGCAAACAAAACTCTCTTGCCGATCATTTACGCGATTGTTTAGACTTACTTGCCTTTCATTGGGGATATACAAACCGCAAACCTTGTGAATAATCCCCCTCCAGGGCAGCATAGGAATGTTGCCCACCCCTTTAAAAAAAACGCACACAAACACCCCACAAACACCGCACCCCAGCGGAGCGCGCCTTTCCAGTCTCCCAAGGACACAAGAGTGTAACCCCATCAAGCCACTCCCCCATTAAGCCACTCCCCCATCAAGCCACTCCCCCATTAAGCCACTCCCCCATTAAGCCACTCCCCCATTAAGCCACTCCCCCATTAAGCCACTCCCCCATTAAGCCACTCCCCCATTAAGCCACTCCCCCATTAAGCCACTCCCCCATTAAGCCACTCAAAGAAAATATATGAGCATCCCTCCAAAAACAAAAAAATAAAGACCCACGCCCCCCTCTTTACACACGGCACCATAAAAAGCGCTCCATAACCACGTCCCCCCTTTCAGTCTGCTGTTCTCCCCACGCATCTCGAGCCACGCCTCCCACACGAGCGCACAAACACCGCACTCCACAAAGCGCGCCTTTCCAAGCCCCACCTCCAGCCGACACCATCATGCATTTAACAAGCCCTAAAATGCTCAATAAACCCCAATGCCACAATAACCCCCAATGTTATGAAAAAACAAAGTCACAATAAAACAATGTTATAAAGCTTGGCATTTCTTAACGATTTATGAAAAACGATATCTTATCTTCTCTCATTTTGACCCACAAACGCATCCCGCTTGTGACGTGCAAACAAATGATTTTGATAAATACAGTATAAGCGAGATTTGAAATGCGAATATCTCACAGGGCTTAAGGCTTTCACTCGCGTTGAAAAATGATAAATTATCTTTATAAATCAATAAGACAAAAATATTGACGCAAAATTCATAAAACCCTGCGCTTCATAAAACCCCGCACTTTACTTGCGTTTTAAAGGTACGCCTTTTAAAAAAGACAACGCCCCTTATCTACCTTACCAATCTATAATCATCAGGTGCTTTATTTATTGATTATTTTAAGTAACGATGCGCATCATCATCTCTCTTATACATCATCATATCTGCAAACACTGAATTGACATTGAATTTCACAATAAACATTCCATAAAAAACGCTTCTTTAAGCTTTCGTACACAAAAAGCTTTCGTACACAAAGAACAAAGTTTTCTTTTTTGTAATAATTGTTTTTTGATATTGTTCTCTTTTCAATTCTCTGTTAGTCATAAAGTAACGGGTTTTAAGTATGAATTTATATATTGAAGACGATTTTTTTTAATTCATATTTTTGGGTATTTTTTACCACCCAATGTTGGAAATTCTCTTAAATTATTGCCTTCTGTTACCAACAGAGGGCTTTTTTTTAAAGGCTATATTGCCTTACCCCTTCTTTGTTCCATTTTTCCAAAAACATTCAATCAACAGAAGAAAAAAGAAGAAAGATAAAGAGGAAAAAAGACTCATCACTGTTCATATTCAAGTATTTTCTTCCCGCTTAAATTGCAATAAAGCAAAAATAGAGTCCCTTATCGCGCTTCCTGCTCTCAAAAAATAAAAATTGATACGCTTTATATTGATACGATTTATGATGCTATCTGATGAAGCATCATTTTTTCATATATAATATTTAACCAATTGAAATAAATGAAATATTAAGCCAATATCTTTGGCTAAAACAAAAAGCCAAAGGGGAGAAAAATGCCTTATAGATCTTGTATGATCAAAAAAATCACAAAAAAAACAAAAAAAAGGCACAAAAATATCTTAATTTTTGTAGACTCGTTAGTCTCCTTCACAATAAATGAATTAGCGAGTCTTTTTTATGAATATCTCAAGTATTGAGAAAACAAAGTGAGTAAAAGTGAGTATCTGTAACAAATGTAACAACCGATAAGAATAAAATAAAAAAATACATCTCTTGGACTTTCTCTATCGTTTATAGAATATGTCTTTCTTTGAGGATGCATGCAAATCTTCTCAAATAGCATGCACCCTTTCCCTTAAACCAGTCCATACCTCCCTTTCAAAAGAGAGAGGCATGGTTTTAAAACTCTAGAGGATGCACGCAAAGCTTTCAAATGCGCGCACCCTTCCCCTCGGGATAAAGGCCTGCCTTCATAAAGGCCTCTATCCAAAACTCTAGAGGATGCACGCGAAACCCCTCAAATGCGCGCACCCTTCCCCTCGGGATAAAGGCCTGCCTTCATAAAGGCCTCTATCCAAACTCTAGAGGATGCACGCGAAACCCCTCAAATGCGTGCACCCTTCCCCTCGGGATAAAGGCCTGCCTTCATAAAGGCCTCTATCCAATCTCTAGAGGATGCACGCAAAGCCCTCAAATGCGTGCACCCTTCCCCTCGGGATAAAGGCCTGCCTTCATAAAGGCCTCTATCCAAACTCTAGAGGATGCACGCAAAGCCCTCAAATGCGTGCACCCTTCCCCTCGGGATAAAGGCCTGCCTTCATAAAGGCCTCTATCCAAACTCTAGAGGATGCACGCGAAACCCCTCAAATGCGTGCACCCTTCCCCTCGGGATAAAGGCCTGCCTTCATAAAGGCCTCTATCCAAATCCTAGAGGATGCACGCGAAACCCTTCAAATGCGTGCACCCTTCCCCTCGGGATAAAGGCCTGCCCTCATAAAGGCCTCTATCCAAACTCTAGAGGATGCACGCGAAACCCCTCAAATGCGTGCACCCTTCCCCTCGGGATAAAGGCCTGCCTTCATAAAGGCCTCTATCCAAATCCTAGAGGATGCACGCGAAACCCTTCAAATGCGTGCACCCTTCCCCTCGGGATAAAGGCCTGCCCTCATAAAGGCCTCTATCCAAATCCTAGAGGATGCACGCGAAACCCTCAAATGCGTGCACCCTTCCCCTCGGGATAAAGGCCTGCCTTCATAAAGGCCTCTATCCAAACTCTAGAGGATGCACGCGAAACCCCTCAAATGCGTGCACCCTTCCCCTCGGGATAAAGGCCTGCCTTCATAAAGGCCTCTATCCAAATCCTAGAGGATGCACGCGAAACCCTTCAAATGCGTGCACCCTTCCCCTCGGGATAAAGGCCTGCCCTCATAAAGGCCTCTATCCAAACTCTAGAGGATGCACGCGAAACCCCTCAAATGCGTGCACCCTTCCCCTCGGGATAAAGGCCTGCCTTCATAAAGGCCTCTATCCAAATCCTAGAGGATGCACGCGAAACCCTTCAAATGCGTGCACCCTTCCCCTCGGGATAAAGGCCTGCCTTCATAAAGGCCTCTATCCAAACTCTAGAGGATGCACGCGAAACCCCTCAAATGCGTGCACCCTTCCCCTCGGGATAAAGGCCTGCCTTCATAAAGGCCTCTATCCAAATCCTAGAGGATGCACGCGAAACCCTTCAAATGCGTGCACCCTTCCCCTCGGGATAAAGGCCTGCCCTCATAAAGGCCTCTATCCAAATCCTAGAGGATGCACGCGAAACCCTCAAATGCGTGCACCCTTCCCCTCGGGATAAAGGCCTGCCTTCATAAAGGCCTCTATCCAAATCCTAGAGGATGCACGCGAAACCCTTCAAATGCGTGCACCCTTCCCCTCGGGATAAAGGCCTGCCCTCATAAAGGCCTCTATCCAAACTCTAGAGGATGCACGCAAAGCCCTCAAATGCGTGCACCCTTCCCCTCGGGATAAAGGCCTGCCTTCATAAAGGCCTCTATCCAAACTCTAGAGGATGCACGCAAAGCCCTCAAATGCGTGCACCCTTCCCCTCGGGATAAAGGCCTGCCTTCATAAAGGCCTCTATCCAAACTCTAGAGGATGCACGCAAAACCCTCAAATGCGTGCACCCTTCCCCTCAAGCGAGCCCATACCTCCCTTTCAAAAGAGAGGCATGGTTCAAACCCTAGAGGATGCACGCAAGCCCTCAATGCGTGCACCCTTCCCCTTACGGGTCTGACGTAACTCTCATCACTTTTTACTCTTAATGAACCCTCGTTTTTATAAATCTTTGGTTAATGGCATAAAAAATTCATGAGTATTTCTTTTGCCATTTATCTTACGCGATTCCACTTCCGGACAGAGTTTGTAAGCTTTTTACATATCCACAAAATAGAATCTCAAAGAATTGATTAAGGCAATTAAGTGTAAATTTTGTCAATTTGTAGGCAAACTTTATTCTTTTTTATGACTGTTGTATTTTTACTATAGTCATTTAAAGTGAATCTATATATGATACATATCGATATTTATTTAGGGAAATAAATATAGGAGAAGAACTATGAATATCAGATATTTTTTCATAGCGGGGGCAATTACAAGTGGTTTAGCGCTTGCAATTCAAAAGTCTGATCGTATAGTCAATCAACAGCCCTCTCCTATTGTTGCTCCTTATACTGTTGAAAAAACACCTTTACAGTTTTTCCAACAAGTAAGTAGCCCATTGGATACATTGAATATACAGAAAACAGCAAATAGAACTGCATCAGAACAAGCATCAATAGATGATATGTATGCAAAAGGTAAAAGTTTATTAAACGCTATTGCTAGTTTTTTAGGCTCACTGATGATGTATTTTCTGCAGATGGTTTCTTCCAGAGTATAAAATACAAAAAGTATTTGGAATGAAATTATATACATTTTCCATACAATAAAAAATTAAATAAAAAGGCCCTATGAATATAGGGCCTTTGTTTTATTTTAATTTGTATTGTGTTTTTACACACCCAAGAACAACACGTTCTTTAAACTTCCTTTAATCTTCCCCACTTCTTAAATGATAAAGACTCCCGATCTCAGGCTCTTTCAGCATTCATCCCCCTACAGCCCCCCTACAACCTTGATCAATAATGCGCCACAATTTTGCTCTTTTTTCAGCCAATTTTTCAGCCAATATTGTTGTTTTTAAGAAAATGCCGCCCCACTTCAATACTTCAATGAGCTTTATTTCCAAGCTGCAATCAGGCAAAAAGAGCCCCAAATAAGCCCCCTACAATACATAAAATGCCCCTATCACGATCTTCCATTTCCAACACCGTTTTAATGAACAAGGATCTGCAGCTTTGCTCTATGCAGCTTTTTCTTCGCTCTATTCAGCTTTTTCTTCTAGTTCTTCCTGTTCCCCTAGTTCTTCCAGAAAACCCCTTTTTATTTTCAAACAAATTTCTCTATAGACCACGCCATAGATTAATTTCGATTAATTTCTAAACCTTGACCAATAAAGTGCCTAAAAATACGAAGAAAGCACTCTAAAATTTTCATCCCCCTCCCCACACGACTCAAGGGATGATTATTGTGTCATAATGCAGCAAGACATTGATTTATATAGATATATCGAACGTTATCCAACTTGAATTGAGAGTCCTGAAGACCGTAAGATTTTCTCATATCCACTCTCTCTCATGGTAAATCAATCAGAATCATTTTCTTGCACACGACAAGCGGCATGAGTGTACGCATAAAAATGCGTATCTGGATAAAAAACGGTATAATAAGGTATAATAAAAAGGCTTTTTCATGAATCGTTGAGAAATGCCAAAGGGAGATTCCGTAATACTCAAAGACAAAAAATTATAAAGCTGATGCCGGCATGCTCCTGATCAAGCATAAAGATAATGGTGCTCAATGTTCTCCATCGAAAAGAGTTCTCCACCCAAAAGAACAAAATTTCTTAACCTATGGTCACTTCTGTAAAAAAATCTCGTTTTTCCTAAAGCATTTGTGCCTATGGCACGCTTTAATCACCACACCGTGATAATGTTTTCATGCGCTTTATGGACAAAGCAACCCTATAGACAAATCGTGCCCGCAAATATTCATCACACACTTTTATAAAAAAACACACTTTTACAAAAAGCATTAGAATGTATAAAATATCATCCCATTTAAACTATATGGTATTTTACCAAGTTCATCATGATGTATTAAGTATGTATTTTTTTATTCAGTAGAATAACGTCTCATCTCGAGAAGGCTTTTTTCACATCAACAAAGCGTTTCTTCTAAAAAAGAATAGACTAAACAAAAAGGAACAAACTAACCATCCCTTAACCTTATCTCCTTATTTTGAGATAACACATTATTTTCAGCTTATTTTTTTTAATAACATGCTGTTTTTCTTGATTTTTCAAGACCCTTATTATGTAGGCCCTTTATTATACTTGTATTGTGCATTATGCTTTTATGATGCTTTGGTGTAAAAGCTTCTCAATCATGAGACTTATGCTTTTTTTAACAAGCCTTACCTTCTTTTAACAACAATGCTTATTTTTTTAATAAGAGAGATTTTCTTCAACAAGTGCGTGAATTAATCAATTTTTATATCCATAAATGCAGGCTCACCATCTTTGATATAGGTAATATCAGGCGCATATTTTATCCCCTCTGCTTCTATGACGATTGGTTCATCACTGACAACATATCCTTGTTTTCTTAATTCTTGTTTTTTCTCCTCGACTATTTTTTTATGAAACGCTCGTTTTTTATGACATAAATTAAGATCTTTCACTCTAAAAAGTTGATAGCCATTCACTTCTATGGAAAAGATCTTTGCCACCTGTTCCAGCAGATCATAACTGAATTTTCCTGCCTTTTTCACCTCTTGAGCCATCACCATCGCGCGTTCCAAATGGACTTTTTCAATGGTTTCATCAAAGCCAAGCATCTTGCCTACCGAAAAACTTTCATCATAAGAAGCTAACGTCTCCACATCCCCCAGCAAGGCAAGAGCAGCAAGATGCAGCAGAGCATAAGGAGCTGCCTCAGCTTCACCCTCAGACCACACTAAAGAATCTTTTTCCCAAGGTGGAATGCTATATTGAGAACGAAACATTTCATGCAAACAATCACCTTCCATTGCCCATTTTAAAGTTTTGTCCAGTTCTTTCTTGAAACGCTGGGCACGCACTTTTTCTTCAAAAATTTCTAATCCATTGGGCACAAAATTCATAAATACCATTGGTAAAACACCAGAATTATGAGGATTAATCGTCCAACAAGCCGCGGCAAAAATACCACTCATCACGACAAGTCCACGATCAAAGGGGGAAAATTCTTCGATGTGTTTCTCGTTATAGAGAAACTGCACTTCGCGATCCGGCAAAAAGAGTATGGCCACATGATCCCCTTTTTGCATCAATTCCACGGACCACCCCAAGCTTTTTAACAGCGCTGTTGCACTTTCCATCGTAAGAATTTCATCATCATTAACCAAGGGTTCTTTCATCTCCGTACTACCTTTTTCCTTTTGTTGTAAACGCGTCTCGAGCACCTCAGCTTCATCTTTCCAAAACTGCTGCCTTGCCAGATCATTTTCGTAAAGCACTCGTTCCAGCGCACCTTTCACTTGGGAATTCATTTTCACTCGTTTAAAGACAGAGGCATAAAAAGCCAAAACCAGCATGATAATGATCAGGAAAACCGCAACCATTACCCAAAACTCGAGATCTAAGAAAAGTACGGCGATAGGATTGCTGTTCATTCTTCCCCCCTTACCTTTTTATTAAAGCCCATGCGACATAGCGTTTATGTACTCTCGCATACGGATTGCTTCTTCTAGTTTCTGAATATTTTGTTGCAATTCATTCGTCAGGTTACGACGCACTGGAAATATAAACGGAATAAAAAGAATGGCACCGACCATTATGATTAATGTTGTTCTAAACAGAACGAAATGCACGGCATATTGCCACCCTGTCAGCTGCCAATTTAAGACATCTGGTATTTCTAGAATCATTCTCCACATGATAATAAGAACAGCAAGAGCGAAAATAACGATATAATCCTTTGCTGAAAGCAACGCTTGCTGCAACGAAAAAGAATGTGCTGCTTGATGCGTTTCTTGCTCTGCTGCCCAATTTTGTTCCTTCATTTTTCCCCTCTTAACTCTTTGACAAAGCCCGCATACTAGAGAGCTTATAAGCTCTCATACAGAAATTACTTTTTCTCGTTTTTGAATCTTTTTTCAGTTTACGCCATAATGATAATGCGCGCCCCCCTCAATATCACCGGAATCCGGGATCAAGAAAAGTGCACAGACGGTTTATGGTTTTTGTCATTATAAAAATCATCATATTCTTTTTGTATCTGCCCCCTCTTGCCTTCCTCACACCTCAAACACAAAAGACTTTCAAACCGCGTTAATCTATTGACAATAGTCACAATTTCGCCTTTTTTTCAAGCAGATTTCTTGACATCCTCGCCTTCTATAGAATTTACTTCCAAGCTTCGAGCAACAAGGCGTCTTAAAATACGAAGGAAACACCCTAAAGATTCTGTCCTCATATCCCCACATTGAAGCGGTCTTGAAAGCGCGACAAGCGACGACTTCAAGAAGATAAAAACCTCAGAAGCCAAAGAGCTTCAAACAATCCCAAACGGCTCTCATTTACCTTCTTTACATTTCAAACGATAACATCCAGTCAAAAGATGAAATCAAACACCAAGTTCTTCCTCTAGGCTCTAGAGGCTCTCAATTCCACGCTCTAGATCTCACATGGCTTTAATCCATGACAGTCCACAATTTTGCTGTTTTACCCCCAAATGCTTACCTTTCTTCCCACCTTTGAGAACAATATTTTAGAGCAAACCATAAAGCTCCATAAAGCTCCCCCAACATCTCAGAGATAAAATGTTATAAAGAGCAATCCCCATAGATGCTTACTGCCCCCATAATGAACCATTCGTTCCTTGCTTATGACTTCTCACACACGGTATCTTGTTCTTTCACTAGGATTTTTAGTTCTTTTCTTAAACAGCAATATTTTCTTACCTGCTTAAAGACACCATAATAAAGTTCCAAAATCATCATGGGAACAACAGCAAACCACATCACCACGAAAACAAATATTAAGACAAGAAGCTCGTCCATTTTTATCTTCACGCCCTTTTTATAGCAATCTTTTTGGTGCGTGGTTATTGCACCCCGTTGCTGATTGATTTTGTTCAATTGGCGCGTATTTTTGACCAACAAATGCCAAAATATGATACAGAATATCACCATAATAGGGATCAAAACCAAAACACACACGGTAATAATTTTCCAGAACGCACATACGAAAGAGAAAAAAAAGGTATCCTGCCATCCTATCAACTTCCCTTTTTCCAAGGAGGAGAGAAAAAAATTCTGTTCCACAACTCAATAAAGAGTGAAAGAAAACAAATGACAAAATATTCTCGCACAGAAAAATACTCTTTTTCAAAAAAAGAGCGTAGTCCGTTATAAAATGTTGATTTTTTCCCCTTCATGGCTCTTGCCTACACAACAAGCGCCTTTCTTTTCTCATGCCCACTCTTTTTCAGCAGCACTCTTTTTCAGCAGCACAAAAAACGCAAGGCATACTCTTCCTTGGTATACTCTTTCTTGTGTTTTCGCGTAAACCACCCCGCTTTAAAAAAACACACTCTTACATGCCAAATGATAAGAGCACCCTCCTTATCACAAACGACCATAGGCTTCTTCCCTCTCTTTGCCGAACGCACCCCTTTGCGCATTCTTTGTCACGCAAGCTACAACACATGAGCTTTTTCCCCTCACGGCTTTTTCCCCTCACAATTACAACCCAAACGCTTTGTTCGCCTTTTGTCTCACATGTTTCAATTCTCGTTTTACGCGATAATACATTTTCACGCGCCTGAAAACAAAATAATAAAATTCTAAAATGAGCATAATAATCCCCGCTGTAAAAGACAGTGTCAATAAAACGATGAAGCAAAAGAAGGCTATAAAAAAAGGGCTTATTTGTTCTCTATCGTCCTTTGACCGATTATTTTGCCCCCCGTTATTTTCCCCCGTTATTTTCCCCCGTTGCCGTAGAATCTCATCCAACTGCTGAAGCTGTTTTTTCAACAAATGCGTTAAGATGAGATAAAGCCCCCCTAACACAGGCAATAAGGCCAACACACAAACCATGATGACTTCACGCAGTATAAAAAGTGCTAACAAAGTGCTATCTTGAGCTGCGGTCAACGGCCACTTGAATTTCAAGGGGATCAAAAGACTCTCATGACAAATTTCGATAAGAAGAGCGATAAGACCTATAATAATATGGTCTTTATAAGAAAGGAATGACTCTTCAAGAACAAAAGAGCACAGTTCTTGATCCCTCGTTGAATTTTTTCCCTTCATTGGTTCTGCCTTTTACGCAACTGTTTATTGCTCTTTTATGAGAACAGGCATAATCTTTAAAATACAATCCCTAAAATAAAACCCCTAGAATATTGTCATCAAAAAGAGCGCTCCATAAATACAATCATTATCCATATCCGTAATCCCCCTCCAAGCGCTGTTTTTAAAAAACACCTCTCAAAATACCCTAGCCTCTTTTGCAAAGTCGCACATAAAAAGGAATATCCCCCCACCTGATGAATAGTCAGCCCCCTCTATAAAATCTATCACGCTTACGGCTTTAATAATTTAATAAAATATGTCCGCCACCACCCTTCCATATGCCTCTGCGAACAAACTTACCCCGTAGACAAGCCCCCTTCCTCTGCGAACCAACCGCACCACCACGACAAACCTATCCACCACCACCACGCCCCCTCTCTGTACCACCATGGATAACCTCACCCCTAAAGACGAGCCTACACGGGGCTTCCTCTGCGGTAGCCTCACCACCACGAAGCTCCTTATCCGCCCCCCTATCCATATCCCATGCCTCCCTACCGGCATTGCCACAAACAGCCCTAGCTGCCTTTACGATAAACCTCACCACCACCACGAAAACAACCTTTTGGAAATATTCATGAAAAGATATCCTTTTCCCATTTGTTCTTTTCTCAAAAATTTCCCCCTAACCTCGCTTCATGGCAGGTAAGAAAGAAATTGATGCGCTCTAAAAAGATTTGCAATTAAAAAATCTTAAAAACACACTTATTCAAACGAATGATCTTGCGCCCACCTACAGCCAACCTCACCCCCGCGCTCCTATCACCCCAGCCGAATAAAGCTCGTTCTTTTTCTGCTGCTTTTTAATCAATATCCAAGCCCAACGCATCTATATATTTGAGATAAATAAGGTCTTCGTCCATAACACGCTGTATCCGTTTTTATCTTCCAGATATCTTCCAGACCGAAGCAAGCCTATTCGTGTCGTTCTGTTTGAACAATCTCTGAAACTGGAATACAGCCTAGGGAATGAAGCTCATAAAAGAAACAACCAATATCCCCAAAAAACAATATCCAATCTGCTATCTCTTTTTCTGCTACTTTTTAATGCAGTTTTACGACTTTCAAAAGCATCTAGAGCCATATATTGCGTGACAATTATGCCTTACCTCACACTTTTATTGATCACGTATCTTTTATGCAATGATGTCCTCCACAGACAGCCTCACCTCTAAAGACACGGATAAGCCTCACCACCACCACGCCCCCTCTCCACACCACCATGGATAACCTCACCCCTAAAGACGAGCCTACACGGACCTTCCTCTGCGGTAGCCTATCCGCACCACCACGAAGCTCCTTATCCGCCCCCCCTATCCACATCGCCACAACTCGCCGTATCCGCCTCCCTATCCATATCCCATGCCTCCCTACCGGCATTGTCACAGACAGCCATACCTGCCTTTACGATAAACCTCACCACCACCACGAAAACAACCTTTTGGAAATATTCATGAAAAGATATTCTTTTCCCATTTATTCTTTTCTCAAAAATTTCCCCCTAACCCCATTTTATGACAGACAAAAAAGAAATTGAGGCGCTCTAAAAAGATTTGCAATAAAAAAATCTTAAAAACACGCTTATTCAGCTTAAAAAAGGTCAAGGGTCATTCAAAAGAAGGCTCTTCTATTTTTCAAGATTTTTACAAACCAATAACAGAGCACCTTGTAAGACCACTGTTCTTTTTGAACTCAAAAGTTTTTAAACTCTAAAGTTTCAGCCTTCACGACAAGCCCTCAAACACCACCACCACAAAAAAACATCCCTACAAGCCTTTTAAAGCATAACCCGGCGCGCCCTATAGCCAGCCCTCAGAAACCCTTCCAAGTTTTAGGTATTGTTTTATCAACAATCTTGTTAGTATCTATTGATTCTATGATCCCGCAGATATAATCGATCCTGGCAATTATTATAGCAGATATTATAGCAAAGCGTGTTGATAAGCGTCATTCATTATGACGAACAATATCACTGACAATCCTTCTATAAATTTTGCGTATCTTTCTTAAGTCTTGCGTGAAATTTATCGAAAACAAAAGGAGAATTCTGTTGAATATAGCGATTATTTTGGGGTCTGTGCGTCAACCTTCCTTCACAAGAACGCTCGCTCATTATTTAGCTGATTGCCTTGCAAAGCGGGGGGCCTCACTTCAGTGGATTGATTTGCGTGAACACCCCTTGCCGATAGCAGATCCAGATTATCATCATCAAGTTGAGAATCATCCAAGCGCAGCAGTCCGTCAGTTTATAAACACCATTGCAGCAGCAGATGGCATTATTCTTGCCAGTCCCCTTTATCAAGGCTCATATTCGGGGGTTTTAAAAAATGCTCTTGATCATTTACCATCGAATGCCTTTTTCCATAAACCAGTGGGTCTCATTTCTCATGGGAGTAGTACCAAAAAATGTGCACAACCGTGTGAACATTTACTTTTAGTGGTGCAAACGCTTTATGGTTATGCACTCCAATGCCAAATTGCTTCTTCTAATGAAGATTTTGCCTTAAATGATGAAGGAAATACTTGGCAAGTGATCAGTAAAGAGGTACAAACACGTTGTGAACGGCTTTCTGATGAAATGTGCACATTTTTAAAGCAACACGTTTAAAGTAAAGAGGTAGGATTTAACACAAAGGGGCGGGGAGCATGAGACAACATAACGCACGCTATCGTTATTTAATCTTAGGGGGAACGGGGATGCTTGCTCCTTTGTGTCAATCACTAAAGCCCCAAGAAGCCATTATTGCAACACGCTTTCTTTCGCAAAAAGTCCAGCTTGAGGCACGCCAAAAAAAACAGTTATGCGTATTCTTGGATTATGATTGTGCGTCTTCACGGAGCAAATTTTTAGCAGCCATGAAACAATGGTGTGATCTAAAATATTGCATATTTTGGCTTCATTCATCCGCGCATGCATTTTCTTGCGCATTAATTGAACAATTGGCTCTTTTGCCTAAACCACCGTGTATTCTTCATGTTTTTGTTTCCAACACGCATGATCAAATGATAACGGAGTGCGCCCGCAAAAATAAGATTGATTTCATCCCCATTCATTTAGAACAAAAAACAATATCAAAAGGTGCGCGCTGTCTGCCGCATCAAAAAATAAGCCAACAGATCCTAGACATCATAAAAAATCATATGAAAAAACAAACCTTATGATCAATCCCTGCTTTTTCTTTACAAATAAACAAACACTTCTCTATCCATACCCCTCTTAAAACCCCACCTTTCTTACACCCGTCATGTTCTTACACACTTCCACGCCTTTGCTTTTACAGCCCCACCCTTTTACGATTCTGCTTATCTGCAAAAAACAGTAGAGAAGTGATAACCAGGCTATTGATTAGCATCTGTCTTCCTCAGTTTTCCCCACCATTTCAACCTTTACGCACTTTACAGCTCAATCTTGGATGCCCCTTATACTACTCTCTTCTTCCGACCGTCCTTCACGACAACCCTCACACCCCACGCCTTTACAGTTTCACATTTTTACGATTTTGCTTATTTAAAGAAAACTGTAAACCTCCAGTAACCATCCCCAGCCTATTGATCTCATCTCCTTCCAACAAAGGAAGACGTCATTTGTGATAGGAAAAAAGGAGCCCCTCTATGCATGCCTTAAAGCCATGAAGCAACCGTATGACCTAAAATGATACCTTCTATGACTTGAGAATCCTAACCGCGCTTTTTCTAACGCTGCATCTCATTGCCGCAAACCTAGTAATGGGATCGTCATGCTCTAAACCCCACGTCCTTACAGTTCTACGTTTTTACGATTGCGCTTATTTACAGAAAGCTGTAGAATCTCAGTAACCATCCCCAACCTATTGATCTCATCCTCTTCAAACAAAGATACCCATGAAATGAAAAAACACCGTAGTGCACTATCCCCCTATGCATGCCTTAAAGCCATGAAGCAATGGCATAATTTTAAATCATGTCCTTATAAGCACGACACGTACTTTTTCTAACGCTGCATCTCATTGCCGCAGACCTAGTAATGGGATCATCATGCTCCACACCCCACGCCTTTACAGTTATATGCTTTTACGATTATACTTATTTGCAGAAAACTGTAAACCTCCAGTAACCATCCCCAGCCTATTGATCTCATCCCCTTCCAACAAAGGCAGACGTCATTTGTGATAGGAAAAAAGGAGCCCCCCTATGCATGCCTTAAAGTCATAAAACAACGGTATGATCTAAAATGATGCCTTCTATGGCGTGGAAATCCTAACCGCGCTTTTTCAACGCTGCATCTCATTGCCGCGTGACCTTATAATAGGAGATCAAACGCTTAATAAAAGAAATATACAGTGCCACAATGGGAGTATTAAGAAAAAATCCAAAAGCCCTCTGAACAAAAGCCATCAAAACGATCGTAGAAGCTGCCGCTATCTCGTAATGCATTTTCTTCCCTTTCTTTTATCAATCGCCCCTCCTTTATCAATCAATTGATTGGAGTACTTCAGTTACTTTTTCCAATTGCTGAATCTTCTTTTTCAACCGAGATGTTAAAATTTCACGAAGGATCACGATAACAGGAACCATTGCCAAAAGACATGCCGATAAAACAACAAAGGAAAAAAGAAAATATTCATAGAGATAAATTTCTTCTCATCGATCTCAACATTCACACCTTTATAAAAAGTCATATAGACTTTAAAAATCATAAGGATGCGCGAGAGGCATGAAAGAATGAGCGAGAAACATGCATGGATGACATAATCTTTAGTGGAAAAAAGAGAGCCATTTTTTAAACGAATAAGAACTTATTTCTGTCTCCAGGGTTAAATTTTGCTGCACACTTTCTTGAAGACTTTTTTTAGAAAAATAAAAACGCTGCGGCTGTTCTTTTATCAAACGTCTTTGTTTTTTCACTTTTAAAATAAGCCTCAAACGCTTGCTTAGACAATAATAAGGCGCCACAATAACCCTATTGACAAAAAGAGCAAAAACCGTCACAGCCTCGAGAAAAAACAGCCAAACGGCAGAAACAAAATAAAAAGGGTAATAACCTCACGTTTCATGGCGATCATCGCATCAACTGATTTGTGACAGCTTTGTTTCTTCTTCCCGTTTTTCCTGTGTTTTTTTCAATTTACGCTCTTTGAAACTACGCAGCCCCCAAAGGATCGGAAGAGGGGTTAAAAGACAAAACCAAATCAACACCGGTAAGAGAAAAATAAGAGAACCCATTCCCTCCCATCTGGCCCATTCCTCTGGCTCTATCAGAGATTTTGCGCCCGCAGGAACTTCTAAAGCTATCATGATAAGGCCCGCGTAAAACATTGTGTATCCCCCCCTGAAAAAAAACCTGCAAAACCCCGTGCAAAATATTGTGCAAAACATGATAAACAAGCGGCGCCCGATCATTTTGCACCACTCTCCCCCTTTACGGCTTGCCCCTGAAAACACCGTAGTTTTTTTGCATGAAAAGAAAGACTCTTCAAATATTGCGTTTTTCTGCTGCATTAATCCCCTCTGCTTTTTTTATTTTTACGCGCTCTTTTACGCTTTAAGCTTTTGTTAAAGTTATCTAAACTTTTTATTTTTTTCAATAGTTTATTTCATTAATCCCAATTTTTACATCCATATACTCTAATTGCCCATCCTTGATGTAAAGAATATGGGGACGCGTTTTTTTTCCATCAACCTCACAAATCGTGTCCTTTTCGTAAACCGTATAGCCCTGTTGCCTTAATTCTTCTCTTTTTTCCTCGATCAAATTTTCGTAAACAAACCGCCTTCTATTGCACAAATCGGGATCTGTAGCTTTGAAATAGTCATAGCTCTCCACCTCTAGAAAATAGGTTTTTGCTGTCTGTTTCAGCAAATCGTAACTGGGTTGCTTTGCCTTTTCTACCGCTTTAGCAATGGCTATCGCGTGTTCCAGATGCTCTTTTTTAATGCTTGTCTCAAAACCCAGCTCCTCACCTTCTATAAAGCTTTTGTGATAGGAGTCTAAAGTTTCAACATCCCCCAACAAGGCTAAAGCCGCAAGATAGCGCAATGAATAAGGTGTTAACTGCGGGACCGAAATTTTGTTTTCCCAAGGAAGGATGCGATATTGAGAGCGAAGCATGTTGCCAAGATCAACCTCGCCCATGGCCTTGTCTAAGGCTTTCTCAAGCGCAGAGCGTAAACGCGAGGCACTCACCTTTTCTTCAAAAATTTCCAATCCCTTCAGATCAAAACTCAACTCAAGAGCAATCAAACCTCCAGAGTTATAAGGGTCTATCGTTTGGCAAGCCGCCGCATGGATACCAGAGACCACCGCAATTGCACAATCAAATTGCGGATAGCCCTTTTTAGCATTATAAAGAAACTGCACTTCACGGTCTGGTAAAAAGAAGGTGGCCAAATGATCCCCTTTTCTCGTCATTTCCACCCTTCCCCCCAAACTTTTTAACAGTGCCGTTGCACTTTCCATGGTGAGAATTTCCTCATCTAAAACTTGAGAAAAATCTTTGTGTTCTTCTTCCGCAGATGATGCTTTCATCATCGGGGTTTCCTCACTGGATGGCTCAAGGCTGCTCGGTTGTTTACGCACGCGCTTTAATTCTTTGATCACTTGGCAATACAGTTTCACCCGCTTGAAAGTAGAATAATACAAGGCCCAAATAAACATCATGACCACAGCAGAAAGCAGTGTGAAGAACGTCAAGCCCACACCCCATGAAAATATGACAAGGATATCTTTCATTTTCCCCTTCCCCTTAGAGCTTGTTTTGTTGATAAGGAGCCGCTATCGGCTGCCCCATTGCTTGCTCTAACTGCTCGATCTTTTTTTTCAACAAATGCGTAAAAATAATACGGACCACAAAAGCAATAGGGATCAAGATAAAAGTTAAATCTAATATAAGCAGCATGAAAAAGAAGAGAAAAGCCATGACACCCGCTTCCCCTTCTGTCAGCTTCCACCCCAGCAACGCCGGTACAAAAAGACCTGTTCTCACAGCAGCAAGAGTCAAAGTAATGCAAAAGATAACTTTATAATTTTTGCGTGTTAGAAACGCTTCTTCCAAAGAAAAAGACCGTATTTTCCTACCCAATGGTGCATTTTTTCCATTACCCCGCATTTTTTACCCCTCATTTGTTTAAAACTTTAAAGCCATTTTCATGGAATAAAAGCTTTTATCCGCACAATCAATGTTTGTTTTAGATCAACACCTCACGATCAAATGCTTTTAGACCAAGTGCTTTTAGATCCATTTATTTTCAACCAAGCGCTTTTAAACCAATTGCCTTGTCTTTGTCCCCGCTTTTATGGAAGAGAGCATCTTTTCCCTTCACATCAAACAGCACCCCCATAACAGCACCCCGATAACGCATAAAAAGACATAAAACCCCGTATATTCATATTTCCCTCTCCTTTACGCGCTTTTTATTCATAAGGAACTTTTCTCCACTTACCCATTGCTTGCTCCAATTGCTCGATCTTTTTTTTCAACAAATGCGTAAAAATAACACGGACCACAAAGGCAATAGGGATCAAAATAAAAAGAAGCACAGATATAAGACCCAATATCAATGTAACAATGAAGAGGCTATAATTCCACCACCCCGTCAAATCCCACTCAAATAACACAACAAGTATCATTTTAAAAACCTCAAGAATAAAGGCAAGGCAGAAGATGACTTTATAATTTTTACGTGTCAGAAACGCTTCTTCCAAAGAAAAAGCCCGCGGTTTCCACTCCGCTATTGAATGTTTCCCCCTCTCTGATATTGAACTCCCCCCATTGTGCCTCATTTTTTATCCCTCGTTTGTTTAAAGTTTTAAAGCCATTTTTATGAAATAAAAACTTTTGTCCCGCACAATCAATGCTTGTTTTATACCCATTCCGCATGATCAAGTGCGTTTTAGATCACTTTCTTTTAGAGCACTTCCTTTTAGAGCAGGCGCTTGTCTTACCCCATCTTTTATGGGAGAGAACATCTTTTCCCTTAACGTCACAGATTATATCTTCTCTCCACATCATATATCTCTCTTGATATATCGCACTTTTTTTCATGCTTGCTTTTGTCTCCTCACCCCATTTTTATAAAAGACCTTTTGTCTTACATATGTGTCAATCTCTAGCTCTCAAGTTCTAAGTGCTTTTTATTCCCCCGGTGATAAGCTTTTTTCATAAGCTGCTTTCAAAAAGAAAAATAAACCGATTGAAAAAATCGTCACTGGATCGTTTTATCTTTATGACGGTCTACCCCCTCACCAAAGCACGGTCAAAATGCATTCAATGCTTTTTTTAACCCACTCACCTTCTCGTCAAAGCTTTTATCATCAGAGCGCTTTAACATCCCCCTCCATGTAAAAGCCCATAAGATAACGCAGCCCATAAAAAGAAAACAGAGAGATCACAATATCCTTTTGCCAAGAGAATATCCGCTCTTACAAGAAAATGTCTCCCTCTCACAAGCCCAAAACATTGCGAAGATCAACATTTTCTCTCACCGTTAACATCTCCCTACTTAAAACCTGCGAGGGCTTTGCCTTTCCTGCAAAAGTTTTTATCCCTTTTGCCTTAAAATTAAATTATAGAGTAAGAAACGCCCTAAAATGAGAACCATCTATCGCCTATCAAGTGATAGCATAGATAAGACCACCACAATTCTATTGATCAAGTTGCACACAATCTTTTTTATCCAGATAGAGAAACTTGCCCCACACAGTCTGGTCAAAAGAAAGGAGCATCCCCTTTTTCCAGCAAAAGTTTCCACCCTCCACCCAAAGTTTTTTAACAGTGCCATTGGTCTTTTCATAGATCAATATATTCTCATCAAAAACGGACATTTTTAGCTCACCTTTGTCCTGGGCTTTTACCGCATGCGCTTTTGAAAAAATGGACTCTTCTTTCCTCTTACTCACCGCAGCATCTTGTACTTTGAGTCTGAAGTTATGGATTTTTTTATTCTTTTATCGCTTGGTAAAATTCTTTTTTTCTCAAAAGAAAAATAAGTCTCTTCTTAAAGAAAAAACCAAAAATGATGGCTAAAACGATACCCCCAAATACGCTCAAGCACTTTACTTCTCCCCCATATCCATTGATGCAACCACAGCAACTTTTCTTAAAAACATTCTGCTTAGATAAAAGCATAAAAACACACCAACCCCCATGTGCCCTTCATGAATATACCAAAGGCCACCCATTTCACTGCTCTCTTACGCACAAGTCAAAGCCCACTTCTTCACTTTTCTCTCTCATTTTCATGAATAAGAATGAGTGGGGCTTTTTTCTGTTCAATTTCTTCTTCCAGTTGTAGGATCATTTTCTTCAATTGACGATTTACAATAAAAAGAAGAATAAAAACAATTTGTTAAGAATAAAAAAGCACAGGCAAGAATCCAAGCCAATGGCTCTAATACAGCCGCAGAAAAAAGTCTTTCCTTCTCCATACCTTAACGATAATCGTTATAATTGTCGGCAATGTTACCATGACAGTTGAAAAATAGAATATTCTTTTATAGTCGGCCCAAGTAAGCGAAAACCCAAGTAAGCGAAAGCTTTTTTATCTCAAAGAGCGAAGGGGTTTTTTTCATTTTTGGGTAATCTGTTTTAAGGCGCTATCGCGTTCATGCAGCACACATTTCAGTTCTTTTTTCACGCGACAATAGAGCCTTGCACGCTTGATAAACAGATAATAAATGGTAAAAATCGGCACCCATATTAAAACACTTAAAAACGTAAAAAACAGAAAAGAAAAGGCTGTTAATGTTATCAGACTACTGGTCATTTAGTCCCCCCTGCTCTTTTTGATTTCGCGCATTTTTCATACGGATTGCCTGATCGCGCTGTTCTATTGCTTCATCTAATTGTTGAAGCATTTTCTTTAATTTTCGCGTTAATTTTATGCCCATTATGGCAATGATCGGAAAAATAAGAAAAATCCCTAGCCATATAAGGCTATAAATAATGCTCATCCTTGAAAACGGCGTTATAACGCTGATCACATGATATTTCCACCATACTAATTTTGCGATAGAAAAAGCAAATTGTAGAAGAGAAATAAGAATAAAGATACAAAGGATTATCTTACATTCTTTTGGATAAAGAGGCAGAGATTCTTTGAAATTAAGCAAGCGTATCTTGGCATCCAAGGTTTCACGCACAAGATTTTGTCTTTTCATTTCTTCCGGATCATTACGCAATTGTTGTATGGTACCCTTTTGTTGCGTTGTACTCTTTTTCAATTCTTGCGCAAGCTTAAAGGACAAGCCCATATGCTTGACCAACAGGTAAGGAAGCCTGATCATGACCATCAACATTAAAATGACAATAATGATGCCCCCTAAAACAGCCAAATATTCTATCATAACGCTCTCTTTGTCCCCTAATCATTTGGATATGAAATCATCATTTTTATTCTTCTTCTCAAACCAATGTTTCTAATCTCTTGACTGTTTTTTTCACGCCATAATGAAGGAAACTATGGAGAATTAAAATGACCGGTAAAGTGAAGACACTAAAAAGCAAAATAAGCGCAAACGGCAGCCCACCAATAGCAAGAAAAGCCAATGCACCATTCTGTGGAACCGTGGTATATTTTGTAAGAAGAGATAACAACAGCGCACCACATGCGAAAAGAGCAATCACAATGAAAGTTATCCAAGAGATTATTTTATACTCTTTTCTTGAGAGGAACAAAGATTCTTTAAAAGAAAGGGCATTAAACTGTGTTGCAAGAACGATATTGGCCCCCCTGTTCTCTGCCTGATAATGGCGCAAATTCTGCGTTGCACTTTTTTTGAGTTTTCGCCGCATCTTCCATAACAAGATTGTCCGTTTTATCAAAGAAAAATAAAGTGCCAAAATAACCTTCACGGTAGAAAAGAGCACCATGACCCATGCGGCATAAATAAAGAGACCTATCCCGAAGGAGATCAATAATAAAATTATTAAAAAATTGCTCACTTTTCCCCCCTATCGTATTTTGTCAAGAGATTGCTTGCCGGAGTGTTGTTTCTCTGAAACTGTTTCCCATTGCAGCATCATTTCCTTCACATCCCGTTTCAATATGGCGTAAAAGAAAGAAAAGAGTGGAAAGAGCACCAAAAGCCCCCCTAAAATGACCTGCGGTAAAAAACAGAAAAAAGCCCAAACACTGTTCCACCCAACATTACGAAGAAATTCGATCGCAGGATTGTTTTGAAAGGACCGCATAAGACTTTCTTGCATCAGCTCTTCAAAACTTTGTTGCTTCATTGCTTGCAGCTGTTCTTTGGATATAAAGTAAAAAGAATCCCAAACCTTCATATAGACAGTCGCCGCAACAATCACCAACAAAAGGATAGCCAAGCCACAAATGATGACATAATCTTTTGTTGAAAAAAACATTCCTTTTTTGAAAGCGGACAATTGATCCAACATTGACTGTGAGATAGTAGGCTGTGAGATAAAAGCCTTATTTCCCTCATGGGCAGATTGGCTTTGTGTTTTATCTTTGATCATATGAATACCCCCCACTTAATTAAAACGCCCGTAAAATACCCGCCTGTCATATTTGATAACACGCAAACCAGCGCGACGAAATCGCTTAGCATTCTTTTCACCATGAAGCAAGCGCTAATAATCCCTTGAAATATTTTCTTAAATTCTTCAACACGTTCAAAACCCTTTCACGCTGACAAGCGACAAGGTGCCCCCCTTTCCCCCTCAAGGTCGATGACATGAACCTCAAGGAACTGGAGGCTTTTTACATCATCCATAACAGCCTAAAAGTTTTTAAATAAAAAACATCTCCTGCATAAAATATCATGCATCAAATTGTACCGGTTCACCTTCCCCAAACCGTATGAGATAACCCCGATCATTTTCAACAATGCCGGTTTACCCTCACCCAATCCTTTAAAGAGACAGCATCAAGACATAAAAAGAAGAGTAAGGAAACGAAAAAAACATCCCCAGAACAAACAGCCCCCCATCACAAAAGCCCCTTGCATTGTTACCATTCCACACACCAAAATTGCGCCACCAACAAAGCTTTGACTTCAAAGCTTTGGCCTCCGCCCTTCCCCATGGAACAGAGGCTCTCCATACCGCTCTCATACGTCTCAAAAACCACCCTCTCCTGCTTTTCTCAAAACAGATCGGATCTGCCGCTCCCACCCCCTTTGCTGATGAGTTGGATGCCATTCCGCACACCAAAATTGCACCCCCAACAAATCTTTGACCACAAAGCTTTGGCCTCCGCCCTTCCCCATGGAACAGAGGCTCTCCACACCGCTCTCATAGTCTGGACACCACCCTCTCCTGCTTTTCTCAAAGCAGATCGCTATTCCATACCTCTTTGCTTATGGTTTTTACTGGGATTTATGATTACCGCATCTCCAAGGCATCTCAAAGGAGCAATGGATGAACGGCGACAGAAGGCTTCTATAAGCAAGATAGGGCCTGAAGGTTTACCCCCATAGGCCCCACTAACCATAGGCCCCACTAAAAAACATCTTATGTGGAAAATAAAGACATCTCATGAAACAAATATAAGAGAGGCTTATATCTCAGTGTCTTAAACGATACCTCTTTCCAACATATGTTTTACAGTATTTAAAGCATATGTTTTATGGCACAAGTTTTACTGCGCAGGGGATTTTCCCGCACATTTACCACACAGTAGAAATTTGATTTTATATTACCTTTCAAGCTCTTCTCTCAATTTCTGATCTAAGCTGTAATAGGCTTTTACCCGTTTGTAAAAAAAGTAATAAACACCCACAAGAACCATACTGTTTAAAACAGCAATGATAATAAGTCCAAAAAAAGCAAGAATGCCTAATAATATTGTAAAAGCAATCATTTATTCCCCCTATTTTGTTTGTGTACGAACAAGTTCATCTTGCTGGTTCGGTGTTTTTTCCAAATTTTGGATTATTTTTTTTAAACGACGATCCAATAGGAAGTGCAAGACCAAAATGATCGGTAAAAATATGATCGAAAGTTCCCAAATAAAAGTTGGTAAGAACAGAATAAAATCTGTAAAACTATCTCCCCCGCCATAAATGCCGCCAGCAAACAAATACAAGATTGACATTGGCAAATAGGCTATACGAAAAGCACCTAAGATTAACAAAACGATAGAGATACAAAAAATGATTTTATAATCTCTTATACAAAGCACCATAGATTTTTTTAAGGAAAAGAGCTGCGATTTTTTATCGGAATCTAAATGAGATATAGTCTCTGTATCTTTCTGCATCTGCGCAGATTGGTGTTGTGAATTATCTGTTGTCATGCCAGCATTACCCCGCTTTCTTATTTAAAAACTGCCCATCTTAAAAGGCGCGCTTAAAGCGCCTCTTGTCTTTCACATATCACTCATGTATTAGAAAAAAAATTCCCCCATAAAATCATATGCTTGTTACACAAACAAAAGGCTACCCCAAAATGCATAGCCCCTCTTTGCACTGCCCCCTTTACCTTGATAAATCAACCAAATACGATTCACATCCAAATACAATGCACCTGGAGACCTGAGGCACCTGGAGACCTGAGCTACTTTTAGCATTATAGAAACCTATAGTAATCTTTACAAAAATTTTCAACCTATTCTTTAAATTTTTTTAATAAAAAATAAATATATTATCTCTTAACCGAAATTCTCCCGCCTTGATACCTTCCTTTCCCCCTATCAAAATAACTGCTGTTGAGAGAAAATCTCTTTGACTTTAGATGACATTTCAGCCTCTTTTCGTTTTGCCTCTTTATCATGAATAAGATCCATAAAAACAGCAACAGAGTTTTTATTTTCTATATTTTATTCTCTATAAAGGATAGATAAAGAAAGATTCCAAACCAGATCACCAAACAACATCACCGACCAGATCATTAACCCTATCACCAACCAGATCAGCCTGACCGCTTCCCCTTTATTTTAAGCCAACACACGATATTTTATTTGAAAATAAAGCCTATCTTATGTTACAATAAGGAAAGTGGATAAATTTGTTTTTTACAGCTCTTAACCACGAAACATGCAGATAAAATACCACGCAGCGCCTGCAGATAAAGTCCTTTTATAAAGGGATAAAATCCTCTATAAAGGAGAGAGGTTATAAAGGAAAAGTTATAAAAGAGAGTAACATGCTGAACAGTCTGATGTGGAGCAGACTTCTTGCTCCAGCACGTAAGAATGAAGAATAAGACAACAAAATAAGAAGAAAAACAAGACAACAGGGAAAAAAGAGAAAAGAAGAAAAAACAAGAATAAAGTTCCCCTACAAAAATATCCTCCTACAAGAGCATTCAAGAATACCCCCCAAATAACCCCTAAGAACAAAACAATATCTTTTCAAAGGAGAAGTAAAAATCAAAGGAGAAATTGAAAAATTTCTACAAAGTACGCGTAAAAAAGGCGCGTAAAAAAGGGTGCGTATAAATAAAGCCTAATGCTCCATAATCTCCCCTAATCATTCCTTCTAATAGTTTCCCCAATAACTCTATGAAAAAAAACACCACAAAAGATAAGGAAAGCTCCATGAAACTTTATTTTTTACATTTGACAAACATTTCTTTTCACTTTTTCCAGCAAGGTTTGAGAAATTTTTAGAAAGCGAATAATTGGCAATCAATAAAAAGTAAGCAGAATAGAGGAAAAATAATTCCAGATAACATCAAAAAAAGGGGGGCTTCTTAAAAAATGTTTTTTTACTCCACAGCGTTGCTGTTCCCGACAACCTTCCACTTCCCGATAACGTTACACGTCCCATAACCTTCTACTTGCCGATAACGTTTCACTTCCCATAATATTTCACCTCATTGTGCTTAAAGACTTCATTTATTTTTTGCTCTGCAACGGCTTACATCCCCCCCAGTACTTTCTCCTCCCTAGTATGCTTCCCCAGTATTGTTCCCCCTAATATTTTCTTCAGTGCTTTTTACATTCCCTGTCCCCCAACAACAGACAGTTTATTTTTCATTCAAATGGTTTAAGTTCATGAAAATAAGTAAAAAACGCGGTAGACCGAAAATAACAGGTAAACTTAGAGAACCCAATGGCCGTATTTCGCGTGCCAAAAGCCCTCGCAACTCTGCGTCTCAATCAGCCCATCAATCAGCTATTGAAATGCGTGCAAAACACTTTGGTTTAAGCTTCGAAGAAGCCAAAAACCCGCTTGTGGGAACCTATATTGGGCGTCTTTGTTTGCTTGGTTATAAAGAAGATTCATCCGGTATCAGTAAAGAGCAATATGACACAGCACAACAATACTTACAAATCAGAAACGACTATTTATGTGCCAAAGGTTTACCAAACGGCTATTATGACGGCTTTAAGCACAGTAGCTGTGATGAGAAAGCCAAAAAGCAATGGGTTGAAAGAGCAACACAACACTATGAAGAGATGCAAGCAGCAATTAAGGAAGCTCAGTATCAGCATCGTCAACACAACTTTCATGCGGCATTACAATATCTTGTGATAGAAGATCAACCCCTGCCAACGCTTGTTGGTTCACTGCGCATTATTCTTGATGCCCTTTATAAACATTTTGACTGTTCTAACAAAAAGAGCCTTTCTAACAAAAAGAAGCTTCGCTAAAAACACGCACTGTCCCCCCCCTTTCAAAGGCTAGAACATCTCAAAACCACACCCGTAAACAAACAAATCTAGACACTTGAGTTCCACAAAGAGCCTCCCTTCTCATCCATTTTACAGATAAAAAACCCCACACCACAAACAAGCCTAAAGACAAGCCCCCGCTCTTCAAAAACACCGTCAACCGGTCAAAGCAGCCACCCTCAAAAAAAAACTTTATGGCATGAACAAGACGAGTTCCCTCTCTGCAAACAGCCAACATTCCCCCTATCGCCCTACTCCCTATCGCCTCTATTGCAACACACGACATCTATCATACATGTTTTCCCTCAATGAAGCGATCGCCATAACCTAAACACTTGAGTTCCACAAAGAACCTCCCCTCTCATCCATTTTACAGATAAAAAACCCCACACCACAAACAAGCCTAAAGACAAGCCCCCGCTCTTAAAAACACCATTAACCGGTCAAAGCAGCCACCCTCAAAAAATAAAAAGACAATACGAGCATGAATAAAAGATAACACATTCATTTATGATGCCAATCTAACGTTATTCAGGTTGAATGAGAGCGCTGAGTA
The DNA here is from genome assembly GCF_059687635.1 of Bartonella sp. SL320. Taxonomy (NCBI): domain Bacteria; kingdom Pseudomonadati; phylum Pseudomonadota; class Alphaproteobacteria; order Hyphomicrobiales; family Bartonellaceae; genus Bartonella; species Bartonella sp. SL320. Next base: position 396,454 of record NZ_CM185143.1, on the reverse strand, counting down.
TCGTAAGTTTTTCTCATTTCAAATCTGTTGATCTTAAAAACAAGCAAAATCATATCGCTTGCACACCACAAGTAGGGCTCATGTGTGGGTAACATTGACCCAAAAAACATACATTTTATGAAAAGTCGAGCAGTTCCAGAGGAAACATAACATTGGGGACAAAGATGTATGATGGTATCAGCTTGCTCTTTTTATGATGCGTAAAGAGGGGAAACGCTATAGACTTTATAGTATTTATAGAGGCATTCCCGTCCATGCATGCTTGGCGCCATAAAATTCGTCTATTGATGATCAGTGCCATGAAATAGATTTGGTGTCTTTTAAAACAAGCTCGTGAATGTGCAACATACCTATATTTCATGGGAGGCATTCTATTTTACATGCAAGGTGTGGTCCTCCCAAAAGATACGTGAAAAAAAGTGTGAGACCATACACTCTCTTTATTGATGTAAAGGACATAGGCTCTAAAGACTTTTACAAACTGTAAAGCTAACTTTAAAAATGATCGTAAATTTGATCTTTAAAACTTTATATTCTTCCAAAATTCAAGCTTTCTGCCCGTTTCAGAAATTATCCAAACAGACCCTATCCCTCGTCAAACATTCTCCCTATCGCCTCTATTGCAACACACCACCTTTATCATACATGTTTTCCCAATAATAAGGTTTCCACAACCTTAACATTTAAGACAGTTCCTTATAGGCCTTTTGAATCTTTGCTTATACAATTTTAATATAGATTTCTTTCTCTTAAAGGACGGACAAAAAACATGGCTGTGATTACAGCATAGATTTTCAATGAAAAGTTTTTACGATATTTGGTTTTTTCATTATAAATGAAGAAAAAAGTTATTATAACACCCTGCAGTTTTTATAAAATGACAAGCATGATCTTTTAAACCAAAGAAAACACCATCACCTTACCCCCCAGCCATACCGCCCCATACCGCCCCATACCACCCCATACCAACATTGACAAACCAACCCCATCACGCCCCCGTTCACACGATAGCCATCCCAGCACCAGTTGCCAACACAACCGCATAATCTACGCCTTGGCAATCACCCCAACATCTGTCATCCCCACAATACCTGCCAACCAAAGGTTTCATGTCCTCCATAAAAGGAAACCACCCGGTAGCGTTTCACCACCCTATATCATCCCCCACCTCTTGTGCCTCCCTCTTTTCACAAAAGAAAAAATGTCCTTTACCGCATTTAAAAAACATTCCCCTGTAAGACAGTATATTGTGCTGCACAGTCAATAAATGAGCTTTAAATGAGCTTTTTTCTGGCAATTTTTTTTCCGCGATAAGAAGGAAAAATTACTGTTTTTTGTTGACAGAATATGAAAAATCGTATTTAATAATAGGTGCGGTAAAGGGGTATTTGTGTCTTCATTTCATCATTAAATAAGCCTTAAGCTTGTCATCACAGAAATCTTAAATCTATTCACGTAAATCTTAAACGTATAATGCCTCCTAAAGGCTTAGCTTTTGCACTCAAAGCAATGCTCGAAAACGACATGAAATCTTTGAGATCAATCGTTAACGTATAAGATAACTATTGGATATTGTTGATCAGTTTTTGTATTGTTACAAACTTAAGCAAAGCCTGATATTGTGGTAAAATCTGTTATAAAACAGTGTGTTTTGCAAGAATATATGGAATTGTACAACAATATATACCATTATACAGCAATCAATATATGAAGGTGTATAGCAATATATGCGCATGTACGAAATATATGGGTGTATGAAATTTTATTGTTTTAAGGGGCCTTTTGCTTGTTTTAAGTTGTTTTTCTTTTATGTCACTAACCACCATATAATTGTAAAATATTTAGAAGAAACAATCTTCAATAGAAGCTCCCATACCCCAGCACCACCATAAAATATCCCCATAAAATACTGTTACCATACATCACAGAAGCGGTAAACAATACATGCTCAGAAATAAGATCGCTCTCTCGTGTTGACACGTAGCATATTTTAGCCTGCACCCCATCCCTCTAAGGAAAAGGATTTTTAACCGATATCATGAAAAAGGGATGTCTCAAGGTGCACTAACAATCCACAAACCTTTCCCCCCTTAGCGTTTTCTCATGATAAGCATTTACTAAAAACAAGCCAAACACAATCCACCACATCATAAAAAACACTTCAATATATCAAAAAAGACAGCTCCCTCAAAGGACAGTACAAGCATGAACAAAACAGCCCTCTCTTCAAAATACCCCTCTGTTATACCACACCGCCGCCCCCACCACACACGTTGCCTCCAATAGGTAATGTCGCAGACAACCTGAACATTGCACTCTACATAAAGCCTACCCTTTCACCAGACTTGCAAACTTAAAACACCTATCAATAAGCCTAAACACGACCCCCTCACACCGTCTCCACAATAACCACACTCATCCCCCTAGCAACAGCTCTATTGGCAAAAATCTTATCCGTCACACCAGCTTATACGACAGCCCCCCAATCACCAGGTCTCAAAACCAATCACTCATCATCTCGTAGAAGCCCTCTCGAACAATCCCTATTCCCCTGCAAAACACTTAACTCTTTCGCACCACAGCCCCTTTTTTCAAAAGAGAATATGACACACAACAAAACCTTTAGGAGAAGGTTTTATAGACAGCAGCCAATCAACAGCCATGCGACAAACAACAATACCTTTTAAAATATTAAAAACATTTCAAAGAGGCTTGCCTTATATCATAACTAAAAGAACAATATTTGACGGTATCAATAGGATGATTTGATACCCTATGATGAAACATCTTTAAAAAAAATCAAAAGAAGCTTTTAAAAAAGAGGCATCATTATATATCCCTGCTGTTCTGTATGATGTTCTTTTTTCACACGAATAACGATCAAAAATAGGGAATTATTGAAAATAGACTGTTGTCTTCCCATTGAAATGCGCCATGCCATAAAAGCAACTGAAACCATAAAGATACCGTCAATGCATCCAGACTTTTTACCGCCTTGAAAGATTTTACAGCCGTAAAAAAACACACGGATTTTTAAAACTCAAAAATTTCTCCATGGGGTATAAAAATGAGCTCTTCTTATAAAAATGACGAACAGAGACCTTGTTCCTTTCAAACGACAAAGGCTTTTTTTCAAAACATTGTTTAGCCAAAATGTAAGAAAATAATATTGTCTCTCCATTGTAACCAAGGAGGTTCATATCATGAAAGAACAAGATTCAAAAAACCTGTCCTCTCATTCACCACTCCCCGAAGGAGCAAGCGCCCCAGAAGGAGCAAGTGCCCCAGAAGCTGCAAAGACACCAGAAGAGACGCATACCAATGACCCCTTAGAAAGCCTTGCAGCACATTTAGAACGGCTTAACATCGAGAAAATACAAAATACCCCTTTCAATCGTAGGGAATTAAAAGATATTATTGCAGGCTTAGAACAGCATAATGCCGATGGAAGTTGGATCAAAAACTATTATGATGTTTTAGATCTTTACATGATGCCCGCTTTGGTCGACCAGGCAAATCGTAAATATCCAGAGATGAATCTTAAACTTACCACCCCCCCTGATGGTTTTGCTCTTGCACTTAAAGATACCCTTGAGAGCGGTGTAAAATCGTCCAGATTGATCGTTAATGCGTACGATAACGGTATCCATTTTGCGGTTGTTGATCATCAAACGATTGATGGTCAAACATCTTTGATCTTTTTAGAACCAACCTTACTGCGTGACACCCTTCCCCGATCACTCGCATTAAGGACACAACAAGCCCTTGAATATTATCAAGGGCCTCCTATTCATTTTGCCATGGCCGAAATGAATATTCAACGAAGCTCTTCTGAATGTGGAATGTTTAGCTTAAGCCTTGCCAAAAAGCTGTATCTCGAAGCTGAAAAATTAGAAAGACTCCATAGAGATAATATTAAGGGCATCTTATGTGAACCGGATACGCCTTTACCGGCTGAAAAGTTAGATCCCTATCTTCCCTCCCGTTTATACAAACACGTACAAGGAAGAAGACGTCTTGAAGAATATTTAAAAGCCAATCCACAAGCAGCGCATGAAAAAGTCAACAAAAAGCAAGAGACTCTTGTTGAGAGATTTGAGAAAAGCTTAATGACAACAGAGGGAAAAACGGTCTCGGTTTCACAACATAGAAAAAGAGCGACGGAATACAAATCTCTGATGCTGTAATTGTCTTTGATGATATCGTTGACGTTATTTCCTCTTCATAAAGAATGAAACTCTGCGGCTTTACAGCTGAAGGTGCTTTTGTCACGCTTCATTTCTATTTTTTTTAAATACTCTGTTTGAAAGAAAGTAAGACGCAAAACAGTAAGCCAACAATCTCTGTAAAGACAAAAGATTAAACCCCGTAAAGACAAAAGATTAAACATTGTGATTCAATCAAGACCATCCCATTTTAAAGCCTCTATTTTAAGGCTTTAGAGAAAACACAAAAGCACAATAATTTTTTCAAGTATTCTTGAAAGGATTTTTGAAAGGATCTGGCGTTTTCTCATAAAACTTTTTAAGCACGACACCCTGCCTTCATTGCTTCATCTTTCAAAAGACAAAGGCGCTCTCCCAACCATTGTTTAGCCAAAATGAAAGAAAATAATATTGTCTCCCGATCATTAACTACGGAGATTCATATCATGAAGCCAGAAGATTCATCCCCCTCTCGTTTATCCCCAACACAAGAAGGCGCAAGCGCACAAGAAGGGGCAGCTGAAAATGAATCCTTAGAAAGCCTTCTAGCCCGTTTAGAACAACTCAATGCTCCGCAAGAAGAAGAAGAAAGTATTGCTCCTCATTCTGAAGAATTACAAGCCATTATTGCAAGCTTAGAAGATGATCTTGTCACGGGTCGTTGGCTCAATGCTTATTATGCAGATACAGATCTTAAACTGATGCCCGCTTTGGTCGAACAAGCAAACCGTAAATATCCAGAAATGAATCTGAAATTGGTTCTTACAGCAGACGAATTTACCTCCACACTCAAAGAAACCGTTGAGAGCGGAGTGCAATCTTGCCGATTTCTCGTCAATCTGGAGAGCAGAATCCATTTTGCAGCGATAGATTATAAAACTGTTGATGACAAAATCTCTTTGATCATGTTTGAACCGACAACCTTTAATAATATTAGTGCTGGAAAACTTGGGATAAAAATCAATCAAGCTCTTCAAGATAGTCAACTGCCTCCCTATTCTTTTACGATGGCCGAAATGGATATTCAGCGAAGCTCTTCTGAATGTGGGATCTTCAGTTTAGCGCTTGCCAAAAAACTTCATCTTGAATCTGAAAAGTTAGGAAAAATGCATACGGATAATGTTAAGGGTGTCTTATGTGAACCAAATACGCCCTTACCGGCTGAAAAGTTAGATTCCTATCTTCCCGTCAGTTTATACAAACACACACAAGGAAGAAGACGTCTTGAAGACTATCTAAAAGCCAATCCAGAAGCAGCGCATGCAAAAGTCAACAAAAAGCAAGAAACCCTCACCGAAAGGTTTGAAAAAAACTTAAAGGAAAAAGAAGACAAAATGGTCTCGGTTTCTCCCCACAGAAAAAGGATAACAGAATACAAATCTCTGATGATGTAATAAACGTTATTTCCTCTTCATAAAGAATGAAACTCTGTAGCTTTACGGCTGAATGTGTTTTTGTCACGCTTCATTTCTGTTTGTAAAGTATTCTGTTTGTAAGACGCAAAACAGTAAGCCAACAACCTCTGTAAAGACAAAAGATTAAACCCCGTAAAGACAAAAGATTAAACATTGTGATTCAATCAAGACCATCCCATTTTAAAGCCCCTATTTTAAGGCTTTAGAGAAAACACAAAAGCACAATAATTTTTGCAAGTATTTTTGAAAAGATCTGGCATTTTCTCATAAAACTTTTTAAGCACGACACCCTACCTTCATCGCTTCATCTTTCAAAAGACAAAGGCTCTTTCCAACCATTATTTAGCCCAAATGGAAGAAAATAATATTGTCTCCCGATCATGAACCACGGAGATTCATCTCATGAAACCAGCAGATTCAAAAAATCCCCCCCCTCATACATCACCAACACAAGAAGGCGCAAGCGCAAGTGGTGCTACAGGAAATCTTGCGACCCATTTAGAACAGCCCAACAACGAAAAAGAGCAAAATATCCCCTTCAATCGTGAAAAGTTACAAGATATTATTGTCGGTTTAGAAGAAGACATCGAAACAGGCCGCTGGTTTAAAGCTGATTATGCAAGTACAGATCTTAAACTAATGCCAGCCTTGGTCGATCAAGCAAACCGCAAATATCCGGACATGAATCTTCAATTAGTAGACTCATCTCATAACTTTGCTCTTGCACTTAAAGACACACTCGAAAATGGCGTTCAATCTTCCAGATTTATCATTTACACAAAGGATAGAGGAATCCATTTTTCAGTGATTGACCATCAAACTATCGAAGACCAAACATCCATAATATTTTTTGAACCTACAACACTCAACAGTATGAAACCAGCAGTTCTCGCATTAAGAACACAATTGGCCCTTAAAGCGCATGAAGTGCCTAATTGTTCTTTTACGATGGCCGAAATGGATATTCAGCGAAGCTCTTCTGAATGTGGGATGTTTTGTTTAGCGCTTGCCAAAAAGCTTTATCTCGAAACTCATAAATTAGAGAGGCTCCATAAAGATAATATTAAAGGTGTCTTATGTGAACCAGACACACCCTTACCGGCTGAAAAGTTAGATCCCTATCTTCCCCCTCGTTTATACAAACACGTACAAGGAAGCAGACGTCTTGATCAATATCTAAAAGCCAATCCAGAAGCCGCCCATGAAAAAGTCAACAAAAAGCACGAAACACTCACCGAAAGGTTTGAGAAAAACTTAAAGGAAAAAGAGGGAAAAATGGTTTCGGTTTCACAACATAGAAAAAGAGCCACGGAATACAAATCTCTGATGATGTAATCAATACTTAAAGTCTCTTCATAAAAAGAAAGCGATATTGCTTGAGAGCTAAAATTGCTCTCACGCAAAGCAGTTTTTCCGTTTATAAAACAAAAACAGCAAACAACATCTTTCTTAAAGAGAAAGCGTCATTATTCTATTCTATCAAAATCAACCTATTTTAAAGCGCATCTGTTAAAACGTTGAAGGAACAGAAAGCACGCAAGTTTTAAAAAAGCTTCCCCCACGCTTTCTTATAAACTTATAAAAACAGCTTAAAAAGATTTTTTCCTTAATTTTCAAGAGACAAAATATTTCTTTCAAAACATTATTTAGCCCAAATGGAAGAAAATAATATTGCCTCTCAAAGTATATAAACACACAGTTTCATATCATGAAGCCAGAAGATTCATCTCCCCCTCGTTTATCACCAACGCAAGAAGGTAGAAGTGCCCCCGCAAGTGCAAGCGCACAAGAAGCTACAAAAACACAAGAAGGGGCAGCTGAAGCTGAAAATGAATCCTTAGAAAGTCTTATCGCTCGTTTAAAGCAACATTCTCTCCAAGAGGAAGAAAATGTTGCTCCTCATTCCGAAGAGTTAAAAGCTATTATTGCAGGCTTAGAAGATGATCTTGTCACAGGTCGTTGGGTTTTTGCGGATTATGAAGATACAGATATTAGACTGATGCCCGCTCTTGTCGAACAAGCAAACCGCAAATATCCAGAAATGAATCTGAAATTGGCTCTTACAGCAGAAGACTTGACCTACGCGCTCAAAGAAACCGTTGAGCACAAAGCACAATCTTCCCGATTTATTATCAATCTAGGGAGCAGAATTCATTTTGCGGCAATGGATTATAAAATTGTTGATGACAAAATCTCTTTAATCATGTTTGAACCGACAACGTTCAATAATATTAGTGCTGGAAGACTAGGAATAAAAATCAATCAAACCCTGCAATGTCTTCAACTGCCTCCCTATTCTTTTGCCATGGCAGAAATGGATATTCAACGAAGCTCTTCTGAATGTGGGATCTTTAGTTTAGCGCTTGCTAAAAAACTTTATCTTGAATCTGAAAAATTAGGAAAAATGCACACGGATAATATTAAAGGTGTCTTATGTAAACCAGATACCGCCTTACCGGCTGAAAAGTTAGATTCCTATCTTCCCGCTACATTTTATAAACATGCACAAGGAAAAAGACGTCTTGATCAATATCTAAAAGCCAATCCAGAAGCAGTGCATGAAAAAGTCAACAAAAAGCAAGAAACCCTCACCGAGAGATTTGAAAAAAACTTAGTTCAATCTGAGAGCAGAATGGTCTCAGTTTCTCCCCACAGAAAAAGGATAACGGAATACAAATCGCTGATGATGTAAGTGTCTTTGATGATATCGTTGACGTTATTTCCTCTTCATAAAGAATGAAACTCTGCGGCTTTATGGCAGAGCATAATGTGCTTTTATCACTCTTTATTTCTGTTTTTTTTAATATTCTATTTGAAAAAAGGCAAGACGCAAAAACAATAAGCCGTTGACCTCTTAAGAACAAAAAAAACCGTTGTCCTATCAAAACCAGCCCCTCTTAAAAGTGTCTGAAAATTCTAAAGCTCTTATTAACCCAAAGCTTTTATTAGCAATAAGACTATTTGACAATACAGAACACAGGGTTGATTAAAATATTTGATGCTTTTTCCTTCAGTGAAAGCCTTCTTCCATTTTTCTAGGGGGGATTGCTGTATCTCAAAAACCTCCATACCCAACAAAATCGCCATGGACCACACTTATCGTACCTCAACCCAACACTTGTCACACCAACAAGCCTCCATGCAAAACCAGCACACGAAGGAAATCTCAAAACCAAACCATCAGCCAAGAAAAAACATTATCATCCAGCCCCTTCCCGCAATTTTTCCCCAACATCCACCCCTCACCACAATGAATACGCACCACCTCACCCGCACGCACAGGGCCCTCTAAAATTTCATAAAGATTCCTCTTACGTCAAACCCATGCCTCCATCCCCTCACATCTCCCCACAAACAGCCATGCCCCCATAAACAGCCATATCCCCCACAAAAAACCATGACGATACACCCGCCCTTGTGCAACCAACATGAATTTCTCAACAAACCAAGCCAAAATATCATCTCCCCTCTCTCCCGTAAATAATGCCCCTATCCTTAAAAAACCACTGCTCCTTTTTCACCACGGACTCTTTTCTCAAAAGAAGAAAATAAGACACGCAATACAACCTTTATGGAAAAAATTTATAGATAAGAGCCAATAAACAGCCACAACGCCCCTCACACTCCCACCCCGCGATAACCACAGCAGTTCCCTCTCATCACCCCCTCTATCTATCATCATCTCATCCGTCACACACCACCAGTAATTCGAAAGACACCACGGGCTCCACTCACCAACAGCACTCATAACCCCAACAAAACCGCCATGGACCACACTTACTTATCCATTAACCCAATGCAAAGCCCGCCCCCACAAGACTCCATGACAAAACCAATACAAAGCTCTCAAAACCAACACGAAACCATCAGTCAAGGAAAAACATAACAAACAATCCCCCTATCCCTTAAGATGCCCACTGGAGACATCATAACCAACTCTTTGATTTCATTAAAGTTTTACGTCTCTTCTCAAAGAGATGAAAAACACATTTTTAATCGATCAACTCAGCCTCACTTTCAATGTGAGGCTTTATTTTATGGAGAAGCAAATGAGAAAAATATCATCAACAGGACTTGCACTTATTAAACAATGGGAAGGCTTACGTTTACAAGCCTATCAAGATGCCATCGGGGTGTGGACAATCGGTTATGGCCATACCAGTAAGGCTGGCAAACCGTTTATTCATAAGGGCATGATCATCACAGAAAAACAAGCCGAAGAAATTCTTTCTCAAGATTTAAGACAATTTGAAAATACCGTTGAAAAAAATGTGACGGTTTCCTTAACAGATGAACAATTCGCTGCTCTCGTATCGTTTTGCTATAATGTAGGAACAACGGCTTTTTGTAAGTCAACCTTGCTTAAAAAGCTTAATAACGGCGAATATGAAGCCGTCCCTGCTGAATTACAAAAATGGACCAAAGCAGGCGGAAAACGTCTTCACGGTCTTGTCCACCGTCGTGCAGCAGAAGCGGGCTTATGGGTAAAAGGGGCTTATGTTGCTTCCAACTATCACACCGTGGAAACGAAAGACCCCATAGGATTTTTCAAAGCAGAAGCGCTAACCCCCATTATTGGTTCTTTTTCTGGACTTGGTGGCTTATTGGCCGGCAATGGTCCCATCCAATGGGCCTTGGCCACCATTATGGTTTTAGCCGCCGGTGTTGGCATTTTCTTTGTCGCAAAACGCTTTGAGGAGCAACGTTTATGATAGGATGGCTGAAAAAAAATCTGATGATGACAGGAGCGGTTTTGACCGCTTTTTTTATCGCTTTAGCAAAAGCTTTTAGGCTTGGAAAAAAGATTGAACAGCAAAAACAAATAGAAAAAATACTAAAATCATCAACAACACGGCTAGAGGTGGAAAATGACATTAATCAAAAAAGTGACGCTGATGTGCGTGCTGCTCTTAGCAACTGGTTGCGCCATAAAAACAATCAATGAGCCTTCATCTTGCGTTGGTTGGCTGCCTATTTATTTAGACAAAACAGATCTCAAAAACATCAGCTCAAATCTCGCCAGAGATATTTTAAAACATAACAAACAAGGGGAAGGCTTGTGTGGGTGGAAACATGGCTAAAAAACAAACAGAGCTTACAGAAAAGGAAAAAGAAATTCTACAGGAAATTATTATGACTTATAAAAGTATAAAAGTCATGTCACGCTATACGAAATGGGTTATATTCATCATTTTCTTATTAGCGCTTGATTTTTCACGTATTATGGATGCCTTAATCAATATTTTTACACAAAAATCGAATATTCAATTCTAAAATAAGCACAATAAACAATGAAACATGAGACGTGTCCAATCTTTTAAAGCCCTCCGTTATTTTTTGAAAAAACGGAGACCTTATTGATGATTTTTCACGTCTCATGAGCCATTTCACACGCTTCACAAACGCCATGATGAAACAAATTTTAGGCATTCTAATGGCATTTATTAATTCTAGCGACATTAAAAGCGATTTTTAAAAAACGCATGCGTAAAAAAACTTAAACGGACACATAAAATAATCTTGGAAAATGATCATGCCAACGTGCACACTTTTTAAATCACCTATTGATACCCAAAGAATTTTATCCTCTTGCACAAAACACCGCAGAATTTAATAATCATTAAAAGTTTTTTTAAAGAAGAACATCCTAAACACCAGCATACGATCATCTTGCCTATAAGCATACACTTCCCTCTTTACGCTAAAAAAAGATCAAATACCCTTTGCCCATCCCCAATATTTATATTTATATAAAAACCGTTTGTGACACCCCAATACGTTGATTATTTGAACCTTTTCATAAAACTCTTCATAAAAGGCCTTTTTATTTTCTTTAAATATTTCAACACTCCCCACGTGTAGAGCCATAAGAAATTGCTTAATCATACAAACGAGATGGGTTGTGTAAAACGATAGAAAAAAAGACATATCTCTCCTAAAATCGCCTCAAAGCCTTGAAAGCTGTCACAACATTTTAGAGCAGGCAAAAATGTAACAGCCCCAAACGTGTGTGATGATGCTCGCTTATTTCTTTAAAAACATTAAAAAGATCCATACTCTCTAAGTTTCATAGACGTCATAGGGGCATTATACCACACACCAGCCCCCCTACCACGCACCACCCCCCTGCTCCACGCACCAACCTCCGCACCATGCACCAGCCCTCCTACCACGACACCTTCCCCCGCACCACGGCACCAACCCTCGTACCCCCCCACACTACGCACCTTCCCCCGTACCATGCACCTCCACCCCCTGCACACAAACCCCCACCGATAAATGGACTTGAAAGCACAATGTCTCTTTAAAACAACTTCGTGAATATGACCGACAAGAATAGGGCGTCAAAAACCGTAATATATTCCTTATCTCATCTTGCACTTGTTATGATTTAAAGGAAATTGATACAAATCAATAACTTTTGATGACTGGAATGATGATGACGATAATGACCATGATGATGAGAAAAAAATTTGCTTATTTTCTGTAAATTTTTAAAATCGTAAAAACGTGAAACTTCAAAATAAACCGTAAGAAAGTGCACTTTATAAGAAGAATGACACATCTGGGAAGGTTGGGAAAAATGCGCAAATAGAAAAGATGGACCTGCTATTCATGGAAGAAGCAGAGCCGTAATATATTAAGAACCATAGGGGCAGTATATTTCTACTCTCACTTTACGCTTGTCATGGTTTGAAGAAAACTAAACCCTGCACCAGCCCCCATACCATACACAAACTCTCGCACCACGCACAAACCCCATACCACACACTAACCCCCATACCATGCACCAACCCTCGCACCACGCACCATCCCCCGTACCACTCACCAACCCTCGTACCACGCACCAGCCCTCCTACCACGACACCTTCCCCCGCACCACGGCACCAACCCTCGTACCCCCCCCACACTACGCACCTTCCCCCGTACCATGCACCTCCACCCCCTGCACACAAACCCCCACCGATAAATGGACTTGAAAGCACAATGTCTCTTTAAAACAACTTCGTGAATATGACCGACAAGAATAGGGCGTCAAAAACCGTAATATATTCCTTACCTCATCTTGCACTTGTTATGATTTAAAGGAAATTGATACAAATCAATAACTTTTGATGACTGGAATGATGATGACGATAATGACCATGATGATGAGAAAAAATTTGCTTTTTTCTGTAAATTTGTAAAATCGTAAAAATGTGGAACTGTAAAATAAACCGTAAGAAAGTGCGCTTTATAAGAAGAATAACGGATCTGAAGATGGTCGAGAAAAATGTGCAAATGGAAGGGATGGGCCTGCTATTCATGGAGGAAGCAGAGCCGTAATATATTAAGAACCATAGGGGCAGTATATTTCTACTCTCACTTTACGCTTGTCATGGTTTGAAGAAAACTAAACCCTGCACCAGCCCCCATACCATACACAAACTCTCGCACCACGCACAAACCCTCGCACGACACACTAACCCCCATACCATGCACCAACCCTCGCACCACGCACCATCCCCCGTACCACTCACCAGCCCTCGTACCACGCACCAGCCCTCCTACCACGACACCTTCCCCCGTACCATGCACCTCCACCCCCTGCACACAAACCCCCACCGATAAATGGACTTGAAAGCACAATGTCTCTTTAAAACAACTTCGTGAATATGACCGACAAGAATAGGGCGTCAAAAGCCGTAATATATTGTTTTTACGCGCTCATTTTATACTTATTATGATTTGAAGGAAGCTGAACCACCATCGATCCTCGTACCACACAACACCCCCACACCACACACCAGCCCTCGCATCACGCACACCCTCTCACACTACGCACCATGCACACCCCCGTACAATGTAACAGCCCCAAACGCGTGTAATGGTACTCACTTATTTCTTGACAAGCATTCAAGAGATCCGTGCTCTATAAATTTCATACACATCATAGGGGCATTATACCACGCACAAACCCTCGCACCACGCACCACCCCCCGTACCACTCACCAGCCCTCGTACCACGACACCTTCCCCCCTGCACATCAATCCCCACCGATAAATGGACTTGAAAGCACAATGTCTCTTTAAAACAACTTCGTGAATATGCTCGACAAGAATAGGGCGTCAAAAACCGTAATATATTCCTTATCTCACTTTACGCTTGTTGTGATTTGAATAAAATTAATGCAAATCAATAACTTTTGATGACTGGAATGATGATGACGATAATGACCATGATGATGAGAAAAAATTTGCTTTTTTTCTGTAAATTTGTAAAATCGTAAAAATGTGGAACTGTAAAATAAACCGTAAGAAAGTGCGCTTTATAAGAAGAATAACGGATCTGAAGATGGTCGAGAAAAATATGCAAATAGAAAGGATGGACCTGCTATTCATGGAAGCAGCAGAGCCGTAATATATTAAGGACCATAGGGAAAAAACCATGAGAGATAGAAAACAAAGAGGGAGTATTGGAGTCTTCTTTTCTACCTGAAAGATTTACAAAAAATGTGAGAAACAAAAAAATAGACAAAAAAAACGGGTCAAAAAGACCCGTTTCTTTATTCTCTCTAGGGAAAAGAACTTAGAAATCCATTCCGCCCATTCCACCCATTCCACCAGCTGGCATTGGAGGCATTGGAGCATCTTTCTTTGGAACTTCAGCAACCATTGCTTCTGTTGTAATCAAAAGGCTTGCAATTGACGCCGCATTTTGAAGAGCAGAACGCACCACTTTCACAGGATCAACAATTCCCAAAGCAATCAAATCACCAAATTCACCGGTTGCGGTGTTGTAACCAAATGTGTCAGCATTATTTTCCAATACCTTGCCAACGATAATCGCTGCTTCTTCACCGGCATTGGTTGCGATTTGACGGGCTGGTGCTTGAAGAGCACGACGCACGATATTAATACCGGCTTCTTGGTCAGGATTGCTTCCCTTAACGGTCAACGCACTTGCTGCACGCAACAATGCGGTACCACCACCAGCAACAATACCTTCTTCCACAGCTGCCCGTGTTGCATTCAATGCATCATCCACACGGTCTTTCTTTTCTTTCACTTCAACTTCTGTTGCACCACCCACACGGATAACAGCAACACCACCAGCCAATTTAGCCAGTCTTTCTTGCAATTTTTCACGATCATAGTCAGAAGTTGTTTCTTCAATCTGCGCTTTAATCTGATTAACGCGTGCGGTAATTTCAGCCTTTTGTCCAGCACCATCAATAATGGTGGTGTTTTCTTTAGAAATATTCACTTTCTTTGCGCGTCCAAGCATATCCAAGGTGACATTTTCAAGCTTAATACCCACATCTTCAGAAATAACCTGTCCAGAGGTCAAGATAGCGATATCTTCAAGCATGGCTTTACGACGATCACCAAATCCAGGTGCTTTTACAGCCGCAATTTTCAAACCACCGCGCAACTTGTTAACCACGAGTGTTGCCAAAGCTTCGCCTTCCACATCTTCAGCGATAATAAGAAGGGGTTTTCCAGACTGAACAACAGCTTCCAAAACTGGAAGTAAGGATTGCAAATTAGACAGTTTCTTTTCGTGAATAAGAATGTAAGGATCATCAAGATCAGCAACCATTTTCTCCGCATTTGTAACAAAATAAGGAGAAAGATAGCCGCGGTCAAATTGCATTCCTTCGACAACTTCCAATTCCGTTTCAGCAGTTTTTGCTTCTTCCACGGTAATGACGCCTTCATTGCCTACTTTTTCCATGGCATCTGCAATCATTTTACCGACTTCAGCCGCACCATTCGCAGAAATGGTTCCCACTTGTGCAATTTCTGCTGAAGTTTGGATTTTTTTAGCCTTTTTGAAAAGATTAGCCACCACTTCATCAACAGCAGCATCAATTCCGCGCTTAAGGTCCATTGGGTTCATACCAGCAGCCACGGCTTTAACACCTTCTTGCACAATAGCATGTCCCAAAACTGTTGCCGTTGTGGTTCCATCACCAGCAATATCGTTGGTTTTAGAAGCAACTTCACGCAACATTTGCGCACCCATATTTTCGAACTTATCTTCCAGTTCGATTTCCTTTGCAACGGATACACCATCTTTTGTGATGCGCGGCGCACCAAATGATTTATCAATCACCACATTGCGCCCTTTAGGGCCGAGTGTCACCTTCACCGCATTAGCAAGGATGTCGACACCGCGCAACAAACGCTCACGCGCTTCACGGCCAAATTTGACTTCTTTAGCAGCCATTTAATTTCTCCTTGGAGTTTTTTTCACAATAGTACAAGAATGAAAAAATGAGCGCTTCTCAATTAGCCCATAATTCCCATAATGTCCGATTCTTTCATGATTAAGAGGTCTTCGCCATTAATCTTGACTTCAGTTCCAGACCATTTTCCAAATAAAATACGGTCTCCTGTTTTGACTTCTAAAGGCACGCGCTTTCCGTTATCATCCAGAGCGCCATTGCCAACCGCAATAACTTCGCCTTCTTGTGGTTTTTCTTTTGCTGTATCAGGAATGATAATCCCACCAGCAGTTTTATTTTCAGATTCAACCCGACGGACAACGACACGATCGTGAAGCGGGCGGAATTGTATATTAGCCATGTTTTAAATCCTTAAAACTGAACATAATTGCATTAATCTTAGAAAGTTCTTGCTAGCACTCTATACATGTGAGTGCTAACACTATCCAAGATATAAAATCGGCCTTTCTCGATGTCAAGGATAGCCATAAAATAATTTCTCTTAAATAAAGCTTCCACATCTTGCTTCTTCTTGTACTTTCGCGTTATTTAGCTTTTTTAAGAACCCGTGAACAAAAAAGGATCTTAATCATGGTTGAAACACGTCAGGAAACGGATAGCTTTGGAACGATTGCGGTACGCCAAGATCGTTATTGGGGTGCACAAACTGAACGTTCTCTGCATAATTTTAATATTGGCAGTGAAAAGCAGCCTCTTGCCATTATTTATGCCTTAAGCCTTATCAAAAAAGCCGCAGCTCTTGTCAATATGGACAAAGGAAAACTCCCGCAAAACATTGGAAAAGCCATTGTTACCGCCGCTGATGAAGTTCTTTCTGGCGCTTTTGATGAGCATTTTCCCCTTTCTGTTTGGCAAACAGGCTCTGGTACGCAAAGCAATATGAATGTCAATGAAGTGATTGCCAACCATGCCAGCATGCTTTTGGGAGGAAAGTTGGGAAGTAAAAAGCCCGTTCATCCCAATGACCATGTCAATATGAGTCAATCCTCCAACGATTCTTTTCCCACGGCACTTCACATTGCCACCACATTGCAGACGCGCCAACATCTCTTTCCCATTCTTGAAGCGCTCATTTCCACTTTAAAGAAAAAGGAAGAAGAATTTGCCGATATCATTAAAATTGGCCGCACCCATACACAAGATGCAACACCCTTAACGCTTGCACAAGAGTTTTCAGGTTATCGGGTTGCTCTAGAAGCCAATCTTCAGCGTATTGAAACAGCCCTTACCGATGTTCAAATGCTGGCGCAAGGTGGAACAGCTGTTGGAACAGGGCTCAATGCCCCCAAAGGTTTTGATGTTGCCTTTGCCGAAACAATCAGTGCCCTCACTGGGATATCCTTTAAGACGGCACCCAATAAATTTGAAGCACTTGCGCATCATGGCGCTCTTGCGCATTTCCATGGAAGCTTAAATGCTCTCGCCGCGGATCTGTTTAAAATTGCCAATGACATTCGGTTTTTAGGCTCTGGTCCGCGTTCTGGTTTAGGTGAATTAAGTCTGCCTGAAAATGAACCCGGCTCTTCTATCATGCCTGGCAAGGTCAACCCCACCCAATGTGAAGCCATGACCATGGTTGCAGCCCAAGTTTTTGGCAATCACACCAGCGTTACCTTTGCTGCAAGTCAAGGACATTTTGAACTCAATGTTTATAAGCCTCTTATTGGCTATAATGTCTTGCAATCCATTACCCTTCTTGGGGATTGCATGCGCTCTTTTGATCTCCATTGTGTCCAAGGACTGCGTGCCAATCGTGTTCATATTCACGCACTCATGGAGCGTTCACTGATGTTGGTCACAGCCCTTGCCCCAGAAATTGGCTATGAAAAAGCCGCTGAAATTGCCAAAGCTGCCCATAAAAATGATACAACTTTGCGCACCGAAGCTCTTAAAGCAGGCGTTTCTGGAGAAGATTATGACCGTCTGGTTGACCCCAAAAAGATGATCGCGCCCCAATAAAGAGCCCAATTAAAGAAGAGGCAAAGCTCTCTAAACCGTGATCCATCAAAAACATCGGGGCCCCATGCCCCGATGATGATGATAACCCACAGTATTCATTTTCAATTTCGGTCCTTATTCCTCCAGCTTTTAATCCAAAGTGGAACGGCTGTTGGAACAGGGCTCTTAGACTCTCGTCTTAGATGCTCCCCATCACCCCACTTGAAAATAATTGCATGCGCTCTTTTGATCTCCATTGTGTCCAAGGATTGCGTGCCAATCGTGTTCATATTCACGCACTCATGGAGCGTTCACTGATGTTGGTCACAGCCCTTGCCCCAGAAATTGGCTATGAAAAAGCCGCTGAAATTGCCAAAGCTGCCCATAAAAATGATACAACTTTGCGCACCGAAGCTCTTAAAGCAGGCGTTTCTGGAGAAGATTATGACCGTCTGGTTGACCCCAAAAAGATGATCGCGCCCCAATAAAGAGCCCAATTAAAGAAGAGGCAAAGCTCTCTAAACCGTGATCCATCAAAAACATCGGGGCCCCATGCCCCGATGATGATGATAACCCACAGTATTCATTTTCAATTTCGGTCCTTATTCCTCCAGCTTTTAATCCAAAGTGGAACGGCTGTTGGAACAGGGCTCTTAGACTCTCGTCTTAGATGCTCCCCATCACCCCACTTGAAAATAATTGCATGCGCTCTTTTGATCTCCATTGCATCCCAATGTTTTGTCTAAGGACTTGCGTAACAATCGTGTTCATATTCACGTGCTCATAGGAATGCTCACTGATGTTGGTCACAGCCCTTGCCCCCAAAATTGCCCCAGAAATTAACTATGAAAAAGCCGCTGAAATTGCCAAAGCTGCCCATAAAAATGATACAACTTTGCGCACACAAGCTCTTAAAGCCGGCGTTTTTAGGAGAAGATTATGACCGTCTGGTTGACCTTAAAAAAGATGATCGCGCCCCAATAAAGAGCCCAATTAAAGAAGAGGCAAAGCTCTCTAAACCGTGATCCATCAAAAACATCGGGGCACCATGCCCCGATGATGATGATAACCCACAGTATTCATTTTAAATTTCGGTCCTTATTCCTCCAGCTTTTAATCCAAGGTGGAACGGCTGTTGGAACAGGGCTCTTAGACTCTCGTCTTAGATGCTCCCCATCACCCCACTTGAAATAACAGCTTTGACAACGTCTCTTTGACAAAGTGAAAAAGAAAGACGACACGTCTTGGGAGCTATAATCGATAACAACCTATTGATTTGTAATAATATTTGCATTATTCAATTTGAATAAAAACCAAGATACCATAAAGATTTTCTTATTTTAAATCTCTCTCATGGTGCCCCCATCAAAATTATCTGTTTGCACACCACAAGATAATTGCACATCACAAGACAAAAGAGCCGTGTGAAGCAAAACGATACAGGAAAGACATGCCTTTTCATAAACCGTCGAGAAATGCGAAGGGAAGCGCGGCACATCTTAGAGCAAACTCAAGTGTGTATTTTAGGGCAGATTCAAGTGTGTGAAAATGACAACTTTCTTTTTCACAAACGCAAAAGTGAGAAAACAATAGATTTTATATTATTTCTAGAACGAGCTTTATCGTTATATCCTTTATGGTTGGTGCCATAAAATGGGCATAGATACATTGAAAGACTTATTTAAAACAGCCAGCAAAGATGCAATAGACCTAATATTCCATTTTAAGCGTTCCATGCTTCATGAAGGACGTCCCCCAAAAGGACACGAGAGAAACAAAAATAAGGCAATGCGTAATCTGCACGCCATTACCTGCACGCCATGAGAAAGACAGCGTTTCGCTTTCAAAAGCCTAAAGCA
This sequence comes from Bartonella sp. SL320, assembly GCF_059687635.1. Taxonomy (NCBI): domain Bacteria; kingdom Pseudomonadati; phylum Pseudomonadota; class Alphaproteobacteria; order Hyphomicrobiales; family Bartonellaceae; genus Bartonella; species Bartonella sp. SL320. The sequence goes on along the minus strand of NZ_CM185143.1, from coordinate 376,805 downwards.
GACGTAAAAGGATAAAGATCAAATAATAAACTCGTTCATTCTCTCCAATCCCTAAAGCTATTACACTATAAGAACATTCATAATATTGGAAACGCGTAAAAAATATAAAAATGCCATCGTACACTTTTTAATATTAATTGAAGACGAGGCATAAAAGTAATAACCATAATAGAATATTTATTTGAAACTAAAATAAATAATGTTTTTAATTTCTATAAAATTAACAGCATTTCAAACGCATAAAAAGCGCATTTATTACGCCATAATGTTTCAAATAATGTTTTTAACATATAGAAATAACCAGAGAAATAGAGGGGAAAATAGTAAAAAATACATTAAACAAACGATTAACAATGAATAATCATAGATTTTTTAAATATTTTATTTTTCATAATGAAATTAAGTATAGATTTTTTTAACCAATTTATATACAATACATTACGTATTATAAATAAATTGGGGATGTTTTTATGAACACAAAATGTTTACTTGCACTTTCTCTTTTCACTTTTATGACTGTTTCAACAGCGCACGCAGCCGATACGGTCGTTTTTAAGCCATCAAAGGCCAATATTTCATTATCAAATATTTCATCTGTTTCATCGCCACGGATCTCTCCAATTATTGGAATTGAACCTTTTTCTTGGTCTGGTTTTTATTTTGGAGGACAAATTGGCTATTTTTCCAGTAACAACACTTTAAATTATGCACAAAACGCACAGAGTGGAAAATGGGCTTGGGTTGATAGAAGTTTATCCCCCAAACCATCAGGATTAAGAGCAGGTGTTTATGTGGGGTCTAATTTTGATCTAGGCAATAACGTTGTTCTTGGTTTTGATACGGACATTGTCTTTTCTGGAAGGAAAAATACGCAAACAGGCGATGATCAGAGAATTATAGATGAATTAGACACAATTAACGAAGCCTTTCAAGAAGCTGGAATTCCTATTATAAAACCTGCTGCTCAAGATGAAAGGATTCCCAACTATGGTAACATTGTTGTCAGCAGTGTGACCTTGAAAGAAAAATTATCTGGCGCTGCACGCGCGCGTATTGGTTTTGCTTCCCATCGTCTTATGCCTTATATTGCAGGGGGGATAACCTACACACAGATACAATATATCCAGTCACTTTTAACAAAATCGCAAGAAGCTCCGATAGTATTTGCCTCTGGGGATGTATTAGATGAAACAAAAACAATGACGGGTTATACTGTTGGTGGTGGTTTTGATCTTGCCATGACAAACAATATTATCATGCGTACAGAATATCGCTATTCCGATTTTTTTAAACAGAAATTTGCAAATGATGAGCTGCAAATCTCCTCTCAAACCCATGACTTTCGCCTTGGCATTGCTTATAAATTCTAATGTCTTGTAGAAAAAATTAAATAATTTAAAAACCCTGTTAAACCAGGGTTTTTTTGTGTTTCCCTCCCCTTAAAGGACCAGGATTCTAAAAAGGAAAGATAAATAATCCATCAATAGTTGCAAAATAATTCAGCTTCTAGAAAGTTTTTATCCTTTCATCTCATATTTTCACCTCATATAAGGGCATTTGGAATATAAGAACTTTACCCCCATACCATGAACGCCATCACGCAATAAATGAGAACATTGATATTTCTTGAAAACAAGACAAATACTGCCCATCAATTACTACTGATGATGATAACGTAACAGCATAAAAAACACACTGTACGTGCTCATTTTTCAATCTCTTCTTCACATCTTCCAAAGTAAAGCAAAACCATCAACAAACAACCTGGTTTTTCAGTATTCATTCACCGTTTTCCTCCTTTTTCCTTAATGAGATTACTTTATAGGATATATGCCTTTATATAAACCGTGGAGAAATGCTCAGGGATGCTCTACAGCATCTTAGAGAAGGCTCAAAAGTGTGTGAAGACGACAGCTTTCATCTTCACAAACGTAAAAGTGGGGGTACAATAGATTTTATACTATTTTTAGAGCGAGCTTTATCATTATGCCCTTTATGGTCAATGCCATAAAATAGACTTGAATACATTGAAAGACTTTATTTAAAACAGCCCGTGAATATGCAATAGACCTATATTCCATTTTGAGCGTTCTATACTTCGTGAGAGACGCCCCCCAAAAGACACAAGAGAAACAAAAGCATGTGGCAATGCGTAACCTGCACGCTTATGAAGAAGCAAGCCGGCACCATCATTATATTTGCCAGCGCCCAATGTTGCGACAGACCTTGGCATGTAAGACGGTTCATGAAAAACCATTTAAAATCCTTTCTTATACAAATTTATCCACACACTCATCCCGCTTGTTATGTGCAAATGAGTCGTTTTGATTGATTCAACATGGGACAGATTTGAAATGAGAGCATCTTACGTTATTCGGGACTCTCATTCAATATACAAAACAGTGAATTATCATTATAAATCAATGTCTTGTACGCCATTAGAAAAACAGTGTTTGATCTTTCAAACTCTGTCTTTTCAAGAAAGGAGTGATGTATTGCCGCAAGCCTTTATTACTCACATGTCTGGATTTACACCCCTCATGTCATAAAAGAGCTCCCCAAACCAAACACACGAGAGGGAACCAATCACTCTACCCATGGCTCATTGGCGGGCTTATTTTCAAGAAAAATTACCCCACTCCCCTTTCACAACAGCATTCATGAAAGGCTGTCATGGTCAATTGCCCATGAAATAATATAAACACCTTCCCATTTTTACACTTCAATAAAAAAAACAGGCATCATTACCTCCTTAGCCTCCAATAGTGCAGACCGCTCTTTGGTAAAGGTTCATGAATTGGCATTTTATTGTACAGTTTCACTCTAAATGACTCATACGGCTTGTACACGTGCAAGAAACATGGTTTTTGTCGATTGACGATAAACAGACTTGAAATGAAAGTACCCTACGATATTCGAGGCCGTTCACGCAAAAAGCAAAACCATCAACACTCTTTGATCAATGCCAACGTTTTATAAGTTCCAACGTGCGTTAATATGTGCGTCATAATAAGATAAAGGGAAATATTCATAAAAAGGATACGGTTTTGATAAACCATAATCCTGCTTCATCCGCATGATTGAGCTTTAGACAATTTTTTTAAATAACGCAGATCATCTATCACGTGTTCTTGTTTCCCTAGTCACTTTTCAAACCACCTTTTCAAACCACCTTTTGAAGGGCACTTTCGGCAGATTCATCCGATATCAAAACCGTCGATAAAAGACAATGAAGGACAGAAAAACAATCACTTATAAATGAAATGGGATAAACAACGACATCACGTGATATTGTATAGAATCTATAAGTGGTGCGGGTGGTCGGACTCGAACCGACACTCCTCTCGGAACCAGATTTTGAGTCTGGCGCGTCTACCAGTTCCACCACACCCGCACTTGTGCTATAAAAAACTAAAGCTATAAAAGACACACTTGTCGATTATTTCTCTGCACTATATGAAGAAGCACAGATTCGTCAACAGTAGACTTCTTATTTTTTAAGAATTCCTCTCTTTTTCTTCTCTTTTTTTATGGAATATTTTCTTTATCGAACTTATAGAAAGCACATTTGTAAAGTTTTTACCTCTTAAATTTATAAAAAACGCATGATATTAAATAAATTAAAGCTTTGGACGATTTCTTTAGCAAATCGGCGTACAGCACCACACTGGCTTGGTTTCATTGCCTTTATTGAAAGTTCTGTTTTTCCAATTCCCGTTGATGTTTTATACATCCCGCTGCTGCTTATCCGTCAAAAGCAGGTTTATCGCTATGCTTTGATTGCGACGGCCTGCTCTGTTTTAGGAGGCATTGTTGGTTGGTTTATCGGACATTTTGCCTATGACATCCTTGCCAAACCCATTTTAGAATTTTACGGTAAAGTTGAAAGTTTTGAATCTCTAAAAAACAGTGCAACCCTACAATTTCTGATTATTTTACTGATTACATCGGGTGCCTTTCATCTTCCCCCCATAAAAATTGTCACAATTTTGGCCGGTGTCATGAGTGTACACCTTGAACTTTTCATTCTCATTTGTATCTTTGCTCGAGGAGCTCGTTTTTATCTTCTCGCATGGTTTATTAAACATTTTGGACAAAAAACAATGAACTTTCTAAGACAACATTTCAAATGGATTATTCTCTTTAGTTTTGTTAGTCTTCTTTTAATTTATGGGATTTTTATAGCTTTTTTTAATAAGCAGCTTTTATAAGGAATAGACCCCATGGCATATTTTTTGTCCTCACATCCCCTTTTAAACAAACATCTTCATTGTGACCCCAGCAGAAAAGAACAAAGTTTATGGGCTTTTTTTCTTGCATTGTGCTTATCAAGCGCCATAGGTCTTGCTCTTGGTTTTGAACATCTTGGCGGGTATCTTCCTTGCGATTTATGTCTCATAGAGCGTTTTCCCTATTACGGTGCCATACCCTTTTTGCTCTTAGCAGGTTTTGGTGCATGGTTTTTTCGCATGTCTTCTTGGGTACAACTTTCATTTTTATGTGTTTTTGTCTTAATGAGCCTCAGCCTTGTTTTAGCCATTTATCATGCCGGTGTTGAATATGGCTTTTGGGAAGCGCCGCTTAGTTGTGGTTTAAATGCTGTGCGAAAAACCTCAAAGGTTAACCAACTGCTTAACCAATTAAACAACATTCAGCCTTCTTCTTGTTCTGAAGCCCCCACACATTTTCTTTTTCTCTCATTTGCTGGTTGGAATGTTGTTGCCAGCCTCCTTTTCACCCTTATGAGCCTCTATATTGCTTCAAAAGGCATTCTTTCAGGCCATAAAACATAACCCCCACAAAACAGTATCATTGCTCTAAAAAAAATCATGAAGCCCCATGGTCTCCACAGCAAAAACACGCAACACAAAGCCCCCAAAACACAAAAAATGATCTCCTTAACACAGCCTCCATAAACACCCTCTTCTCATCAAACGTTCCCCCAAATTTTAACGGATGAAATAACGTTTATTGTATCCTTGTGTTTTCTTTTTCTCTCATGTGCAGGTTTAATGTTGCTCCTCTTCCAAAGAAAGGAAAAATAATAAAAACAACAAATGTCTGTATTTTATGTTTTGCTTTTCTGTATTTATCAGCAATATTTTGATAGAAGCGAACAATGAAAAAGTGATCACATAGGTAAATGAGGAAACCGATAAATATTGAATGGTCGACCATGCCTAAGAATAAAAACACAACGCCTCCCACTCCCCCGCTCACGCCTTTAAATATCTGTCACCTTGCAGCCTCGCATACTGCGATGAAACATGATCACGCCGCCTGGCGAAAACATGAGAAATTAGGAGATTTAAACGCTCCTTACACCAAGCCCCGTCATATAAAACCTTAACTCAAATCAGCCCCTCGCATTCGACACGTTTTTTTGATGCAATCTTCCTCATAATTCAATCTTACCTGAATTTCAGAAAAATATCCTGTTTTCGTGCTCTCTAAAGAATGCAAAACTCTACAGTAACGTGACGGTTTTGCCATTTTCGACAAAATCGCAACCGAACAGTCCTTATGCTCTAAAATCTCTGATAGAACATAAAAAAGCATGGATTATCTGCAATGATGTAACAACAGTTTAAGTTGTCTTAGTTGCTCACATAGGGGCGCCCCAAGGTTATCGGAGGAAGAATTTCATCAAGTTGTTGCTCTTATGCTGAAACATTTACCGCATTTACACCATTGGCTTTTTAAAGAAATAAGCGTATATAAATAAGCATATATGGCATCAGTAATGGTGGCCGCTTCCCCGCAAGGGGAGATAGGAACGAAGGAGTGGGAAACCGCTCCTGTCGTCATTTAAGTGCTCCTAGCTCTCCCTCATTTAAACGCTCCCATTTAAATTCTCCTCCCCGTTTAAGCACTCCTAAACATGCCCTTTAATTTAAGATATCCAATGATATCACAACCCTCATCACACAAAAGGAACGATAAACAAACTGAGGTCTTACCCGATAACAAAGATTATAATTCTCCCTCAATTGTTCCTCTAGAGAACGATAATAAACAGCTCGCAGAGTATATGCTTTTTTCTCGATCCCCTTGAAAGCCCCTATTATTCTTCAATTATTATTCTTCAAGTGTCATTCCTCAACATGTGACCACCATCACCATAGAACAAAAGCTTATGCAGCACGCCCCTTGGCCAGAGATCAATTGACAAGAGATAAACTGGAATATCGATCATCATCTAGACAGTCATATTCTTTCAGTGTGCCCACGCCATACAAGCATTTTTCTTTTTGTATTTTCATCATGAGAAAACATGAAAATATTCTTTTCCTATTGTAGCATCTCCTATTGTACCATCGAGCAGATTTTTCTATGACGCAAATTTTTCAAGAGAAATCCTTCACCCAGCGATAGAGAACAAGGTTTCTTTAGGGAGAGCAAGCATGGCGCCGCGCTTTGACCTTTTCCACCACAATGATAAGTTCAAGCTTTAACCAAAACGATAATACCCCTATTCTCAATGATTTTCGCACCACCTCATCCGCAACAGGCTGCTCCAATATCGATCCATTTATCGGCGCATCTCCTTGAGAGTTTTTTGCGCTTTTGCGTCTTGTCAAAAAAGAAAAGATGTGTTTCATATTGAATACCTTTTTTAATGCCTTTGCATTTTCAACTTCATTTCAGTTGATTCGAATGATTTGAATTAAACAATGCCCAAAAAAATCCAATAAAAATAGAGAGTTAAGTTATGAAAAAGAGAGGGTAAGTTTTACTGCCCAACAATATCTATTTTTCCCCCTCTAAACAGTCATTGAAATTCGATAAAATATTTTCTTATTTAAAAACAATAAGTTATAATCTAGGGGAGAAAGGTAAAAAACTTCCCCCTAAATAGGAAAGCATCCTCAAAATAACCCAAAAAAACGACGTAATTTCATTGATTTTTTTTGTTTTTTTCTGATAGAATTAATCGTCAGCTACCTTAGGAGGTGCCCCTCCGGTAGGTTCCCAATGAGCGACAGCTGCTAATTCCTTAATGAGCTTCTCTCTTGGTCGATTATCCTTATCGACCAACTTGTATTGAGCGGCGTGTTCACGAAGCCACTTTATAAGCGCTTTTTTAACAGTTTTACCTGGTCCAGACTTGCTCACCGCCTCCCATGCTGCCACAATAGCCGCAAGTTTTGGAACATAGTGTGGATGATTTGGATCTTGAAACGCATATTTCTGATCCTTAATTTCATCAGAATCATTCTTAGGGAAAAAATTCAGGATAAAAATCGCGCAAGAAAAACCAACAAAAAATAAGGGGGTAAGTTATGAAAACTATAGGGGAGGTTTCAGTCTTATGTGCGGTTTTTTCACCCTAACTTATTGTTACAAAAAACGTTTTTAAAAAGATAAAGAATATTTATTATGTAAAAACAATTACTTATAACCTAGGGGGAAGTTTAATCTATCCTCCCCCCTAGAAAGGCATTTCTGAATCATTAAAAGGAACAGAACAAACAGAATGATCACTTTTTTTAGTGTCTTTTTTGTCTGATAAAGAAACGCTAGCTTTTTTCGCAGGAGCGCCTCCTTCAGGTTTCCAGTTAGCAACACTTGAAACCTGCTCAATGAAATCCTTTGTTAATTCACCATTTTTCTTTACATATTTTTTAGCATTCTCTTGCAGCCATTCTGCAAGCGTTGCTTTAACGCTTGTACCACTCTCAGCCTCACTCACCGCTTCCCACGCCGCAACAGCTGCAGCAAGCTTTGGAGCATAACGCGGATGATTTGGATCTTGAAACGCATATTTTTGATCTTTAATTTTATCAGAATCATTCTTAGGAAAGAAAAATGCAGGGCGCAGCCCCCGTGATAAAAGCCATTCTTTTAAATCTTCAACCTTAACTGTCGTTTGAGATTCATCATAATTCCATGAATATGTTCTTAAACTCTCTGACTTTACCGCCAGCAAAATAGAGGAATAGACCGCTCTAAATTTTGCCGATAATAACTTATTATTATTATCATCATCATAGATATCACTCTCCAATAGACGCGAACGATCCTCAAACCTGCACTTTGCAGGGTTCATCCCAGCAATCAACAAAGCGGCATTTACCAACGTAATGGGATCAGAAAGTCGCCAATAATCCAAACTTTCATCAATTTCCATATATGCTCCCTTTTTTCTACACAAATTAATTCTTTTTTTAAATGCTAAAAGTAATCATCTATAAAGATTGCGCACTTCTCACATTGCAACTCATCCCATTGATCAAAATGAAGACTTCTCCCTTCCCTTGATCCGCAAGCAAATGATTGTGATTGATTCAATATAAGAAGTTTTGAAATAAGAGAATCCTACTGAATTTGGGGCTTTCATGCAAGATATAAGGTAAGGGGGACAAGGCGAACAATGCCCCTTTATAAAGCATAAATTTTCCTACTGCATTCCACAATTTAATAGAGAGTATCTCTTCTCTCGTTTATGCATTCCAACCTTTAAAACCAGTCCCAATTACAATACAAAAGATAATTTGTTAGACACAAATAAATCCACCTCAATGCCCATAATATCCTAAGAGGACAGACCTGCACTTAAAGCGAGATGCGAGGCGTGAAAACTATCCAATAAAAATGCCTTCTCATGAACCATGCTAAAGGCTGTCGCAAACATTGAGAACTAAGATTAAGTGATGACATTGGCATGTTCTTTTATGAAGCATCAAGATGTGAAGACTCAAAGTATTTCATGGGGAGAGCTTATATGATTTCATAGAGGGAATTTATAGTCTTTCACAAAATGACGCTTATATAATGTCATGGAGACTTTAGCGCTATACCCCTTCACGTGCGCCCTTGCGAAAAGGAATTTTGAAGCATTGAGAGAGATTTTTCAACAAATGCTCTCAAATTTCAAGAATTGCTATCGTCTTTTTGAACGCATCAAATAAATGATCGTGTGAATGATAGCGCTGGCTTATTTCTTGCCATACATTCTCAAACCTAAATCCATTGGCTCTCGTACAATATAATTGGAATGCTCCATTGAAATATTCTTTTTAGCAAAATCAAAGCCTATTTTCTTTTCAATTCTTAATCACGCCTCCCTCTCAACACCCCTTGATAAATCTCTTTTGTTTTCTTGATTTGCCTGATTTATTTTCATGAGCTCTCTGCATTCTTTTTTTCAGTGCAACCTTTTTGCCATTTTGAAGTTTTTCATTTTTAGGTTGACTTTCAGTTTATTTTTTATATTTTAGAATTATTCTAAAGTGCAAAGGAACAGGGAATGTTTAAATCGTTTTTTTCATTTGTACAACGTAAAGCTCTGTTCTTTCGTTCAGCACAAAAAATGATGCTTCAAGCGCTCAAAGCGAAAGAGCAGCATGCTGCACTCTATTTAGGATATGCAAAAGCTCTAGAACCTTATTCCTCTAAGGACGCCGCGGTTTTTACGGCTATGGGTCTTCAAGAGCTTGAAAATTATAAACAACTTTTGTGTCTTTCTTGCCATAATCGTGCACACACAGCCGATGGATTGTGTGAGCAAACTTCTTTTATGAAAAGGCAAAGGCTTATAAACAATAAAGGCAGCCATTCCACCGCAAAAACAACAGCAGCCAATCAGACAAAAAAGCCTTCGAAAGCGGAAAAACAAACATTATTGACATGGATTCAACCTGGTCTTGCAGGATTAATGGATGGCTCTGTCTCCACCCTTGCCCCCATTTTTGCCGCCGCTTTTGCCACAGGAGAAACGCATCAAACTTTTTTGATCGGGCTTTCAGCTTCCATTGGTGCGGGACTTTCAATGGGATTTACAGAAGCAGCCCATGATGATGGAAAATTATCAGGACGTGGTTCACCCTTGAAAAGAGGCCTTGCCAGCGGCATTATGACAACATTAGGGGGATTAGGTCATACGCTTCCCTATTTGATCAATTCTTTTTATGTCGCAACAGTGATTGCCTGTATCATTGTTTTTTTCGAACTCGGTGCTATCGTCTGGATCCAGAACAAATTCATGTCGACCCCTTTTTGGCGCGCCTCTTTACAAGTCATCATTGGGGGAGCTTTGGTTTTTGCCACAGGGATTATTATCGGCAGTATTTGAAAAAAATACAAATCCGTACAAATCCGTCATTGAGCTCTCTCTTAAGATCCTCCCTTTAGGAACATCGCGTATAGGGGCATCAAACCATCGTTGGCAATGCTCCTATTGAAAAAATGGTTAATAGTGCCATCGTCTGAATTCAAAACAAATTCATGTCGATCGCTTTTTGGCGCGCCTCTTTACTTTTTAGTGCGCCTCTTTACAAGTCATCATTGGAGAAGCTTTGTTTTTTGCCACAGGGATTATTAAGAGATTATTATCGGCGATATTAAAAAAAATACACGCCCTCCATAGCTTTGGTAACAACATATTGATTGAGATAATCTAGCGTTATTCAACTTGAATGAGAAACCCGAATACCGTAAAATTCTTTCATTTCAACTCTCTCACACATTACATCAACCATATCTCTTGCACGTTACAAGTGGGAAAAATTCATGTAGATAAAACGATATAATAAAAACATCTTTTCATGAATTGTTGAGAAATGCCAAGGTCTGTCGGCAACACGCAAAGGCTGGTACAAATCGTGTGATCATGCCCACTTTTACGCTACAAGCGTAAAAGTGAGGAAGGCGCGATAAATTTATCTTTATACCATTCACAAACCACCGCCGTGAAATGGGTGTGACGTGCACTTTGAGAAATGTTTTTTTAACAAGTGCATAAATGTGCAGCGCTCTCTCTTAAAATCCTCCCTTTGTACAAGAACATCGTACAGGGACCGCGTAGAGGGGCATCGTATAGAGGGCATCAAATCATCGTTGGCAATACTCAAAGGGCTCTTAGAACCTAAAGAGCTCTTAGAATGTTTCGGCATGCTTTGAAGTCTTGTGGATCAACAAGAGAAGATAGCCAAGCTCTGGGGACAACCTATATCAAAAAACCTTTATCGGCTTGTTTTATGGATATCTTTTGTTAAAGTGTTATTTTTCTAGCCTTCATATTTTGGAAATACCTTGATCATGCCGCATACACAAACCAACGCACCGCAAAACAACCAAGAAAATTGTGTTTCTTCAAAAACTGCACAATCCATAACTTTATCCGTCGAGATTCTTGAACACGGACAAGGTTTAGAGCTTCCTCACTACGCAACAGAAGGTTCTGCCGGTCTTGATCTACGTGCCGCCCTTGGCGAAGAAGAAACGCTCACCCTTGCACCAGGGCAGCGTGCTCTTATTCCAACAGGTCTCATTTTTCATTTATCACCAGGGTATGAAGCACAAATACGTCCACGCTCTGGTTTGGCTTTAAAGCACGGTATTACATGCCTCAACACCCCAGGAACGATTGATAGTGATTACCGTGGCGAAGTCAAAGTGCTTCTCATCAATTGTGGTCAGGAAGACTTTTTAATTGAGCGCGGTATGCGCATTGCCCAAACAGTCATCGCCCCTGTCACAAAAGTTAATGTTTGCACCATTGAACCAGAGCAAAAAGACAACCAAAGCCATACCCAAAGCCGTGGAACAGGAGGTTTTGGTTCAACAGGACATACTTAAAACACTCTCAAAAAATCTTTACCCTTGAAAACCATACCCTTATTCCAACAGATCTTTCCTTAATCACTTGATTTTTTGGAGTTCCCTTGGGAGGTGTGAAGCATAAATACGTCCACGTGTCTCACAAAACTTTAAAACACGGGCATCACATGCCTCAACATACCAGACACGATTGAGTGTGATGATCCAGAAGCGAAGTAAAAATCCTTCTCATCAATTGTGGTCAGGAAGACTTTTTAATTGAACACGATATGCGCATTGCTCAAACAGTCATTGCCCCCGTCACAAAAGTTAATGTTTGCGCCATTGAACCAGAGAAAAAAGACAACCAAAGCCATACCCAAAGCCGTGGAACAGGAGGTTTTGGTTCAACAGGACATACTTAAAACACTCTCAAAAAAATCTTTACCCTTGAAAACCATACCCTCATTCCAACAGATCTTTCCTTAATCACTTGATTTTTTGGGGTTCCCTTGGGAGGTGTGAAGCATAAATACGTCCACGTGTCTCACAAAACTTTAAAACATGGGCATCACATGCCTCAACACGCGAGGCACGATTGAGTGTAATGATCCGGAAGACACATCATCTTAATTGGATTAGGAAGCATTCATGGTCTTAATTAAAATAAGCAATCCAAAGGTCATAAGATTTTCTCACTGCCGATCTGTTTTTTCATCAATCAAAACCACCTGGATATTACAAGTGGAGCTAGCCAAATAGATAAAAACGAAAGAAAAAACGAAAAATGCTTCTACACATATGCCAAGAATGAGCGCATTGAGAAAAACAGCAAAGCGTATAGTGACGTCTCCCTTACTCTTTTATGAGACAAAAAGATGATAAAGCATCAAGATTGTAGCGCTCAATAGATTTATTCTTATTTTATAAGAACATTACACCCTTCATGAGCACCGTTGCAACAGCTTTAAAGTCATGAAAACACATAAGAACAATAACAGTAATTGTTTTTATGATTGATCTCACCTCTTACAGCAATTATGAAAAAATTTTACAAATCCGATAAGACCTATTTACCATATCCCGACAGGCATATTTGGCTTAATCAATCGATGATAATCTCATCATCAATTTCACTCTATGATTTTGATGAAAGTGCTTTATTTCCTTCAAAAAAGGCTATTTTTTTCTCACGGGGCAGAAGCCGTTCCAGAAATATGAGCGTTTCTTGGCTCATTTACCGTCATCGCCTGCCCCACCACATTAGCCCCCACGCCTTCAACAGCACCGTTTGTCACAACAGTCCCCCCTGTCCCTGTTTCATCAACTGTTTTATGATTACCCCCACCCCTTGCAGCAAGATTAGGAGAATTTTGTAATCCAACAAGACCGATTTTACCATATCCCGCCATGCGGATTTGGTTTAATAAATCGATGACAATGCCATAATCAATTTCACTATCGGCTTTAATTAAAATTTTTGTCTCTAAATTTTGCTTGGTCTCCCTCAACAAATTTTCTCTTAAAGCGGCTTGTTCTATCAGACGATCACCAATGTAAAGAGAACGGTCTTTTTGCAAAGTCACATACAAAGGCTCCTCCGGCTGAACCACTGAAGGCGCTTGCGTTATCGAAGGAAGCTGAACAGGAATAACAGATGTTGCCAAGGGCGCAGCAACCATAAAAACAATCAGCAACACCAACACAACATCAATAAAGGGCGTTACATTGATTTCACTGTGTAACCCACTCTCATCTGTCTCCAAATCATCATTAAAGCTTGCTTTCATTTTTTATGACTTTTCTGTTGTCTTTGTCGATCAAGTTCACGGCTCAAAAGCCTTTCAAGAGCCGCAGCGATATCCCCCAAATCACTGCGATACCCATTCAAAGCACGCATAAGGCTATTATACATAACAACGGCAGGAATCGCTACAAAAAGCCCAATCGCGGTTGCAAATAAGGCTTCAGCAATTCCAGGAGCCACCACATCAAGGCGCGTTGTTTGCGATTGCGCAATCCCAATAAAAGAATTCATAATTCCCCAAACCGTTGCAAAAAGACCCACAAAGGGTGCAATAGCACCAATGGTTGCCAGAACAGCGCTTCCACATGCAATACGACGTGTTGCAGAAAGCAAGCAGCGCGACAAAAGCGAATGAACCCTTTCTTTTAAACCCTCATGCACATCGCGAACATAAACATCGCGAGAAACATCTCCATATTGATCATTTTCCTCATAAAAGAGAATATCTTCAAGCGTTTGTGCACTTTTCCTTGGATTGCTTCTCTCACCAGCGCTTTCACTTGTCCCTTCAGGAACAATAAAATGAACCTGTTGTGTCGAAAGATAGACCTCTTTTAGAACTTCTTTGAGAAAAAACACCCCAGCCCCTTTGCTTTCTTTCAAACTAGCAGCCAAACGCGTAAGAGTCTGAGCATTCAAAACCAATCGTAGTTCTTGACGCACGCGTCGTTTTGCCACAGTGATCTCAATAATTTTTACAAAAGCAATGGTCCAAGACATCAAAGAAGCAAGCAGCAAAATAATGATAACAGCCTTCACCACAAAATCAGCAGCCATAAACATCGAAAAAGGAGAGAAATCATGCACGGCCAATACAGCAGAACTATTCTCTAAAGGGACTGTTTCAGATTCCATTTTTGTCTTACACTTTCGTGGTCTTATCTTTTTTATATTTTATGCATTCAACCGTCATCCCGCAGAGCATCACTCTTCCACAATGCTACTTCCCTTGTAACGTTACTTCCGCATTCCTCTTAAGAAAGAAAATTTGATAAATCAAGTATAGTTTTATTTTCCAAATTCTCTCTATTCTTCAAAGAGATCCCTCAAGATTTTTTTATACGCCTTCAACAAGTTTATCTTACTTTAGTCAATTTACTGCGTAAATTTGGCAAAATGATAGACTTATAAGAAATATTTCATATAATATTTTAATAAGCAAGAATAACGCCTCATCTTTCTACTTACAAGCCATTGACTTATAAGAATAATTTATCTTCCTTCCTGTTGAAGAAAATTCTTCATGTCGCAAGCTTTTCTCATTTCCACTTCTCTTTATAAACCCAACACAACATTGGCTAACATGGGATAATTTGTACGCGATCCGCAACCAAGATCAAAGATGGCACTCTTAAGAATATTTACTCCTTTAAAAATCAGGGTTCTGAAGCTTTCCTCTCACCATTAAAAATATGCTATCCGTATTTTCAACAAGAACAAGGAATAGATTGATTTAATAATGATACTATATAGCGTTATTCAACGTGAATGAGAATTTTTAAGTACCGTAAAATTCTCTCATTTCAAATCTCTTGCTGTTTCATCAATTAAAATCATGCCCCATTTTACAGCATCAATCAGGAATGTGATAACAGAAAAAACACGCATATATCATCTTTTCAGCCTTCAACCATCATCCAACCCCATCATAATAATCACCCCTCATCACAATATTTACCTTGCGCAGCAATGCCTTATAAAGACGGTTTATAACCTTATGAATTCTCCTCGTTGGCCTTTTCATCCCCTTTTTAGAGAGCCTTAAATTTTGAATATGGATTTTTTAAATTCTTAATTTTTTATTTCATCATAAAAAGCTATAAGCATCTCTCTATCTTGATAGACTTTGCTTCTCATGGTTCAAGCCTTAAGATATTTAAAAAAAACCTTTTATTAAAAAAACATACACCATGAGAAGCTGAAAAAAGACGCTGAATACCTTGAAAGTCCTAAATTTCAACAGCTGGGATGTCTTACGAACAAGGCCCCTCTTATAGGCTGAGTTACAGATGAGATTTATTTTATCAAAAACAGTTTTAAATTGTACAAAACGAAGGGAACCAAAAAAAACTTTTAGCGTTACCCCAGCAGTAAAAATTTTCACTCCAATGCAAATAATTACGCTGAACACACCAACACAAATATATTAAAATATATCCAGAGAGGGAAAGAATATCATGGCCAATAATAAAACAACACAAAACAATAAAACAGCGGCAGAAAAAGACCTACAAAAAGATCTCCAGGGACAATTAGAAACGTTACGCCATGAAGTTTCAGGGATGGCTTCAACACTGACGGATCTTGGTGCAAAAAAACTCAATGTAGCAAAAGACAAAGCGGAAAAACTGTATCACTCAGCCAAAGAAAGCAGTGAAGACATCATGTCTCAAGCAAAAGACAAAATCAGTGATCTTGAACAAACGATGAATGAATGCGTTCGCAAAAATCCTGGCAAAAGTGTTTTGTTTGCCGCAGGCGTTGGTTTTATTCTTTCTCAATTACTGCGTCGTTAAGCAATGCATAAGTTTATCGCTCCTCTTTTAAATCATCTTGTCGGTGGAGGGCTTAAAAGCACAGTCAAACAAGTGCGCCTTCAAGCCATTTGCTGTGGGATCATTGGCATTTCATTTTTCATGGCTTTGCTTTTTTTATGCATCATCGGTTTTATTGCCTTATGTTCTATGATGACGCCTCTTGCCGCCGCTAGTATCATGTTTTTAATTTGGCTTTTTCTTGCAGGATTAGCGCTTATCATCAACCGTGTTCTCAAGGCTTATCAACGCTATGATCAACAAAAAAAGACCGAAGAACAACGCCATAAACTCATGACAGATGCGACTGTTTCCAGCCTTGCTGTTCTCAGTCAACATCTCCCTTTTGCCAAATTGAGTGTTCCCATTCTCGGACTTGCGACTTATTTTTTATGGAAAAAAGATAAAAAAGACCGCTTTTCAGAGTAAAATTTGTAATGTCACTCGTCTAATTCCCCTGAAGTGCTTTCTTTTATAATAAAGAAAGCACTTCTTTCGTTTTTTTAGCTTCTTCAAACGCTTGAGAAAAAAATCCCTTTTCATTTGAGCTAAAAATTCCATAAAACCGCTTCAATACTTTTCACACAGCAACCCATGTAAACATGAAACAATACTTCATCTAAAAGTTTTAATTTGAAGTGATTGATTGTTTTTTTTAGAAAAAAGCTGTTTTGCTTGTCTTTATATTTTCATCAGCCCTTTTACCACAACCGAAGATCATCTCACTAATTTGAATGTGGTCTGATTATTCTGAACACGCATATTTTCCTTATATACACTTCAAGAATTTTTCCCCTTCTCAAGAGGCTTGTTCTAGCACACACACCAAAATCCTCTTATTTTCCTCCCCAAGCATCAAAACATCATCAAAGGTCAATCGCTTCTACTCAATGAACTTTCCTCCAACAGCTCATTCCAAAAGCCCCCTTCTGTTTTTTTTAAAATGACCTAATCGCTTATATCTTTAAAAAATTCAAGTTTCCTCAAGTGCTGCCCCCACACTTGCATCATGATAGGTGATCACATCCATCAACTCTCTCACGACTGTGTCCAATATGTCTCGTGCATCCCCTTCAGCCATAAGGCGGATCACCGGCTCAGTTCCAGAAGCACGGATCACCAACCGTGCCTCTTTTCCCAGCCGCTTTTCTGCTTGTTCAATGGCTGTTTTGACGGGATTTTTTTTCAAAACATTTTTATTTTTAATCGTTACATTTTTTAGAATTTGCGGGACAGGTTCAAACCGTTTACACAATTGGCTCATAGGACTTTGACTTTCCTTCATACAAGCTAAAATCTGCAAAGCCGCCACCAACCCATCACCCGTTGTTCCAAAATCACTAAGCACAATATGCCCAGAAGCCTCACCGCCAACATTATATCCCTTTTGACGCATAGCATCGACAACATAACGATCTCCGACTTTTGTCCTGATAAGATCCAACCCTTTGCCGTTCAAAAACCGCTCCAACCCTAAATTAGACATAATCGTTGTAACAACGCCATTGCACCGTAATCGTCCCATTTGATGCCAATTTTCAGCAATTACAGCAATCAACTGATCCCCATCAACCGTTTGTGCTTTTTCATCAACAATGAGAACACGATCACCATCTCCATCAAGAGCAATCCCTACATCAGCACGCACTTCATGTACTTTACGTTTTAAAGAGCTTAAATCCGTTGAGCCACATTTTTGATTAATGTTGGTCCCATTAGGTTCATCGTGAATAGCAAAAACCTCAGCCCCCAACTCCCATAAAGCACGGGGTGCTGCTTTATAAGCAGCCCCATTGGCACAATCCACAACAATACGCACAGCATCTAAGCGAACATCACGCGGCAACGTGCGTTTGGCATATTCAATATAACGATAAATATCCCCCTCAACCCGTTTTGCATAACCAATTTCAGCAGAACTTGCTAAAGATTTCGAAAGATCGGTATCGATTAATTGTTCAATTTTCGCTTCCATATCATCTGAAAGTTTAAAACCATCCGGACCAAAAAGCTTAATTCCATTATCATAAAAAGGATTATGAGAAGCAGAAATCATCACCCCAAGATCCGCGCGCAGTGAGCGACAAAGCATGGCAACAGCAGGGGTCGGCACAGGGCCCAATAAAAAAGCTTCCATCCCCGCAGCCGTCAACCCTGAAACCAAAGCATTTTCCAACATATAGCCAGATAATCGGGTATCCTTGCCAATCACCACACGACGCGATTGATGTTGTGAACGGAATAAAATCCCCACAGCCATCCCTACCTTCATGGCAAAATCGGGTGTCATAGGAAATGAATTGGCTTTTCCCCGAATTCCATCTGTACCAAAATATTTTTGTACCATGCCTCTTTCCTTTATCTTTCTTCCCTTGGCTTTTTTAAAAACTCAAACAATCCCCCTTGGTACAATAGATCCCCTCACCATATTCCCTTCCCCCTATAAGTAAGACCATTGAACGCGCCCCTCATCTTTTTAGATCATCAAAAACCTCTTTATCATCTACATAACCTAAACCACTCTCAACCAATAATGTTTCTACACCGCACATATAAAACAATATTATCTCCTAAAAAAGCTTTACATATCCCTTAAACAGCAACCAAAGAATATTTCATGGCTTGAAGCAAATTTGTATAGCAATCCATTGTTAAGCCTCTCACCTGACCCCAAATCTGCACGGCTCCCCACCATCAAACCTCTCATCTTTACCAAATAGACAACCAGCACTCCATCATCTCACCTCAAACCCTGCTAAATACGAAAAGAGCACTCCAGTGTTAAACCTCCCACCCTTGACCCCAAATTCGCACGGCTCCCCACCATCAAACCTCTCACCTTTGCCAAATAGACAACCAGCAATCCATCAGCTCACTTCAAACCCTGCTAAATACGAAAAGAGTGCTCTATCGCCAAGTCTCACAACCCTTTTTCCAAGGCCACAAAGCAATCTATCGCTTCCCCTCGAACACTTTTTGCCAAATCCGCAAGGGAACAGACCACCTTATCCTTTGCTAAAGCCATCATAATACAACGGTTTTATACAACAGCTTTGCTTAATTTTTTGCTTCCATATTTTGACAAATATTACATCAAAGGCGCAAGCATTGCCTGCGCCTTTCTCAAAAAATTTAGAAATTTTTTTCAAAACATAGCCACTCAAGCGTTCTTAAAAAGCTTTTATTTTTCTTTATCAGATTCTGCAGGTTTTGGCTTTTTTCCAGCGCTGCTTTTACTTTGAGAACGATTAACTGACTTTGTAGAACTTTTTGCGCTTTGTGATTTTTTCTGAGCTTCATCCGGTTGCGCCTTTTTAGACTCAGTCTCCTTGGATTTAGGATCACTGGATTTTGCTGTTTTCTTTCCACCAGCGCCTTCTGTTTTGCTGTCCTCACCTTGAACGCTCTCTGCTTTATGGGCTGCTGTTTTAGCGTCTTTTTCATCAACTACAGAGTCCTCTGCCTTCACTGTTCCAGTTTTTGGAACAGAGGAAGTTCGCGGTGCAGCATTTTCATCTTTTTGTGTGCGTGAAGGGGGCTTTCCTGCAATGACTTCGTTAATTTCAGCGCCTGTTAAAGTTTCATATTCCAACAAGCCTTGAGCCAAAGCAAACCATTCTTTTCTTTTTGTTTTCAAAATTTCCGTAGCACTTTTATAGGCATCATCAATAAGCTTACGCACTTCCATATCAATCATACGGGCTGTTTCTTCAGAGATGTTTTGTGTTCGCGCAACAGAATGACCTAAAAAGACTTCATCTTGGTTATCGCCATAAGCGACATTCCCAAGCAGATCAGAAAATCCCCACCGTGTGATCATGGCACGCGCTAATTTGGTTGCTTGCTCAATATCAGAAGAAGCCCCCGATGTGATATTTTCCTTTCCAAATTTCAATTCTTCAGCCACACGTCCCCCCATCATAATGGCCAAACGAGAAATCATCCAGCGATAACTCATGGAATAGCGATCACCTTCTGGCAATTGCATCACCATTCCCAATGCTCTTCCCCTTGGAACGATTGTTGCTTTGTGGACAGGATCAGCAACCGGCACATTGAGAGCCACGATAGCATGTCCGGCTTCATGATAAGCCGTGAGCTCTTTTTCCTCTTGTGTCATGGCAGTTGAACGGCGTTCAGCCCCCATCATCACCTTATCTTTTGCATCTTCGAATTCTTGCATTGTCACCACTCTTTTATTACGGCTTGCAGCCATAAGAGCAGCTTCATTGACAAGATTCATCAAATCTGCACCGGAAAATCCTGGAGTTCCTCTTGCTAAAACTTTCAGATCAACATTAGGCGCTAAAGGAACATTGCGCACATGCACTTTCAAAATTTGCTCACGTCCAGAAACATCTGGATTTGGCACAACAACTTGTCGATCAAAGCGCCCTGGTCTCAATAAAGCAGGATCAAGCACATCAGGACGGTTTGTTGCGGCAATCAGAATAATACTTTCATTGGGCTCAAACCCATCCATTTCGACCAGCAACTGATTTAAAGTTTGCTCGCGTTCATCGTTTCCACCCCCCAGTCCAGCCCCCCGATGGCGTCCAACAGCATCGATTTCATCGATAAAAATAATACAAGGCGCATTTTTTTTAGCCTGTTCAAACATATCCCGCACACGGCTTGCCCCAACACCGACAAACATTTCAACAAAATCAGATCCTGAAATGGTAAAGAAAGGCACATTGGCTTCACCCGCCACCGAGCGTGCTAACAGCGTTTTACCGGTTCCTGGAGGACCAACAAGCAAAACACCACGTGGAATACGCCCTCCTAAGCGTTGAAATTTTTGTGGTTCACGTAAAAATTCAACAATTTCTTGCAGATCTTGTTTTGCTTCTTCAACACCAGCAACATCCTTAAAGGTAACACGTCCTTGTGCTTCATTAAGCAATCTTGCTTTCGATTTGCCAAATCCCATTGCGCCGCGAGATCCATTTTGCATTTGTCGCATAAAAAAGACCCACGCCCCAACGATAATAAAAACAGGCAGTAAGGAAAAAAGAAGATTAAGGAATATACTATTTCCAGAGCTTTCAGGAATAGCTTTAACATTGACGTTTTTGCTTTCCAATTTTTGTATCAAACCAGGATCACGGGGTGCAAAAGTTGAAACAGTTCTACGTTCGACAGTTTGTCCTGTTAATTTTTGACCTTGAATGGTCACCGATTTTAGCTCGTTATTCTCAACTTTTTGCAAAAACTCAGAATAGGAGACTTCTCCACCACCAGAACGTTGACTATCTCCATTAAAGAGAGAAAACGACACAATCAAAATCAAGGCAATAACTCCCCAAATGAGGAGAGAGCGGTAATTGGAATTCATATTCAGCCCACTTAATCAAATATAGATTTCAAACAGTTCCCCTTAACATATAACCTTGTCAGCCCCTTGCCAAGAGATGAGAAGCTGTTTATTCTCTTTTAGCGTTATTTTTCTTTATCTTTTCACCTCAAGATTAAAAAAAGGTTCCATAACATTCACCAACGCAGCATCTTCCCGTGAGGAAAGCCAATTGAAAGGCGCCATAATTCGCTTGATGATAACATTTTTATAAACAACTGCTTGAGAAATCAACTCTGGAATATCATATCCTTTGTCATGTGAAATCATCAGCAGCGATTGTAAAGAGGGGAAATGAGGTTTTTTAAGATAAAAGTCGCTGTTTTTCAATAAAGATTTCAGCTGTTCTAAATGAGCCGCTCCAACCTTTATTGCTTCAGATCCATGATTGATAACCTGATAGCGTCCATCCCATATGAGCGTTTTATTAGGCTCAACAAGAGCCTCTTTCATATTTCGTCCTTCACGCCAAAAAGCGATTCCCCTTTTATTATATTCAATCACACAGCCAGCATAAGTAAAACGCTTTTTTTCTGAAGAATGAAGACAGATTTTTTGAACAAGCCTGCTCAATTTTTGCTTAGGGAGCAAATAGAATCCCCCACCCATAAGCACCGCAAAAAGCCCGATAACGAAAGGAAAACAGGAATGTTTCTGTAAAAATGGTGCAGGCTTTACGATGAAACAACGCCCATGTTGCACCGTAATATCCAGCGCTGAGATCAAATCGGCCATATTTTGCGCTTGTTGACGACGTTGTAATGCGGCTTCATTTATTTTTTGAGCAATATCAGCAAGCTTTTGCGAAGAAAGAGATTGACGCACACGCACACGTTCAAAATTGCGATCTTCGTTTGTGGGATCCTCAATCCATGTTTTTCCTTGTGAGCGTAAATAATGCCGCAATGTTTGACGTTTGACACCAAGAAGCGGCCGAATCAAACGCACTTTTCTATGCAACAATGCCTCACGTGGAATACAAGATAAACCACGTGCATAGAGGGCTCCATAACTTTTTTCGGCAATATCGTTTCTCGTTTTTCTGGCATGACCTTCATCATGCAACACACCAGCAAAACCGTCCGCAGGAACATCCTCACGCAGAGCACCCGCTTTATCACCCAACGCACCAGCAAAACCGTCCGCAGGAATACCCTCACGCAGAGCACCCGCTTTATCACCCAACGCACCAGCAAAACCGTCTGCAGAAATACCCTCACGCAGAGCACCCGCTTCATCACCTAACGCACTGGTAAAACCACCCGCAGGAACACTATCATGCACGGCACCAGTTTCACCGTGCAAAGCAGCCCTACTCTTTTGGAGACGTTGATACCGCATTTGATAGGTTTCAACCTGATCATTGAGTGTATGACCCGTCATAATAAGGGAGGCACCTTGTTTTTGTGCCTCCAGAACCAAAAGATCATAGCGTGCAACACGGGCGCTGGAAGCAATATGCGTCTTTGGTTTTTCGCCCTCCCACCGCACAGTGATATGTTTAATGCGATGGGTTCGACAAATTTCCGCAACAATTTCCGCTTCACGTGCTGATTCTTTACGCAATTGATGATCAACCGTGACAGCAATTATTTCTGGGGAAACAGCGAGGGTTTCCAAATGTTCCTTGACTAAAAACATCAAAGCCAAAGAATCACTTCCCCCTGAGACGGCAAGAATCACGCGTCGACACTGAATAAAATCCGATGTTTTAAAGAGGTTTCTTGCCAATCTAACACACACCGAACATGACCTCGCTGCTTATTTTGCAGATTTACAAAACACTGACTCTAACATTTGATGATGTTTTGATTTTTTCATAAAATGCGCACAATCCCCCTTATTGGGTTCAAGAGCGATCATACTTCTTGCTAATTTCAACAAAATCTCGGAAGTATAGAGTTTCTTTTTATCGGCATACCATGCGCTTAGATAAACTTGTGCTGCTTCATGATAACGTTTTTGTCCCAACAAAGATTCAGCCAACCAAAATAAAGCATCATCACTCAAAGGATCTTTTTTGTAGCGATTTTGAAAAGCACAAAAGCTTTTTTCAGCATCAACATAATTGGCAGAACGAATAAAATCATACCCTTCCTTATACAAAGCTTTGGAAGAAGAAAGAGCGTCACTCTGATGTGATTCGACATGAGCACTTACATCATGATCCTTCACATCAGCAACCTTTGTCTGATCATCAGCACTATGTTCCTGCTCCATCTTTTCTTCTACAGTTTGGGATTTTTCATCCAAAGCGGCATTTTCAGAGGAACAAGAATAAACAGAAGTGTCTTTTTTATCAAAAAGCTCATGAAACTGCTTGCTAACATCTTTTAGATTATTATGCTCAAGTACCGTTCGTATCTTATGTAAAAGCTTATCTAAGTCATAATCTTTAAATAAAGCCTGCTGATTCTCTAAAATAATTCCTTGATGTTCCGAAATACCAGAAGCTTTTTCTATCCCCTCAGAAGCAGCTTTATTAGCGGCATCAGTGGCTTTTTTCACCGCATCGGAGGCAGCCTTATCAGCGGCATCAGTGGCTTTTTTCACCGCATCAGAAGCAGCCTTATCAGCGGCATCAGTGGCTTTTTTCGCTGCATCGGAAGCAGCCTTATCAGCAGCGTCAGTGGCTTTTTCCACCGCATCGGAAGCCTTATCAGCAGCGTCAGAAGCTTTTTTCGCTGCATCGGAAGCAGCCTTATCAGCGGCATCAGTGGCTTTTTTCGCTGCATCGGAAGCTTTATCAGCAGCATCAGTGGCTTTTTCCACTGCATCGGAAGCAGCCTTATCAGCAGCATCAGTGGCTTTTTCCACTGCATCGGAAGCAGCCTTATCAGCAGCGTCAGTGGCTTTTTTCGCTGCATCGGAAGCTTTATCAGCGGCATCAGTGGCTTTTTTCACCGCATCGGAAGCAGCCTTATCAGCGGCATCAGTGGCTTTTTCCACCGCATCGGAAGCAGCCTTATCAGCGGCATCAGAAGCTTTCTTCACCGCATCGGAAGCCTTATCAGCGGCATCCGTGGCTTTCTCCACCGCATCGGAAGCAGCCTTATCAGCGGCATCCGTGGCTTTCTTCACCGCATCGGAAGCCTTATCAGCGGCATCAGAAGCTTTTTTCGCTGCATCGGAAGCAGCCTTATCAGCAGCATCCGTGGCTTTTTTCACTGCATCGGAAGCCTTATCAGCGGCATCAGTGGCTTTTTTCGCTGCATCAGAAGCAGCCTTATCAGCGGCATCAGTGGCTTTTTCCACCGTATCGGAAGCTTTATCAGCGGCATCAGGTGCGTTTTTCTCTGTATCGGAAGCGGCTTTATCAGCGGTGCCAGCTTTATCCGTCTCATGTGCAGGATATTCCGAAGTCTTTCGCGCCGCACTTTCAGCAAATGAAAGTGAACAAGCTACGAAAACCGCCATATAAAAAATCGTTTTCCAATTTATTTTACGATACATTCTTTTCTCCCCTTAAGAGCTTATTGAATGGTTGAAATAAACAATTTTCTTTCTTTAACGACTATTCATGTCATTCAGCGTTGTCACAGCACGTCGATTTTGATTCCAACAGGAAATATCATCACACACCGCCACAGGCCTTTCTTTTCCATAAGAAATTGTTTGAATCCGTTGTGCAGACACACCAAGAGATACCAAATAGTTTCGCACAGCAACAGCACGGCGCTGTCCAAGTGCCAAGTTATATTCACGTGTTCCCCTCTCATCGGCATGACCTTCGATCATAATAGAATAATAAGGATAATGAAGCAACCATTCTGCTTGGCGTGTTAAAATACGTTCAGCATCTGCATCAAGTGAAGAAGAATCGAGACTAAAAAACACGCGATCTCCCACATTAACGGTAAATTCTTGCCCTGAACCTGGTGACACTTGATTGAAACCAGCATCATTCATATAGGCGCCATTCATACCGTTCAATGCCCCGATATTTTTTTTACCACACCCACTCAAACATAGAGAGACAAAAAAGAGAAGAGCAAAAGAATGAAAAAGGGTATTTTGGGTAAAGCGCATAGTCCGTTTCTCCTTGAATTTCGTAAAGAAGGGTAAATTCTTAAAAATATTTCTTAAGAATAACTGTTAATTCCTAATGAAGACGAAATTTTTTTACTTTTGTCATCATTTTTTAGTCTCTACCAATTTTTCTTCTCTCCAGCCATTCCTCTTGCATTTTTATGAGAAATGTTACCCACGTCATGCTGTTTACGCATCCTCTTGATCTTGATGATTTTTTTGCAGCGCATTCAACTTTGCAAATACTTTATCAGCATCAAAAGTCTTGCTTTGATTTTCTTCACTCTCATTTTCCTCTAGAGCAGCGTTTTCTGTCACAGAAGCAGGAAGCAACGACCTATCTTCTTCTGCAGCAACAGGGCGATTTTTTGCCGCACGCTGGAGTTCAAAATCTAAATCGATTTGTGAACACAAGCCAAGTCCTACAGGATCAAGAGGAGACAAATTTGCACTATTCCAATGGGTTCGAAGGCGGATTTGTTCAATCGTTGCTTTTGTTGTTCCAATCAACCGTGCAATTTGTGCATCTTTCAACTCAGGATGATTTGTAACCAACCATAAAATACCATTGGGACGATCTTGACGACGAGAAAGAGGGATATAACGCGCCCCTTTCCGTTTTTTTTCAGGAATGTGCACTCTCGATTGAGAAATTTTCAAGCGTGCATTTTGATCGGCCTCCACCCGTGCAATTTCACTGCGTGTCAACTGTCCAGAACTAATTGGATCGAGACCTTTAATACCATAAGCTGCCTCCCCATCGGCAATAGCTTTTACTTCCAAAACATGCAATTTACAAAATTCTGCAATCTGCTCAAAAGAAAGAGCTGTATTATCAACCAACCAAACAGCTGTCGCTTTGGGCATCAAAAGTTGCGTTGCCATTTTTATAAATCCTCTTCTGCGCCTCTTCTATTCTATGAGGCAGGTTACCGCCCACTCAAGAGCACTGAAATCTTTGTTATATGTCAGTTTTTCCCACCCACTCTTAAAAACAAAGCGAGGCATGGAATAAACCATTTTGCCATGAGATTATATTTTGTTATAGCGTGATTTTTGCTCAACGACAAGAGACCTCTCTTATCATGATCCTTAAGTAAGGGGATCTTTACCTTTAAGATGAATTTTCTTATAAAGGGTTTATTCGATTATTTCACCGCATGCTGTGGCACATTTATTCTGGTGGGATGCGTGGTTTTATCGCCTTGAAATTCTAAAGAATATCCAACTGGAAAGACAGCCCTTGAAACAGGAAGGAAAACTATGGCCGGTCATTCACAATTTAAAAATATTATGCACCGTAAAGGGCGTCAAGATGCAATGCGCTCAAAAATATTTTCTAAGCTTGCACGCGAAATTACCGTAGCAGCAAAACAAGGTGCACCTGATCCAGCCATGAATCCACGTTTAAGGCTGGCTGTCCAAAATGCCAAAGCACAGTCGATGCCGAAAGATAATATCGAACGCGCGATTAAAAAAGCTTCCGGCACCGATGTCGAAAATTATGATGAAGTCCGCTATGAGGGTTATGGACCAGGCGGTGTTGCCGTCATTGTTGAAGCATTAACAGACAACCGTAACCGCACCGCTTCAAACGTACGCGCCGCCTTCACCAAATCCGGAGGAGCCCTAGGAGAAACAGGGTCTGTAAGCTTTATGTTTAATCGGATTGGGGAAATAATTTATAAGCCAGAAGCAGGAACAGCAGACAACATCATGGAGGCAGCCATTGAAGCCGGTGCTGAAGATGTACAATCAGAAGAAACCGGACATCATATTACCTGCGCATTTGAAGATATTGGTGAAGTTTCAAAAACACTTGAAGCAAAACTGGGTGAAGCAGAATCAATTAAAACAATTTGGAAAGCCACCACCCTTGCTCCCATAGATGAAGAAAAAGCTTTATCCGTTTTACGGCTGATTTCAACATTAGAAGAAGATGATGATGTGCAAAATGTTTATGCGAATTTTGATGTCAGCGATGAGATTTTGGCAAAACTGTCCGTATAATTCTCATCATTGGGCTTTCGCTTTACCCCCTCGCTTTACCCATGAGGGACTGAAAAAACATCTCTTTCCTCTTTAGACATACATATCATGTATATACAAAAACCCCGCGTCAACAGCGGGGTTTATCATTGACAATAAATTGATTTATAATGATAAATTACTGTTTTATATGTTGAATGAGAGCCTTTAAAGAGTGTCAAATTCTCTCATTTCAAATCTCTCTGATGTTGAATCAATCAAAACGACTTAGCTTACACATAAAAAGCTAAAGAGAACCATGTGGATAAAAACTGTTTAAAGAAAAGACTAAAAATGCCATTTCATGAACCGCCCTCAAAGCCAAGAGCTATCGCAACACTAAAAAGCTAGCAAAATGTATGATAGTGCCGGCTTGCTTCTTCACAAACTTCAAAGATGGCAGTACCCAATGGCTTTATCGTTATACCATTCATAGTCAACGCCGTTAAATGAGTGTGATACGCGTTGAGAGATGTTTCTTTAAAATAAGCCCATGAATGTGCAGCCCAATGGCGTTTCATTTTTACACAGCCAAAAAAACCACAATCAATGGCAAAAAATAGAACCCATTACCCCAAAAAAGGCATTGAAAAAAAACATAAAGCAAACATCCTCCAACTCTCAAACAGTTTTGACGATAAAAGCCAAGACTTCGTACGCTCACGCTTTACTTATATATTCTATCTGTATTCTAAGAATGCCCCTACCCCTCTCTAATTTGTTGTTTAAGATTAACCTTATCCGCTCTCCCCTCAAGTGATAAAAATTTTACCCCAATCTGGTCTGTAAACAATTTGGATTTTCTAAGACGCACTCCTTTTCTCACGCATGAGATTTACTTGCAACTGCAGGAAATATACCTTATCATATTGATTTATAAAAAGAGTTTAGCGTTATTAAACTTAAATGATAGCCTTTAAAGAGCGTCAAATTCTCTCATTCCCAATCTATCTATTGAGACAATTAAAATCATGCGCTTACACATTATATTATTAAACAGAAAAATCCCGTGTGCCATAAAACTTAAAAGGTTAAAAATACCATTTCATGAACTACCTTAAAAGGCTGTAAGTCTATTGCAACATTCTAGAGCTTGTATAATGCTCGCCTTACGCTTTCATTGAAGCATCTAAAATTTCTGGAGTCATTCAACGTTTTTTTAAAAGACGTGCTCCACAGTCTTTAAGATAGGATTTTCCCCTAGGGTGTTTTCTCATTCGTTAAAGAAAAACACATCAGCAGAAAAGCTAAAGAAAGCCTGCTTGACCACAAGCTGGCCTCTGAGCCAACCAGATCAGAGGGAGTGTCAAAAACATCTATAGCGATAGCTTGAAGAATAAAGGCAATCTAAAAACCTCAAAACAGCGATCTTTTTTAAGGAAATTGTTTTTTAAAAACGTTTTCCTCTCAAGAAAGTTTCATGACCACGACAGCCAAAGCTGAGTAAAACTGACAAAAGCTCCTGTAACAAATTCTTGCTTTTAAATTCTTAAAGACCATGGAAACTGTGTAGATTTTGGACTTTATATATTTTCTCTATATTCTGTATTTTCATCAAGCATTTTTTTATTGTATTTTTTTATTGTACATTGAGCAATGGCGACCATGCTGGATCAGAAGCATCATTGGGTGTGGGGAGTTGACGTTCATTGCGTCCTGTAATGTCAATGGTATAAATTTTAGGTCCCATACCGGGATTTTTACGAAAAAACATCAACACACGACCATTAGGAGCCCAAGTCGGTCCTTCATTATGAAACCCTGTGGTTAAAATTCGTTCTCCTTGTCCATCAGGGCGCATAACACCGATAGAAAATTGTCCGGCTAATTGTTTTGTAAAGGCGATATAATCACCCCGTGGCGACCAAATGGGTGTCGAATAACTCCCCTCGTTTGAAGAAATCCGCTGAATATTAGTGCCATCGGCATTCATTTTATAGATTTGCGGCTTTCCGCTACGGTCTGAAGAAAAGACGATTTGTTTTCCATCCGGAGAATAAGAAGCAGAAGTATCAATAGCAGAAGTTGTTGTCAGCCGTGTCATTGTACGGGTTCGCAAATCCATGGTGTAAAGATTTGCACTTCCATCATTTTGCAACAAACTCATGATGACTTTTTGTCCATCAGAAGAAAAACGGGGAGCAATTGTCATGTTATTAAACGTTCCGATTAACTCTCTTTGCCCCATTTCAATTTGTTGGAGATAAACATGCGGGATTTGATTATCCTCATAAGCCATATAGGTAATTTCTTGTCTTCTGGGGGAAAAACGCGGCGTCAGCACCAATTCACTTCCATCAGACATATAAATCAAATTTGCGCCATCTTGATCCATCATGGCTAAACGTTTAATGCGTGCATTTTGGGGGCCTGTCTCATCGATAAAAACAATTCGTGTATCAAAATAACCACTTTCCCCGGTCATCTCACTATAAATCTCATCTGCGATCATATGCGCCACACGTCTCCAACGTTCTGTTGCGGTATAAAAACGCCGCCCTTTCAGTTGTCGTTGCCCAAAAACATCCCATAAACGAAAATCAACCCTCAAACGCCCGTCGTTTTCTCTCATGACTTGCCCCGTCACCAAACCTTGGGCTTTTATTTTCTGCCAAGAAGCAAAATGCGGTTGTTTATTAGGGTTCAAAATTCTTTCAAAAAATTTTTCCTTATCAAGTGGTAAAAAAAGCCCCGAGCGTTCAAGATCAGCTGACACCACAGCCGATATTTTCAATCCAATCGAATCATTGGAAATAAAATCCGTAATGGCAATAGGAATGGGATTAAAATCAGCACTCGAAATCGTTCCTTTCAATTGCGCATAAACTGATGAGGAACTGAAAAGCCACAAACCACAAGTGACAATACACCACGTAAAAACTTTATGTCTCGTTGTACTTATCATGGAATTTGTCCTTTCATAGCCGATTTCTCTTTTCTTTTGTCATCTTATTTCTTGGAGGGGATCAACATTAAAGTCAAAACCCTGCCCCCACAGGTCATATTGATCACGCGGAAGATCCGCATAAGGTTGGCATGAAAAGACAGCCGCATATACCTGCCTTATCATAATTGCTTGTTGGCTCTCAAGACCGCTTACGGGATCAATGATAGGATCGCCCATAACCATCCCGTCACGGTCTAAATAAAAGCGCAACCGCACAACAGGACGGTTTTTTAAATCGCCACCAAGCGCAACAAGTTTAAGCTTCTGTTGAATACATCCCCCCGCAATATTGACCAATGTTTGTGCCATTTTTGTGGTATCATTAATGTTTTTTCTTGCCCCCATTGCTTCTGGTGTATCAGAACGTTTTGCGCCCCCTCCCTGTGTTCGTGCACGATTGAGCAAATTATTTTCTTCCATCGCTAAAATATCTTCAATGGTTTGTTTTTCTTGATTTTTCTTGTTAGACTTTGGCGTCTTTTGATTTAATGTAGCCCCATTCTTCATTGAGGATTCTTTGTCAAACTTTGGCTTAAACTGTGGAAGAAGAGGTTTTTCTGGAAGTGCAATTTTAGGCTCTTGATGAACAACCTGCTCTGCTGGTTCCTTTTGTATCTTAGGCGCCTCTTCTGGCGCTGCCAAAGTCTCCTCAGGCGCGGGCTTAGGCGCCTCTTTCGGTGTTTCCAAAGTCTCCTCAAGCGCAGGCTTGGGCGCCTCTTTCGGTGTTTCCAAAGTCTCCTCAGGCGCAGGCTTAAGCGCCTCTTTCGGTGTTTCCAAAGTCTCCTCAAGCGCAGGCTTAAGCGCCTCTTCTGGCGTTTCCAAAGGCTCCTCAGGTGCAGGCTTGGGCGCCTTTTTCGGTGTTTCCAAAGGCTCCTCAGGTGCAGGCTTGGGCGCCTCTTCTGGTGTTTCCAAAGGTTCCTCAGGTGCAGGCTTGGGCGCCTCTTCTGTTTTTGTTTCCACTGGTTCTGTAAGTTTGGAGGTTTCTGACGTATTGCTTGGTGGCGATGATGTGGTCTCAACAAGACGCGGCTTTTCCTTTGGTTGAAAAGGTGCAAGACTATCTATTTTGCCCTCTCCAACATGGCGTGCATCCTCTATCTCTTGGGGGGCAGTCGTTGGTTTAACGGCAGGGATTGCACGAAGCGGCGCTTTCACAGCACCTTGTTGAGAAGAAAACTCTTCCATCAAAGGAGCAAGAGTGATGGGAATTGCTTCCAAGGGTTGTGGTAAAGAAACAGAGTTTGTAAACTGAACAGCACCCCAACTGAGAAAAATGACATGGACCACAAGGGATAAAGCCAAGCCTCGTTTCATGCTATGATAGGAGTCTTTGTTCATTCTTTATGCCTTAATTTATACCTTACATTTTTTCATTTTTAATCACTCTGTGCTATTAAAAAAACATAAAAAACAATAACTTATGAAAAAGTTTGTTATTGCGCAAGACTTGCCAACGCAACTTGAGAAAAGCCTGCTTTTTGAATATCTGCGAGCAATTTTAAGACTTGTTGATATTCAACAGTTTTAGCAACCCGCACAAAAATCCGTTGATCTTTTTGTGTTGCATCCGCTTCCAGAAGCGCTTTAAGCTGTGCAATTAGCTCTTGTGAAGTTTCATAATACTCTTGATGAATAGCAAAGCGTCCTTGTGCGTCAAGTGAAACCGTAAGAGGTGTTTTTTGCGCACGCACAGGGCCGGCTTGACTCCGTGGCAAATCCAGAGGAACACCATTCACCAAAAGGGGCGCAGAGACCATAAAAATAATAAGCAACACCAGCATGACATCCACAAAAGGAGTCACATTGATCTCACTCATCAGCTGTTTTTGTGAACGATTCCGTCTACGGGTATTTTTTCGAGAAGAAGAAGCAACAGAAATGCCCATAGGACAAGCTCCTTTTTATAAAGAGGACGTTGCAGCGTGTGTTTCATCAATACGCCGCGATACAATTGTTGAAAATTCATCAGCAAAGTTTTCTATTTGTGCAATGATGCGGGCACTTTCATGGATCAACTTATTATAGGCAATAACGGCTGGAATTGCCGCAAACAAACCAATAGCGGTTGCCAAAAGTGCTTCTGCAATCCCTGGTGCTACAATGGCAAGAGATGTATTTTGAGAAGCTGAAATAGAAAGAAAA
The DNA here is from genome assembly GCF_059687635.1 of Bartonella sp. SL320. Classification (NCBI taxonomy): domain Bacteria; kingdom Pseudomonadati; phylum Pseudomonadota; class Alphaproteobacteria; order Hyphomicrobiales; family Bartonellaceae; genus Bartonella; species Bartonella sp. SL320. Next base: position 344,421 of record NZ_CM185143.1, on the reverse strand, counting down.
GACTCCATAATACCAACCACTGTTCCAAAAAGACCGATAAAGGGTCCTGCGGATCCAAGGGTTGCAAGAAAACTTAATTTTGATTCTATTTTTTCACTTTCACGTCCCAGCGTCAAATCCATCGCCTTATCAATTCTGCTTTGCAAACTTGCCGATGTATGGGTTCCTTTTTCAAGAGATTTTTTCCATTCAGTCATTGCCGCCATAAAAACAGCAGATATGCTGTTGGTGCGTTGACTTTTACACGCAGCATAAAGATCTTCTAACGCCTTGCCGGACCAAAATGTACGTTCAAATTGCTTTATTTCACGCCGTATTCTACGATACGTAAAAATTTTATCAAAAATAATGGCCCAACTCCAAACGGAAGCAAGCAGCAACCCAATCATAACAGCTTTAACAACGAAACTTGCTTGCATAAACAAATGCAACATTCCCATTGTTTCCGGATTTGTTAGTTCACCATGCAGCATAATTTTTATCCCTCTAAATGAAAGGTGCATTTCTTAAAATTCTATAAAACAGATTATTTTACAGTTTCTAAATTTAATTAAAAAACTTTAGTCTCACATAAATCCATACGCTAAAACAAGACCCGTTTTTTAAATTTCTTTTAAAAATGATCATCAAAGACATCCACACCTCCCCCATTTCGCACCGGCATTAACGACAAGATAACCATAAAGCCTCCCCCTCCATAACGACATATAAAGCATGATATAAAATCTTATTCCACCATCTTTACATTTATAACTTTACGTTTATGAAAAGAACGCTACACCACTCTGACTTCCGCCCCTCACCTTAAAGAACAAAAACTCCACCCAGCGCCAGTCTCGTGTGAACAGTCCGGCTTCTCTGAAGAAAATTCCACCTGCTGAGCACTCATGCGGTTTACTTGCATAAGGCTCTACAGGCAAATTCTGCCCAAAATATTTTTAATCTCTCCCTTTCAAAGAAAGAAAGTTTCTCCAATCCTATTTCTAAAGCCCCCACAACCTCACTAAAGCCCCCACAACCTCAAAAGACAAAGTTTCTAACCCCGCACCGTTTTGCCAAAAATAATCTATCAACACACCAGCTTTCCTTAAAGAAAATTCCCTCTATTGGTTTCAGATCCTCGCCTCTCAAACAGCACTATTTTACAGCATAAGAGCATAGCCAATGCTTTAATGGGTCTTGCTAAAATTGGTCTTGCCAATCTCCTTAAAGTACTTCACTAATGAGGTAACTTTGAGCGTCTACGCAGTGATCAAGAGGAAGCCCTAAACCCGAGCATATAATTATGCCCACTCTTGTGGCTATTTTGGAATTCCGGGAGATTTTGCCATATCCAGGTGCATCTCAGCACTAAAAGCAAAAAAGCTGACTAGGGTTCAGTACTTTACTACTCCCGGAATACGCATAAGAGGCGCTCGCAACCGGCGGGAGGGAAAAATGCAATCCCAAAATCTTAATATCGATCTTTGTGTGGGTAAAAAAATTCGCTTAAAAAGCTCTCTTCATTTTTATTGCCAATCCTCTCCAATTACTTTATGAGTAAAAGGGTATTTTTGATCGTATACGCAACGATCAACGGGGATTAAAAACCCTAAGGTCCGATACATAAAAATAAACCCATTGATGTGGGTATCCCGGAATTCCGGGAGTTTTTGCTATGTCCAGGTGCTCGACCGCACTAAAAGCAAAAGGCTGACTGAACTCAGTACTTTACTACTCCCGGAATACTCATGCGAGGGCGCTCGCAACCGGAGGGGGCATAAAGTGCAATCTCAAAATCTTAATATTGATCTTTGTGTTGGCAAAAAAATTCGCTTGAGACGAAAAATGCTCAAAATGTCGCAAACAACTTTAGGAAATGCTTTAGGAATAAGTTTCCAACAAATTCAAAAATATGAAAACGGCTTAAATCGTGTAAGCGCGGGGCGTTTAATGGAAATTGCTGATATTTTGCATGTTCCGATTGCCTTTTTTTATGCAGATATTTCAAAAAAAGAATTTCCCACAAAAGAACATTGCTTACACACTGAGCAAGAAACCTATAGCAAAAAAGAACACGCCCTTTTGAAAACTTTTAGAGAACTTCACCCTAAAAAGCAGGAGGCAATTTGGTGGTTAATTTCACATTAGGCAAAAGCATGAAAAAAACCAAAACTTCCGTTCATTTTACGGATTCACGTTTTGGCGCTTTTGCATCTTGAAAGAAAGCAGCAAATGAAACGATCCTCCGCACCATTCTATAAACACTGGTCTGTCAACACGCCGGTTTCTGATTCTAGCGGATTTCTCAGTTGATTATTTCACAAGGTAATCACTGTCTCTCAAAGAAGAGTAGTCTCCAGCCTGCAAATCCTTCCCTAAAATATTCATCCCTCACTTTCACAAGAAGCCCCTTACATTACCCAACGATCAGAGCAGTGTTTTACGGCATGATAGGATAAACGTTTTAACGCAAAATTTGCAATCAGTCTTGACACTTAAAAAGCTAGGCACTTTATGCCTTTCTCAATCCTTTTTGTATCCACCCATCAGCCCTGCCTATGACAAGAAAAAATATGACATGCAAGAAAATGATTTTGATGAATTCACAAAAGAGTTGGAAATGAGAAAATTCTATGACACTTAAGGGATCCCATTCAAGTTGAATAAGGCGATTATCAATCAAAATCATTCCCTTACACGTCAAAAGCGGGATGAATGTGTGGATAAATTTGTATAAGAAAAGACTAAAAATGGCTCTTATGAACCATCTTAATGCAAGATCTGTTGCAACATTGGGGGCTGACAAATATAACGATGATGCCCGGCTTTGCACAAAACTTTTAACCCAGCATTTTTGTAAAAAGCTCTTTGGGTAAACGTCGCGGTTTTGCCTCCTCATTAATCAAAGCAATTTCAACTTTTGCTGTTACCAACGTAGTCGCCTCATGCACAATAGATTGCTCCATAAAAAAGCGCGCCCCTTGGATATGATCAACACGTGTTTTAACCACTAAAAGATTATCAATTTTGGCTGGTCTTAAAAAACTAATTTCCATATGACGCACAACAAAAAATAGTTTTTCCCCCTCAACCCCTGCAGCTAACATCTTATTATTAAAACCAGTATCCCTTAAAAACTCTGAACGTCCCCGTTCAAAAAATTCTAAATAACGGGCATGATAAACCACCCCGGAAAAATCTGTATCAGCCACATAAACGCGCACCTGAAAATTATGAAAAGCACTTGTATTATTGCTCTTTAAAGGCGTTATTTCTGTCATTAACTTTATGTCCCATAAGATCACTTAAGATAGCAAATTGTTTATCAATAAAAATATTGAACACATTTTTGTGTTGAAGTTATGAAAAGCAAAAAATACAAAAGCCTCACGCGTTCTAAACCCTTTCGATCAGAACACAGAGATAAGAAAAATGCCTCTTGTATTTTATGACCTTGCTATAAAATATTCACATAGTTTCTTTAAAAAGATGCCTTAGTCCTCTTCCCCATCCCATAAAGACGTCTGAAGTGAAGCGTTATCTTGAGCATCAGAAAGTTGAGCACGCTTTTGTATAGACGTTGAAGCAGGCGCGACAAGTCCTAAATGGCTCCAAGCCTTTTCCGTGAGAATGCGTCCACGCGCCGTTCTTTGAATAAAGCCTTGTTGAAGAAGATATGGCTCAACGATATCTTCAATCGCATCACGGGGTTCTGATAAAGCAGCAGCAATCGTTTCAATGCCCACTGGTCCCCCTAAAAAAGTCTCCGCAATCAGGAATAAATAACGCCGGTCCAGTGGATCAAGCCCAAGATGATCCACCTCAAGGCGAGAAAGCGCTTCATCAGCAATTTTTCGGTCAATTTGTTTTGCCTGTTTTACCAAAGCAAAATCACAAACGCGCCGTAAAAGCCGTCCAGCAATGCGTGGTGTCCCACGGGCGCGGCGTGCAATTTCATGCGCACCATCATCACTAATATTAACGGCAAAAAGCCGTGCATTGCGCTGCACAATATATTCTAATTCTTCTATCGTATAAAAATTAAGACGAATGGGGATACCAAAACGGTCTCTCAGCGGTGTGGTCAAAAGCCCCAACCGTGTGGTTGCTGCCACCAAAGTAAATTTAGCCAGATCAATTTTAACCGAGCGCGCCGCCGGCCCCTCTCCAATGATCAAATCGAGTTGATAATCTTCCATGGCGGGATACAGAATTTCTTCAATGGCTGGATTTAAGCGATGAATTTCATCAATAAACAAAACATCGCGTTCTTCAAGATTGGTCAAGAGAGCGGCTAAATCGCCTGCTTTAGCAATAACCGGTCCTGAAGTAGAGCGAAAATTAACACCTAATTCTTTGGCCATAATCTGTGAAAGCGTTGTTTTTCCCAGTCCCGGTGGTCCCACAAACAAAACGTGATCCAACGCTTCCTGCCGCGTTTTTGCCGCTTCAATAAATATTTTTAAATTAGCCCGCGCCGCTTCTTGGCCAATAAAGTCATCAAGAACTTGTGGTCTTAAAGAACGATCTGGATCGTTAGGAAGGGGCGCAGCCCCCAAAAGGCGTTGATCTTCATCTTTATGCATTGTGACCTTTTATTCAAGTAGGAGAAGAAAGCAATTTGAGACTATGACGGATAAGTAGAGCAGACGAAACGGTTTCCCCCTCCAAAGCATTCATCGCAAGAGCAAGAGCCCGCGCGGCTTTCTCACGTTCAAAGCCTAGCGTCATCAATGCGGAAAGCGCATCTTGTGCAGGTTGATTGGTCCTCTCGTTCTGAGAAACCGAAACAGTCTTGACCGCCTGTTCAAAGGGAAGTGTTTTACTTTTTAACTCACCCACAATTCTTTCACTGACTTTTTTACCAACGCCTGGTGCTCGACTAATCATCGCCCCATCGTTTAAAGCAATGGCTTGTGCGAGTTCATCAGGTGATAAAGTGCCCAAGATTGCCAAAGCAACCTTTGCCCCTACCCCTGGAACATTTTGGAGCATACAAAACCACTCCTGTTCAGCTCTTGTCGCAAAACCAAAAAGGCGGATTGCCTCTTCTCGCACATGGGTTTCAATAAAAAGACTTAATGCCTCCCCAACTTCAGGTAAAGAAGGACGCAACCGATTGGAGATAAAAACAACATACCCCACACCATGAACGTCCAGAACAATATGATCCTCAAAGATATGCTCAAGCGTGCCCTTTAATTTACCGATCATGTTTTTACCCCGATCATATCACCATCCTTGCCTGATAAGACCAGCCAATCCTCTCACATTGTATAAAACATATAAAACCAATGTGACACAACACTATACCCCACACCGTCAACATCCAAAAGGCTATAATCATCAAAGATAAAGATATGGGAGTGTTCTTTAATTTATCCATCATGTTACCACCCCAATCATATCGCTATCCTGGCTCATATCACCATCCTTGCCTGATAAGATTGGTTAATACTCTTACGGTGCATGCTATGACAAAGAGCAAGCGCAAGAGCATCAGCTGCATCATTGCTATCAAATTCAGCCCGTGGGAGCAAAACTTTTACCATCATATGGATTTGTTCTTTAGCACCATGCCCAACACCAATAACTGATTTTTTCACTTTGTTGGGTGCATATTCAAAAACAGGAAGATTGGCTTGCGCAGGAACCAACAACGCGATTGCACGTGCTTGCCCAAGTTTTAAAGTTGCTGTCGCATCCTTGTTGACAAACACATGTTCCACCGCCGCTTCATGGGGCATAAATTGATGTACAACCTCTGAAAGACCTTTATGGATCTGACAGAGTCTGGAGGCTAAATCACACTGCACATCAGAAGAAACCGTCCCTGCAGCAACAAACTGAAGACGATTACCCGCAAGATCGATAACGCCCCATCCAGTATAGCGTAATCCGGGATCAATGCCTATAATACGAATCGTCTCTGCCATAAATTTCAGTTTATACACATTTCCCCCTTTTGAATAAAGGCTCGCCCCCAAAGAAAACAGCAGCAAAACTAAAACCAGGAATCAAGACAGCCACGCATCATGCATTTATACAGTATGATACACGAACAAACAGCACCTTTATAGAACATACTTGATAAGACACAAATGTACTCGAACAAAACCATTCGCACCTTATAAGATAAGCCAAATAAAGCATAAAATTTTTCCTTTTATTTCATCTTCACCTCCTATCTCATCTTCAATGTCATAACGCTTAAACCATCACCAGTAAGCAAAGAGAAGATACCTACATTCATAAGTATTAAAGATGCTTCTCTATGGATGATATATATTTCCCACGGGATTTTCATCATCTCAAGTACAAGCAGCAGCTGCTTCCCACCACCCCGCACACCATAGATTTTATACGTGCCTCTCAAACGAGAGTGAATGCGCAACAAATTAGCGAAAAATTTCTGGGTGCTCATTCCAATGCGGGGTTTCAAATTCCAATGTCGGTATCTGAAGAGAAACTTTTACGATTTCTTTTTGTATGTGTTCCGCTGACATTTCCCCTTCGCGCAAAACAGAGAAAATATCTCCCCCGAAAAGCTGTTTTTTAGTCATTCAATTTTCCTTCCCAGCCAATTATCATCGTTCAAGATAAAAGCTGCCCTATCTTAACCAAAACACATAAACCGCAGCATCAAGCGCATAAACCAAAGCCACATATCCTAAACGAAAATGTGCATGCCTCTAAAATTAAGAGCAAATAGGTAAAAAAGCCCAAGAAAATATTCTCTAAGAACGCCCAAAGGCTGTTTTCAGCAATTCAATTTGCTTTGCTCTCGGATTTTCATCATCTCAAGTACAAGCAGCAGCAGCTTCCCACCCCGCACACATAGATTTTATACGTGCCTCTCAAACGAGAGTGAATGCGCAACAAATTAGCGGAAAATTTCTGGGTGCTCATTCCAATGCGGGGTTTCAAATTCCAATGTCGGGGTATGAGACAAGACTTTTACAATTTCTTTTTTTATTTGTTCCGCTGACATTTCCCCTTCGCGCAAAGCAAGAAAATATCTCCCCCGAAAGGCTGTTTTTTAGTCATTCTATTTGCCTTTCCAGCCAATTATCATCGTTCAAGATAAAAGCTGCCCTATCTTAACCAAAACACATAAACCGCAGCATCAAGCGCATAAACCACAGCCACATATCCTAAACGAAAATGTGCATGCCTCTAAAATTAAGAGCAAATAGGTAAAAAAGCCCAAGAAAATATTCTCTAAGAACGTCCAAAGGCTGTTTTCAGCAATTCAATTTGTTTGCCCTCGGATTTTCATCATCTCAAGTACAAGCAGCAGCAGCTTCCCACCACCCCGCACACCATAGATTTTATGCGTGCCTCTCAAACGAGAGTGAATGCGCAACAAATTGGCGGAAAATTTCTGGGTGTTCGTTCCAATGCGGGGTTTCAAATTCCAATGTCGGAGTATGAAGAGATACTTTTACAATTTCTTTTTGTATGTGTTCCGCTGACATTTCCCCTTCGCGCAAAGCAAGAAAATATCTCCCCCGCAAAGCTGTTTTTTAGTCATTCGATTTGTCTTCCCAGCCAATTATCATCGTTCAAGATAAAAGCTGCCCTATCTTAACCAAAACACATAAACCGCAGCATCAAGCGCATAAACCACAGCAACATATCCTAAACGAAAATGTGCATACCTCTAAAATTAAGAGTGAATGAACAAAAACTAAGGAAATATTTTTTAAGAACGTCCAAAGGCTGTTTTCAGCAATTCAATTTGTTTTCCCACGGGATTTTCATCCTCTAAGGAACAAGCAGCAGCAGCTTCCCACCCTGCACACATATATTTTATACGTGCCTCTAAACGCAGTGAATGCGCAACAAATTGGCGAAAAATTTCTGGTAGTTCGTTCCAATGCGGGGTTTCAAATTCCAATGTCGGAGTATGAAGAGATACTTTTACGATTTCTTTTTTTATTTGTTCTGGTGACATTTCCCCTTCACGCTCTGCCCGAAGGAGAAGGAGTTGAGAGGCAATTTGCATAAGTCGTGTACTTAAATACATCGCCTCTTTTGCATAGATTGCAGAAATTTCTGCCGAAAGGGAACGTGCCACGACTTTCCCTTCTGAATCGATATAGGCTGCTGTTTTTTCAATCAGTGCCATTGTCTCTTCATAAAGACGATTAAAAGCATTTTCAAAAGCATTATGCTCAATCATGATAATGGGTTCATCATAGGGACGTTTATGTACGCTCACGCTTTTATACTCCAAATATCAGCACAAAACCACACCACTCAACACTACCCCACTCAACGAATAGAGTCCTAAAAAGTTTCTTTTGTTACTGTATAGAATGCTTTTTTTAATTGACTACCTCTTTTACATTTTTTGCGCAACGCACTTTTTATACTAAGGTTAACGCAGCACAATAGCCACCATGAAACCGTTTTTTTACAAACGGATCAGTTTCCTTGGAAACGAGCCCTGCAAAAATCGACGTTTTTCACAATAATAAGCGACGCCAAATTGCAAAACAATACCCGTTATTATTAAGAGGCTATCGGAAAAAAACGTTCCTGTCATCACTGTTTTTACAACTTGTCCAAACATCGCAAAAATAGTTCCCGTTATAAAGACCGGTAAACTATGTTTTCCTAAGATTGCTAAAGGATGTTGCTCTGAAACATAAAACCATTTATTGACACGCGGCAAGCATACAATAAGAAAAGCTAATGCAAGAACATGGAGCAAACGTGGTAAGCTTAAAAAAGTTTTATTAAAATTGATCAACGGAGAAGACCAGCCCAACCACCCCAAAATGCCCCACCAGTTTAAGCGAACCCATAACAGTGCTAACAAGAGATATCCTGCCGCACAAACCACCCAAAAGGACTGAAAAGCGATTGTTTTTCCTTGTTTATGCGCTAAAGTGCTGGTCAAGCCTATGACAAATAAAAGTTGCCAAGACAAAGGGTTAAAAAACCATTTTCCCTCTATAGGATAAGAAGGAGGAGCAATTTTATAAACTCCGCAAATAAGATAAAGTATCAATGAACCTAAAAGCAACCACTTTGTCTGTTTACAACTCCAATATAGGATAAAAGGTGCAAAAAACATCAAAACCATATAAAGCGGAAGAATATTATTATAGCCTAGTTGATGCCCCAAGCTAAAACTATGCAAAAATGCCGTAAGTGGCTGTGTGACAAAAAGCCCCACATTGTTCATCATTAACAGTTTTTCTGTTTTCCATAAGAAAAAGGCGCCTAAAAAAAGGCTTAAAGTTACAAAGGTTGTAAAAAGATAGGCCCCATAAAGTTGCAAAGCCCTATACCAAAGTTTTTGGATAATAAAAATAAAAGGCTTGTTCTGTAACTGCCCCTGAAAGCTTAGGCCCAGCGAAACACCTGAAAGCAAAACAAAAATTTCAGCAGAATCAGAAAAACCAAAATTTTTATGGGTTATATGCTCATAGAGCGTTCCAGGAATATGGTTGATGAAAATTGTCAATAAGGCTAAAGCACGAAAAACGTCAATGCGTGTATCACGATGGAAATGTTGTGTATTATGCTCAAGAATACTTTGGTGCTTCATCAGCTGACTCCCACACACCCTACCCCTTTAAATTACCTAAAAACGGTGGTGATCCTCATCGCAAAAAAAACAATAAAAACAATGTAAGAATAAACTTTAATTTTGAAGAGTCAAGTTGCTTTATAAGCATCATTTTTTTAAAGAAAAAGAATAAAAAACCACCCTGCATCGCGCACAACAAAAGGCAACATTTTATACTCAAATTATACTCAAAAAAACGCTCATTACTCAATTAAATGGATTTATTCATAAATGGATTTCCACGCACCACAAATTTCCACGCACCATAAAAAGTTAGATAAAATGATGGTGCCCTTTATCGCAAACAAGATAGGATGAAATTTTAATTTTTAAATGTTATTTAAAAAGAAACAGGAATTTGACATGACACAACAAAAAAACAAACCGATTGAATCGCCTTTGTTTCCTCAGTTGGTTTTAACACTTGATGTTCGACGCAATACCCCAGACAGTTTTTTGCGTCCGATTTTGCAAACCAAATCTTTTGCCTGTGTCATTCTTTATGATTCTGAAAAGCAAAAAGATGATGGTTCTTTTTTACAACGACAAGCTCAAACTTACGCAGAAGATATTCAAAACAATGATGCTGCTCTTGTTATTGCTGGTGACAGCCGCATTGCCGGACGCATAAAAGCTGATGGTTTGCACATAGAAGATGATCTGAACACCCTTGAAAGCTTTAAAAATCAGCAAAAGGAACAAAAAATCATCGGCTTTGGCAATTTACGCAATCGCCATAGTGCTATGCTTGCCGCAGAAACAGGGGTTGATTATCTTCTCTTTGGCAAATTAGGAGCTGATAAAAAACCCCAACCGCACCCCCGCAATCTTCAGTTAGCCACATGGTGGGCAGAGATTATGGAAACCCCCGCCATTATTCAAGCAGGAAGCGATTTTGCAACCTTTGATGAAGCCTTAAAGACGGGATGCGAGTTCGTTGCCGTAGAAGAAATTATTTTTGCCAACGACACCCCCTTAGCTTTGCTTGAAATTTGCCAAGAAAAATGTAAAAATTTCCCCTTGTAAAGCTCTTCTTTTTTTCATTGACTCTTGTAAAGGAAAAAACAAACTAAAGCATACTCTTGAACACGCACCCCACCCCGCCACATCTTGCAGACACACACATTCTATAGTCTAAAAAGAAACAATTACTCTTCTTCAATCATCAAATGTTTGTGCAACATTTGATGAAGAGACCGCCTGTAAATTCATTGCCGTTAAAGATATCATCTTTGCCAACGACATCCCCTTTCCCCTGCTTAAAACAACGCAAAAGCGCCCCCCTTTTAATACGGGAAGAATTTATAAAGAAAGCGTTAAAAACAACACTACAGCGACCACTATATTACCTATGGTGGACACACGGTAACAGATAAAGAGAATAAAAATACGTTTTGCGTACCTTAAAACTCAATAAAATTGCTTCATAATTCCAATCAAACGAGCTGAAAAAGCTAGCGAATTTTTTTGACATAATATCATAATATATAGAAAGAAGGATCATAAAAGCTTTCTAATTCAATGCTTATAAAAAAAACCATTACGATTGGGGGATAATCATCATTTTCTCATATCAATAGTGAATACAAACAACTGATGATAAAAATATAAAGGGGATATAAAAATGGAATATAAATACAGAGGAACGTTTGAAGATCTTCAAAAGATAGTTTGCAATGCTGGATATTGCATTCTAGACGCTAAACCTCTCTTACATAATTCTTCTGGAAGATATCAGATCAAAACCTCGTGTGGAGGAATTATTAATTGGTATGAAAGTACAGGAACACTTAACTTTCAAGGTAAAGCATCCGCTGCAAGAAAGTTAAAAGAAGATTTAACTCCAAAGATTGCTTCCAATACATCAAATAAAAAAATTTTTATCGTTCATGGTCATGATCATGTCTCCTTAACAAAGCTTGAAAATGCTCTTCTCAAACTTAGGCTCGATCCATACATTCTACAAAATACGAGTGGTAATGGTTTACCCATCATTGAAACTTTGAAACAAGAAATTTGTAATGGTTCTATAGGGTTTGGTATTGTACTGCTAACACCTGATGACGTGGGTTATGCGAAGACTGACGGTGAAACAAAGGCCAAAGATCGTGCACGACAAAACACTGTTTTCGAAATGGGTATGTTAGTCGGCGTGCTTCCTCTTGATAGAATTGCTATTTTATACAAAGAAGGTGTTGAAATACCTTCAGATGTTAATGGAGTTCACTACCTTTCTTTTAAAGAAGACATAAAAGAAACATTTCCTAAACTTATGAAGCGGTTAAAAAAAGCAGGCTTCTCTTTAGATGCAGATGCAATTGATGCATTATAAATTTAAACAACACTCATCTTTAATTTTGAAAGTATACTTTATTCACTCGTAATTTACTTTAAGCAAGCACTATCCCATACGCAAAATAACTCTATTTTTTTCCTGCTTTTTAACTCTCTCCACAAACACGGGGTTGATATCATGGCTTTGGTCATCGTTCCAGAGAAGTTGAGAAGCAAGAATAGCCTCTCATTCAATTAAAGAGAAGTAGGCAATTAAAGAGAAGTAGGAACTTCACGTCGCGCATGTACGACAGCGATAATTTCGCTTTGATTTGCAGCAACTCGATACAATATAAGGTAATTTGGATGCGCTATAATTTCTCGCAATCCGAGCACCTTCTCACTCTGTCTGTACAGGTAGGGATGTTCAGCCAATGGCAGTACAGATTCTTTCAATAACCTTTTCATTCAGCGTGCAGCGAAGGGATTCTCGCGAGCAATGTAAGTTAAAATCTAACGCAAATCATTACGAGCCGAAGGCAACCAAACAATCAGAAGCATCACTGTTTCTGTTCAGCTTCAAGTTGATCTATGATAACTTCCATTTCAGCCATAACCTCATCGTGCGGAATAGAAGGAGATGGATTTGCAAGACTTATCGCGACCTTATCATGCAACCATGTCGTGTAGCTTTTTTCCTGCTCAACGGTTTCGAACTCTGAAATGAACGGAGAAAGGGTGGTCTTCATAGCTCTATGTCCTTATCCTTTCCTTAATATTGAAGATAATGGCTATGGTTTATGGTATCAATATTAGAGTATTGAAAACGTTTAATTTTTTAAGCATCAAAAGTTTTTTTGATCTTAAAACTTAAGTTTTTTTATCCCTCTCCACAAACACGCGGCTGATATCATCATTTTGGTCATCGTTCTAGAAAAGTTGAGAAACCGATAACCTCTCATTAAAAAACAAATTTTGATCTTAAGAACTTATTTTTATTGTAAAATTTCTGAAATGGCTTTAGGGATTAAAAAGTGTTTTGATCGCATACGCAATAATCAAAAGAGCTCTGAAAAATCTAAGCTTTAGCGTAAAAGTACACCCGTTTTTCGAGTGTGTGAAATTCCGGGAGATTTTGCCATGTCCAAGTGCTTTTTAAGCACTAAAAGCAAAATGCTGAGTCAAGTCAGTGTTTTTAACTCCCGGAATACTTCATGCGAGAGTGCTCGAAATCCTAGCGGGAGAAGCCAAACCAGAAATTCTCAAAATCACGTTCCCATTGGCAAAAAAATTCGCTTAAAAAGCTCTCTTTATTTTTATTGTAAAGTTTCTGAAATGGCTTTAGGGATTAAAAAGTGTTTTGATCGCATACGCAATAATCAAGAGAACTCTGAAAAATCTAAGCTTTAGCGTAAAAATACACCCGCTTTTCGAGTGTGTGAAATTCCGGGAGATTTTGCTATGTCCAGGTGCTTACCAGCACTAAAAGCAAAATGCTGATTCGAGGTCAGTGTTTTTAACTCCCGGAATACGCATGGCGCTCGCACAAGGTAGGAGAAGCCAAACCAGAAACTCTCAAAATCACGTTCCCATTGGCAAAAAAATTCGCTTAAAAAGCTCTCTTCATTTTTATTGCCAATCCCCTCAAATTACTTTATGAATAAAAAGGTGTTTTGGTCGCATACGCAACGACCAAGAGGGCTCTAAAACCCTGAAACCTACGCGTGAATCTACCCTACTTTGTGGGTATCCCGGAATTCCGGGAGTTTTTGCTATGTCCAGGTGCGTTTTACGCACTAAAAGCAAAAAGGCTGATTAGGTTTCAGTATTTTAGACTCCCGGAATACTTATGCGAGGGCGCTCGCAACCGGCGGGAGGGAAAAATGCAATCCCAAAATCTTAATATCGATCTTTGTGTTGGCAAAAAAATTCGCTTGAGACGAAAAATGCTCAACATGTCTCAAACAACTTTAGGAAATGCTTTAGGAATAAGCTTCCAACAAATTCAAAAATATGAAAACGGCTTAAATCGTGTAAGCGCAGGGCGTTTAATGGAAATTGCTGATATTTTGAAGGTTCCGATTTCCTTTTTTTACGCGGATATCATCACAAAAAAACAGCCCCCCTACCATCACGATGAAATCATCTCGGATACAGAAGAATATCTGCTTCTTAAAAGATTTAGAACGCTCACTACTGTAAAAAAGAAAGCCTTTTTACAGCTCATCTCTGATGAGAATGCAAGCTAACATCATGCGATAGCGCACACCACGCTCTCCATAACGCGATACGCACTATAAGGCGTACCACGCGTTGTTCAAAGCCTCTCTCAATGTGGTTATTTTATTGCCTTCATGCAAAACACATCACCTCTCATTCAAAAAGCTGTTTTTTATTGTAAAGTTCCTCAAATTACTTTACACACTAAAAGGTGTTTTGGTCGCATACGCAACGACCAAGAGGGCTCTAAAACCCTGAAACCTACGCGTGAATCTACCCTACTTTGTGGGTATCCCGGAATTCCGGGAGTTTTTGCTATGTCCAGGTGCGTTTTACGCACTAAAAGCAAAAAGGCTGATTAGGTTTCAGTATTTTAGACTCCCGGAATACTTATGCGAGGGCGCTCGCAACCGGCGGGAGGGAAAAATGCAATCCCAAAATCTTAATATCGATCTTTGTGTTGGCAAAAAAATTCGCTTGAGACGAAAAATGCTCAACATGTCTCAAACAACTTTAGGAAATGCTTTAGGAATAAGCTTCCAACAAATTCAAAAATATGAAAACGGCTTAAATCGTGTAAGCGCAGGGCGTTTAATGGAAATTGCTGATATTTTGAAGGTTCCGATTTCCTTTTTTTACGCGGATATCATCACAAAAAAACAGCCCCCCTACCATCACGATGAAATCATCTCAAATACAGAAGAATACCTGCTGCTTCAAGATTTAGAATGCTCACTTCGATAAAACAAAAAGCTATTTTACAGCTCATCTCTGATGAACATGCAAACTAAAATGATGCGATAGCATACACCACACGCTCTATAACGCGATACGCACGCATAAAGCCTACACACTCTCTAATATTCTGCTCTCTTCATTGAATCAAAATGAAACCCAGCATCATGATATAGAGCGCTATACGCTCTCACACGCTCCGTTATTGACGTACCATCACAAGCCGGCACCATCGTTATATTTGCCAACCTTTGAGTGTTGCGGACCAACCCTTGGGCTTGTAAGACGGTTCATGAAAAACCATTTTTAGTCCTTTCTTTAGCAATTTTTACCGACACACTAGCCGCACTTTTGACGTACAAGCAAGTGATATGAATTGATTTAATATAAGAGGGATTGTGATGAGAAAATCTTACAATATTCAGAGTTATGATTCAAACTAAAAAAAGATAGTTTATCATTATAAATCAATGCATTAAATATACATAAAAAGGAAAAGTCTCCTACAATTTTTCAATCTGTAAAAAGTTTAATATCTTTTGGAGCTCGTTTCCACTACTTGACCACTCATGCGGTTCACTTGCATCAGCTCTAGGAACAAGTGCTTCCTTAAAGACTAACCACACACACTAAAAACACTTCAATATGGCTTACTTTGTCAGTTTACGATGCTTGTATTACTGCCCTAAATAACCCGTGTTTTGACGAAAAAATAGGCTATGCAGCCTCTTAAACCTTAATTAAATCATGGGAATAAAGCGCATTAAAAAAAACCACACGCTTACCACCACAATTTTCAGTGAGCCAAATATTGCCATAAGCATGGGTGGAGACAGAAATTATAAAAGTCCATACTGTTGTTCAAGCAGGGAATAATTTTGCAACCTTTTAAAACTTTTGATGCGAAAGAAAAAAACACATATAAATCTATACCCTTGAAGAGAAGTATTTTGACGCAAGATAATTCTTTTTCTCATACTTGATATCATAAAAGAAAAATGTGAAAATCCCGATTGGTAATGAGGAGGAGACATTGATGATCAAGAAAAGCGTTAAAGTGCTGATGGTCGCCCTGATAGGATTGACAAGTTCTGTTGTCAATTCTGCTGGCAACACTGAAGAACTCTCAAATTTTGAACGCTCTTTCAATACGATTCAAGAATCTTCACCCCCAGAAGAACCTTTTCAACCCTTAAAAGCTGGAGATTATGACCAAGCCTATGACTATTACATTCAAGGCTATTATTTAAAAGCTTTTCGAGAAGCCCTCCGGCGTGCTGAAAAAAATGATCCTTTTGCTCAAACGCTTCTTGCGCGAATTTATATGGAAGGATGCGCTGTTCCTATTGACGGTGCGCGGGCTGCTTTATGGTTTGAACGCGCTGCAAAACAAGGGGAACCCCAAGCCCAGCTTCGCTATGGACTGATGTTATTTGATGGCCATTTTGTAAAACAAAACCAAGAACTTGGTGAACAATTTATTCGAAAAGCTGTCAACGCAGGCGTTAAGGAAGCCTATTTTTATTATGGACAACTGCTTCTTTATAAAGCCTCACAGGAAAAACAAAATCTCCCCGGCGTCTCTTCCTCAAGCCGTGAAAATAAAGCCATTGAACAAGCCTTAAAATGGCATTTAAAAGGAGCTGCTCTTGGAGATGCTGAAGCGGCTTTTGCAGCGGCAAAAATTCTTTCCTTAGGCACTTTAAATCAACCAAAAGATGATCGTAACGCCCGCAGGCTCATGGAAGTCGCTGCTCAAAACAACCACTTAAAAGCTCAACTTCATTTAGCACAATGGCTTATACAAGGCCGTGGAGGAAAAAAAGACTTTAACCGTGCTTTTCATTTACTGCTTCACAATGCGACCAAAATGATCGCCCCAGCACAAATTTCTCTTGCAAGACTTTACCGCGACGGCATCGGAACAAAAGGCGATATGATCATGGCAGCAGCATGGTATATGCTTGCAAAGGAGGCAAAAATGCAAGCCCCTGATCTTGAAATAATGCTCCAAGGCATGAACAAAAAACAACAAGAAAAAGCGCGCAAAGAAGCCATAAAGCTCCTTCCTGTTTTTTAAAACACACTGAACAAGACTTAAAATTTTGCTTGGCACAAATTTTCTTCGAAAGGCTTTAGCCAAAGAATAAACAAAATGATGCTTCAAAGCGTATAATAAATTGATTTATAATGATAATCTAGCGTTATTCATATTGAATGAGAGTCCCGAATAATGTAACATTCCTTTATTTCAAACCTGCTTATATTGAATCAATCAAAACCACTCATTTGCACATAACAAGCGGGATGAGTGTGTGGATAAAATTTGTATAAGACAAGGATTTTAAATGGTTTTTCATGAACCGTCTTACGTGCCAAGATCTGTCGCAACATTGGGGGCATAGTGTGATAGTGCCGGCTTATTACTTCATAAGCATGAAAGACAGCACAATAACAACGCGCCACGCTCTAACAGGCCCCGTGCGCTCTATTGGCTAAAACAGACAGAAAGCGCCTGATCTAAAATGCCCCCCCTCCCATAATTGACCAGCCATTCTCATCAAAACATCACATGTGCAAAGTCTTATGCCTTACAACACAACAATTCAAACGATAACATTTTACAGCAAACAGCATAAGTACTTATGTATATTTTAAAAAAGGTAACCTTCAAAAAGCCGTGTTTAAAAATTTATTTGGTCAATCTAGAGCAACACCGAACACATCATTTTATCATGGTGCATTTTATCATGGTGCCAAAAGACACACTCTTAACATGCAAACGCAAAAGATTGCTTTCGTATCGCAATCCCCAACGCAGCAGTTTATTTAAAAGACACGCTGCAAAAAGCATTTCAAACAACTTTAAATTAAAGTAAAAACCATTATTCATGAATGAATTACCGCTTGATTGAAAATCAATATATTGTTAACGTAAGTTATGAGCGAAGTTATTCTTATTCCTAATGGAGGAGCTTCGCAGGAAAGCTTGATAATCAAGGTATAGAACTAAAAGAGGGGGAATAAGCGTGTTAAAATATTTATTTCTGTCGCCTATTGTGGTGGTGGCCGGCTGCGCATCTGTAGGGGTTTATTCATCAAATTATGTGGATCAAAATCTTACAAATAAACAGGCAAAATTCGTCGCTAACGATTTTATTAGCAGTATCAAAAGACCTTTACCACCAGCAACAACAACAATTCTTATAAAGAAAAGTAATACAGTAGACAACTTTACACCTTTATTTATCAAGCTATTGCGGCGGAATGGATATCGCGTGATTTATACAGATCAACCCCAAAAGTTGCAAAACATGGGGGTGAGTTTGAGTTATAGAATACAATTAAATAGTACAACTATAGTGTCTTTACTTCAGTATAATGTGAACGGAGAGCCGCGTGCTCGTATAAGTACGCATCCTAAATAAACCCGCTCTTTGAGGACATTATTTTAAACGGAAAGACTTAAAAGTTCTTGCGAAAAACGAAGAGATTTGCACCTCAATAAAAACCTTTGTTTTTTAGCAAGAATAGATGAGTTTTATTCCATATAAATTTCATTCCATATTGTAACGATACAAAATAGTGTAAGTTATAGCTTTAGGATTTAAGGACAGTAGAGGACTAAAAACAATGAAAAGTGCTCTACACCCTAGCAAATGATTACACGAAGATATTAATGCAAAGCTCGGCTTATCTGTGATTGAAGCACCTCAATAGCTTGCTATAGCTCGTGTAGCGCTTTCTAAAGTATCGGTAAAAATCTTCATAACGACATTTTCCCTCATAACAATATTTTTATTGACACATTCATTGGCAAGAAAACGTCCTGTATCATTTTCTTTAAGCAAGCGCTGTTCAATAAACAAGCATTCTCCAACAAACAAGAGAGCGAGGCTATCCGCGACACTATATTGTCCTTAAAGATATGGAAAGATCAGAGGGATCAAAAGAGCGATACTTTCTTGATCAATGGCATGAAAAACACCCCGCCTCTCGTTAAAAAACTTATTTTTATTGCCAATCTTTTGAAAGAGCTTTAGGAATTAACAAGTGTTTTGATCGCATACTCAATCATCAAGAGAGCTCTGAAAAATCTAAGCTTTAACGTAAAAATAAACCCGCTTTTCGAGTATGTGGAATTCTGGGAGATTTTGCCATGTCCAAGTGTTCCCAAGCACTAAAAGAAAAATGCTGATTTGAGTTCAGTGTTTTAGACTCCCAGAATACGCATGGCGCTCGCACGAGGTGGGAGAAGCCAAACCAGAAATTCTCAAGCTCACGTTCCCATTGGCACAAAAAATCGCTTAAAAAGCTCTCTTCATTTTTATTGCCAATCCTCTCAAATTACTTTATGAATAAAAAGGTGTCTTGGTCGCACACGCAACGACCAATAGGGATTAAAAGCCTGAAACCTAAACATGAATTTATCCCACTGATGTGGGTATCCCGGAATTCCGGGAGATTTTGCTATGTCCAAGTGCGTCTTCGCACTAAAAGCAGAATGCTGATTTAGGTTCAGTACTTTTAACTCCCGGAATACTTCATGCGAGGGCGCTCGCAACCGGAGGGGGAGGAGAAAATGCAATCCCAAAATCTTAATATTGATCTTTGTGTGGGCAAAAAAATTCGCTTGAGACGAAAAATGCTCAAAATGTCTCAAACAACTTTAGGGCATGCTTTAGGAATAAGCTTCCAACAAATTCAAAAATATGAAAACGGCTTAAATCGTGTAAGCGCAGGGCGTTTAATGCACATTGCTCATATTTTGCATGTTCCGATTTCCTTTTTTTACGCGGAGGTCATGTCAAAACAACAGCCCCCCTACTCTCACGATGAAATCATCTCCAGCACAGAGGAATATCTGCTGCTTCAAAGATTCAGAACGCTCACCACAGTGAAACAAAGGGCTATTTTACAACTCATCATGGATGAACATGCAAACTAAAATGATGCAGATAACATGACACGCTCTCTAAACATAACAGGCACTCATAGAGCTTACATGCACTGTTCATCAACAGCCCGCTCTCTTCATCTAATCAAAATGAAAGCTTTTAACACCACACGCGCCCCCACAATCTCTATGCACAGCAGTCATACCTATAGCTCTTTCCTGACCTGTGCTCTTATAATTTGAGACAATCAACACTCAAAAAAACGCGGCTCAAAACCCAACTTTTTATTATGTATTAAAGCCCAAAACACAAAAAGAAGATATAGAAAAAAACTCAAGCTCCCCACATGCTCTTCTCTTTTATACAACCTTCAAGATTATTTTTATTCATCGTTTGGAAGATTTTCTTGAGACGCAGATAATTTTAGTTCATATGTTCGTATGAATGCGACAGATTGATCACCTTTGAAAAAAAGTGCAGGATTAACCCAATACTGATTACGCAATTTTGGTTGTAAAAAACCTTTAGCTATAAGTTCTTTTAAGCCATTGTGAAATGTTCTGTCAGTCATATCAGACTTTTCACCATTTAAACCACCATTAAGCCAAGCTAAAGTAATGCTATCTGTTAATTGAGTAGATCGGTATATTTGAAAAACCTCTATGAAAATACGATATCCCGTACGGGTTAGGTTAAAAGTTTTTCGAACATTTTCAATAAATGTTTCCACAAAATATTTCTCATCTGTTTTTATAATTTCTTCAGCTTCTTCCTCAGCAATATGAGACAAATGTATGCGAACAACTTCATGTGTATTGGGATTGTTAAATTCTTGGTGTTTAACATTTGTTGTAACAGTTTTACCACAAATGCGTATTTGATGTTTATTAAGAAATGGATTTTTTATAGGTGAGTACTCTAACTTTCGCAAATTAATATTGTTCATTATAACTGTCCACCAAGAATTTTTAGGCAGCAATTTCACTCTTGTAACAAGTCATTAAATACAAAAGAAATAATTTCTATATTTTTTCTTCTTTTTAAAGAAGAAAATATTTGACATAACTTTCGCTAAATGTTACATCTTATTAAAACTCACTACCAAACTGACAATTGTATTATCATAAATGACAATTCATACATTAGCTCCACAAAGAAAGCAAACCATCAGGTGTGCAAAAAATCCATTTGAACGACAAAAACCATTTGAAGATGCGCATCCTTCTATTAAAAGAGAATCCATACTGACAGAAAAACCCCATAATTCAGCAGATGAAAAAACTGTTCCTACGATTCAAGAAGATCTTGAATATAGACAATTTACAAAACAACGCATTTCTCACATTGGGCTATTTTATAAGCTTGGTTCATCTGGTGTGAAGGTTTTTGAAATATTAGCATGGATATTTAAAAATAAGACTATCTGTAAAAACCCCATACCTTTGGATCGTTTTGTTTTGCGTGATTTTCTCAACCAGAAAAAAGTTGACCTTCAAAAGCACGCCCCTCAAAAACATGCCTCTCAAAAGAACACATTATCCCTATCATCATCAACATTTTCACGCGGCTTGGCAGAGTTAGAAGAAGCTAAGATAATTGCCAAACATATCCGCAAAGGTTGGTATTTTATCATCCAAATTTTGTTTTTAATGGACAATATGTGATATTCTCACACCACGTTAATCATAAAGAAAAAGCTAACAAAAGCGCTGTTTCATACAGCGAATAATATTTTCTTCAACGATGTATGTCTCTTTTTGCACTGAGATGAATTTGAAATAAACTATTGTAAGAGAAAAAAGCACACCATGACAAGAAAAATATCCCCCATGCTGTTCTTTAAATTTCATGCTATTCATTAAATTTAAAGAACATTGATCAATGCAACATTTGGCTTGCCGCCCCACGCTTTAAAGGACACAAGCCCCTTCCCAATCCAATGGATCAACACTCCAGCGTCTTCAAACAAGACTGAACTTTCCATTTCATGGGGTTCATATCACGAAGATTATAAGGACAATCACCCTCTCCCATATTCACCACTCATTCTCATAAAAAAGATCTCATGATTTTACATGAATTTTTACCATCAACCTTAAGAAGGTTTTATGACACAATAGAATGATTTTCTCCCAAAATCCCCAAAAAATTTCCCCAAAGTCCTAAAAAATTTTGTGCAAATTTTTAAAAAGCTTGCGTCTTTGTCCTTTTTATGGTCTTGCAAAGAACTGAAAAGTAAAAATACATCAAGGTCCTTGTTTGTACTTAAGCCTTTCTCTGCAAAGCTCATGAGAAAATTTATGAGAAAACGCCATGAACCAATCCATGGCAAGACAGATGAAAAGCACACAAAGAGACCATGAAAGAGCAGCAAGACTAACAAGAGAGTTTGAACCCAAACACAAGATAAAGAGTTTATTGTTAAAGGCAGCAAAGAAAAGCGCCATCAAAGCGACAAGAGAGCTCTTTTTGCAAGAATAGAATTGGATAGAAACGATGAAAATTAATGGCAATGAAATTCGTCCTGGTAATGTGATTGAGCATCAAGGAAGTTTGTGGGTTGCAGTCAAATGCAACGCTGTAAAACCTGGAAAAGGTGGGGCATTTAATCAAGTTGAACTGAAAAACCTCATTGATGGAACAAAACTCAATGAACGCTTTCGTGCCGCTGAAACGGTAGAGCGCGTACGCTTAGAACAAAAAGATTTCACTTTTCTCTATCAACAAGGGGATGCTTTGGTCTTTATGGATTCAGAGTCATATGAACAACTTGAACTTCAAAAAGATTTTGTTGGTGAACGGGCTGCTTTCTTGCAAGATGGGATGACAGTTACCGTTGAACTTTATCAAGAAAAGCCTATTGGCATTTCCCTTCCTGATCAAGTTGCTGTCACGATTGTGGAAGCCGATCCGGCTCTTAAAGGACAAACGGTGACCTCCTCTTATAAACCTGCCATTCTTGAAAACGGTATTCGTATTCTTGTTCCCCCCTTTATGAATGCCGGTGAACGGATCATTGTTGACACCAACGAGTTGATTTATTTGCGTCGTGCAAATGAAAAAGATAAATAAAGGAATAAAAAGATGGCCCATTCTGCAGTCATGAATGTTATGGTGCAAGCCGCCATGAAAGCAGGACGCTCGCTGGTGCGTGATTACGGTGAAGTACAAAATTTGCAAGTGTCTTTGAAAGGGCCAGCCGATTACGTCAGCCAAGCCGATCGCAAAGCAGAAAAAATTATTTTCACTGAACTAAGCAAAGCACGTCCCAAATTTGGTTTTCTGATGGAAGAATCTGAAGAAATCGTTGGAGAAGATTCACAACATCGTTTTATTGTTGACCCTTTAGATGGTACCACAAATTTTCTTCATGGCATTCCTTTTTTTGCCGTTTCCATTGCTTTAGAAAGCCAAGGAAAAATCGTTGCAGGCGTTATTTACAACCCCGTAAGTGATGAACTTTTCACCGCAGAACGCGGCAATGGTGCTTTTTTTAACGACCGCCGCTGTCGCGTTTCTGCACGACGCAGACTAGAAGATTGTGTCATTGCTACAGGCATGCCGCATTTTGGGCGTCCAGGTCATGGAACCTATCTGATTGAATTGCGCAATGTAATGATGGAAGTTGCTGGACTTCGCCGTTTTGGCGCAGCATCCCTTGATTTAGCTTATGTTGCCGCTGGTCGAACCGATGGCTATTGGGAAGACAATTTGCAAATTTGGGATATGGCTGCTGGAATCTTGATGGTTCGCGAAGCTGGTGGTTTTGTCACCGATAAAGAAGGTGGTGATAACATTTTCCGCAAAAAAAATATCCTCGCCGGCAATGAACACATCCGTAATAAGCTAGAAAAAGTTCTCAAAAAAGGCATTTAAACCTCACATTCACCCCTCAAAAAATGTCTTTCTAAAAAGCAATACGCCCCCTGCTCTTAATCTAAATATCCCTCATCACACAGCCGATCTTATAAAATTGGCAATGTGATGAGAAAAGCCATAACCCCTCCCCATTTTGATACTACTGCTCTTGATTGAGCACACCTTGCCACTAGCCAAAACAATAGCTTTTTGGAAGACAACCTGCAAATTTGGGATATGGCCGCTGGAATATTGATGATTCACGAAACTACCGATTTTGTCACCGATAAAGAAGGCGGCAACGATATCTTCTGCCAAAAAACATCCTCGCCGGCAATGAACACATCCGTAATAAGCTAGAAAAAGTTCTCAAAAAAGGCATTTAAACCTCACATTCACCCCTCAAAAAGTGTCTTTCTAAAAAGCAATACGCCCCCCCCCGCTCTCATCTAAATATCCCTCATCACACAGCCGATCTTATAAAATTGGCAATGTGATGAGAAAAGCCATAACCCCTCCCCATTTTGATACTGCTGCTCTTGATTGAGCACACATTGCCACTAGCCAAACCAATGGTTTTTGGAAGACAACCTGCAAATTTGGGATATGGTCGCTGGAATATTGATGATTCACAAAACCGGTGGTTTTGTCACCGATAAAGAAGGCGGCAACGATATCTTCTACCAAGAAACATCCTCGCCGGCAATAAACATATCCGCCTGAAATTAGAAAGCCCCCTCAAAAAAGGCTTAATCCTATAGTCTTTTAAAAAGCCCATTTAAAAAAAATCTTAAAATCGGCCCCCTCCTTAGCATCTTATAAAATCAGAAAAAAATAACGTGGAAGCAAACTTTTCAACTTTCTTTACAGACATAAAAGAAAATGATGAATGAAACACTATCACCAACCACCAATGCCCCCACCTCCCCCCTCAAAGAGGCAATGACAGCTTAGCCAATATTATTACGTTGTTGTTTCTTCAATTCTCTCACAAACGCGCTCACAAACGAAAAAAAACCAACACAGCAAACGCTTCAAGAAGCACCAATCATACCAAAAACAAGCCCCCTCCTTCTCTTAAGAAATTATCCTTCACAGCGCAAAATATTGGCTCCAAACGCCTCTCCCCTTTGCTAAAAGCTGCCACATATGCATCTCAAGAGTTTTCCCTACAGAGTGCCAGAGATTTCAGCAAATTCATTGCACGTCCCATCCCCTTCTAATCATCTTGTAAATAGCCTATGAAATGCGCACGGGGTTTGTAATAATCAAAATCCTTGTTCTCAAAAATCGCTTCCTGCATTTTTCTCTTAACTTGTTCTCGATCCTTTTTAACAGCCTCTTCCAGTGCCTTAAATTTCTCATCACCAAAGATAAATCTCAATTTTTCTTGTGAATTTCCTATTCCAACGAGATTTTTCCAAAAGATCAACCGGTTATCACATTTCTCATTTGACACCTTCATCCATTCCTTTACGCCTAATTTGTAAGCTTTTTCAAATGTTGGCATCTCTTCAGAAATACTAAGACCTTTTTTCTCTTCTTTATCTCTCTTTCTACAAATCTTCATTGCCTCTTCAACCGTGGAGTAACAACAATCTTCATCAAAGGCAGTATAGCCCTCTTTCACCGTATCAATAAGCTGCTTATAGTAAATGAAAGTTTCTATTGCTTCTTTATAACCATCGGAAATATCATACAATAATGATAATGTACGATATTTATAACATATAAGAGACTTATATTTTGAGGAAAATGATAATATGAACTTTTTAATACCTCTTCGATCTCTTCATACTCTGTATCTGTAGATATATCATCATAATAGATTTCCATAGATGCTAGCTCTTCATAGCACCCTGAAGCCTTATCTTTTTGTTGCTGTTCATATTCAGCTGTAATCATATTATCAACCACATATAAACACCAATGAAGCGACAGCATTGTATGTTTATAGCGTTTTTTTTCGTGAGTGGATCTACAAACTTTTGCAGAGAAATCCCATTCTTTCTCATCAATCGCACTGCTTTTAGATAATTTTCCTTAAAAGTTATAATGAATGCATTTATTTTTTTGATATGCTCAGCAGTGAGTTCTTTTGTCAGCGCCTCACCATACAAAAACCATGCTTTTCCATATCCTTGCATACAAATATCTTCTACCATCAAAGGCCATTGTCCGCTGGATTTAGAAGGTGGCCAATGTCTAGGACTTTTTATCTCCAGTAAATCCCTTTCCCAATGTCTTACTTCTTCATCCTATTGTTTAATCCATTCTTGTGATATTTTTTGCATTTTTTCAAAAAGCCTTTGCTCTCACTGTATAATAACTCTTTTATATTACTGTACTTTTATAATCGTGTAATTTTTCAATTTCTTTAAGTCTTTCATTTAATTGTTTATTATGCCTCTTTACCACAACAAGCATAATACTCTCTACTAAATAGGCTATAATTACCACACTCAACAAAATATTCGTTGAAGCTTCAAAGTACCAAAGCCCCCCCAAAATTATGACAAATAGCACCGTATCTTCAAATCCTGCATGGCAACCTTTCTTCATTGCCTTCCAAATGTAGTAGAGTATAACTCCTAATATGAATATTCCCCCTATGACAAAGATAGTATTACTCATTATTGCCCTCTTTAATGTGCTCATGATTATTTTTAGAGTTCTCTCATCGATCCCTCTTGATTGTATCAATATGTGTTATACTAGTCTTTAAACTACTAAATGCTCTGAGAGAAATGAATAATATGAAATTTAGCTTTATACACAAGTAAATTTACAACATTTTGTATTTAATTAGACTGCTCTCGTGATTGATGCGCTTTTAAAAAATATTATCAGCTCTCAAAACCCATAACTCTCTTATGTTTCAAACAAAGGAAATTTTCCCCCTTAAAAAGAAACAAATTACGTACGCTATAGGCTCTTTTTTACATAAAAAAGCGGTCTCTGCCTATTGATCAACTCTTTTTCTGCAATCCAGCACCATTATACACGCACCATTATACATTTCCCCCAATGTTGCCTTTATAGCCATTAATTCGAGACAATTCATGAAGACGTATTGTCCTTTCTCAAAGTGTTTTATGTACAAAAACTTCCTCACTTATTACACACGTAACATGGTGTTGATTGATGCACTATAAATAAATTTGAAAGGAAAAAATCTTATGCTGTCATTTAACATAATAAACATTTAACATAATAAACAATGTGTTATCCTAATCAACGTTCTGCCATGAAGAGAGCTCTTTGCACAAAATCTCATAATCCATAGAAAATGAGCTTAGCATCGCGTTACATTCTCCCCACAAAAATGTTTTTATCAAAATGAGTAATCTCACGCATAATAAAGACAGAGTGCCTCAATTTTGATATTTCTCCTTCATGAGAGATCCAAATACTGCAAAATTCCTTCATTTCAAATCTCTCTCATATTGAATCAATCAAAATCACTTGCCTGCACATCACAAGCGAGATGAATGTGTAGAGTAAAATTGTATAAAATAGCTTTTCATGAATCGTCTGACAAACACAAGGGGTGGTCCACAACACTCAAAGGCTGGCACAAGTGTGTGATGATGTCGGCTTCTTCTGATCAAGCGTAAAAATGACAGTGCTCAATATTTATAATGTATAATTGACATTTATAATTGATGAGACTTTATCATTATACCATTCACAAACCGCCGTCGCAAAATGGGTATGACGGGCGTTGGAAAATGTTTCTTTAAAAAAGCCCGTGAATGTGCAAACCAATAGCGTTCTATTTTCTCCAATACCCATAAATGCTTATTGAAGAGAGCGGGATATTGATGCAAAGAGGGTCGTAGGCTCTATGAGTGCGTATCACGTTATAGAGAGTGCGTCACGTTATCCGCACCATTTTAGCTTGCATTTTCATCCATGATGAGTTGTAAAATGGCTTTTTGTTTTATTGCGGTGAGCGTTCTAAATCTTTTAAGCAGCAGGTATTCTTCTGTGCTGGAGATGATTTCATCGTGCTGGTATGGAGGCGGCTGTTTTTTGATGATATCTGCATAAAAAAAGGAAATTGGAACATGCAAAATATCAGCAATTTCCATTAAACGTCCCGCGCTTACACGATTTAAGCCGTTTTCATATTTTTGAATTTGTTGAAAGCTTATTCCTAAAGCATTTCCTAAAGTTGTTTGAGACATTTTGAGCATTTTTCGTCTTAAGCGAATTTTTTTGCCCACACAAAGATCGATATTAAGATTTTGGGATTGCATTTGCCCCCTCCGGTTGCGAGCGCCCTCGCATAAGTATTCCGGGAGCTTGAAAGTACTGAAACCTAATCAGCTTTTTTTGCTTTTAGTGCATAGAGATGCACCTGGACATAGCAAAAACTCCCGGAATTCCGGGATACCCACAAAGTGGGATAAATTCATGCTTAGATTTTCGGGCTTTCAAGACCCTCTTGGTCGTTGCGTATGCGACCAAAACACCCTGTTATTCATAAAGTAATTTGAGAGGATTGGCAATAAAAATGAAGAGAGCTTTTTAAGCGCATTTTTTGCCAATGGGAACGTGATCTTGAGAATTTCTGATTTTCCTTCACCCGCCGGTTGCGAGCGTCTCTTATGCGTATTCCGAGAGCTTAAAAGTACTGAAACCTAATCAGCCTTTTTTGCTTTTAGTGCGAAGATGTACCTAGACAGTGCAAAAACTCTCGGAATTCCGAGATACCCACAAAGTGGGATAAATTCATGCTTAGATTTTCGGGCTTTCAAGACCCTATTGGTCGCCATGCATGCGACCAAAACACCTTTTAATCTGTAAAGTAATTTCAGAAAATTGGCAATAAAAAACAGCTTTTTAATAAGAGGTGGGGTGTATTTTCAAGTCATAAAGCGCTTACAACGAAGGCTGTTCTTTTTCCCATGAGGGGCGCGACCCCAAAAAACACGAGGAGAAACAAAAACGTAAGGCAATGCATCACCTCCATTAGAATACTGATAATTATATTCTTATTCGGGTGAAAATTGCAATTTTGCGAGGTAAGCATAAACACCATTTTTTGCCACAAGTTCGGCGTGGGTTCCTTCTTCCACAAGGGCGCCTTTATCCATCACGAGAATACGATCCGCTTTTAAAATGGTTGCCAAACGGTGCGCAATCACCAATGTTGTGCGATTTTGCATCAGCCCTTCTAAGGCTTCTTGCACAAGCTTTTCACTGTTAGCATCAAGCGCAGATGTTGCTTCATCCAGCAGCAAGAGAGGTGCATTTCTTAAAATCGCCCGTGCAATACCAATGCGCTGCTTTTGCCCCCCAGAAAGCATGGTCCCACGTTCTCCTACCTGCGTATCCAAACCATCGGGTAAAGATTCAATAAATTCAAGTGCATTGGCTGCTTTAGCGGCAGAAAGAATATCCTCTTCCGTAGCATTTTCAGTCCCGAAAACAATATTATCACGCAATGTACCATCAAAAATAGCAACCTCTTGCGGAACATAAGAAATTGCTCCCCGTAAATCCTGTAAAGAGAGGTGATCAATTTCCATACCATCTAACCGAATTTTGCCGCTTATTGGGTCATAAAAACGTAAGATCAAAGAAAAAATAGTGCTTTTTCCTGCCCCTGAAGCACCAACAAAAGCAACGGTTTCGCCGGCTTTGATAGAAAAGGAAAGCGCATGTAAAATCTTCTCTTGTGGTCTAGAAGGATAGGTAAAATCAACCTGATCAAAAACAAGTTCGCCTCGAACCGGTTTTACTAAAGAAGCAGGTTTTTTGGGCGTTAAAATCATCGGCTTTTCTTGCAACAATTCGGCCAATCGTTCAGCAGCACCGGCAGCTTGGATTAATTCTGCCCCCAGTTCCGATAATTGCGCAAAGGTTGAAGCTCCAAAAACAGCATAAAGGACAAATTGCCCTAAGGTTCCCCCTGTCATCGTTCCATTCAAAACATCACGCGATCCAATCCACAAAACAGCAACCACACTGCTAAACACAAGAAAAATGGCAAATCCGGTAAAAAAGGATCGCAAAATTACAGAAGCCCGCGCTGTCTGAAAAGCACGTTCTATCAACTGAGAAAAACGTGTCGAAACAAGTTTTTCAGCCGTAAAAGCTTGCACCGTACGAATAGCACTGACCTGTTCTGTTGCAACAGCATTCGCATCTGCAAGACGATCTTGCGCCGCACGCGTACGTGCACGAACTTTACGTCCAAAAACCACCAAAGGAATTGCCACAACAGGAATAGCAGCCAGAACCAACAAAGATAATTTAGCATTGGTGATCACCATCATCACAACGGCACCGACCACGATAATCAGCTGACGCAAAGCGGTAGAAGCCGTCGAGCCCACAGCTAATTTTATTTGTGTCGTATCTGTTAACAGCCTTGAAACAATCTCTCCGGAATGCGACCGATCAAAAAAAGCAGAAGAAAGTTTCATAATATGAACAAACACATCACGGCGTAAATCGGCAACAATCCGTTCTCCCAATGTGATCACACAATAATAACGACAAGCGGAAGAAAATGCCAAAACCAAGGCTAATAAAAACAAAACGCTAAAGTAAAAATTGATATGTCCATGACTTGAAGCAGAAAATCCATGATCAAACATTTGGCGGATTGCTATGGGTAAAGTTAATGTGACAAGGGCAGCAACAGACAAAGCCACAAAGGCCAAGATAAACAACCAGCGATAACGCAAAAGATAAGGAATAAAAATTGCAAGCGAAGAGAAGGGAGATTTTTTAGGAAAAGATTTTGTAGTTTTTTCTGAATGACGATATAATTTCATAAAACTCCGCTCACTTTATTCAATGATTTATAACACGTGATACAATGATGCATCTTGAACACTTGTTTTTTAGTGCGTGCTCAGCTATAGGAATAAATACTTTAATCAATGTATCAAAAAGACAAAGGAAGCGCACTTAAAAAATCAAGCAAGTGTTCTTTCATTCTATAAACGCAAAAGGTTTTACGCATGAAAGCGAATATTCATCCTAACTATCACAAAATTACCGTTGTTATGACGGATGGAACCCAATATACAACGCGCTCCACTTGGGGAAAAGAAGGGGATACCCTTAATCTCGATATTGATCCAAAAACGCATCCAGCATGGACAGGTGGGTCCCAGACACTCGTAGACCGTGGCGGTCGCCTTTCTAAGTTCAAAAACCGTTTTGGTAATATTGGAATGTAAAAGCCTCCTTCTCGTGGAGCAAATTTTTAAACAAAACGATTGCCTCGTTAAACGACGAGGTTTTTCTTGTGCTGTAAAAAATGCACTTTAAAGGTTAGTTCAAAAACGCACCAGTAGAAACAGATGGGTCTCAAGGCTTATCAACCATAGTGGCTGCGTTTTTTTTAATTCAAAGATCATTTTGAAATATCAGCATAGTCTCTCTTCTCATGGGGCATAAAGATTTCAAAGAACTCTTTAAACACCGTGCCCGTCTGTATCACCGCAAAGCAACGCACAATGGAGTATTTTGACAGGCATGCAATAGAATGCTGACACGATACTCCCTCCATCAGCACTCACCATTCAACAATCGGCACAATCTAATCACGAAATTCTTGAGAAAAAAAGAACTGTATCCCTTATCGAGGAGCAGAATGTGCAAAGAGCTTATGCATTTTGATTGCCCTCGCCTGAGCTCTGCATCAAGGACAATCACCGCACATCCTTATGAAAAATTCAAGTCTATGGCGCTTCAAGCAGACGCCTCTTCTTGGCTCTTTGTCCATTGCCCTAAAGCCGCAAGATGGTTCATGCGCGCACGATGACAAAACGCCTTTTGTGCAACGGCAATATTCTCATCTTTGCCATCCCATGCTTTTAAAGCAGCCGCTTGCAATGCACGTCCGTAGGAAAAAGTCAATTTCCAAGGCAATGCCCCTAAAGAATTCATGGCAGACAAATGCGCCGTTGCTTCCTCATCTGATTGTCCTCCAGAGAGAAAAGCAATTCCTGGAACAGCAGAAGGAACGGTTTGTTTAAGCACACGAACAGTTTTTTCAGCCACTTCTTCAACAGAAGCCTTGCGCGCATCCTTGCCATCAATCACCATATTAGGCTTTAAAATCATCCCTTCTAAAACAACACGGGCTTCAAATAATTCTTTAAAGACAGTTGTCAAAACAGCGCGTGTCACTTCAAAGCAACGCGCAATGGAATGCTGACACGACGGTCCATCCATCAACACTTCCGGCTCAACAATCGGCACAATATTGAGTTCCTGACATAAAGCAGCGTAACGTGCAAGAGCTTGTGCATTTTGATTGATAGCGCCTCTTGTTGGTAAAGTATCTGCATTAATGGCAATCACCGCCCGCCATTTAGCAAAACGCGCACCCAAAGCATAATAGTCTTTTAGCCGTTCACGAAGACCATCCAACCCTTCGGTAATGGTCTCTTGAGGAAAAGCAGCCAAGGGCTTAGCACCCGTATCCACTTTAATGCCTGGTAACGCCCCTGCATCACGAATAAGATCGGTTAACATTTGCCCCGTTGAAGCTTTTTGTCGAATGGTTTCATCAAATAAAATCACCCCAGAGATAGCACTTTCCATTGCTTCTTTTGCGCTAAAAAGCATTTCACGATAAGCACGGCGTCTCTCTTCATTGGATTCAACACCAATGCTTGTAAAACGCTTGCCTATTGTCGCCGTACTTTCATCCGCCGCTAAAATACCTTTCCCCACTTGGACAAGAGAAAGTGCAATATCTTCAAGCCGTTCAGTCATAAAAAATTCCTCTTTATTTTCTCTACTTTATCTGATCTTAAAATTTTCCAAAAGTGCACAATACGCTTAACATACCACGACATACAGCTTTAAAGCTGCTTTTTAAATAATCCCTTTAATCCTGCGTAAGAGCAAGAATTCCAGGTAGAACCTTCCCTTCCATCCATTCTAAAAAAGCCCCTCCTGCCGTTGAAAGATAAGTAAAATCATTGGCAACACCAGCATGATTAAGCGCAAAAACCGTATCGCCTCCTCCTGCAATTGAAACCAACTTTCCCGTTAAACTGCGTTCTGCGGCATGGCGTGCAACGGCAATTGTTCCCTTATCAAAGGGGGGCATCTCAAAAACACCAAGCGGACCATTCCATACAAGGGTAGCAGCCTTATCTATTACGCCCTTGATATGGGCAATAGAGCGCGTGCCAATATCCAATATCATGCCATCTTCAGGAATATCACCAATATCATAAAGACGATGCGGCGCCTCTTTTTCAAAGCGAAACCCAACAACAGCATCCACAGGAAGCAGAATTGTGCACTGACATTCTTGTGCTTTTTTAATGATTTTTTTGATCGTTTCCATCAACGCATGTTCACACAGCGATTTTCCCACATGGACACCTTGTGCAGCCAAAAAACTGTTGGCCATTCCTCCCCCAATAACCAAGGTATCGACTTTTTCCACCAAATGATTAAGAACAAAAAGCTTACTGGAAACTTTCGCTCCTCCTACAAGAGCAACCACAGGATGCGTTGGATTTCCAAGTCCTTTTTCTAAAGCCTGCAATTCACCTTGCAGTGATCGCCCCGCATAAGAAGGCAACAAATGGGTTATCCCCTCCACCGAAGCATGCGCACGATGCGAAACTGAAAAAGCATCATTGACATAAAGGTCCCCATTATGCGCGAGAGCTTCCGCAAAAGAACAATCATTTTTTTCTTCACCGGCATAAAAACGAACATTTTCGAGCAATAAAATATCCCCGTTTTGCAATGCCTCCACCGCAACCTGCACCACCGAACCGATACAGTCAGGAACAAAAGCAACCGGCTGTTTCATGATTTTTTCCAGCACTGGCACAACAGGTCGAAGTGAAAATTCTGGCTCTACCTTTCCTTTAGGACGACCACAATGAGAAAGCAGAATAAGCTTAGCGCCCCGCTTTTGTAGCTCAACGAGAGTCTCTTTATGTCGCTGAAGACGTGTCTCATCACAAACTTTTCCCTGCGCCATAGGAACATTAAAGTCCACGCGCACAAGAACACGTTTTCCAGTGACATCAATATCATCAAGCGTACGAAATCCCATCACGGCTTCCTCTTCACTTTCCATTGTTTCAAATCAAAACACATCGAACAAACCCGCTTAATTTTCTCTCCATTAAAGCCCCCTCCTGGCTTTTGCCTGCCCCCTCCTGACCTTTACATGAAAAGAATCCACGACAATCCTCTTCTCTCAACGCTTGTGCCTAGAAAATCTAAAGCTTCCATCATCAAGTGTACCAAAGCCGCTCATCGCTCTTAATTTTCTAAATTTCATTGTTGCAAATCCATGCCCCATTGTTACAAATAAATGCATTGGCTCCATTTTCTTTTCACTAAAACGCCCCTTTACTTTTATGCAAATACGCAAAAGGGATTACATTTTTCGTTTTCTAAACCTTTGCTTAAACGTTATCTCGTGATGTTGTTTTTTCAAAATTTACTCTTTCATACGGCTTTTAACGGCACATATTGCCTCGTATTAAAAATATCATCAATCTGTCAATCACATTGTCTCTCGCGCGCATCAAAACAACAATCTCTCTTTATTTTCTCAAAAGAATGCACCTTAATTTGTACAAAAACGAGGCTTTTTCCTATAAAAAGAGGACCCTGAGGTCCTCCTTAGAGTGTTTATATTGTCTTGGCAAAAGCCACAGCCGTATCACTCATACGGTTAGAAAAGCCCCATTCATTATCATACCAAACGAGAACACGACAAAGCTTACCATCAATAACTTTGGTTTGATCATTATGAAAAATGGCTGAATGCGGATTATGATTAAAATCACAACTCACGAGTTTTTCTTCTGTCGTATCCAAAATGCCTTTTAGGGGTCCTCTTGCAGCAGCCTCAATCGCTGTATTAATTTCTTCAATTGTTGTGGAACGCAGAGCAGTAAATGTCAAATCAACCACAGAAACATTAGGGGTTGGAACACGAATCGATACGCCATCAAGCAATCCCTTTAATTCTGGCAAGACCAATCCCACAGCTTTTGCCGCGCCTGTTGAGGTAGGAATCATCGAAAGAGCCGCCGCACGCGCACGGTAAAGATCACGATGCATTGTATCCAACACCGGCTGATCACCCGTATAAGAATGGATTGTTGTCATAAAGCCTTTTTCAATGCCCACGGTATTGTGTAAGACTTGTGCAACAGGTGCTAAACAATTGGTTGTACACGAAGCATTTGAAACAATGCGATGCTCTTTGCTTAAAGATTGATGATTAACCCCATAGACAACCGTAAGATCTGCGCCTTCAGAAGGTGCAGAAACAAGAACACGCTTTGCCCCCGCATCTAAATGAGCCTTTGCTTTATCACGTGCGGTAAAAATGCCCGTACATTCCAACGCGATATCGATATCCAACTCTTTCCAAGGCAACTGTGCAGGATCACGCTCTGCGCATACCTTTATTAAACCACCCCCTACATCAATGGCATCTCCCACCACCTTAACATCCCCAGGAAAACGCCCATGAACTGAATCATAGCGCAACAAATGGGCATTTGTTTCCACCGATCCTAAATCATTAATTGCGACCACTTCAATATCTTTTCGTCCACTTTCCATAAGTGCCCGTAAAATATTGCGTCCAATACGACCAAACCCATTAATTGCAACACGAACTGTCATTTCACATGTTTCCTTATCTAATTTTTAAAGCACAACATTTAAAACACAACAAATGGACATTTTCCAATCCCAAACCATGAGTTCCCAAGACGTCAATATCTCGATTAATCACTCACTTATCCACAATAATGCACAATACTATCCACAACACTGAACAAAATATAATCCCCTATCCCCTACTTACGACAACACAAGTTGTCATTTTGTCTTTTCCTTTTTAATCTTTTCCAGCTTTCCTTCAGCGGTAGCCACAACATTTTCAGAAGTAATACCAAAATGCGCATAAAGAGCATCTATTGTTCCACTTGCCCCAAAGCCCTCCATACCAATAAACACACCATCACAGCCAATAAAACGTTCCCATCCTTGACAAACAGCCGCTTCAATCGCGATTTTAATCGGTGCATCACCAATGAGAGCCCGTTGATAAGAACCAGACTGTTGAGAAAAGAGTTCAAAACAAGGAACAGAAACCACACGGGTTGGGATACCTTTTTCTTCTAAGACTTCACGTGCTTTGACCGCAATTTGCAATTCTGAACCGGAAGCAAACAGAGTCACTTGCGCGTCATCACTGGCCGTTAACAATTCATAAGCACCAAGCATACAGAGGTTTTCTTTTTCATACTCTTGACGCAAAAGCGGTAAATTTTGTCGGCTCAAGGCCAAGGTAGAAGGCGTGTTGCGTGCTTTCAAAGCCAATTGCCAACACTCGAGTGTCTCTATAGCATCAGCAGGACGGAACACAAAATGATTAGGCATGGCGCGCAGGCTAGCCAAATGCTCCACAGGTTGATGAGTAGGACCATCCTCCCCAAGCCCAATAGAATCATGAGTCATGACATAAACCACCCGCAATCCCATGAGAGAAGACAAACGCATGGCAGGACGCATATAGTCAGAAAAGCATAAAAATGTTCCCCCATAAGGAATAAAGCCCCCATGAAGAGCCAGCCCATTCATGATAGCGCCCATGGCATG
Organism: Bartonella sp. SL320; assembly: GCF_059687635.1. NCBI lineage: Bacteria > Pseudomonadati > Pseudomonadota > Alphaproteobacteria > Hyphomicrobiales > Bartonellaceae > Bartonella > Bartonella sp. SL320. The sequence continues at coordinate 308,238 of NZ_CM185143.1, read as the reverse complement.
TTCACGAATGCCATAATGGAGATAACGTCCTGAAAAATCATCCGCCGCGATACTTTTCATCTGACTGCTTTTTGTATTATTAGATCCCGTTAAGTCGGCAGAACCACCAATGGTCTCCACCACGACTTCATTAATCACTTCAAGCGCCATTTCTGAAGCCTTACGCGTCGCAACAACAGGACGCTCTTCAACGAGTTTCTGTTTATAATCATCTACAGCGTTATCAAATCCCCCCACCAAATCACCCCGCATCAATCTTTCAAACTCCACCCGTTCTGAAACAGGAAGATCAGCCAATTTTTCTTCCCACTTTTGGCGCTTTTTAGCGGCATTAAGCCCTGCCAAGCGCCAGTTATCAAGAATATCAGCTGGAATAACGAAAGGTTCCGCCTCCCATCCCAAAGCGATACGGGTCTCAGCAATTTCGCGTGCTCCTAAAGGGGCTCCATGAACTTTATTACTTCCCGCTTTATTGGGCGCTCCAAAACCAATCGTTGTTTTACAAGCAATCAAGGTTGGTTTATCAGCATTGCGTGCTGCTTCAATCGCCCGTGCAATAGCGGCTTGGTCATGTCCATCCACTTTGAGTGTGTTCCAACCAGACGCTTGAAAACGGGTTATCTGATCTGTACTGTCGGCAAGAGAGATCTCTCCATCGATAGAAATATTATTATCATCCCACAACACGATAAGCTTATTGAGTTTCAAATGCCCAGCCAAGGAAAGTGCTTCTTGAGAAATCCCTTCCATCAGACAGCCATCTCCCACCAACGCATAAGTATAATGGTTGATCAGATCGCCAAAACGAGCATTGTGCAACCGTTCTGCAAGAGCCATCCCCACGGCATTTGCCAACCCTTGTCCCAGAGGTCCAGTCGTCGTTTCGATTCCTGCCGCATGCCCATATTCTGGATGCCCCGCAAGCTTTCCCCCTAATTGGCGGAAATTTTTGATGTCCTCAATACCAATATCTTCATAACCAGAAAGATAAAGCAGAGCATAAAGCAACATAGAGCCATGTCCTGCGGATAACACAAAACGATCACGATTAGGCCAATGCGGCTTTTTAGGATCATGTGCAAGGAATTGTGTATAAAGAACCGTAGCAATATCGGCAGCCCCCATTGGCAAACCCGGATGACCAGAATTTGCTTTTTCAATCGCATCAATAGCTAGAAAACGGATAGCATTAGCCATCTGATTCTGTTGGTGGGTATTTGTCATGAATGATCGACCATTTCATTAATACGTTATTTTGTTACTTTGTCTGTATTGTCTTAAAGTCTCTTAAGAAATACTCTTTTTAACCGTCAGCGTAAGACTTCTTGTTCCTACCTTAATAACACTAATAACACATTCCCCTCACGCATCCTGTATATCCATGTCATTTATGACAATACGCGCAAAAAATCCAGCTTTTAATTTATATCTATTCTCTGCTTTGCTTGCTAAAATATCCTACATACTTAAAAATAAAATACACACAATATTAAAATGTAAGTGATTCGTTTTTGCATAAGGCATTGATAAAGGATACAATTACTCAAAGGACAAAAGCAATGAACCAAGAGACTACGGTTCTACAAGATGCTCTAGAGCACCTAGAAAAAGCACTTAGAACCTTAGAGATCACCATAATAAACCGCAATGCCGTTATTGATAAAAATAACGAATGGGAAGAAGAAATTCAACGAATGAATGCAGACCGCAGCCATCTTGCCCAAGCGCTTGACAAAGCTGAAGCCCAAATTGAACGCTTAGAATCTGTTAACAAAGAAGTTTCCAAACGTCTTATTAAAGCAATGGAAACGATTCGCGTCGTCATTGATAGATAAAGGTTTGAATGTATGGAAACTGTTTCCGTTACCATTGATGGTAAAAATTATCGCATGGCTTGTAATAAAGGACAAGAACGTCATCTTATGGCGCTTGCAGCTCAATTAGATCAATATATTAGCCATTTAAAGAAGAATTTTGGTGAAATTGGCGATCATCGTTTATCGGTGATGGCCGGCATCATGATTATCGATGAAATGGAAGAAATAAAACGAGAAAATAAAAAGTTACAAGAAGACTACGATGCGCTTTTACGACTCCACAATGAAAGAGACCGTACCATGGGAGAAATTATGCGTGATACCACACAACGCATTGAAAAACTCACCAACCAATTGCTCAAAGATGATCAAAACAGCACAAACACTCAAGAACAAGAACAGGAAGACCTCTAAACACATATTAAACCGTAACAAACCAGCAATATGTGACGTATCTCCCACACGATTACAGGACAAAAATTCTTAAATTGACCTCCATAAACAGTCCGGTTTATTGAGGAGATTAATGTGCCTCACAAAAAAATAAGGCGCCGCCCAGTTGCAGTTTCACGGACTTATTTTAAAGAGATATCTTAGCACCCAAACTTATTTTACGATAGCACCCATGAATGCTATAAAGGCAAATCCATTAAAGCTCCCCCTCTTTACACTTGTAAAGGAAAAGAAGAAAATAAAGGAAAAAGCCGTCGCTCTTGCATACTATCCCCAATATTGCAACAGCTCTTGGCTCTTGAAATGTTTCGTACAAAGACGTGGCCTTTTGTAAGCGTTTTTATCTACAGAAGCCTTCTTGCTTATAACATAAAAGCAAATAGGGTTAATTGACACAAAATGGAACAAGTTTAAAATGATAAATATGATCTTGGGAAACGATCATTCCAGTTGAAGAACGTTCAATTATTATCAATCAATATATTGTCAACGCACTAACAATTCATACAACTCAATGCATAGAACTCATGATTTTTGCAAAAGACAGTGCACAAAAAATATATTTTAAAACGTCTTGACCCGTCATTTTTTTCCATAACATACGAATATAACTTTTTAAGTACACGATGTTTTGGGTATATAATTTTATTCAATTCTGTTTGCAAAAATTTCATCCGTTCGCAAAAATTTAAAATGAAAACAATTTTAAAGGTCTTGTTCAGACATCAAAAGAATAAACACTCATGATGAATGAACACCGCGCTCATAAGACAACATTTATCAAGCGATCCAAAACATACCTCAACAAGATAAAAAGATAAAAAAAGCCCCTCTTTAAATTCTAAACGACTGTTTCGTGATAACAACCAACACCCCAGAACACCATCCCCGCATCTGCGTCTGCCCCCAAACGAGTGCCAAACGCCGTGCTGTTTCCACAATGGAAGATCAAAGCAATAATGAGTCTATTGGGCCGCTCACAAGAAGCACGCACACCCGTGGTTCCTGAAGCCTTTTCAAAGGCACATGAAAAAAGATCATGTGTAAACGGATCAAAGCCCCTTCGTTCCATCTTGAGAGACAGAAGCAATACGCAAAAGATTTGTTGCACCAGGGGTTCCAAGAGGAACACCGGCTGTCACAAGGAAACGATCTCCCGCTTGGCAAAAACCTTCCTGAAAGGCAATGGCGGCTGCGCGATCAACCATATCCTCTAAACTCTTTGCATCCTCGCTCACCACACAATGAAGCCCCCAAACGAGTGCCAAACGCCGTGCTGTTTCCACAACGGGTGATAAAGCAATAATCGGTCTATTGGGCCGCTCACGAGAAGCACGCACACCTGTGGTTCCCGAAGCCGTATAGGCAACGATAGCCGCAAGTGAAAGTGTTTCAGCAATCTGACGCGCTGCAAGAGAAATCGCATCCGTTCCTGTTGATTCTGGTGCTGGATGTTGCGCTCCAACCTGAGCGGCATAAGTATGATCTTGTTCAATTTGCCGTGCGATCTTATCCATCATAAGCACCGCTTCTTCCGGATAACGACCAGAAGCAGATTCAGCAGATAACATCACCGCATCTGTTCCCGCATAAACCGCAGTAGCCACATCTGACACCTCTGCACGCGTAGGAACAGGAGATGTAATCATTGATTCGAGCATTTGTGTCGCCACCACAACAGGCTTTCCAGCTAAACGGCAAGCTTTTATCAGCTCCATTTGAAGTGCAGGGACCCTTTCTAAAGGCATCTCCACACCCAGATCGCCGCGTGCAATCATAATACCATCACAAACTTCAATAATCTTCTCTATATGCTCTAAAGCTTGTGGCTTTTCAATTTTAGCCATCAAAGATACCTTACTTTTCGTCAACCGACGCACTGCCATAATATCTTCTGGACGTTGAATAAAAGAAAGAGCAACCCAATCAACAGGCTGTTGCAAAAGAGCTTGAAGATCAGCCTTATCTTTTGACGTTATCGAATCAAAAGGCAAAGTGGTATCAGGAAAACTCACACCTTTTCGATCAGAAATACGGGTACCTGCAACCACACGACACTGAACAAAATGATCATCACAAACTTCAGCACAAAGCTCTAATCTTCCATCATCAATGAGCAACCGATCCCCTGGCTTAATCGCCGAAAAGACATCCCTATGTGGGAAAAAAACACGCTGTGCATCACCAAGTACATCGCGACTATCTAAGGTAAAGCTTTGCCCAACACGTAAATCTTCTTGACCGTTGTCAAAACGACCAATACGCAGTTTGGGCCCCTGAAGATCCACTAAAATACCAATGGGTCGTTGAACGATTTTTTCAACCTCCCGGATAGACTTGACCAAGTCACTCATTGTATCACGATCTGTATGGCTCATATTAAGGCGAAAAACATCTGCTCCTGCCCTAAAAAGCTTCTCAATCATTTCACGAGAAAAAGAAGCTGGACCAAGAGTCGCAATAACTTTTACTTTACGGGCACGTTTCACGGTGGAGAATTTCCTGAAAGAGATGGGACAACGGAATTATTGAACAAAGTTTCATCCGTCAACTGCACCATCCAACTGGTTTGATTACCGGTATCGATTTCCTTAAACTCAGCCTTTTGATATCCACGAGGAAAACAATCATGAACCCCTTGAATGGTAAACTGGCTATCTTGCACACACATGGTTATAGAACCTGCCCAGTTTCCTTTTTTTTGTGCCCCTTCCGCATAAAAATAATAAAACCGTGAAGCAAGGGGCCCTTCGATTAAGGTTTTACATTCTGTAACGGGAACCACCCACCAACCTTCGCTCACCCACCCTGAAAACGTACGATATCCAAGAGCAACCCCCACAGACTGTTGCGTTGTATTACACACCCTAAAGTCAGCTTTTGCACAAACAACAAGGGGGAACAAGAGCAAAATGCCCAAGAAAAAAACCTTTAATCCTTTTCTCAACGCCCAATATCGTTTTTTTACAATCACAAAACTTCCTCTATAATGTCAATATAATGTCAACTTTCAACAATTATAAATCTCTTTTTTCAAAAGTCTTTCAAGTCTAAAAACATATTTTCACATTTTTCTTTTTATAGCCCTTTTATGAAAGCATATATCTTAAAAATTTTACAAAATATTTAAAGTCAATTTGTAAAAAAATGATGGAGCTTGATTGACTGTTTGTTTTTCAAGCTTTTTCAACATAAATTCGGCATCGAAAAAAAACAACTTAAAATATATAACCTGGAGAATAATACCATGAGTGATACAGTAACCGATCAAACACACGCTATATCCGTCAATCAATTACGCTCTTTTATCGAACGGATTGAACGGCTAGAAGAAGAGAAAAAAACCATTTCTGATGATATTAAAGATGTCTACACGGAACTTAAAGGTTCTGGTTTTGATAGTAAAGCTGTTCGAAGCATTATACGGTTGCGCAAAAAAGAAGAGCATGAACGCATGGAAGAAGAAGCCATCATTGAGCTTTATAAAAATGCGCTTGGAATGAGTTAATATCTTTAACACCAATGGAAATTTTTTTAAGAAAGTAAAAATGGGAGAAAAACGCATGAATGCACAAAAATTCTGCTCCCCATGAGCAATTTGTGCAAAATAACAAAAAACGCATGTAACTTGTGACGAGATATCTGGTCACAAGGCTGCATAAGATGACAACAGCCCTCATATTTAAAAGGATTCATGAAAAGCGCATTTTTATTATGATTCTCCAATTATTTTTATTTATATGGGCATTTTATCCATAATAGCATTTCTTATCCATATGAGCTCCGCCTCTTTTGTAAAGCAACCGCACTTGTGCGTAAAAGCAAGGCATTTTGAGTGCTTCAACCTAAAAACAGAGGTAAAATGGAAAAAATTCTGCGATTTTGCGATATTCAAGGATTCTTCTTAAACTTGAAAAACAATGAATGATGATGATCAATCAATGCATTATCTAGGATAAAAAACATTTAAAGGAAGCGGCTCAAAGGAGGCCGCAACTGAAATCCACTCAACAAGGGGTATTTACAAAGGGGGATTTACAAAGGGGTATTTACAAAAAGAGAGATTTAAGGGGCTTTGTCTTTTAGAACAGTGAAGAATTCAGCATATTGATACATCTCATCAAAAGCCCCTTAAGAGAGCTTTATGCAGATCTATTGGCGGGTTCATAAAGATCATTTATTCGAGAAGTTAGAATATGATCTCTCCATTTTCCAGAAATCATCAAATAATCCTTGGCATAGCCTTCTTTTTCAAAATGAAGACGCTTTAATAACAGTCCGCTTTTTATATTCTCAGGTCTATAATTTGCCATGATCCTATGCAGGTGATAAACATGAAAGATATGACATATGAGCGCCGATAAACTCTCAGACATGAGACCTTTGCCTTGTTGTTTTTCATCAAGAGAAAAACCAAGATGACAGGCTTGAAAAACACCACGAACTACATTTGTGAAGTTCACAACACCAATGATTGTATTTTCATCTTTTAAGCGTACTGCATATCAATAGGCTTGTCCTTGTGCGCTTTCTAAAAAATAAGCATTGGCGCGTGCTTCCCAAGCAGCTAGAAAGTGATAATCATCAGATCTTAACGGTTCAAAAGGGCGCAGATGATTCGCATTACGCAAGTAATAAGAGGACAATTCAGCCGCATCTTCTAAACCAATCAATGTGGAAATTGTTCGCTTTGTTTTAATTGCCATCATTTTCTCCTCCTAGAAATATTGCAATTAATACGTTGATTAAACACAATAAATTATCATTTTTTTAAACTTAAATCATTAACGTCAAATACAACACGCTTTTCGCATCAAAACAGCTGCTTACATAAGAGTCAATGAGAACTATTTACTTTTCCGTCATAAGCAGAATTGGTGTGTTTAGGGTATAGGGTAAAGATTAAGAAAATGCCTTTTATGAAGGCTTTCAAATGCCAAGGGCTCTAACAACATTCAAAGGCTGGCATAAATTTGTGATGATACCGGCTGCTGTTTCACGAAACTTCAAAGATGAAAGTAGCTTGAATAAATTTACCGTTATACCATTCACGCGGGCACTATCGTGAAATATGAAACAGGTGTGACATGCTCTTTGAGAAATGTTTCTTTCATGTAAAGAATACTGTCGTCGTTCTTCAATATATCCAAGTGCTCTACAGAAAACAATGATGCAAAATCTCTTAAAATACTTTAATATTCATCTTTGAGACCTTAACATGAACAAGCTTCTATTTCTTCGCGTAAGATTTCAAGTTCTAGCCATTCTTCTTGCTTTTGTGTGCACATATTTTGTTTTTTTTCCAACGCTGTTGTTAAACGCTCAAAACGCTCTTTATCACTGCGATAAAGCGCTGGATCAGAGAGCTCTTGTTCAATTTTTTTGATTTCATTTTGCAACACAGCGATTTCTTCAGGCAACTTTTCCAATGCATAGACCTGCTTATAGGACAATTTGTTGCGTGTTTTTTTCTCTTCCGTGCTCTTCAAACGAGGATCTGTTGATAAAGCACGTTTTCCGTACTCACCCGTATGAGATTTTGAAGATGCTTTACGGTGCGATAATTCTATCCCCTTACGTTGTAACTTCAGGGCCTGCTTATTTTGTGCGATCATATCGCTATAGCCGCCCGCATACAAAACCCAATGACCATCACCCTCCGGTGCCAACATATGCGTTACAGTACGATCTAGAAAGTCTCTGTCATGACTTACCAACAAGACTGTTCCGGCAAAATCCGCAATAAATTCTTGCAACAAATCCAAAGTCTCCATATCCAAATCATTGGTTGGTTCATCAAGAATTAAAAAGTTTGCAGGACGCGAAAGAAGACGTGCAAGCATAAGGCGCGCTCTTTCTCCCCCAGAAAATTCTTTAAGGGGGGTGCGCGCTTGTTCCGGTAAAAATAAAAAGTCTTTCATATAAGAAACCACATGGCGTTCCTGCCCATTGATCACAAGAGTATCACCCCGCCCCCCTGTGAGATAATGCGCCAAAGTTTCTTCTTCATTGATAATCCGTTGCTGATCAAGCAATGCCATAGATAGGTTATAGCCATGCCGTACTGTTCCACTATCCACGGCTTCTTTCCCAATCAATGCGGAAAGGAGCGTCGTCTTTCCAATACCATTAGGCCCGACCAAACCAATGCGATCACCCCGCTGAATGCGTAAGGAAAAATCTTTCACAATCACACGATCACCATAAGATTTTGAAATTTTCTTTGCTTCGAGCACCAATTGACCAGAATCATGACTTTTCGCAGCGCTCAACAGTGCACTTCCCGGCGGCCCTTTATAGGTCTGATGACGTTGTCTTAAGTCTTTTAATTCCCCCAAGCGCCTTACATTACGCTTACGCCGTGCACTTACACCATAACGCAACCATTGCTCTTCACGAGCAATTTGGCGCCCCAATTTATGCTGCTCGAGAGCTTCTTCTTCCAATGCTTTATCACGCCAACTTTCAAATTCTGAAAAACGCTTTTCCAGTCTTTTCGTTGTCCCACGATCAAGCCACACGGTTGAACGCGTGACATTTTCTAAAAATCGTCGATCATGGGAAATCACCACAATCGCTGAACGCAAAGAAGATAAAACCCCCTCCAACCATTCAATAGTTGGTAGATCAAGATGATTGGTTGGTTCATCTAAGAACAAAATATCGGGTTTTGCTGCAATAGCCCGGAGCAATGAAACACGTCTCTTTTCACCCCCCGATAATGTTTCTAATTTTTCTTCCCCCGAAAAACCTAGCTTTGTGCGAAGCGTATTAATCCACTGAACATCCGATGTCGCGTCCAGTCCTGCTTCCATATAAGCATTAATATCTTCAAAACCTGAGCAATCCGGATTTTGAGAAACATAACGCAGGAGTACCCGAGGGTGGCGAAAAATTTCGCCACCATGCGGCTCTAATATTCCTGCGGCAATTTTTAATAGGGTCGATTTTCCACAACCATTACGGCCCACCAATGCAATACGCGCCCCCTGCTCAACCGATAAACACGCTTGGTTGAGCAAAGGCGTTGTCCCAAAGTTTAGGAAAATGCGGTCAAGCCGCAGCAATGGCACGACCATTAACGAATGCGGCGCGGACAAGATGCTTGATACGTTACCCCTCTTGCATCACGATAAGTACATAATTGCCGTACTGGGACTCTTTGCGCACAAGGTGCTTGGTAAATATACCCTCTACGACCACGATACGTGCACAACTGTGATGCCTGTTTTTGTTGTCTTCTTTGATTTACAGCCTCACCTGTTACTGTTCCAGCCAAAGCACCAAATGCCGCACCGGTAAGCGCTGCTCCAGGCCTGCTTCCACCAATAGCCGTTCCAGCCAAAGCACCAATTGCTGCTCCCCCGACACCATAACGTGCAACACGCTCATCATTTGTCGTACAAGCCACCGAACTGAAACCAATCGCAGAAACGACGGCCACTTTTAAAATTGATTTTAACATATCAAAACCTTTCCTTCTCAAGATCAATACATAATATATCGTTTATGTCAGCACTTAATCACTAAGCCCCCCCCTGCCTTATTCAAAATATTATTGGAAGAGCTTTATGGCATAGGCACAGACGCTAACAATATAGCTTTTCCAGAACCTAAATGGCAAGAAAAGGTTCCACAAATACGGTTAGAAAGTGTCAAAGATGAGCCAAATGACACATTTTTATCACAAATTGGCCATTTTACTCCTTTAAGTGTTAAGCCTTTTAAGTCAGAAAAACCGATAAGACTAAACAAACACCCCTTCGGCAAATCATAGGGCACAAGATTTGGTAAAACCGGCCAACCTTCTTCTAGGCCGCTTGTTAACAACACTGAAATGCCTTTCTCGGCCATCATCACGGCTTGCGTCATATGAGAAAGGCTATGATCACTTCGCTCCCCTCCCAAAGCCCCACATAAAATAAGCTTTTTAGCCCCATTTTGTAGCGCTCTTTCACAGGCCAAAGCGCTATCGGTCATATCTTTATCAGAGGGAAAAACCTCACGCGGAACATGGTTATATTTGTCGATCAGGGTCTGATCAGACGAGTCAAAATCCCCTAACCACAACTCAGGCTTTACATTAAGTGCTGCCGCATGACGCATCCCACCATCCGCAGCAATCACCCGACTGTTTTGAATTTGATTCAATAAACGATCAGTGATAGAAAGATCTCCATTTAACAATATCGTAAATGTTGTCATGCCATATTTTGCCTTTCACAAAACCTTATTCTCTAGCATCTTCTTATAAATCTAAGAGCCATTTTTTATAAACAAAAACCGTCATATAGCCAAACTAATCCTTACCCCTAAGGCTTCTCTTTAAAAACGTACGATACAAAGATATACATGAAATTTGCCACGATACACCCCACAAACAACATGTTCCGTGACTTAACACATCTCATTTCTCAATGGCGTTTTCTTTGTCGCGCGCCTCTTTATAGAGCAGCTTTCATCAGTTTAACGCTTCTCCTTTCAGCGTGTCATACACCCTCTTCTCAAAATGATAAGCTTTCTTCCATTTCTTCTAAAACAATCAAACGGACCAACCATAACAATATTTATGTCACATTAAGCGCTCTGCAACACCCCCGTATTGTGCAAATGTATGGTGGTGCCTATCATGATATAAAACTTGAACGCCTTTTAGCAAAGATTGTCCGTAAACTGATAATGGCCTCACACCATTCTTATCAAAGCTATTCTGTCACAATTCTAAACTCAGAAAGTGTTAATGCATTTGCGCTCCCCAATGGTTCAATCTACATCACCCGTGGTATGCTGGCACTTGCCAATGATTCTTCAGAAGTTGCCGCCATTTTAGCCCATGAGATGGCCCATATCAGAGCCAATCATGGCATTTTACGCCTACAAAAAGAAGCAGAGTTAAAGAAGATGACAAATCCTATGTCTCCACGTCTTCTTTCTTCTATGGATACAAAACTTCATAATCCCATGCAAAATAAGCAACAACTCGCACAATTTTCCCGCAATCAAGAGCTGGAAGCCGATTCCATTGCCCTCGAAATGCTCCAACAAGCAGGATATGATCCATTTGCCTCACCACGCTTTCTCCAAACAATGGAAGCCTATAGTGCTTTTCAGAATATCTCTGGCACTCAAAATACCTCGTTAGACTTTCTAGCCTCTCACCCAACGACCCCCCAACGCATTCGGCTTGCAATAGAAAAAGCCCGTAAAATCAGTAAACAAAACAAGGGACACACGGATCGCGATTCTTTTCTCAAAAACATTGATGGTATGACTTTTGGAGGAAGTTTTTATACAGGATTTGTACGAGGAAACCAATTTATTCACCCACAATGGCGCATCGCTTTTTCTATTCCCAATAATTTTACAATAGAACATTCAGCCCACACAGTTTGGGCAAGCGGACCCAATAAAATTGCGATTCGTTTGGATGCTGTTCCCCATCCTATTGGAATGTCTGCAAGCGATTATTTGAAAAGCGGGTGGATTATTGGGTTAGACCCATCCTCTATCCACCCCCTCACAATCCAAGGATACCCCCATCAAGAACACTTAAGCCAAAATTTACTTGGAGCGCAAGCCCGTGCAACCCATGAGCAATGGCAATTTGATGTGGTTGTCATTCTTTTTAATAATCATATTTTTCGTTTTCTGACAGCCGCCCCCTATAATTCTCAAAATTTTGCAGAAATTGCCCAAAAAACAATCCAAAGCTTTCATCCTCTTTCAACGTCGCAGCTAAAAAAATTGAAGCCCCTAAAAATCCGTGTTGTCCGCGTAAAACAAGGAGAAAACGTTGCAGACCTTGCCAATAAAATGCAACACACACCAAACAAAGAAAAACTCTTTCGCATTCTCAATGCCCTCTCACCAACTCAAACTTTACATGCCGGCACAAAAGTGAAAATTATTACAGACTAAGACTCCTTTTTCATCGGCTATCATCTTGATTCTTTTTTGTCTTTAATCACTCCCTCCTAAAACCTATTCGCAAATGAAGCAGGTCAATCCCTCAAACCAGCTTCATCACGCCCCCCGCACCTATACTCCCCTAAAAAGCCTTTATAGCGTGAAGATCTTCTAAATGATCTGTCAAGAGAACAAAGCGTTAATTTCCGCACAAGCCTCCTCAAACAAACCGCACCCTCCAATATTCCTCTGCTCATAAAGACAACTCAACACCACCCGCAAAGAGAGACGTATTATTTGATAAAGCAAACAAAACCCTCAAATCAGCTTCATCATGCCCTACGCCTCCTATGCACTCTCCTTTCCCTTAAAAGTCCTTCACGATTTATATATCGTAAGCATCTTCTGAATGAACCGTAAGGAGAGCAGAACGCAATTTCTGCAAAGCCCGTGCTTCAATTTGGCGCACACGCTCTTTCGAAATTCCTAATTTTTCACCCAAGACTTCTAGAGTGGCTCCCTCTTCATTTAAGCGACGAAAGCGAATAATTTCCAACTCCCGCTCGTTGAGAATTTGCAACGCATCGTAAAGCCATTGCGTACGCCGTTGACCATCAATCACTTGCTCAATTAAAGCGTCAGGAAGAGGATTCTCATCAACCAAAACATCCATCTTAGCAATGGGATTATCACTGTTTTCAGACACAGAAACGCTCAAGGAGTTATCTGAACTCGAAAAACGAAAATCCATTGTTTCAACATCGCGTACAGAAACACCGAGTTTTTCAGCAATTGTGCGAAAAATATCCTGTTTTGACAAAGCACTATCATCTTGCACCAATTTTGCGCGCAAACGCCGCAGATTAAAGAAAAGTGCTTTTTGGGAAGAGCTGGTTCCTCCTCGAACGATTGACCAATTTCGCAAAATATAATCTTGGATAGAAGCCCGTATCCACCACGTCGCATAGGTTGAAAAACGCACTTCCCGATCTGGCTCAAAACGTGCAGCAGCTTCCAACAAGCCCACATACCCTTCTTGTACCAAATCCCCTAAGGGCATTTTGAAACGTTTAAAACGGTTTGCAATAGCAATCACCAAACGCATATGAGCCGCTGCAATTTGATGCATGGCATCATCATCGTGTTTATCTTTCCATCGCAGAGCCAAATCATGCTCTTTTTGTCGTTCAAGATAAGGTGCTTGCATAGCAGAACGCATCATATTACGCCCTAAGCTTTTGTCTGCATCGCTATAATTTTTGCTGCTTTTATAAACAGCATTTGAAAGATTACCCATAATAACCCCTTGCGATTAAAATTATCAAAATTGATTTGGCAACGACATCATTGTTCTTCTTAAAAAGAACGCAAAAGTTGTCTATTTATGCCCCACTACTTTAGCGTGTAATTTTATAATCGCAATTGTTTTTTTAGTGTTATGGTAAAACTTTTTATCATACGATATCATTTCACCTGCAAAACACCCCTGCAATACGCCTTTTTGCCTATGAAATGTTTGAAAAAAAAATCTCTTCACTTTTCATGACAAAACAGTAAAAAAAATAAAATGATCAGACAAAATACATGCTGCTTTTTGGATGACCGATTCTGCTTCCTTTTAAATTTGAAAGAATCTATTTTTTGTGCTTTTAGCTTTACATTACAACTAATAAGTGTAATTTACAAATATAAAACATCCTAACTGAATGAAAACTGAATAAAAAAGCAGCATCTAAGTTTTAAAGGCACAAAAAGAAACCTCAAAAAACGACAAGAGTGATTGAAGCAAGCGCAACAAACGTGTTAAAGAAAAAGCAGCATTATGGAGTTGTCGCAAAAAGGTTTTTACCAGTGTTGCACTGAGAAAGAAAATGATCATGGATAGCAAGATTGTTCAACACAATGAGATTTTTCAAGATGATATTCTCATTGAAAAATACGGAAAGGGTAAATTTGAAGGTTTTCGTTTTTATGCCAACAAAAACGATACGGATCAAACAGCTGAGAAGCAGGACTCAATAGAGAATGAAGATTTGATTCTTGCGTTTTCCAAACGCGCAACACGTTTTTGTGCTTGTGCCAATGGCGATTTTACCCTCAGTTCTGATGGCATTGTACGCTGGATTGGTCAACCCGTAGGACAGCTTGTAGCAACAGAGGATTTTTTCAAACCCAAACTAATTGTTTTAGCAGACACACAACTCATCGAAGAATCCCGCGATAACGTCGTGCAAAGACTAGAGCGTTTTGTAACATTTCATTTTGAAACGGCTTTAAAGCCTCTATTTGATTTGCGCAATGCCGATAATTTGACGGATTCAACCAATAATCTTGCCTTAAAACTGGTTAACGCTTTAGGGGTTTTACCCCGCCGCGAAGTTTTAGACCTTGTCAAAAACCTTGCACAAGAATCACGTGCTGTGCTTCGGCGTCTAGGGGTGCGTTTTGGTGCTTTTTATATCTATGTTACCGGAATACTTAAACCCGCTCCAGTTCAAGCCATTACTCTTTTGTGGAATCTTCAAAATGCAGGAGAAGAGCAAACAGGTTTGGGTGAAATTTTCACAGCGTTATCAGCTGGTCGCACCTCTTTAATTGTTGAACCTACCTATAACCGCCAATTTTATCAATTGGCCGGTTACCGCATCTTAGGACAAAGAGCCGTACGGGTTGATATTTTAGAGCGTCTTGCCAATCTCATCCGCCCCGCTCTTCATTGGAAACAAGGAATGACCCCAAAACCCGATGGCGCCTATGACGGTAAAAGTTTTTTTGTAACTCCAGCCATGATGTCCATTCTTGGAGCCAATGGAAATGATATGGAAGAAATCCTCAAGGGACTCGGCTACCAATCCTGCAGTATAAGCCATGCTGTTTTTGAGCAAAATCTCCTTGCACACCAAGCCGCTTCCCCTGCCAATGTGACAACACAAGGTGTTCCTGAAGCAGAATGTGTAGGCAGTTACTGGCAAACAATCAGTATTTTAGAGAAAACACGAGAAGAAAAAAACACTTCACCCCTGAATAGTTTATCTTCTCATATTGAAAAACATCCCCATAAAAACAATGATTTACCAGCAGCTGAACCCGTTGGAAATTTTGCCAAACCCACTCCCCCTATCGCAGAAGATAAAGTTATTTTATTATGGCATTATAGGCATCAATCTCACCACGATACACAAAAAAAACGTGATAAATCCGGACATAAATGGAAAAATAAATCCAAAAGCGCTGTAAAAAGAGGGAACAATGCAAATGGAAATTGCCCTCAAGAAACCTCCTCACAAACAAAACGTTCTCATAAGTTTTACAAATCCCAAGACAAGCGTGTAAATCATAAACCCTTTCAAAAAGAAAAGCGTCTTAACCCTGATTCACCTTTTGCAAAACTCGCTGTACTACGCGATCAACTCACCAATCATAAAAATACGCACACCGTTGCCTCTAAAGAGCATTAAAATAACAAATGGAGTTTGATCTTGACCCACGTCGTAACCGACAACTGCATTCACTGCAAATATACGGATTGCGTTGAAGTTTGCCCTGTTGATTGTTTTTATGAAGGTGAAAATATGTTGGTCATTCATCCTGATGAATGCATCGATTGCGGCGTTTGTGTTCCAGAATGCCCAGCAGAAGCCATTATACCCGATACAGAACCAGGACTCGAGCAGTGGTTGGAACTTAATCTTCATTATGCCAATAAATGGCCTAATCTGACAACCCGAAAAGAACCTCTTCCTCAAGCAAAAGAAATGGATGGCGTTCCCAATAAACTAGAAAAGTATTTTTCAGAAAATCCAGGAAGTGGCGAAGAGTAATGATACAGTGTACAGCCCCTTCTTCAACAAGTAAAAGACTTCTCTTGTAGAAATAAAAAAATCCTTAAGCGAAATGATTGATTCTTTTAAAGTTTGATGTTAGTGTTATTCTAACATGATCATCTTTCTAAGTATTTTTCTTTGCTTTTTGTAATAAAGCAACGTATTTTTTTTGGATTTAAAAGTACTCAACTTTTATGCTCACTTAATTGGTACAATATACTTGGTTAAAGAAAACTCAACCCTCAGGTTTATAGCCTGTTTTCCGATACATTTGTTGATCATAAGGGAGTAAACTAAAATTATGGCATCCCAACATGGAACATCTTCCAAGATTAAAGAATTTGCAACCTCTGAATATATTGTCTACCCTACGCATGGAGTAGGACAAATTATAGCGATTGAAGATCAAGAAGTTGCAGGACACAAATTAAAACTCTTTGTCATTCATTTTGCAAAAGATAAAATGGATGTCAAAGTTCCCATTGCAAAAGCCCTTTCCGTTGGAATGCGAAAGTTATCTGCAGGTGATTCCGTCGAACGCGCCTTAAAAATCTTACGTGGAAAAGCACGCGTTAAACGAACCATGTGGTCTCGCCGTGCTCAAGAGTATGATGCTAAAATAAACTCTGGAGATCTTATTTGTATAGCCGAAGTGGTCCGTGATCTTTTTCGCTCTGACTTACAGCCCGAACAATCCTACTCTGAGCGTCAACTTTATACTGCTGCTCTTGAAAGAATGGCCCGCGAAATTGCAGTTATTAATAGCCTTTCTGAAACAGAAGCGATCAATCTCATCGAGATGCATCTCTCCAACAAACCAAAGCGTGAATTTAAAGCTGAGAGAGAAGAGACAACTGAAAATAGCAAAGCTGTCTACGCTGCATAATACACTCTTCATAAAAAACAGAATACTTTGATAAAACCAGCAAATGCTGGTTTTATTTTTTTATCATCCGCTGGCTGCGTCCTTAAAAACAAAATTTCTTGAAGCACCAATAAACCATCTAACTTTTCGACAAATTCCCTCCACCTTTACCTCCTGCGCCTTACTTCACAGATAATCTATTGATTAATCATCATAATAATTATTTTCATATTTAATCGTAAGTCTAAATCTAAGAAGATTACATTAAACCATTAAAATAACTTTCTTACATGTTTTATTCAATATATTGATTTATAAAGATAATTTATCTTTTTTATATTAAATAAAATCTCATAAAATTCTTTTATTCTAAACCTACTCCATGTTGAATCAATTAAAAACACTCTCTTCCCCGTTACAAACGGAAAGGTTATATGAATAAAAACTTTACAAAAAAGACAGGCCTTTTATGAAAAATTTCAAAAGTTAAAAGCTATTTGCAACACCCACGAGCCAGCAAAATGTATGACAGTGCTCGCTTGCACGTTTATAAAGCTTAAAGAGAGAATAAATAAATTTTTTATTATTTCATGAAGCTTTATCGTTCTACCCTTCATAAAATATCATCACGAAATGCACTTAGGGATACGTTGAAAAATGTTTTTTAAAAAAAACGCGTATATGTATAGAATGAGTATATTCCGTTTGGAGCTTTCTATTTTACGTGATGATTATGATTCCATAAAAAACGATAATTTTCATTTTTTAAAAAACATTACCGTAGAGGCTTTTGAAAATCATAAAACTTAATTTTAAAATGATGATCAAGATGGAAAGCTAATTTGCATCTTTACAGCTTTATATTTTTCCTCCATTAGCCGATCTTCCTATTTTTAAAATTATACAAACAGAAATACGCAAATACCCTCACCGCAATTGAGCATATAAAAGCTTACACAGCGACACTTATCCGTTTCAGTCTCACACATGCTATGGCATTAGGGTCGGATGCTAATTTTCAAGCAATAAAAAAAGCCTACACTCTCTTAGGAAAAAAAGAATCATAAGATCATAACCATACCAACAATGAATTAAAGAAATGTTCCAGTTTTTGATCAAATATTTTGTAAAAAACAATGACAAAAAAATGGGCTGTACATCTCCTTATTCTTTTGGACATATATATATCCTTTATATCATATACATAAAAACCAGATTGATGATGTTATCTGGATAACCCTTGGTCAGAAACTATGAAAAGAAAGCGTAATGCTAGAAAAGCCTCATGTGCTTTTATTATCAAAAGCACGAAAGATTATTGAATAAATCCCCTTCTATCTTACAATAGGTTTCTTTTTCTGCTTATACACCAGTAACACCAGCAACCATTGAGCCTCCAATGTTATAACAGCTCTTCCATTTGAGAACATCCATTATAGGTATTTTTCTTTCTTATACAATTTTTCACCCATAGGCCATCCCCACTGAGAACACGTAAGCAAATAACTCATCCTCGCTTCAGCATGGAACAGATTTGAAATAAAAAAATCAAAATCTTTCATTTAAAACACTAAAAAATAAATAATCTTTATAAAATCAATGTGGTGTGGATATGCATCACACGCCTTTTATTGAAAACTGCATGTTACACGATAAACTCCATGGATAAACCATTGGCCATTCATCACACATTCTCAATAAAAGTACCTCATGCTTTAAAGTCTTGAGTTAACCACCCTCAATGATGATATTTTATGGTCTCATAGAGTGAGAAAGAAATACCCCCTCAAAGTTATAGAACTAAATGCATGACGAACAGAATATAAAGTTTTATAGTTATAACAACATTGATTATTTTTATATCTGCCTTTAACCTTTTCTAGCAAATGACTCTTTAAAAATTTTTTCAAAAAATGATTCTATGCGTGCGCTAACTTTGGATAGCCAAGCTCTTAACGAAATCATCATAAAAAACTCTGCACACAAGCAATCCTTATATTGCCTCTCAAGAAAACAAGAAAATCATCCCCTACAGTAGAATCATTTTTCTACGGCAAAACCTCACCCTCTATCCAAGAAAAGTAGACAATGCACGGCTTAAAAACGTGCATCAACCGATGAATCAAAGGAAATCTACCACCGCAGAAAGAAATAAACCGCTAAAGTCTTAACCACTAAAACGGAACGTCCACGATACATTCCCGTCTTTAAATCAATCTCATGAAGGGGATACAAAGATTCCTCAACAGACATCTCAAATCAGAAAATGCACGGCTTAAAAACGTGCATCAACCGATGAATCAAAGGAAATCTACCACCGCAGAAAGAAATAAACCGCTCAGTCCTTAACCACTAAAACGGAACGTCCACGATACATTCCCGTTTTTAAATCAATATGATGAGGGCGACGCAATTCACCTGAATTTTTATCTTCGATATAAGTCGGCGCCTTCAGAGCATCAGCCGAACGGCGCATGCCCCTCTTCGCTGGAGAGGTTTTTCGTTTAGGTACAGCCATAAAAAGACACTCCAAATCCATTAAAACAGAAAAAGCAATGCCAAAAATGACAATGCTTCATTTAAAAACACCATAAAATTTTGAAAGCACTATACACTGATAAAAAAGAAGAGGCAATGTCAAAATGATCCTCCTCGTACCAAAAATAATCTTCTTGTTATCAAAAATGATATCCCAATAATTCAGTCAATATCAAAAATACCGAAAAATTTGAAAGTTTTATACAGCAATAAAAGCATTTTTATAAGACGAATATTTAATTTTTATTTGGCTTTAAAAGGGATTTGCACATACAATAGAGATACGCATAATAAAGGGACGTTTATTTTTAATAAAAAGCGACACCAATTGATGAAAACAAGAAAAAGCACCAACCTTTCTCTTTAAACTTCATAATTTCATTTTTGTAAAAACAGAAGGAAGCAAGAATGCACGAATTTACCACCCTTCTTGCAAGACATGGCCACACCGTTGAAAGGCGACTAAGCACACTGTTAAGTGATCACATCCAAAATGGTGAAATTTCACGTCCTGAAAACTTAATCAAAGCCATGCGCTATGGTGTACTGAACGGTGGAAAACGCCTACGACCTTTTCTTGTGATTCAAAGTGCTGCACTTTTTGATATCCCTGTAGAGCGCTCACTTGATGTTGCCTGTGCTTTAGAATGTGTTCACTGTTATTCGCTCATTCACGATGATCTTCCAGCCATGGATAATGATACGCTCCGACGTGGAAAACCTACCGTCCACATAGAATTTGATGAAGCAACAGCAATCCTCGCAGGCAATGCCCTGTTGACCTTTGCCTTTGAAATCATTGCTCATAAAGCGAGTGCACTATCGACAGATATCAAAATAAAATTGATTACAGCTCTTGCACAATCAGCTGGTCTTGGCGGTATGCTAGGGGGACAAATGCTGGATCTTGAAGCTGAAAAAAAACCGCAAGAGAGTACTGACATCATCACACTACAACGCATGAAAACAGCAGCTTTGATGAGCTTTGCTTGCCAAGCAGGCGCCATCATTGGCAGAGCATCCAAAGAATTAACGACAAAGTTGACGACTTTTGGAACCTATCTTGGTTTAGCTTTTCAATTAACCGATGATCTTCTTGATGTCACCGCTAACACGCAAACCCTAGGCAAAACCGCTGGAAAAGATGAAGCAGCACAAAAAGCAACTTTTGTTCGTCTTTATGGCATTGAAGAAACCCAAAAAAAGCGAAATGCACTCATCACAAAAGCAGAAGCCCTCTTACACCCTTTTGGCGCCCAAGCACTCCCCCTCCAACAAGCCGCTCGCTTTAGTGCAATACGCAAAAATTAGCCTCATCCGCCCTATTGTCTTCCACCCTGTTATACCTATCGTACCTCATCATCTTTCTCGTTGCTGACACAAGAGATTTTTCAAAAAACTTACCCTTGATCCACATTATACCATCAATCTCATCATTCAACGAATGTTTCAATTAATCATATAACTATTTGATTTATAATGATAATATAACGTTATCCATACTGCACAAGAGTCATGAATACCATAATATTGGTTCATTCCAAATCTGTTGATGTTGAATAAATCAAAAACTATTTTCTTACACAATACAAACTGGAGTATGGAAAGATATTCAAGAGAGAGCTAAATACTTCTTATGAACCATCTGAAGTACCAAAGGCTGTAACCCTCGCAAGCGTGAATGATGAGGCCGATTTGCTCTTTCGAAAAACAGAAGCTCTTTTACAAAGTCATAGAATAACTTCAGCTTAAACAATAATCACCACTGTCCTTCAGTTTGTCAGAATCTTTATCAAATTTATTTAATTCATTGCATAAAAAATTACACAAAAGAATGATTCTTGCGACAAAGAGGTACGTTCTTCTTATTATTCCATAGAATAACACCATTTGACCTCCTCCTCACATTTCAAAGAACAAAGATACCAGTGCCGATTTATAAACCATTTGAATTCTCTAAAGCGTATGCTCACGGTTGCTGTATGGTTCCCCACATAAGGCGCAACAAACAAGCCTTTAAGAATATTCACCACGCACGTAAGACCGAATAGGTAAATTTTATATCTCTTCACATCTCCACATCTCAAGCGACGGTATTTTACGGCATAATAGGATCATTATAAGCCCTTTTTTCAAACCAAAAATAAATTTCATTCTTTAAGTAAAATTTTCTCATAAAGATGAAACGTATCATAATAACCGAACCTATAACCGTTTCCAAAGCTGGAAAATATGACCATAATGAAAAAATAGGTACCATATCAAAGAAAATACTGAAATGTTCAATCGCACCATAACCATTGAATATCTTTCATTTTCTCACTCAATGTTATTTATAAATTCTTCTTGGTTGCATCATGTCATGTATTATGTGGAGCTCTTTGCAAAAACGCGCTATTTGTTGAACACTTTCACCATGGCCAGCACTCATACTCGACACGAGATCAATCATTTGTGTTTTGGGACTAATACCATTCCCACTTGAAGAATTCAGAAATCTTTTCGCATAATCAATCATAGGATCTTTAGAATTCATAGACATATTATAGGCCCAGATAAAATCGCTTTCTCTCCAGTTATAGTCATAACGCAAACTGCTTATGACATTGGGTAACATTGCCCATGACATCTCTTCATTATAATCACCGCGCAATAAATTGACAAAGCGTCCACATAAAACAATTAGTATATGACGATGCCATATACTATCCAATCTAGACGATATATTCTGATAGCCGCGCCTATATATGAAGTTTCTTGCTTCTTCTTGCTTTTGAAAATGTTCAAAAGCTTCATATTTTTCACTGATATATTCTTCGTAAAGTTTATTGTACTGCTCTTAAACTATCGACGCGCGTACATCCCCATAAGATTAATACAGAAAAAAATGTTATAAATGTTACAAAATGCATTATGGATAACGACTTCATCGCTTAATCTTTTAATAACTATAAATTTGTTTAATTTCACTGATTCCTATCAAGTATATCAATCTGTATTATTTTTATCACTTATGTGTAGCAAATTATACTCAACAATATTGCTACACTTAGCTTTATTTCCTCTTAAAAGAGGGAATATCATTCAAAGTATCCATCAATAGTTTATTATTCAACTTTCTCATTGAACATGCAAAACGATGATACGCCTCCATCAAAGACTTTATCCACTATAACAGCTCATAAAACACACGTATCATAGTACGTTCTTATTCTCACAGAGCTTTTTTGAGAGTTCCTTCTAAAAAAAACACTGCTAACAGATAGATCAATAAATAAAGAGAAAAAATATAAACGAGGGAGAAAAAACCAAACATATTGACCATAGATGCACTCATGTAAAACAATACCAACAGGCTAAATCTTCCCACAGTGGACAAAAAAGACTCGTATGTCGCCCTGAAATGATCGCTAATGCTATCATGGAGGAAAACTTCTACACGAAGATAAGTATACTTAATGAGATAAAAAATCATACAGACTAAAAGAATAGCCATTTCTTTTCTTAGTTCAAAGAAAACCCCTGTAAAAATCATTGAAACCGAAAGAAACAACAATAAAACAAAATTTATCTTCTCACTGAGTTTTGTAAAGAGAAAACTCGCCAAGAGCTGAGAGAGCAATATCAGAGAAAACGTTATACCAAGCTCAAAATAAGTGATATGAATATCATAATCTTTAAAGATCCACTGCCAATATTGCGAAAAAATATTGAAAAAAATCAATGAAAAATAAAAGCATAAAGAGATATAAGGCACTTTAACAAAAATAGAGATCATCTCTTTAGCTTCACCAATGAAAGAATTCGCCTGAAGAGAATGGACATGACGCGTTTTTTTCTCTCCTTTGAGATCATCAAGAAAAAACAAACCAAATCCTGTTGTCATCAACATTAAAAACGCCGCGATATACCATATATATTGGCTCGAATAATCAGCAAAATAAGCACCGATCAAACTAAAGACAAACATGCCGATGTAATTATATTGCGCGCTGGATCCAAGTACTTTTTTAGTCGATGTCACTTTGGCTTTTGCATATTGAACAAGCAAAGCATTATAAGCCCCCGCAATCAATGTCAGCGACACTGCATTAAAAGATTCTGCCACAAGAAAACCATAAAAGCCCGTGGAAATTCCCATAAGAAAGAGCCATATGGCTGCAAAAGCCGCTGCCAAAACGATTGATATTTTATAACTTTTTCGATCAGCAAAATACCCCAAAGGGATATCTGTCACCATCATAATAAAAGCCTGAAATGACTTAATGATCCCGATATCAATAAGCGTTAAACCTTTTTCAAGCATATAAAAGACAATAAAAGCACCTGTTAAAATTCTTATACCGTTAAATAAAAATCCAAAGGCTAATATACTTGCCATTCATCCCCCACTAACGCCCAAAAAGAGCGCCGTATACATCATTTTATATCAATATAAAATCACATTTTATTACAAATAGGACAATAACCGTAACAGAGATCTTCAGCCCTATCAATTTGATATCTAGAAAAACGCCCCAAAATGCCGGAACAATTAATCAATAATGTTTTTTCTATAATTTGATATATGTCAAAATTCGTTAAATATTTTACGGTTGTAAGAGCAGCCAACGACCCGACAAACCCATAACAATAAATTGATTTATAAGGATAATTTAGCGTTACTCAACTTGAGTGAAAAATCAAAATAACAAAAGATTCTCTCATTTAAAATCTACTTATCTTGGATCAAACAAAATCACTTGCTTGCACATCATAAGCGGAGCAGGCATGTGGGTAAAAATTGTTCAAGAAAGAACGAAAAATAGCTTTTTATGAATTGTCTTAAGTACCAAGGATTGGTCTGCAACACTCAAAGGCTAGCAAAATGTGCAATGGTACCGGCTTTTCCTTTACAAGCATAAAGATAGAAGGATTCAATGGTTTTTATCGTTATCCCCTTCATAGTCAGGATCGTGAAACAGGCTTGGGTGCGCTTTGGAAGATGTCTCTTTACCCCTTTGTTAAACCTTGTGCGATTGTTTTTCTCCATCTTGTCCAAAGCGTGTATGAATATAATCACTCAAAAGTGCTTCAAATTCTTCGGCAATATGGTCGCCCCGTAAAATTTTGACCTTTTGTCCTTCAATAAAAACGGGCGCCGCTGGACTTTCTCCTACTCCAGGCAATGAAATTCCAATATCCGCATGTTTTGATTCCCCCGGTCCATTGACGATACATCCCATCACAGCAACCTTCAAACTTTCAACTCCAGGGTATTTTTCACGCCAAACGGGCATATTTTTGTGTAAATCCGCTTCAATTTTTTGTGCCAATTGCTGAAACACTGTCGAGGTTGTACGCCCACATCCAGGACAAGCCGTAACAACAGGCAAAAATTGCCGAAACCCCATCACTTGCAAAAGTTCTTGCCCTACTTTTACTTCTCGTGTCCGATCACCACCTGGTTCTGGCGTTAAAGAAATGCGTATCGTATCGCCAATCCCTTGCTGTAATAAAATGCCTAAAGCGACCGAAGAAGCAACAATTCCCTTTGTTCCCATTCCTGCTTCCGTTAATCCCAAATGAAGGGCATAATCACAACGCTCTGCTAAAGAGATATAAACAGCAATAAGATCTTGAACGTCACTCACTTTAGCAGAAAGAATAATCTTATCACGCCCCAACCCAAGCTCTTCCGCAAAAGAAGCTGAAAGCAAAGCCGACTGAACAATTGTTTCTCGCATCACTTCATCAACCGATAAAGGATTTGTTTTTTTCGCATTTTCATCCATAAGCTTTGTTAATAACGCATTATCAAGAGAGCCCCAATTCACGCCAATGCGAATAGATTTATGATACCGACAAGCAATCTCAATAATTTCTGCGAATTGACGATCTTTTTTAGCACCAAAACCAACATTTCCAGGATTGATTCGATATTTTGCAAGTGCCTCAGCACACGCAGGATGCTCTGATAAAAGCTTATGACCAATATAATGAAAATCCCCAACCAATGGAACAAAAAATCCCAACCGCTCCAATCGCTCCCGTATTTTTGGGACAGCCGCCGCTGCTTCAGTGCGATCAACCGTAATCCGCACCAATTGTGAACCGGCCTGCCATAGAGCAGCTACTTGCGCAACGGTTGCATCAATATCAGCGGTATCAGTATTGGTCATTGACTGTACAACAATCGGGTTTTGTCCCCCAACCATCACATCACCAACAGCCACAGCAACAGAGCGACGACGCTCAAGGGGTTTCGATAAAGAATAGGTCGTGCTCATCAAGTCCTCAAATTTTTAAAATCTGTGCTTTTAATCACCATTGATATCGACTTCCTCCACACATCAAAGGACGAAAATGATACCCCCACCAATCTTAAGAGATCCCTTTAAGTTCCACCTGTCAACCCCTTATGCAATTCAGTCCATAAGCGAGATCCATTTCACCAATGCCCCAGATAAACCCTACCACTCCTATCCCAGTTCATACTTTTACCCTTTATTGCTTAAAAAAGAAACTAAACTCAAACAAAGACAATACGCTATATTTAAGTTGCATATCTATGCCTTACATCAACATCATCGCAGAACAATATTTTACAACACAACCAAGAACGCTTATCAAAGCATAATTTAAAAAAATATACGAAAGATACCGTCCAATTAAGTCAACATATTGATTTATAATAATCTATTTTTTACAAATTTGAACGGAAAACCTAGACATCGTAAGATTCTCTCATTTCAAACCTGTTCATCATCAATCAAAGACATGCCCCTTACATACCTAAAAGCCACCATGCAAAAAAACTAAAAAGGTAAAAACACTTGATAAGCCGTCTCTAAAGACTATCACAATACGAAAAAAACAAAAATAAAGGCATAAGTTCTACACCTTTTATGAAATCAAAGAGAGGATGTAAAACGAGCGTTATACCCTTCACGAAGGATTATTCTTTACAGGATATTTTACCTTAAACCCTTCATAAATCGCCATCATGAAATGAATGCACGCCCATCAACAGACACCTCTCATTAAACCCAAACGCTTAAATTTTCATCTTACCCCCAAAGCCGCATCCCCCCAATCAGATGATCCATGCAACCTTTCAATTTTTAAGCCGTTATAGCAAAACCCCAAACACAAATTCCAACGATCATGCAACAATTTAACACATGAAGGAGTCAACAGATGTGTCTATTTTCAACCAACGCCAAAAATGCTAAAATAAAAAAACGTATCGCACAATTAAAAAAAGAGCTGGTAAAAAAAGAACTGGTCCCCGTCAATCATTGGAGTTCTCAAAATGATGACTTTGAAAACATTTCTGAACTGTTTAACACGTGGAAACAAAAAGGGCGCCACGCGCTTTATCACCTCAACGAACATGCAACAGAATTAAAGAAAAAAGCGAGAGAAAATCCTAAAAAAACCCTTGCACTAGCGGCGGGACTAGTTTTAGCCAGCGTCTTACTGATACGCAAAAATTACTAACACCAACAACCTTCCCCTGTTAATGCCCGCTTTGGAAGCGGGCATTTTTTTTATCATTGATCAAGCACAATACTTGATACTCTGCCCCTCACTTTACGCTCCAAAAAGAATAAATTTTTCATCCCACCAGTCTATCATCCAGCTTTGCAGCAACATATCCTCTGTCACACATATGCGCTTTACAGCACCACGCCTCAAAGAACGATATTGTAAAAAGCAACAAAAAAACTCTGTCCTCGATATTGCTTTAATATTCCTCTGAGCCCTCAGTCTTTAAACACCCAATTTCTTATCGAGTCGTTTCACCTACTGTCCTCACATCACCACAGCTTAAAGGACAGCGTTGTAAAAGACGACAAGAAAACTTTCAGTTTTCCATTCATCCCGCGCCCCCTTTCTGCTGAAGTTATTTCAAAAAAATGGCAGTGATTAGAAAGATATGAGTCTAAAAATTAAAAAAACATTCCTTTACATCATGCCCAATGAGAGTTTTAAAAGCTTTAAGAGATAGACCATAACAAACCAAACGAAATCTTCTAAAGTGAACACCCACTTACTATAAGAAAATGGTATAAACATTAAACTAAAAAAACCCAAAATTTTACCCTCCAGAATCAACCCGCTGCGAAGTATCCACATAGGTCACCACAGACATCCCAGGAATGAGCTTTTCGACCCCTTCTTGACCGGGATCTAAAGCAATCCGTACTGAAATACGTTGCGCAATTTTGATAAAATTACCAATTGTCGTATCCGTTTTTAGCAATGAAAACTCTGAACCTGTCGCTGGAGCAAAACGAACCACGCGCCCTGTTAACTTTTTATTGTTCAATGCATCAACAGAAAAAACAACCGGTTGTCCCACACGCATCTGAGAAAGTTGCGTCTCTTTATAATTAGCAATAATCCAAATATCATCAGAAATGACAGAAAGCAGTTGTGTACCCGGCATAACATATTGCCCTACCCTAGCACCAACCAATCCAATATAGCCTGTTCGAGGCGATAAAATCTTTGTATGATCGAGATTAAGTTTTGCCAACTCAACCCCCACCTTTGCGCCCGCAACTTCTGACTGTAAACTTTGCCGTTCAAGATTTAATTGTTTTTGCAATTGTCTTTTTGTTTCCAGCGCCGCCAAAAGTTGTGAAACAGGACGAGAAACAGAACTTGTCGCCTCATCAAAGCCTAACTTTTTACTGTCAGGAACAACATTGGAGAACGCTCGAGAACGCGCCAATTCGACTTCTGCTGTATTAATTTCACCTTGCAAAAGCTGCGCTTGCAACTCAATACTGGCCAATTTTGCATTTTTTGAATCAAGAACAGCCTGTGCTCGTGCAAGCTGCTGACGAAAAAGAGAATCATCAAGCTCAAAGAGCAGCATTCCCTTTTCGACGCGTTGATAATCTTGCACATAAATCCGTGCGATCACTCCAGAGATCTGTGAACTAACTAAAGTCACATCACCTTTAATGGAAGCATTATCTGTTATTTGAATGTTACTCACAAAAGGAGGAAGTCTCCAAGCCCACAAAATCAGCAAAACACCCGTAATACCTGACAGGAATGCAACAACCGTAGCTTTTGATCGTAATGCTTTTATCATTTTTTGCACCCCTCTTCCATAACATTACTCTACTTTATCTAATGCCCTCAAAGAACATGACTTAACAACCATTGTGACAAGAAAAATAACGAATACAACCATTGAAATATAAAAATAAAGCCGAAAAACGTCATCATAAGCAAAAATATTTGCTGTTAACTTAAATTTCTCTATCAAAAGAGAAGTTCCTTGCTCACTCCCCAAACCA
Organism: Bartonella sp. SL320; assembly: GCF_059687635.1. Taxonomy (NCBI): domain Bacteria; kingdom Pseudomonadati; phylum Pseudomonadota; class Alphaproteobacteria; order Hyphomicrobiales; family Bartonellaceae; genus Bartonella; species Bartonella sp. SL320. Next base: position 279,536 of record NZ_CM185143.1, on the reverse strand, counting down.
TAAGGAACAGAAGCACCATAAGAAGGTGAAAATAAAGTATTCATCTCACCAGAAATAAGCGGATCAGTCACAACAATATTTTGTGTTAAAGACTCAAAATTCTTATGAGCAAAATAAACCTGCAGGCTGCCAAAAAAAGCCGACCCCATCAGCCCTCCTGTCACTTGCGTAAGCAAAAAAACAGCAATAAAACTCAAAACGTAACGCGGTCCTTTTTCTCCAGCTATCACAAATCCCTTGCAAAGAGCAGGAGGCAAAAAAAGTGCATAACTAAAACTCACCAACCCTTGGCTCAGCATCATGTCTTGCGGACGGGTTAAATGATTGACACGACTGTCTAAATAAGCGCCAAGTGCCAAGCACCCCAAAGATAATAAATAAAAATAATCCTCACGCCCTGCGCGTAAAAAAAACACACAAACAGCCCCCCCTAACAGAGTCCCAAACGTTACCGCAAGATACATAGGAGCCATCTCACGATTGAGCAAACCGAAAAGATTAAAAAAACCGACGGGCAAATTGGATCTTTCCAATAAGAAAACATGAAAAATCAATAAAATAAAAACAGATTGAATCATTTCCTTACTGAAAATCCAACGCAAATCAATCAATGGTTTTTCTCTATTAAGCTCAATCATAATAGCAACAGCCAACGAGAAAATAGCCAGTGCGAACCCCCAACCAATCCATGGTGCTTCATACCACCAATACAATATGCCAACAGACATAATCACGGCATTAAGACCAAGACCAAGAGCAATCAAACCGTAGCTTATCCAATCTAACTTTTGAATAACCTTGCTACGAACAACAGGGGTAAGAGGCAAAGTATAGATACAGACCAAACTGATGAGAACCAGCCCCATTTCCAAAGCAGAAAGGCTAGAAAAACCACCATTTTCAAATAAATTAGGTGAAATCAAACGAGATAAAGGAGCCGCTAAAGCTGCATTCATATAATTCAAACTAAGACCAACCGTGAACTTTTTTGCTGGCGCAAAAGCCTCCATCATATAAAGCAATGCAAGCGAAGCCAAAGGCGCAGCAGCAATCCCAGCAAAAAAGCGAATAATCAACGCAGAACGCAAATCGGTCACAAAAAGCTGCAATACACAAACTAAAACAAAGCCAAGGATTGACAGTTCAGCAAAAGCACGCAACCCAAATTGATAGCGGATTTTGATCAACATAATCGCCACACTGACATTTGGTGCCATATAGGCGGCAACCAACCATGTCGTCTCGGCCAAAGTTGCGTGAAAGTCACCGGTCAGATGGACAATATTAGACTGAACAATATTAGCCCCTAAGCCATAAGCCCATTGCAAAATAAGAGAGGCAAAAATATAAACAAAACATTTCGGCAAAGGCCCCGCAAAAATACGACCAGGATGAGGAAAAGGTTTTCCGCCTCTCTTAGCAGACACAACCGTACTCTTTTTTCCGCTCATGTCACCTTTTCCTAATATACTTTCGCTACGCTTCTATCAATACAGAACCATCAGCTGACAATTGCTGGAAAAAAGTCTCGATTTTAGAATTATCCGCATCGCTCACTCCCCCCTCTAATGTCGCTTGAACTTGCAAAATCTGCTGTTCTAAGACATCAAAAGAAAGATGCTCAACAGCCACAACACGCTCTACCAATAAAGAACAACCCGAAAAGGTAATATTGGCAACACCCCCGCAAACAGCAAAGAGCTTTTCACCTGCAGAAGTGTGAACACGAACACTCCCCAACACAATGCTTGCCACCAATGGAGCATGATGTGCCATAACGGTCAAAGAACCTGAGGCTGAAGGAAGAACAACAGACACAACCTGCTCTGAAAACACAATCTTTTCAGGCGATACAAGCTCAAATAAAAAATGCTCTTCTCTATTGTTTTCCACAACAGTCTCCACAGTACGCGATAGAAGGACTCTCCGCCCTTTTTAACACCTTATCTTTTTTAACAATTCGCCCTTATTTAAGGATAAATATTCACGACAAATTTTTCCTCAAGTAAGAACTCAAGTAAGAAGCTTCTCATTTAAGAAGCCTCTGCCATGAGACGTTTTCCTTTTTCAAGAGCTTCATCAATTGAACCAACCATATAAAAAGCTGCCTCTGGCAAATCATCATAATCACCTGCACAAAGACCTTTAAAGCCTTTTATTGTGTCTTCCAAAGGAACAAGTTTTCCTGGCGAACCTGTAAAGGCTTCCGCCACATGGAAAGGTTGCGAAAGGAAACGTTCAATTTTACGCGCCCGTCCTACCAACAATTTATCGTCTTCAGAAAGTTCATCCATTCCAAGAATAGCAATAATATCCTGAAGCGCTCTATAACGTTGCAAAATAGTTTGCACTTGACAGGCAACCGTATAATGCTCTTCCCCCACAATCAATGGATCCAACATACGTGAGAAAGAATCAAGCGGATCCACGGCTGGATAAATTCCCTTTTCGGCAATAGAACGCGAAAGAACAGTCGTTGCATCCAAATGAGCAAAAGATGTTGCCGGCGCCGGATCTGTCAAGTCATCGGCCGGAACATAAATGGCCTGAACAGAAGTAATAGAGCCTGTTTTTGTACTGGTAATACGTTCTTGCAAAGCCCCCATATCCGTTGCCAAAGTAGGCTGATAGCCCACAGCAGAAGGAATACGTCCTAAAAGAGCAGACACCTCAGCCCCTGCTTGTGTGAAACGGAAAATATTATCCACAAAGAAGAGAACATCTTGTCCTTCATCACGGAAACTTTCTGCAATGGTCAAGCCTGAAAGAGCAACACGTGCACGCGCTCCTGGTGGTTCATTCATTTGCCCGTAAACAAGTGCACATTTTGACCCTTCTGTTGAACCATTATTCTCTTTTGGATTCACATTCACGCGGCTTTCGATCATTTCGTAATAAAGATCATTCCCTTCACGCGTCCGTTCTCCCACACCAGCAAAGACAGAATAACCACCATGTGCCTTTGCAATATTGTTTATAAGCTCCATAATGAGAACGGTTTTTCCAACACCAGCACCACCAAACAAGCCAATTTTACCCCCTTTCGAATAAGGAGCTAACAAATCCACGACCTTAATACCCGTAACCAGAATCTCTGAAACGGTCGACTGTTCAACATATTCAGGTGCCTCTTGGTGAATAGAACGTGTTTTGGTCGCAGGGATTGGCCCTACATTATCCACCGGCTCTCCAATCACATTCATAATACGTCCCAACGTTGCTTCTCCTACAGGAACACGAATTTGTGCGCCTGTATCCACAACCTTTTGGCCCCGCATCAGACCATCAGTGGTGTCCATTGCAATCGTACGTACGGTATTTTCACCCAAATGCTGTGCAACTTCTAACACCAAGCGATGACCTAAATTCTCTGTTTCCAAAGCATTGAGAATATTTGGCAATGCCCCTTCAAATTGCACATCAACGACAGCACCAATAACCTGCTTGATCTCACCAACAGCGCCTTTTGTACTCTCTTCTTTTTTCACCGGTTCCTTTTTCGCCAACGTCTCTTTAGCGGCACGATGCGCAGGCGCAGAGGAAGTCGTTACATCCACTTGAGATTTCGAAGCGTCTTTTTTCACGCTAGAACGAGCAGCTGGTTTCTTTTTTTCACCTTTTTCTGCTCCTTTGCTTGAGGTTACTGCTTTTGCCATTAATCCTTACCTTTTCCATTTACAGCGCTTCAGCGCCCGCAATAATTTCGATTAATTCTGTCGTAATCTGTGCCTGACGTTGACGATTATAAGCCACCGTCAATTTATTAATCATTTCACCCGCATTGCGCGATGCATTGTCCATAGCCGTCATCTTTGCCCCCATTTCACCCGCAACATTTTCGAGTAACGCCCGAAAGATTTGCACTGAAAGATTGCGAGGCACAAGCGCTTCTAAAAGAGAAGCAGCATCAGGCTCATACTCATACACAATCGTCTCAAAACCTGTTGATTGAGCACCTCTGCTCGTCTCTGTTTGCTCTCCACTATCGATTGCCTCAACAGCTGCTTTTGGAGCCACCATTGGGATCAAGCCAAAAGCTGTTGGACGCTGATTAATCACGGAAACAAATTCAGAATAAAACAGCGTACAAACATCAAAAGCGCCTTCATTGAACAAATCAACAATACGCTGACTAATCATCACCGCCTCTGCAAAACCAACGCGCTTTACAGCATGTAAATCAATGTGATCAATCATCAAACTTTTGTAATCGCGCGACAAAATATCCGCACCCTTCTTACCTACAGTGATAATTTTCACAATTTTACCAGCGGCCAACAACGCTTTAATCTGCTCACGAGCACGACGAGCGATCTGCACATTAAAAGCACCACACAAACCACGCTCAGCAGTACACACCACCAAGAGGTGAACATCATCGCGCCCCGTACCACGCATAAGAGCAGGGGCATCAACACCATCCACATCCGCAGCAACACTGGTTAAAATATCAGCCATCCTCTTCGCATAAGGGCGCGCTGATTGCGCCGCTTCCTGCGCACGAGACAACCTTGCTGCTGCAACCATTTGCATAGCTTTGGTAATTTTCTGTGTTGCTTTAACCGAAGCGATACGGTCTCTAAGATCCTTTAGTGAGGCCATTCAAGCATTCCATCAATTCATCACGAAAAATTTTTCGCATAAGTATTAAGAACAGTGATCAACTTATCTTTCAGCTCATCTGTTATCTGCTTTTGCTCAGCAATCGCTTGCAAAAGATCTTGATAATCACTTCGCAAAAGCACCAAAAGCCCTTGCTCAAACCGCGCAACATCAGAAACGGCAAGAGAATCAAGATAGCCATTCACACCGGCAAAAATAACCACCACCTGTTCTTCTGTTTTGAGTGGAGAAAATTGCGGCTGTTTCAAAAGCTCTGTCAAACGTGCTCCACGATTCAACAGACGCTGCGTTGATGCATCCAAATCAGAGCCGAATTGCGCAAAAGCTGCCATTTCACGATATTGTGCCAATTCACCTTTAATCGAGCCGGCCACCTGCTTCATCGCCTTAATTTGTGCTGACGAGCCAACACGCGACACAGAAAGACCAACATTCACCGCAGGACGAATTCCTTGATAAAACAAATTGGTTTCTAAGAAAATTTGCCCATCTGTAATCGAAATCACATTTGTAGGAATATAAGCCGAAACATCATTAGCTTGCGTTTCAATGACCGGCAAAGCCGTCAACGATCCCGATCCATTTTCCGCATTTAACTTCGCAGCCCGTTCTAAAAGACGCGAATGCAGATAGAAAACATCTCCTGGATAAGCTTCACGCCCTGGTGGACGACGCAGCAAAAGAGACATTTGACGATAAGCCACCGCTTGTTTTGACAAGTCATCATAACCGATCAAAGCATGTTGCCCATTATCGCGGAAATATTCACCCATAGCACATCCCGCAAGAGGTGCAATAAATTGCAATGGCGCAGGATCAGAAGCGGTCGCCGCAACGATAATGGAATATTCCAATGCTCCACGCTCTTCTAAAACTTTAACAAATTGTGCTACAGTTGAACGTTTTTGACCGATCGCCACATAAATACAATAAACTTTGTCCTGCTCTCGTCCAGCCCCTTTTTCATGAAAAGGTTTTTGGTTTAAAAATGTATCGAGCAAAATTGCTGTTTTTCCTGTTTGGCGGTCACCAATCACCAATTCACGCTGTCCCCGTCCAATAGGAATGAGGGCATCAATGGCTTTTAATCCGGTCGACATGGGTTCATGCACAGACTGACGCGGAATAATCCCTGGCGCCTTAACGTCAACACGACGACGCTCTGTTGCCTTAAGAGGTCCTTTCCCATCTATAGGATTTCCAAGGGCATCAACCACACGGCCGAGCAAAGCTGGTCCTACAGGGACATCGACAATAGAGCCCAATCGCTTTACACAATCCCCTTCACGAATCTCGCGATCTGAGCCAAAAATAACCACACCGACATTATCAACTTCCAAATTGAGTGCCATCCCGCGCACACCATTTGGAAAAGCAACCATTTCCCCAGCTTGAACATTATCCAAACCATAAACGCGAGCAATACCATCCCCTACAGAGAGAACCCAACCAATTTCTGAAACCTCAGCCTTTTGGTCAAAGTTTTTGATTTGCTCTTTTAGAATTTTTGAAATTTCAGATGGTCTAATATCCATCAGCTGACCTCTTTTTTCAATGCAAGCTTAAGCGAAGACAATTTTGTTAGAAGAGACGTATCAATTTGAAACGCCCCAACACGAACGACTAATCCACCAAGAATTGTTGGATCTACAATGATGTGTAGCAAAACTTTTCCCCCAACGACATCTTCCAAAGTTTTACACAACTCTTGTTTTTGTTGAGAATTCAGTGGGCGCGCAGAAATAATTTGTGCCGTAACTTGCTTACGAGCACGTGCAACACAACGCTGAAAAGCATGTAAAATACCAAATACGGCACTCAGTCTACGGTTTGCTGCAATAACACGTAAAAAGTTACCAACAATCTGCCCTGCTTCTTTATCAGCAAATTTGATGTTTTCACAAACAGATTGCATCACCTTAATTTGCTCTTTTACTGAAAAGAATGGACTGAGCACAAAGTATTTTAAATCTTCATTTTGCTCTAAGACAAGCAAAAAATCTTCCACTGCCTTTTCAACTTTTTCAACGTTTCCTGCTTCTTGAACGCAATTAAAAAGCGCTTGCGCATAGCGTTGATCTACCAACGGCAGCGGTATGAGAGAAAATGAATCTGACACGAAATACCGCCTCTTTCCCTTGAGCGACTCTCTGATAGTTATCAGATGATAATGAAACAGACATTCTCAATCTTAAGAATCTTCTTCTTAAAACCTAGAACAAAAACCATTCGGTTTCTAGCATAGACATAGCCGACTCGCAACACCACAAATCACTGCTTTTTAAAAATTTTAAATAAAATATTCAAAATATTTTTGAAAAGGATTTTTTTTAGATCCCCACGCCGGCACCAAGGTTTTTTTTGTACCTCTTTTTGACATTCTGTGAAAAAAATTCACACTCTTTAATTTTGCTTCAAACGCTTTTGTCGCTCCTAAAAACGGTTTGTCTTTAAAGATCACCCTTCTTCCACAAGAGCTTCAGCGAAAAGCGACTGTGGAAGCAACCCAACACCTTCACACACTGTCTCAATATTGAAAAGCTCTTGATACTTGAGAGGGTTCATAGGAGACATGCCTTTCTTGGATAGTTTCACGCCACACGAGCTCCCCGTCTGTAACGTGCAAAAAGTAAAAACTCTTAATAAATCAATATATTGTTCTAATAAGGGAGGGGCCTCTGCGGATCCCATAACCGAGATATTTTTTCCATTGCACAAGCTTGACGCAATGCACACGCATAATACTCTGCGGCTTGGGCGTTACTAACTTAGAAGCCACAATCAAAGAGGCAAGATGCCCGTGAAGCAAATGATAATGCTGACGTGCTCCATACAATCCCACGCGTATAAAAGTCTTCTGGTTAACATGAAAGCAAAGCTTTTACGATCGGATACCCCTGTTGATAGATTTGGGGTTGATAGGTTTGCCATAATCCTAAACTTTCCAATCCCACATTCATTACTCTTTCCGTCACTTGAGAGAGAAGCTTGATTTTTAAAAAAAGCTTTGCGGATCGATATCAATTTGAACTCGGACAGAACTGGGCATTTTTGAGGTATTGCTCAGCATGGCACGAATAAACCCTTGTATATCAAAAGAGCGCGGCCCTTGGAGTAAAAGCCGAAAACGATAACGCCCTCGAACCAAAGCGAGAGGAGCCTCTGCGGGGCCCATAACCGAGATATTTTTTTCCCGTGGTGCTGCTTGACGTAGTGCCCGTGCATAATGTTCTGCAGCTTGACGCTGTTGGGCTGACACAATCAAAGAGGCAAGACGCCCATAGGGGGGCAAATGATAATGCTGACGTGCTGCAATCTCACGCCTATAAAAATCTTCTGGTTGGCATGAAAGCAAAGCTTTTATAACCGGATGATCGGGTTGATAGGTTTGCAAGAATCCTAAACTTTCCAATCCTTCTCGTCCTGCTCTTCCGGTCACTTGAGAAAGCAACTGGAAAGTCCGTTCACTTGCCCGTAAATCGCCATTAGCAAGACCAAGATCAGCATCAATAACCCCCACCAGAGAGAGTTTTGGAAAATGATGTCCTTTAGCGACCAACTGCGTTCCAATAATAATATCGACATCACCATTGGCAATAGCTTGCAATTCGCTTCGCAACTGCCCAACGCCACCTTTAAGATCTGTGGAAAGAATCAATGATCGCGCTTTTGGAAAAAGCATTTGTGTTTCTTCTGCAATTCTTTCCACCCCCGGTCCACAAGCCACGAGATGGTCTAATGTTCCGCATTCAGGACAGGCTTCTGGAATGGGTTGATGATAGCCACAATGATGACATTTTAGTTGCCCTTGCGCACGATGTTCGACCAACCAACTTGAACAATCGCTACAATGAAAACGATGTCCACAAACACGGCACAAGGTTAAAGGGGCATAGCCACGGCGATTAAGAAAAAGCAGCGCCTGCTCACCTTTCTCAAGCGTTTGTTTTAAAGCCTTTTCAAGGGTAAAAGAAATAAAGCGCCCCTTTTGCACCCCTCCTTGACGCATATCAATGACCCGCAACTGTGGAAGAGCGACTTCTTTAAAACGGGAAGGTAAATGCACCTTTTGGTAACGCCCTTTTAAAACATTGGCTTGGCTTTCAATCGACGGTGTTGCTGAAGATAAAATAACAGGAAAATGCTCAAAAAAGCCACGAGCAACAGCCATATCACGCGCATGATAAAAAATGCGCTCTTCTTGTTTATAAGCGCTATCATGTTCTTCATCAACCACAATCAGACCCAGTTCATGAAAGGGAAGAAAAAGCGCTGAACGCGCCCCCGCAACGACACGCACCCGCCCTTCTGCAACTTGTCGCCAGACACGTTCTCTACGACGTGGTGTCAAATCGGAATGCCATTCTGCTGCTGCCGCTCCAAAACGTGCATAAAAACGATCTAAAAATTGCTGTGTTAAAGCAATTTCTGGCAATAAAATTAAAACTTGGCGCCCCCCTTTGAAGGCTTGCGCAACCGCTTCAAAATAAACTTCTGTCTTTCCAGAACCCGTCACACCATCAAGCAGAAAAACTTGAAATTGAGAAGATAAAACACCTTTCCGCAACAATGTTGCTGCTTCATTTTGTACACCCTGCAACTGAGGAGGACAAAAATCAGGATCAGGCATGCCCACAAGATCAGGAGCAGGAATCTTAACATCTTCAAAAATTCCTAGCGCTTTTAAACCTTCAACCACAGAAACAGAAGTTCCAGCCGCATGCGCAAGACCAGAACGTGTCCATATCTTCTCACCACGCACCAATTCCAAAACCCGTGACCGCGCTGGTGTGAGACGTTCCACCTCTCCCCCACAATAGCGCAATCCCAACATCTGCGCTTCCGGCTCTAAAGCAGCCGGTACAGACAAAACCAATCGTGCAACAAGACCAAAAGGCGTCATTGTATAACGACTAACAAACCGCAAAAATGCAATCATTTCTGCCTTTAAGGGGGGACAATCAAAAACATGTAAAAGAGAGCGTAATTTTTCGCGCGCCACCAAAGCGGCCCGTTGTCCATCCGTTGCCCCCTCTCCAACATCCACAACAAAACCGCAAAGCTCACGCCCCATCACCGGAACCCGAACAAAAGAACCAATTTCTACCTCCATAGAAGACGGAACTTTATAGCTATAAGCATGCGCAACAGGAAGAGGAACCAATACTGAGACCACCTTTTCCTCTATCATGTTTGAATTCACCCCTTTAACCAATCCACCCCCCTTATTCTTTCGATTTCAGCGACAAATCTTATCTAAGATCATCTTGTCTACGATCCTCTTGGACACCAACAAGTCTACACCTTAATCTTTAAACACTCTTATAAAATTCATTGCGCAATTTAAATCACTCACCCTTTCACAACAAACTTCCCATAAGAATTCTCGTTTAATACGCATTCCATCACCAAAACACCAACAATTAATACACCATTACCTTTATAACAAAAAAACAGCGCCATTCTTCTGTGCCAATTAAAATCCAGCGCCATTAAGCATTCCACACAACATTATTACTATTATCACTGCGCTCCTTAGCGATCCCATAATGTGACTTCATACCCAACATATACATTTTTATTTTTTCCAGCTCAACGCTCAACTTATTCTCAATAGATTGATTTATAAAGATAAATTATTTTACATATCGTCATAAAAACGGCTCAATACGAGAATTTTTTCGTTATAAATAAATTCTTTGAACATAAAAACTTCATGCGTAAAACACATAACTGTATTGCATGACACAAAAATCCATTCACTGACACGCGATCTTCCCTTACAGAAAGCGGATGCATGATAAACACGAGAGCATTCTTATTCTTTATATTAAATTCTTGCTCTTGCTTTTATATTCAACAATAGCGCATAACAGCAGTGAAATAAAACGTGAAAAGCTTTGAATAAAAAAGCCAAAGAGAAAAGGTGAGAGATGAAATTTTTTGTGGACAGCGCCAATATTGAAGAAATACGAGAATTACAGAATTTAGGCCTTGTTGATGGTGTGACCACCAATCCCTCTCTTATCCTCAAATCAGGACGTAATATTCTTGAAGTGACAAAAGAAATTTGTTCTCTCGTGAGCGGACCTGTTTCTGCTGAAGTTGCCGCAACAGAATTTGCAAACATCATGAAAGAAGCAGCTGTTTTAGCAAAGATTGCTGACAACATTTGTATCAAGCTTCCTTTAACACTTGATGGATTAAAAGCTTGTAAAGCCCTTACAGCAGAAGGATTCAAGACAAATCTCACCCTTTGTTTTTCTGCCAATCAAGCCTTACTGGCTGCCAAAGCAGGTGCAACATTTGTTTCACCTTTTATCGGGAGACTCGATGATTGCGGGATCAATGGCAGTGAGCTCCTCCATGAAATTCGCACAATTTATGATAACTATAACTTTAAAACACAAATCTTAGCCGCTTCAATCCGCACCGTTAATCATGTCAAAGAAGCAGCCTTAAGCGGTGCTGACGTTGCAACAGTTCCACCCACAATCTTAAAAGCATTGGTCAAACATCCTCTTACCGATAAAGGATTGCAAATATTCCTCGATGATTGGAAAAAGACAGGACAAAATATTGCTTAATGGCTAAGCGTTTTATGAGAAAGATCTTTTGCAAGTAATAAAAAAATCTGTTCTGCTAACTCTTCTGCCACACGCTTTTTTGCATCTTCTTCTGCTTGCATCGTTGCATATTCTTGACGAAGCCGTTCAAAAGATGCATTCATGATTGCTGTTCCTTGTGCAACAGACCTATTTTTCATATCCTGCAAGGTATAGGAAGCTTTGCTCATAACAGTTCCAACAGAAGGTCGTCCCTTTCTCTTCTTCTCAAAATCAACCTCTATTTGCATTGATTCTCTTGTAAAGACAGAGATCTGCAATGCCAATCGATAAGCCGGAGTTAAAGGTTTGCCACCCTTTCCATACAAAAGAAACAGGAGATGGTTGCGCACCATTTGTCCAAAACGATCCGAAGGCTCCTCCACAATAATAGAGGCAAGCTTTTCTGAAAGCCCCAAAGAAACTTGCTCAGAAGGATGACCAGAAAGAGAATCTTGATAAGCAGCAGAATTCATGGTCCTTAAACTCTGCGACTCTTGACGGTAGAGTGGTTCAACTTTGCATCCATATAAAAGAGTCAATAAACCAGCACCACTCACCAGCAGAAAACTTTTAAAAAACGACATTCACAATCCTTTGTGGAACAATAATGATTTTTTTCATAGGCTTTTCACCCAGCTGTGTCTGTACGAAATCTAAAGCCAAAACCGCTTCTTTAATCATCATTTCACTCGCTGTTGCTGCAACCCTCACCTCACCACGTTTTTTACCATTAATTTGTACCGGCAAAGTATAGTTTTCTTCAACAATTAATGCGGGATCATACATGGGCCAAGCAAGCGCAGACATTAAAGTTTTTTCTCCTAAAGCAGCATGGCATTCTTCAGCTAAATGCGGCATGATCGGTGCAATCATGGCCAGGAAAAAATCCATAGCTTGACGGAGAGAAGCTTTCATTTCATCCTCAACATCTGCCACCTTATTTAACAAAGGTGCCATAATATTCAAGAATTCATAAAGACGTGCAATAGCGCGATTAAAAGCAAATTTTTCTAAATCATCTTCGACAGCATGGAGCGTACGATGTGCAACCTTTGACAGTTCCAACGCCGCCCCCTGATGTCCTGCACAAGGGACCACATCCTTTAAAACAGAAGCACTCAAAGCCACATGGCGCCAAACACGCTGTACAAAACGATGCGCCCCTTCAACACCCGATTCTGTCCAGATAACATCTCGCTCAGGCGGTGAATCTGACAACACAAACCAACGCACCGTATCAGCGCCATAGGAGGCAATAATATCATCCGGATCAACGACATTCTTTTTTGATTTGGACATTTTTTCAATCAAACCAATCGTCACTTCACTTTGATCAGTTAATTTATACGCCTTGCGCTTTCCATCTTTTTCAACAATTGAAATTTCTGCTGGAGAAACCCACCCTTGATCATCGCGATAGGTTTCATGCACCACCATCCCTTGGGTAAACAGCCCTTTAAAAGGCTCATCCACACTCACATGACCAACCAATTTCATAGCACGCATAAAAAAGCGCGCATAAAGAAGATGCAAAATGGCATGTTCAATGCCACCAATATATTGTTGCACAGGCAACCATTCAGCCGTTGCTTGTTTCTCAACAGGTTCTGAAGCAAAAGGAGCGGTAAAGCGTGCATAATACCAAGAAGAGTCAACAAATGTATCCATGGTATCGGTTTCACGTTTGGCAGGTTTTCCACAGGAAGGACAAGCAACATTCTGCCACCTTTCATGCCGCGCAAGAGGATTACCCGGTTGATCAAAAGTCACATCATCCGGCAACACAACCGGTAAATCAGCCCGTGGTACAGGCACAACGCCACACGTTGTACAATGGATCACCGGAATGGGACATCCCCAATAACGTTGACGCGAAATTCCCCAATCACGCAATCGAAATTGCACCGTTTTTTCTCCCTGTGGTTGCCCATTAAGCATTTGCTCTCCAAGCCTTTTGGCTGCTTCTTCAAAGGCTTGTTGGGGTGTCAAACCATCCAAAAAGTGGGAGTTAATCATCACCCCATCACCAACATAAGGCGTTTCAGTAATGACAAAATCTTCTTTTTCAACCCCGAAAGGCAAAACCACTGGTTTTATCGGAAGATCATATTTACGCGCAAAATCGAAATCTCTCTGATCATGGGCTGGACAACCAAAAACAACCCCCGTTCCATAATCCATCAGCACAAAATTAGCGATATAAACGGGAATATGTACCGCCACATCAAAAGGATGAACCGCCACAAGAGGAGTAAGAAATCCTTGCTTTTCAGCCGTTTCAAGTGCCGCTGTTGTTGTTGCTCCGCTCCGACAACTCTCAATAAAAACCTCTAATGCCTTGTCTTTTTTTGCCAAAGCTTGAGCAATAGAATGATCAACAGACAGTGCTAAAAAAGAAGCACCAAACAGGGTATCAGGACGTGTTGAATAACACACAACCTCGTCAAATGCCTTACAAATATCATCAGCATCCTTGGCATCATCAGAATTCCTAGCGTCATCAGTTGACTTTAAAGCCCAACGAATCAGCAAACCTTGGGATTTCCCGATCCAATTTTTTTGCATCGTGCGAACTTTTTCTGGCCATTGATCCAGTTCTTCAAGCCCTGCTAGTAAATCTTCACTAAAATCACTAATTTTGAAAAACCACTGGGTTAATTCCCGTTGTTCAACCAACGCCCCAGAACGCCACCCCCGTCCATCAACAACCTGTTCATTGGCCAAAACAGTATGATCAACGGGATCCCAATTGACCTTAGCCACTTTACGTGCCACCAACCCCTTTTGATAGAAATCAAGAAACAACATTTGTTGGCGGTGGTAATAGTCCACATCACAGGTTGCAAATTCACGTGTCCAATCCAGAGAAAGCCCTAATTGCTTTAATTGCCCACGCATCACCGCAATATTTTCATAGGTCCAAGTTTTAGGGTGCACTTTACTTTGCAAAGCTGCATTTTCAGCCGGCATACCAAAAGCATCCCAGCCCATAGGATGAAGCACATTAAACCCCTTTGCGCGTTTATAGCGCGCAACCACATCCCCCATGGCATAATTGCGTACATGCCCCATATGAATACGCCCCGAAGGGTAAGGAAACATTTCTAAAACATAATATTTTTCACGACCATCTTCCCCCACAGTCTGAAAAATTTTGTTCTCATCCCAAATTTCTTGCCATTTTTTTTCTCTCGCCCGTGGATTATAGCGCTCACCTAACTTATAATGTTCGACTGTCATTCCCATTATACTCTTTTAATAAAACTGAACCAAAAAACTTGTTTTATTATGCTTGACCATGGATTAACCTCATCGTCAACATTTTCATGAAATATTTCCCTAAGTATTTTATAAAAACAACCAACCCTTGAATAAAAATTAAACAAAAACGGCAAAGCATAAAAATATGAATACACACATAATCCCCCAAGCCCCTAGCATTGAAGCATGGCAAAACCTTAAAAAAGACATTGCAGCAACATGCCAAGAAATACAACGTCCCGTAGAAGAAATTGAACTGATTGCTGTTTCGAAAACTGTTTCTGCTGCTGATATACATCCCCTTTTGCAAGCCGGTCACACTCAATTTGCAGAAAACCGTGTGCAAGAAGCAGCTACAAAATGGCTTGGGTTACGTCAACAGTTTGAAAATATTAAACTTCATCTCATCGGACCTCTACAATCCAATAAAGCCGCTGAAGCTGTTAAAATTTTTGATGTCATTCAAACGGTTGATCGTGAAAAAATAGCCAAAATTTTGGCAGAAGAAATGCAAAAACAACAAAAACATCTGCCCTGCTATGTTCAGGTCAACATTGGCTTAGAGCCGCAAAAAAGTGGTGTTGCCCCACAAGAAGTCATTCCTTTTGTTTCTCAATGCAAAAACACCTATGGGCTTGCTATTATCGGTCTTATGGCTATCCCCCCTGTCGACGAAAACCCCGGTCCTTATTTTGCACTGTTAGCAAAGTTGGCAAAACAAGCCGGTCTTCCAAAGCTTTCCATGGGTATGTCCAGTGACTTCAAAACCGCTCTACAATTTGGCTCGAATGTGCTTCGCATCGGCTCTGCTTTATTTGGAAGCCGCCCTGTATAAAACCATTTCTCTTCATATAAATTCCTCCCCCCTCCGTACAAATTCCCATTGAAAACTCTACAAACAAGCCAAAAGCAACAGAAATGAGAAAAAATATTCAAAGCAACAACCGGTAAAGTATCTTCATCTCCCTTTTTTTAAAGCTATTAAAAAACGCTCATTTTTTATACGCTTAAAAAAACGCTATAAGACAATAGGTTTAGCCGCATTTGCACATCCTAAATGAGCATAAAAGCTTTCTTCAATAGGATCACATTAGATTTTAAAAATTGACTATTCCAATCTTTGTCCTTTAATCTAACCTCACAATGAAAAGCTTTTGAGAAAACGCTGCCAAAAATATAACAATAAAAAAAACACAAAGGCAGATTTTCCCAACAATATAAAGAGGGAAACATGACTGAAAAGATTTATCCAATATCCGATAGTATTAAAAAAAATACTTTGCTCGATGAAGAAACTTATCAAAAATGGTATCAAGAAAGCATCAATGATCCAGAAAGTTTCTGGGCAAAACATGGTCAACGCATTGAATGGTTTAAACCTTTTACAAAAGTAAAAAATACTTCTTTTAATGGAGATGTATCGATTCAATGGTACGAGGATGGGATAACAAATGTTTCCTATAATTGTATTGATCGCCACCTAAAAACCCATGGCGACCACATTGCACTCATTTGGGAAGGGGATAACCCCTATCATGATAAAAAAATAACCTATAACGAACTTTATGAACATGTCTGTCGTTTTGCCAATCTTTTGAAAAGCCATGGCATTAAGAAAGGCGATAAAGTAACCATTTATCTTCCCATGATTCCCGAAGCAGCCTATGCTATGCTCGCTTGTGCTCGCATTGGTGCTGTTCATTCGGTAATTTTTGCTGGCTTTTCTGCTGAAGCCATAGCAGGACGCCTTGTTGACTGTGAATCAACCTTCATTATTACTGCTGATCAAGGCTTGCGTGGTGGCAAACAAATCAACTTAAAGGACACTGTTGATCATGCTATTGAGATAGCAGCGCGCGAAAACCTGCATGTAAACCAAGTCATGGTTATACGGCGAACTTGTGGTCCCATTCAATGGGTAGAAGGACGTGACTTTTGGTATCATGAAGAGATAACGCATGCCAAAACAGACTGTCCAGTAGAACCCATGAATGCTGAAGATCCGCTTTTTATTCTTTATACTTCAGGCTCAACCGGCAAACCGAAGGGTGTTTTGCATACCACCGCAGGTTATCTTGTCTATGCATCAATGACCCATCAATATGTTTTTGATTATCATCCAGATGAAGTTTACTGGTGTACAGCTGATATTGGCTGGATTACAGGTCATTCTTACTTAGTTTATGGACCTTTATGCAACGGTGCGACCACTTTAATATTTGAAGGCACCCCAACCTTTCCTGATAAGGGAAGATTTTGGGACATTGTCGATAAACACCAAGTCAATACGCTTTATACCGCCCCAACAGCTATCCGGTCTTTAATGGGAGCAGGAAATTCATTTGTTGAACGCTCAAAAAGAACATCCTTGCGTCTTTTGGGGACTGTGGGAGAACCGATTAACCCAGAGGCATGGGAATGGTTTTATCATACGGTTGGAAATGACCGTTGTCCAATTCTCGATACATGGTGGCAAACAGAAACAGGGGGACATATGATTACCCCTTTACCCGGTGCAATACCGCTCAAAGCAGGATCAGCCACACGTCCTTTTTTTGGTGTTCAACCCCAAATTGTTGACACACAAGGCAATGTTTTAGAAGGGGAAGCAGAAGGCTATCTTTGCATCAGTGATTCTTGGCCCGGACAAATGCGCACGCTTTATAAGAATCATGAACGCTTTATTCAAACTTATTTTTCACCCTATAAAGGAAAATATTTTTCAGGTGATGGCTGTAGACGTGATAGTGATGGCTATTACTGGATTACAGGACGGGTTGATGACATTCTCAATGTCTCTGGACATAGGTTAGGAACCGCTGAAATTGAATCAGCTCTTGTTTCTCATCCTGCCGTATCAGAAGCCGCTATTGTGGGTTACCCTCATCCCATTAAAGGACAAGGCATTTATAGTTTTATTACGCTCATGGAAGGAATAACCCCAAGTGAAGAATTGGAAAACAACCTTATAAAACATGTCAGAAAGGAAATAGGCTCCATTGCCATATTGGATAAAGTTCAGTTTGCTCCACAGCTTCCTAAAACGCGATCAGGAAAAATCATGAGACGTATTTTACGAAAAATTGCTGAAAACGATTTTGATAATCTTGGAGATATTTCAACCCTTGCAGAACCACAAGTTGTTGAAGAGCTGATTGCTAACCGACAAGATTAAAAAACCAAACTTTACTACAAATCATGGTGGTTTTTGTTTTTTTGCTAAAATATCTCCGCATTGTTATGAAAACCACCAATGAGAATTAAGAAAATAATTTACAAGAGTCTCAATAATTCTAACAATAAACGCATTTATTCATAACAAAGAAAAACCTTTCAAATTAGAATAGGCCAGAATTGGAAAGTAAATACGAACAAGAAAGTGAGATAAAAAGAGCAACAGAACCTTTTTGAATCGTTTAATGCCCACGTAATACAAAACAAAGACTCTAAGCAAGAAGGAAAGATAATTCTGATGTTTATGCTAGAATCACTTTGAAATTCCTGCTAAAATTATAAACAAAGGGAAAAATAGCAAGTATAAGTGATGATATTCTTGAGCAAGAATATTGATCGATAACAAAAGCACAGAAGAAACCATAAAATCTAAAATGAATAAGCTTACAACAAAAGTTTAACGTGATGAAAGAAAGCAGGAACTTTTAGAATAAATTAAAATAAATGATGCAGTATGCAATATAAGATCAGGAGTAATAATAAAAAGTGATTCATTTTGAAAATGTCGGTCTGCGCTATGGAATGGGCCCTGAAGTCCTTCGTGATATTAGCTTTCATATTCCTGCTGGATCATTTCAATTTCTCACTGGTGCCTCTGGAGCAGGGAAAACATCTTTAATGCGTCTGATGTTTTTGGCGCTCAAACCCACCCGCGGTCATATTGATTTATTTGGAACAGATACAGCATTGCTTAAACGACAAGAACTTCCTGCGCTACGACAACGTATCGGTGTGGTTTTTCAAGATTTTCGTTTGCTCGACCACATGACCACTTATGAAAATGTTTCCTTACCTTTACGCATTAAAGGACAAGAAGAAGCAACCTATCGCAGTGAAGTAGAAGATCTCCTCTGTTGGGTCGGTCTTGGAGATCATATTCATGTTTTACCACCGGTTCTTTCCGGTGGAGAAAAACAAAGGGTCGCCATTGCCCGTGCGCTTATCGATCAACCCGAAATTCTACTTGCAGATGAACCAACAGGAAATGTTGATCCGCCCTTGGCAAAGCGCCTTCTGCGTTTGTTTATTGAATTAAATCGTTTTGGAACCGCTGTTATTATTGCCACCCATGATATCGCTTTAATGGAACAAGTTGCAGCACGGCGTATGCTTCTCCATAATGGACGGATGACGATTCATGAATAAAGCTTTTCCCATTTTTACCAACAATAAAAAAAACACAACAGCGATTATTCCCAGTAACAATATTTCTGGAAAAGCATTGGTTGCTGTAATTGCTATTATGACATTTCTCTCAAGCCTCACCTTAATTGGTGTTGATTTAGTTCAGCGTTCTGCCAAAAATTGGAGCAATCAGATTAGCTATGAAGCAACAATACAAATACGCCCCATTGATAATGTTGATATCAATAAAGCGCTTCATGATGCTGTACAATTGGTTAAAACCTTTTCCGGTGTAGAAGATGCAAAAATAGTTGACCAAATAGCCACGGAAAAGTTACTGGAGCCATGGCTTGGAACCGGTTTTAATTTGAATGAATTGCCCCTTCCCCGCCTTATCATTGTTACCCTAAAAGAGAATGAAAAAATCAATTTTGCTGCTATCAATCACGCCATTAAAACTCAAATTCCAGGCGGTCAATTTGACGATCACCGTGTTTGGGTCCATCGTTTTGCAACCATGGCATACACCACAGTTTTCATTGGTTTTTCAATTTTAGCATTGGTTTTAGGCTCTCTTATCCTCACCATCATTTTTGCCACCCGCAATGCATTGGCAGAAAATGCCCATATTATCAATGTGTTATATTTCCTTGGTACTGAAACCCTTTTCATTGCACGCCAATTTGATTGGCATTTTTTTAAAACTGCGCTGCGTGGAGCCTTATATGGTGGTCTTACAAGCATATTTTTGTTTTCAGCCTTTTGCTTCTGGACAAATTATAACTTGGGGAGAGCAGAAGCCAGCCAAATAACGGCTTTGTTTGGACATATTTCCATAAATTCCATTCCTTATGGAAAAATCATTCTCCTTATTATTTCCGTTTCTTTTCTCACCACTCTTACAAACCGCATGACTATTTTAACGCAACTGAAAAAAATCGATCAATGTGAAAATGGTTTATTTTAATTTATGACTCGCAGCTCTAACTCATCAACGCAAAACGATTTAGACCATCCTGTTGCAAAACGGCCTCATTATAATTGGTCTCTCGGCTGCTTATTTCGCTATTTTCCACCCACAACCCTTACTCTTGCTGTCATTGTCTTCATTTTTTGGGGTGGTTTTATTATTTTTTCTGAAAAAACAGAACGGCTTTCCCCACCAACCCCTCTGCCCAAAGCCGATGCCATCATTGTGCTTACAGGCGGAGAAAATCGGATAGAGATAGGACTTCATCTCTTACAAAAGGGGCTCGGTTCACGGCTCCTCATCAGTGGTGTTAACACCTCAACCAATCTAAGGGGTTTTATGCATAACATGCATATTAGCCCACGGCTTGTCTCTTGTTGTATTGACATTGGGCATCAAGCAATTAACACCAGAGGCAATGCTGAAGAAAGCGCCGCTTGGATAAAAAAACACCATTATAAAACCCTTTATATTGTTACCCATGACTACCACATATGGCGCTCGATGCGTGAGCTTAAATATCTCATGCCTGATATCCATTTCATTGCTTATCCTGTGAAAAAGAGCAAAGCTGAAAGTACAATACAACAGATCAATCAAATGCGCATTCTTCTCTTGCAATATATTAAAACGCTCCAAGTCTACATTAGAACAGCCTTCTGATCGTGTCGCCTTGGCCTTTTCCTCTGTACTTTCAATCCCCCTAATCTTTCCCCCTTAATCTTTCCCCCTGAGCTTTCACCCCCCCTAGCCTTTCTCTTTATGACTTTAAATCTTTTTATCCACACTCTACTGCCCGCCCCCCTCAAGAACCTTACTTTAGGCTTAATCCAGTCAACTATTCCCTCAATTTTTATATTTCTTACGTGATCACTTTTCCACAAATATACACTATCCACACTAGCCACATGATGACTGTAACGATATTCTAAACATTAAAACGCTCGCTCTATTTGTTGACTTTCCAATGCTATGACTTCACATTGCTCATCATCCTAAATAACCACAAGAAAAAACACTAAAATCATTAAAAACTGTATTAGACTATACGGCTCTCAACCAACAGATATACAATCAAGTCATAAAACAATAACGTGGACATCTCCCCCGAATCTTATATAAGATATTAATTTATAATAATAATCTAGTGTTTCTAATATTGAATTAGAAATCCGAATAACGTAAGATTTTCTTATTTCAGACTTGTTTATCTTGCATCAATCAAAATCTCTTGCTTACACGTGATAAGCGGGGCTGGTATGTGGATAAAAACTGTTAAAGAAAGGACTAAAAATGCCTCTTATGAATCAAGGGCTTATCGCAACATTCTAGGGCTGGCACGAGTGTGTGATGATGTCGGCTTGTTACTTCACAAACGTAAAAATGGGGGGGTGCTCAATGGATTTTATATTATTCCAGGGGGGCTTTACCATTATACCATTCATGGTCGACGCCGTGAAATAGGTGTGTGACATGCTTTAAGAAATGTCTCTTAAAACAAACCCGTAAATTAGCAACTGGGTGGCGCTCTGTTTTACGTGAGAGGCGTACCCCATTAAGAAAAACATGCCCCCCTTATAGACCATCGCAAACTCCAAGGGCTTATCGCTACACCCACGAGTTGGCAAAAATATATGAGAGTTCCATCTTGTTAGAACTCGACACTATTTTACCGCACAATGGATAACGTAACCTTTTCAGTTTCTCGCACTTCTAACTTTGGAAGACTGCGCACAATTTTCATGGTTTCTAAGCTTACGGTAATAACCCGTTGAAACAATTCTAAAGGATAGGCTGGATTATCCACCGTCTCAACAGCATAACGGTTGGCATCATTCACAATGCCGCTCGCTTTATCCGTTTTGACAATCTGTCGCTCCATTACCCATTCAAGAGCAGACCTGCCATTGACCACATAATCATAAGCTTCAAGAGGAATATTTTGCATGGTGATATTCGCATTGTAAATCACGCTACTTTTATCAACAGCACCGCGCTTACCTGCAAATTTCATCGCTTGAACACGATAGAAACTCTTTTCATCAGAAATTACCCAAGTGCTTGGGGCCCCTTGTTTATAGGTCACGGGATAGGGCTCAACCTCTTCATAATTCATGTGCAAATCACCAAGCTTTCGACCCGCCGTTACAAAAGCCCAAAAGTCCTCTACCTTTTTAACCGTTGGAATCCGTGGCAATTCTTTAGACAGATTATGCGTATAACGCGCACGATAATCCTCAGAGTGCAAAATGCCATAGACATAATAAAACAAATCATCCTTTGTAATCACTTCACTAGGATAGGCTGCCTTAAAATGCGCTAGCCCTTCATCTGTCAGTGCATCACGCCGCTCTACACCAGCTTTTTTGCTTTCCTCTGCAAGGTTTGCAAACAAATGAACCTGATTCCCTTCTTTATCTTCTAAAGCACCATCTTCATAAACATACCGTGGAAAACATTGACTAGCAGTCATCACATTAAGATTAGGTAAGTCTTTAATCATAAGAACAGAAAAATCACTTACACCTACGCCCGTAACTTGTATCACTCTATTTTCAACCGCTTGCCCCACAGGAAAAATACGCGGCATTTGATATACTCTCTCATTAAAAGTGCGATTATAATAAAGCCACTGCCTTGTAAAAGGACGATAAAGACTCTGAACTACGCAATCACTTTCAAATTCGGAAATTTTTCCTCTTATTAATTCTTCTTTAAGACCACTACTCCAGCTAATCTTTCTCGCATCCGTGTTAACAAAATCATTTACAGCATTTGTACGCACCTTACGGTTAGAATGTCCATAAGCGCTATTAAAACGCTCCACTTCACTATTATAAAAAGCAATCATATTGCTCATATTCTTTGTTAAAGCTTCACGACTTGCATTATATGCCCAAGCATCACGACTAGTTGAAATACCAAGTGAAAAATTTCCAAAAAGCTTTTTATCACTACCCTTCTTGTCACCTAAAGCTAGAAATTTTTCAAAACTTTCATCACGTTGATCCAACCAATCACCATGCTCATCTGGTGTAATTGTCTGCCATCCATATTCATGCTTGACGCCATCAACGCTGCCCAATCGCTGAAGCTCACGGAGTTTATCTTTTGTCGTGAGATAATCGCCAATGTCATGAAAATATATTTTCCCATGTTGCTGTGCATCTGGATTTTTTACCAGAATAGAAATAGCAATGGGTGCTCGACTTCCGGCACCAAAAATTTTACCCCCTTCTTTTCGAGAAAGTTCTCCAGAGGTCCGCTGATTTCCCCGCAAATGGAAGATATAAAGACTGCTAAATTCCTCGACCAAACATTTTCGTAAACCATCCGTAGAGTGACTACTGATAAAACTCGCATTTGTCACAAAACCAATAACACCACTACTCTTTATGCGATCACTTGCCCAGCGAATAGCACGAATATAACTGTCGTAAACTCTATTAAGATTACTCGCTTTGGATTGAGTAGCATAGGTTTCACGAATGCGACGGTCCAGTTTAGGATAACCAATATTTTGTGCATTGTCATTTTCACTTTTTTGCCCAAAAGAATAAGGGGGATTACCAACAATAACACGAATATCCAATTCCTTCTGACGTGCCCGTCGGGTGCTATTGGCCACCAGCAAATCACTTATCAGGTCTTTATCTTGCTCATAGAGCTGAAATGTATCGGTCAGACAAATTCCCTCGAACGGAACATAATCACCCCCCATCAGACCATGATAGGTTGTCTCAATATTAATGGCGGCAATATAATAAGCCAAGAGAACCATCTCATTGGCATGAATTTCATGACAATATTTGTATTTCATCTCCTCTGGTGTAATCAAGCCTGATTGCAAAAGCCGTGTTATAAAGGTGCCCGTTCCGGTAAAGGGGTCCATGATATGCACCCCCGATGAGCCAAGCGTTTGGCCAAATTCTTTCTCTAAAACATCATTGACGGAGTGCAGAATAAAATCCACCACCTCAACGGGGGTATAAACAATGCCGAGTTTTTCTACCGTACGAGGAAAAGCATAACGAAAAAATTTATCGTAAAGCTCTACAATTAATCTCTGTTTTGCCTTTGGATCGGTAATGCCACTGGCGCGTAATTTCACACTTGCATAAAATTTCTCAAGATCTTTGGATTCCTTATCAAGATTTTCCTCATCAAGCACATCAAGCATCCGTTGCATAGCACGCGAGACAGGGTTCTCACGCGTAAACTGATAGCCTTCAAACAACACCTGAAAGACAGGACGCGTGATAATATGTTGTGCCAACATCTCAACCGCATCAGCCTCTGTGATGGTATCGTTTAAATCGTCCCGCAGTTCTGCTAAAAACTGATCAAAGGCTTGACGTGCCTTCGTCTCTGGTGCTGCAAGCAGTCCTGTTAAGCGCGTGATATGGTTCTTGGCAATTTCCGCAATATTACTTGCCCAATCTTCCCAATAATCACGCGTGCCGCATTTTTTGACAATCTTTGCCATGATCGCACGCGAAAGCTCATCCATTGCAAAAGAAAGTTGTCCCGCGCCTGGATCCGTCAAAAGGAGATCTAGCTCAGGACTTCCAATTCCCGATCTTGCAGGTTGTGAGCGAACCGGAAGATTGTCTACAACAGCTGTCACAGCCTGTAACTCACTACTTTGCGTCACCCCAATAATTTCAATCACATTGCTGATATCTTGCCCCAGCGATGCCTTATTAATCGTCGCATCAAAACGATCATCATGCGCGCGCAAAGCATTTAAAATTTGCCAAACAACCCGATATTTATCATTGTTATTCAAAGCTTGTTCCACTGGAACACCAGCAGGAACCCCAATGGGCAAAATGACATAGCCCATCCTTTTGCCCTCACAGCGACGCATCACCCGCCCAACCGCTTGCACAACATCAATCTGACTCTTGCGTGGATTTAAAAACATAATGGCATCAAGCGCTGGCACATCCACCCCTTCAGACAAACACCGAGCATTGGTCAAAATACGACAAACATCATCACCGCTCTCAGCTTTCAGCCAATCAAGCAGCGCACTCCGATCCTTAGCATTAAAAGTGCCATCAACATGTTTCACGTCACATTGCAAAAATGGCGCGTTTTCTGCATTCCCTTGCGTATACTCAAGATATTCTTCAACCACAGCTGAAAATTCATCACGGACCAGTTTAGAACTGCGAATATCTTTACAAAATGCCAAGGCACGCTGCATAGGATGTCGGTCACCCCCAATATCAGCCTTCATATCTTGTTTGGTCAGCGCTTTATAACAGCCAATAATTTTTGTAGCATCATCAAGAATAAGCGCAGATTCGCTATCACTAAGGCGCTTTTGAACAGCAGAACTCACCAGTTTTTCATCCATGGCTAAGACAATAACCTTATAGTCCGTTAAAAGGTTATGTTGTACAGCCCATGAAAACCCCCGATAAAAAAGTGTTTTACCAAAAAGCTTTTCATCATCCATCGACGCGAGAACAGCATTGGCTTCATTGGCACGACTTTTTGCGTTATCCCCAAAAATGCGCGGTGTCGCTGTCATATAAAGGCGCTTCTTAGCGCGAATAGCATCATTGGAATGCACCTTCACAAAATTAGATTCATCCTCTCCCTCCAGCGTTGCCCCCGTTGTACGATGCGCCTCATCACAAATAATCAGATCAAAAGTTGGAAATTCATAATTTTTCTGCGCATCCTCAATCACCTGAATAGATTGATAGGTTGCAAACACCACGCTCATCTCATCTGCAACACTTTTGCCCGCTTGTTCTGCCAGTTTTGCTGCATCGGTTGTCGCTGGAAAAGCAAGATCACACACATCAATTTCCGCAACATCATCATTACTTTTACGACGCTTTCCTACTTGTGTATCAGAACATACCGCAAAGGAACGCAAGCCAATTTCTGCATCCGTCGTCCATTCACGCACTGTTTGTGACATCAATGCCAAAGAAGGCACAAGAAATAAGACCAACTTTCCCTTACCCGCTAAATCCTCAGCAATCTTAAGACTGGTAAATGTCTTACCGGTCCCACAAGCCATAATAAGTTTACCCCGATCTGCTTGCATAAGCCCCGCACGCACAAAATGCAATGCCTCCCCCTGATGGGGACGGAGCTTCTTTTTATCCTCCAGCTCAATTGTGCCTTTGGCTGCAAAAATCTCCCAACGGATCGGACTTTTCTGCAAATCAGAAAGACCAATCCGGTTAACAGGAATTTTTTGCCCCTGTATCATTGTTTCCGCATTGTCACTCCAAGCATTCATGGTGCTATCTATGACAATACGCTGCTTGAATGGTTCCTTACCTGATGCTGAAATAAAACTATCAATATCTGCTTTTTTGATCCGATAGGATTCATCATAAAATTTACATTGGATTGCTGCAAAACCATCTTCATGACGGAGCTTTGCCACCAGATCAATACCAGTATCACGACCATCCCAATCATTTTCATGGGCCCAATCTTTAAAGGTCTGAACCTTTTCATAAAATCCTGACTGGATTGGATCATGGGTCAGATAAGCAAGAGCCAAACGCTCAAAATACGTGCCCTTGTCCCGTTCAGTACGCGCTTCATCACGATAGGTCTGTAAAAGCGATTGTAGCGTCATGCTCCCCCCAATTAAAAATACCTTCAATTATCGCGTCTAGACCAATTCGTCAATGGCTCTTGTGTCTCCTATCTCCCCCAAAAGATGTAAAATATCATAACTTTTAGACGTTTTCTCTATCCTCGGCTGCATAATATTTAAGAAAACCTCTTTAGCCTATCCCCAAACCATATTGACGCGTTTACTGATGTTTACTTCCTTATATAAATAAAAGAAAAGCGTGATGATTTTAAAAATATTTTTTTGCATTTTGTAAAAAGACAAAATGAAAGTGCGCAATAATTTTAGGGTTTAGCTTAAAAACTAAGAGGGGGGAAATGAGCACAACACCTGTAAACACACAAAACACTAGGGAAGAAACACCGCACACAAAACAGCACATTTTACAAAAAGTAGTGCGTATAATATTTGCGATAATATGGACTATATTTTCTATAATACGAAAAATATTCATCGTGATATTAAAGGTTTTGATTTTTTTTCATCTTTCTTTTCCTCTTGTTTTTTCGTGGTCCGGTTCTCGCCTTATTAAATTTTCTAGCATTCGGATCCGCTTTATCGTTCTTTTTTTTCAGTATAGGAGTCTACCTAGGAGGCACAATGCCACACCACCTACACATAGCACTGCTCATTGCTTACGCCATTATTTTTTTTGGCAGCTTATCTGCAGTTTGGTTTTACGATGCTCTCTTATTCCGTCTTACTCCTGCTGAGTATGAACTTATGCTTTTTCAATAAATGAAAACCCTTTTCACTCACACATCATTCAAAATGAGAGGCTTTCTCCCTCTCAAAATTTTTTGCCTCACGACCACAATCATGAGATCAACCCTATATTTCACAAAGTTAGTTCTAAAATCACGCTCCCCCTATGAAACATCTAAGCCACCCTTTGTCTCCGAAACCGCAATGATTTGTTTATTTTTCAGACCAAAAAATGAGATAGAGTAAAAAAGCAATATCTGACAACAAATAGTCTCAAGAAAGCCAAGTTACATGCATGAAAGAACGGAAAATGGCTATGTCTTAAGTCACCTTTTAAACTTGAGCACAATCATAATATTGTTTGCATCAAGCTTAAACACCTGCAATGAACCCCAATCCTTTGCAAAACCAAAAGAATTGTAAATCATCATAACATCTTTTTCTAAAATCTTTTAAAAAGGCTATACTATACAAGAAACCCTAAACCGCTCAACGAACTGGATAAAAAATAAGTGTTTTTCATCTCAAAATAAGCGGCTTAAATATCATAAGATGCTCTCATTTCAAACCCTCTTATATTGAAATAATCAAAACTATTTGCTTGTATCTTACAAATAAGGCTGGTGTGTAAAGTAAAAAAACAATAAGGAAAGAGCTAAAAAATGCCCCTTATAAAAAATCTCAAGTTTATACCCTTCTCATGCCAAAAGCCATAGCAATATTAGGAAGCGGTGTACGATGATTCTCGTTTTTTCCTGATCAAGCATAAAGATAGCGGTGCTCAATAGTTTTTATACACTTCATCAAAACGCTATATCCTTTACGCACCACCATCGCAAAATGGACCAAAAGATAGAGCCTTTTCTTTAAAAAAACGCATAAATATGCAATATAAGTGTATTTTAGTTTGAATCGTACCACGTATTGATTGACTTTCATAAAGCGTGACAAAAAAGCCTAAAAATATTCACCATATATTCTCAAAAAACTTAATGCCTTAAAAAGGCTTATAGGCGTACCACCATAGTTCACATGAACAGTCTTTTAAAAACCAGTATAAAGCAACCACAAAATACGATAAAAATGTATTCATGATGTATGATGCCCAACGACATCTTTGAGTAAAAAGTCAAGATATGTTCCACTTAACAAATAAAGCGTTTTCTAGGAAAAAGCAGCAGATTATAAAAGTTTTTTCCATTCATACTTTACTTCATCAACACTTCATCCAGATATAACAACAAATATATCTTAAATTGATGAGTGCTTAATCACGCGAGAGCGCAACAACAGGATCAAGCTGTGAAGCTTTCCGTGCAGGCGAAAAGCCAAAACATATCCCAATGAGCGTTGAAAAAGTAAGAGATATAATGATTGAATCAATCGTATAAACGAGGTGTATCGGTGCCTTAAAGAGCAAAAACAAACCACCGACAGAAAGGCCAAAGAGGATTCCCAAACCACCACCAATGACACAAACCAAAATGGCTTCAATGAGAAATTGCTGCAAAATATCACTCTGACGCGCCCCCACTGCCATACGGACCCCAATTTCATTGATCCGCTCTGACACAGTCACCAGCATAATATTCATCACCCCAATACCACCCACAATTAATGAAATAGCAGCAATTGAAGACACCAAAAGCGTTAAAACATGGGTACTTTCCATAATACGATCACGAAAGAACTGAGAATTTCTAATGAAAAAATCCTCCCCATCGTGACGCATAATCAAAAAACGTTTCACCATCTTCTCGGCTAAATTTGAATCAATATGATCAGCGATCTTCACAGTAATGGCCCGAACTTGTGTTGTTCCAAGAAAACGCGTTTGCACAGTTGTATAAGGTAAATAAACCTGCAACGTATTTGAGGTCCCTCCCATCTGTTGCGGATCTACCACGCCGATGATGCGTGCAGGAACATTGCCCAAATGAACAATTTTTCCTATTGGACTCCCATGACTATGCGGAAAAAGCACTGTAAGTGCTTCTTTTTCAATGACGAGATCAACCGCCCGTTCATGCACACTTTTTTGATCAAACAACTGCCCTTGAACAGCTTTAAGTCCTTGTGTTTGAAAATATTGTTCTCCCACCCCAGCAATGACAGCATTGGCTTTAATAGCACCAAAACGAACCATAGAGCTTGCAGAAATCTGCGGTGTTACACCAGAAATATAGGGTAATTTAGAAAGAGCTTCTGCATCCGCTTCCACCAAACTGGTTATTTTATCTGCTTGTGGATCAGAAAGGCTTTTTCCCGGCAAAATTGTTAAGGTATTAGACCCCAAGCTTTTAAAATTTTCCATAATTTTTTCCCGCGTACCATTTCCCAAAGCCACCATAGCAATAATCGCCCCAATACCGATAATCACCCCGAGCATTGTTAAAAAAGTTCGCATTCGGTGGGCATTCATTGCCAACAATGCCATGACAAATGCCTCACGAAACCGTTCAGCAAAAGAACGAAAAAAACCAAGTGTTTTTTGATCTTTTAGATTTTGCTTTTCTTGAACACAATATTCAGCCTTTGTTTTTTTACGCTTTGATACATTATCTGCAATAATTTCCCCATCACTGATCTCGATAATACGCTCTGCTCTTTTAGCCACCTGCATATCATGCGTGACAATAATAATAGTGCGCCCTTCTTTATGAAGCTCCTCCAAAATACGCAACACTTCTTCACCACTGTGTTTATCTAAAGCACCGGTTGGCTCATCGGCAAGAATAACTTCTGCATTATTCATCAAAGCTCGCGCAATAGACACCCGTTGTTGCTGCCCTCCTGAAAGCTGATTAGGACGATGATTGACTCTCTCTCCCATACCTAAACGTGTTAAAAGTTCTTCTGCACGTTTTTTTCTCACATCCGGTGCACAACCTGCATAAATAGCTGGAATTTCAACATTGCCAAGTGCCGTTAATTCATTCAATAAGTGATAACGCTGAAAAATAAATCCAAAATGATTACGCCGCAAAGCGGATAATTCATCAGCAGAAAGAGAAGCAATTTCTTTTCCTGAAATCCAATAACGACCAGAACTTGGTCGATCAAGACACCCCAAAATATTCATCAATGTGGACTTTCCAGAACCGGAAGCCCCTACAATTGCCACCATTTCACCACGTTTAATGGTCAGATTGATCTCTTTTAAAACAGTGACAAATGTTTCACCCGCAGGAAATTTGCGCACAATATTTTCCAAAACGAAAACAGCATCTGCTTTTTCTGCTTTCATGACCTAATTCTCATCTTCCCTATGTTCATCAGGAATTTCTGGCATCACACCATCATGGGAACCGGTAATAACCACATCCCCCTCCTCCAGCCCAGAAACAATCTCTGCCATCACTTTGTTATTAAGCCCCACAGTCACTTTTCTTGCCACCACTTTATTGTCCCCCACTAAAAGTGAAACCCATGCTTTTCCCTCTTTTGTTTCATCACGTAAAGCATCACTTGGAACCAATAACACATTCTGAGCACGCCCTAAAATAATATGAACTTGAGCCGTCATATAAGTTCGCAAAAAGTTATCTTTATTATCAACATGCACAACCCCGTTATAATAAATCGCCGAAAGAGGGCTAGACCCTCCTGCCCAAGGATTAATACTCACATCAGCACGAATGGATTCAGGAGCCGGATCGACCCTTTCTAGAACGCCCTCATAACGACGGTCTGAATTGCCCAATACCGTGAGATAAAGAGGTTGTCCGGCATGGACTTTAAGAATATCCGCTTCCGAAATTTGCGCTTTGACTGTCATTTTTGACAAATCGCCTAAAATAACAATTGTAGGTACCGACTGAACAGCATTGACATTTTGTCCCTCTTCAACAACCGTTGCCAAAACAGTTCCCTCCGAAGGAGCCGTTATCCGCGTATAACTGAGATTAACCTCAGCACTCTCCACATCAATTTGGGCTTGTACAATCTGCTGACGGAGTTGAGCAATTTGTGCCTCACGTATTTTCACTTGTGTCGCCGCATCATCAAAATTTGCTTTTGAAATTGCACGCGATTCTATCATTTTTTTCTGCCGTTCTAAATTTTTCTGTGCAAGAGCAAGGTAAGCTTCTTGTTCCACCAAATTTGCATAATAATGAGCTAATGCTGCTTTTTTTCTTTTCAGATCATTTTCTTGATCTGTAGGATCAATTTCTGCCAAAAGATCGCCTTCTTTCACAACACTTCCCGGAGAGACACGCACAGAAACCACCCGCCCTGTAGCACGTGCTCCAACCGCCACCAACCGGTAAGGACGTACAAGCCCAGAAGCCAAAACACTTTCTTCGATATCACCACGCTTCACCACAGCTGTCATATACATTGGCGTGGATGTTCCAAAAAAAACAGAACGCAGCCACAATAAAATAATAATGAAGAGTGAAATAAGAAAGAATGAAAGCTTTTTGCGTTTTTTTATGAAATTTTTGATGAAACTCTTTTTCATTTCCCTACCTTTGCAAGCGAACGGGGTGCACCATCAGCAACTGCCGGACTTGAGACATCAACAACGCCATCCCATCCACCTCCCAATGCTTTCATCAGAGCAATATATTGGGTAGCAAGAGCAATACGGCTATCTTTAAGAGCCATTTGTGCAGAATAATAGGAACGATCAGCATTTAATAATTCAAGAAAGCTAGTATTGCCATTTTCAAAAAGACTTCGTGAAAGTTGTAAAGAATGCAGAAAAGCTTTGTTTGCAACAACAAGCTTTTCAAGACGCTGATGTTCTTTTGTTAATCTCACAAGCGCATTTTCGACATCTTCTAAAGCCCTCAATACAGCAGAGCGATAAGTAATAAAAGCCTGATCACGCTGTGCCCGTGCCATCGCAACAGAGGCAACAATCTGTCCTCCATTAAAAAAAGGAAAACGAAGACCGGGCCCAAAAGACCAGCCAATAGTTGAGTTTTTCCATAATTGATCTATTGCGGTTGCTGCTGTTGAAATATTCCCCGTTAATGTAAGCGAGGGATAAAGCTCTGCCTGACGCTGACCTATGCGCGCTGTTGCTTGTGCATATTGGCGCTCTGCCCGCCGTAAATCGGGACGTGTCAACAAAATATCTGCCGGAATTCCTGCTGGTATTGGCCATTGTGGTTGTGGAATTTTTATGTGTTTAGCATTTTTTTGCAAAAGATCCTTCAAAGCTGTAGGTACATGACCGGTTAAGACAGAAAGGCGATGCATACTCATGGCCACGTTTGCTTCCATCTGAGAGATATCGGCTTCTGTATTGGCCATTTGTGCTTTCGCGTTTGAAATATCAAGCTCAGAAATATCACCCGCTGTTAATTTGGCTTGCATCAATTCATATGTTTTGCGCTGCGTTGCAGCAATTTGCCGCACAATCAACAGTTTTTGTTGCCAACCACGCAGTTGAATGTAATTTGTTGCTACATCTCCTAACAATACGACCATCGTCGCACGCATATCTTCCACCACCGCTTCAAGACCATAACGCGCCGCTTCAACGCCTCGCTTATGCCCTCCAAAAAGATCAAGTTCCCAACTTGCATCAAATCCACTACGATATTGGTTCAACGCATCAGATTGTCCAGATCCGCTACGGGTTCCTGCAATTGTATTTGACATATTTGGCAACAAAGATCCCACCACTTGCCCCAAATTCGCACGTGCCTCACGAACCCGCGCTTTGGCAACAGCAACATCATTATTGCCAGAAATTGCCTCATCCATTAATGTATTTAAAACCGGATCATTTAACCGCCGCCACCATCCAGCCAGAGCAATTGAATGCCCTGATATCTGTGCAGACTGCTGTCCCCATCGCGCTGGGACAGAAAAAGATGTCTTATGATAATTGGGACCAACCATACATCCTGACAAAAGAAAACATAGTAAAATACTAGAAAGTAATTCGCGAGAAGCGCCCATTTTGCGATTTTTGATATGCATCAAGTCTCCCGCATTCTTTCAGAATCATTATGTGGTATTAATACTTTATTTACCTCTTATTTCAAAATTAACATGAAAAATTAAATACAGTTTGCACAGGAATATGATCTGAAGGACGTTCCCATCCGCGGGCATCACGAAAAGTCGAAAGATCGACCACAAAAGGAGCTAAATCTGGAGAGGACCAAACATGATCAAGCCGCCGCCCATAATCGGTGAGAGCCCAATCGCGTGCTCGATAACTCCACCATGTGTAAAGTTTTGTGGGTACAGGGATATGCAACCGCATGAGATCAACCCATCCACCTTGATAACACAAGTCCTGTAAACGCTCAGTTTCAATGGGTGTATGGCTTACAACCTTCAACAATTGCTGATGAGACCAAACATCCTCTGCCAAAGGAGCAATATTCAAATCACCCAGCAAAAGAGAAGATACCTCCTTTTCCTGATCGGCACGAATAGAAGACATTTCTTCCAAAAAATCAAGCTTATGACGAAATTTTTCATTCACATTAGCGTCCGGGATATCTCCTCCAGCGGGAACATAAAAATTATGAATCCGCAAGCTTCTTCCATGGGCTTCCACAATCACTGAGATATAGCGACAATCTTGGTTTTGACAAAAGAAACGCTTTTCGACCTTTTTAAAAGGCAATCGAGAAACAATCGCCACCCCGTTATAAGATTTTTGTCCACTCAGTGCGATATGCTTATATCCTGCGGCTTCAAAAGCCTCCACTGGGAATAAAGCATCAGGACATTTTGTTTCCTGTAGACACAAAACATCGGCCGGAAAGAGTTCCAAATACTGAAAAACCTGTGCAAGACGCAAACGAATAGAATTAATATTCCAAGTTGCAATACGAAAAAGCATCTGCTTCAACCCCAATGATATAACACTATTTCTTCATTTCTTTGAAGGAAGTGTAAACATTCCTTCAGCGAACCGAACGCCTGTTCGCACATTCATAACCTGCACAGTCGTTTCCAAGTTTTGTTGGTCAACAATTGTCCACTGCCGCAAAGTAGAGCCTTTAGAATCAAAAACCATTTTTATTTGCCCTGCCCCAATTGTTTTATCACGCAGAACAATCGTTACGGCCCCTGGATCTTCGCGAAAAGCCAACAAGCGCCCAGATGATACGTCAATTTTATCATCTAACAGAAACTTCATAGGTGTTTGTGAAAGTGGTGAAAAGTTCCAAGTATTTAAAGCCCGATTATTCACGCCCACAAATTGACCATCCGCAATGATTTGTAAAGGCATTTTCTTGTAAATAAAGCGAATTTTTCCTGGACGCTCAAGATAAAATGTTCCTTGAGACATTTTCCCCTTTGGACTAAATTGGATAAAATCACCTGTCATTGTTTTGATTGCCGCAAAGTGGTTTACTACATTCTGCGCCTTTACTACCTTATGAGAAGCTTGCGAAACGACAGGAAAAGTTAAACACCAAAAGAGAATAACTCCCACCAGCCCAAGAACTCTTCTTGGTGGTAAAAAAGACGTTTTCATAAAAAATGCTCCCAAATAATACCTAATTGACTTTATCATTTATAATTCAGCCATCAATGATGAATAAATACCCTGCTTTATAAGATAAAGATATTATTTGAAAAAACTATCAAAAGATTTTTTAAAATATGCTTATTCGATAGACTCTAAAACTTTCCGTTTGCCTATATCATTTGCCAAACGAACGATACCTTCTTCTTTCATCCTCTCAATTAATATCGCAGCACGGTTATAACCAATCCCCAAACGACGTTGAATATAAGAGGTTGAAGCCTTACGATCACGCAGCATAACAGCAACAGCTTGACAATAATCATTCATTGCAGAAGAAACCAACGAAACATTCTTCCTTTTTTCTTGCAATCTCTTGTGATGTCTTTTCCAAATAATCAATCTGCTTTTTAGTTTCAAAAAGTATCCTAATTTCCTACTTTTCCAATTATTTGCCAAACGCATAATACATTCTTTCCCCCTCATCTGTGGAGAAACATAGATTATGATCAATACACAAATCAAATATATTGCTTGCGCAAACTGAAAATTCTTTTCAATAGAAAAATTTTTTTGCCTTCTTCTTCATCCAAAAGAATAAAAATTCTTACCCATTTCGGTCTGTAAACAATCCGCTGTATACAATTTGAAGCTTGCATCATAAAAACCTAAAAGCCTTACCTATAAGCACGCTTTGCGAAGTTAAAACTCAACTTTTGGATTTTAGAAAATTCTACTTAGCTTCTCCGCCCGTATAATTCTCTTAAACAAAGGCTCGACAAATAAACCTTGCCTTAAAAAAGAAGACTGGAAAGCCACAAGGTACAGCGGATTTCACCCTAAAATCAAACGACGAGAACAGCAAAATACTTCAATATTAAATCCTCCATGCCATCCCCCACACCTCAAACGAGCGCATACTAAGGCAATACATTCATTGATAATAAAGTAATTTCTAACTTAAATCATACCACCAAGTACAGTAAAAACCTCACTTCACATACTCTCTCTGACTTGAATCAATTCAAATCATTTTCTTTACCCGTTACAAGAAAAGTTAATGTGTGAGTAAAATTGTATAAAATAAAGAATACTTCTTCTGAAGAGTCTCAAATGCCAAGAGATTATCCCAACATTGAAAACTCATGTATAATAATGCCGGCTTTCTACAGCATAATAAGATAACCGACTGTTTTACGAGACATTTTAAAAAAATGATTATAAAGATTTTTCAAAAGCGTTCTTCTTCGGCAGGCACTAAAATTTCTCGTTTCCCTGCATGATTTGCTGGACTAATGATCCCTTCTTCTTCCATCCTCTCAATCAATGTCGCAGCACGATTATAACCAATCCCTAAACGGCGTTGAATATAAGAGGTTGAAGCCTTACGATCACGAAGCACAACAGCAACAGCTTGGCTGTAAGGATCATCTGCTGAAGGAGAAGCCGAAGAAACATCAGCACTATCTTCTTCCACTTCTTGGGTAATGGTTTCCAAATAATCAGGTCGTGCCTGCGCTTTGAGATGCGCAACAACCTGCTCCACTTCATCATCCGCAACAAAAGGTCCATGTACACGCTGAATACGGCCTCCTCCCATCATAAAGAGCATGTCACCTTGTCCCAATAATTGCTCGGCTCCCTGTTCGCCTAGAATTGTTCGGCTATCGATTTTTGAACTCACAGAAAAAGAAATACGTGTAGGAAAATTGGCTTTAATCGTTCCCGTAATGACATCAACAGAAGGACGCTGTGTCGCCATAATCACATGGATACCGGCAGCACGTGCCATTTGTGCTAAACGTTGAACAGCACCTTCAATATCTTTACCAGCAACCATCATCAAATCTGCCATTTCATCAATAATGACAACGATATAGGGCATAGGACTAAAATCAAGTGTTTCTGTCTCGTAAAGAGGCTCGCCGGTCTCATGATCAAAGCCCACTTGAATGGTACGCACCATTGTCTCTCCTTGACCTTCTGTCTCCTTGAGACGTGCATTAAACCCATCGATATTGCGAACGCCAAGTTTTGACATTTTACTGTAGCGCTCTTCCATTTCACGAACAGCCCATTTAAGAGCAGTCACTGCTTTTTTAGGATCTGTCACCACGGGCGTTAACAAATGGGGAATGCCATCATAAACTGAAAGTTCAAGCATTTTGGGATCCACCATAATAAGACGACATTTTTCAGGTGTCATACGATAAAGCAACGATAAAATCATAGTATTGATAGCAACAGACTTTCCCGATCCTGTTGTACCAGCAACCAAAAGATGCGGCATTTTTGCTAAATCCGCAATAACAGCTTCCCCCCAATTGTTTTGCCCAAAGCAAGGCCTAATTTTGCTTTACTTTCAACAAATTCCTGTGCTTGCACAATCTCCCTTAAATAAACCATCTCACGCTTTGCATTGGGTAACTCTATTCCAATCACATTGCGCCCTGGAACCACAGCAACACGAGCAGAAATTGCACGCATCGAGCGCGCAATATCATCTGCCAGACTAATGATACGAGAAGACTTAATGCCTGCAGCCGGTTCAAATTCATATAAAGTGACCACGGGCCCAGGACACGCATCTATAATTTTGCCTTTGACCCCAAAATCTAACAAAACACCTTCAAGTTCCTGAGAATTTGCTTTTAAAGCAGCAGGAGAAAGTTTTGCATCCCGAACCGAGGGGGGTGGAACCGAAAGATAATCTAAAAGTGGAAGAACAAAACCACCCTTTGAAGAAGCTGTTAAAGATTTCAAACCACGACTCTTAACAGCAGAAACATGGGATTTATTTTGATTTTCCTCACACTTTTCTTTTTCGCCAAAAAAAGTTGGTTCAATCCGATCAAATGACTTGCCTTGCCCCTTATTTTGAGAACGCTTTTTGAAAGAGAAAAGGCGAAAAAAACGCGCTTGTAAAAAATAAAAAAGATGTAAAAGAGCCCCAAAAGTTGTCGCAAAGAAACCATGCTTCTCACGATCATCGTCGGCGGTATATTCCACCTCTTCTTCCACCTCAAAAACCGGATCAACGATTTCATCTTTTGGGATGCTTTTTTCTTTTCTTTTCTTTGTTCGACGCCGCCATATCACATTGCCTGCAAAAGCAGCCATGAAAAAACCTAAAAGGATAAAAACAACACTGAAGAGCACCGTGTAAAGTGGAGAAAGCAAAAGAGGAAAAATTGAAGAAGCAACACTTAAAGCTTTATCTCCTAAAACCCCTCCCAATCCCATAGGTAATGGCCAATGAGTAAAAGAAGCAACAGGTGTCATAAGGGCAAAAGCCATTAAAAAACAAATCGTTGAGATCACCCACAAAAACAAGCGAAAAGTCAAATTATAGATATTTTTTTGTGCCAATAAGAGAAAAGACCAAAATAATGGCGGCAAAAAAACAGCAAGACTTGCCAAGCCAAAAAACTGCATCATAAAATCTGAAAAAATGGCCCCCAGCCACCCCATAAGGTTTGTAACCTCATTTGTACTTGCATGGGTTAAAGAGGGATCTGCAACATTCCATGTTGCCAAAGCAAACACACAAAAAACAATAAAGCCCAAAAGCCCAAGCCCAATAAACACCCCTATCTGACGTAAAAACATCTCAATAAGCCGCGAACCTTGAGAATTTTGCGCTTCCAATGAAGCATAAGGAGAAGAACTTCGGTGCATCCATCAATTCCAAAAACAAAACTTTAATATTTCAAAGAGTTATAACTTCCTGGCTCTCCTAAAAAAGAACGCAGCTTACATCCAGAGCCAATCTTTAAACACATATCTGTAAACAATCCAACTTCTTAAATCCCGTGCATTCGCCCTTCTTCCCCCTTCATGTCACTCAATACGATCACCACCCTTAAGGAAGAAACCTTCATAAAGCACGAAAACAATCCTACTCTAAAATATTTATCACACGAACAACAAAAAACACCTCATGTGTAAAGTTTTACATGGGTTATAAAGTTTACGACAGGCCCCTATCGCTCTCCTAAACAGAAGGTTACGCTATATCATGGTAATAGTAAAATCTTAATACCGTTTTAACCATCACGAATGAACATAATTTTTCTTAACCTATCATCCTCAATATCACTCTTCAAAAAAACTCTTAAAGAAAATTCATAGAAACTAAAAAATACACTCTCATCTTTGTTTAATTTTAGTTTTCTTTTCTATCAACCAAGTGTAAAAAGAGTTGAAGAAGACATTCAAAAAAGGCTAATCGATCAATCCATAAAGTGAAACATAAAAGCAAAGCAAAAGAGCTCTGAAGCACTCATCTGTCATCAAATTGACACTCAAGAAACATCTCATCCAAAGAGAAGTTTCATCTTCGTAGAACAAAGAGAAAAATAAAAATTAAAACATTGTAGGTAGTTTAAAAAAGATCTTTTTAAAAAGCAAGAAGACTTTAAAACAATGGAAGAAGCCTCGTAAATAATGGAAGAAACATTGTGGACTCTAAGCACCATAAAGAAGTAAAACCCAATAAAAAAATAACATCTCATAAAACCAAACAATGTGATCTTCTCGTTGTGGGAGGAGCCGCTGTCGGTTTAACACTCGCAATAGCACTCAAGCAAACCGCCCCTCATCTGAAAATAAAAATCGTTGATGCTGCTCCACAAGAAGATATTCCTGCTTCTAACATACGAACCATTGCCCTTGCTGCTGCTTCCGTTCGTATGTTAAAACAATTGCAGTGTTGGGAACCTATAAAACCCTATGCGCAACCCATTCACTCAATGATCATCACAGATACAAACACAAATGATCCTGTTAAACCCACTCTTTTAGCCTTTGAAGGTGACATTACCCCCGGTGAACCCTTTGCAACGATGGTAGAGCATAGAAAACTCATCAATAATTTAAAAAAACGTGTCAAAGATCTCAATATCCCCGTTATCGCAAACACACGTGTTACTGACTTTCATCAAGACAACCAACACACCACCGTTACTTTAAATAATGAAGAGATTCTGCAAACAAAATTACTTATTGCTGCCGACGGAGCCCATTCGACATTACGCCAAAAAGCAGGTCTTAAAAACTTTTCTCACCCCTATAAACAAACAGCAATCATCTGTACAGTTGAACATGAAAAACCCCATAATGGTCAAGCCATTCAACATTTTTTACCTGCCGGTCCTTTTGCCCTCCTTCCTCTTAAAGGTAACCGATCCGCCATTGTATGGAATGAAGACCATAAAACTGCGCAATATTACCTCAAAGCTGATGCACTGATTTTTGAAACAGAACTCGAAAGGCGCATTGGACATCGATTAGGAAAGCTCTCTTGGAATGGCGAACGTCAAGCTTTTCCTCTAAAACTTTCTTTAACACGTCAATGTATTAAGCCCCGTTTTGCCCTCATTGGCGATGCTGCTCATACCATCCACCCCCTTGCAGGACAAGGACTCAATTTAGGATTACGCGATAGCGCTGCCCTTGCTGAAGTGATTATTGAAACAGCACGTTTAGGTCTTGATATCGGCTCCCTCACCGCTTTAGAGCGCTATCAAAGCTGGAGACGTTTTGAAATTGTCCGTATGGCTTTAAGCAATGATTGGCTTAATAAACTCTTTTCTAACGATAACCTTTTCTTAAGAATGCTCCGCGATGCCGGTCTTGGAATCGTCAATCAAACACCAAAAATACAAAAATATTTCATTCAAGAAGCTGCTGGCCTTACCCCAAATGCGCCCCGTCTTCTACAAGGTTTCCCGCTTTAAGCAAAAATTCATACCCTTTCACTTTTTATAACCTTTGGCTTCTTTCCCTTCTCAAAGCACAAAAAAACCATTCAATCCGCTCTGTAAATAATCCGGATTCTTGTCGCGTAGCTTCCCCCAATATTATAACAGTCCTTGCTATTTGAGACAGCTCATAAGAGGCATTTTTAGCCTTTTCTTCAACAGTTTTTATCCACATGATCTACCTGCTTGTAACGTGGAAGAAAATAATTTTTATTGCTTCAACGTAGAAGAAATTTGAAATGAGAGGTCAAACCCTATTAGGGGTTCCCACTCAACATGCAAAACAATGCATTATCATCATACATCAATATGATGCGGCTTGAAGTATTCTCTTGGAGTATTCTCTTGTGCAACACATCCTTCAATTTACATGAAGATAGTACAATTAAAAAATTCTGATATATAACAAAGTACCCCATACTCTATGTCATCACACACAATTGTAAACGCGTATATTTCCCCTACCCAACCACAAGAAAACAAACGAAAGTAAAAAATACCCCTATCGTTTTATTTTCAATGCACCTTATTATTCATAAAGGCCCATAAATGCATTTTAATCACAGATACTTAAAAACATATCACAAAATCCTATTATCCCTCTTACACGCCATAAAAAGTGTTTATTTTCCCCATATTTACGCATCTTAACGAGATAAATGATAAATAAAGCAAATGTCTCATGTAAATAATCTTATAGAAACCAGATCCAACAAAATCCATCATATCAAGCCTTTATTCTATAGAACAGTATTCCAGAAATATAAGCATGTTAATCTAAAAAATATTGATTGATAGAATTATCATTTGACATACTAATCTATACTCAAGTTGAGCAATAAATTGATTTATAGTGGTAATTTAGCATTATTTATATCAACTCAAAACTCAAAATACCGTAAAATTTTCTTATTTAAAATATCTCTCATATTAAAGCAATAAAAACCGTGGTTTGCGCATCATAAGTAGAATTGGTTTGTGGGTAAAAATTGTTAAAAAAGGACTAAAAATACCCCTTATGTCCCTTCTCAAATGTAAAGATCTGTCGCAACATTGGAGGCTGACAAATATAACGATGATGCCGCCTTACTCCTAACGAAACAACTTCTTCCCATTTCAATAATTTTTGTAAAGAATCAATAAAACCATTTACTTGCCTAGAACAAAAAGAGCTGCATTTAAGTACAACTAATAAAAAGAGGTAAATAGTCCCCCTCCCTCAAATACCAAGAACAACGATACAATTTGAAGCTGGCAAGCTTAATAATGATACCAGCCGAAACAACAATACCTCTTGCCTTTAAATACATTCGTTCATGCTTTACCATTTTATTTGATAAATCAATAGGTTAACATATCTATTTAGTATGTTTATACAATAAAATCACCAAAAGCGCCTACTGCT
The DNA here is from genome assembly GCF_059687635.1 of Bartonella sp. SL320. Classification (NCBI taxonomy): domain Bacteria; kingdom Pseudomonadati; phylum Pseudomonadota; class Alphaproteobacteria; order Hyphomicrobiales; family Bartonellaceae; genus Bartonella; species Bartonella sp. SL320. Next base: position 237,777 of record NZ_CM185143.1, on the reverse strand, counting down.
TGCATTCATATCTCTTTATATTCCCTTGCCTTATAAATATCGCACATGTGTTATACTGCTTCTGTTGTTATGTTACTTCGAGTTCATCAAGCGTATACCCATTCTCCAACCATTCTTTAATCCACTTAGGTCTACGTCCACGTCCATTCCATAATTCCCATTGGTTATTAGGATTTCTATAATGACGCTCTTTGCTCACAAGATCAGCGATATCAATTCCATGGGTATTGGCAATTTCAAGAATTTTTCGTCGTGCATTTTGCTTTTCCTTTGCTTGCCGTTTTTTTAATTCCACATCAATTTGTGTACGCATTTCTTGTAATTCATCAAAATTCATATTTTTGAGATCATTCACCTTAATTACTCCCCTTGCAAAAAAGAATTATTCTTTGCCATATTTTAAACACAATTATAGACAATTTTTGCCTATTTGTTATCGAAATTAAAATTACGATAAATATATCACTTTAATGGAGATGTGCTTTGGACCACAGAGAATTGCCTATTTGTGTCTCAGCTTCCACTACCGCATCCTTTTTCAGTTTAATGGCTGAAATTGGAAATTGTAGTGCACAAACACTATCTCCCCTCTCTGACTCCCATGAATCAGTAGTCAAAAGTAAATATAAATCACCACCCTATAAACTATGGCAATATGCAGCAAAGAACAAGCCCTCTACGTATAATGATGATGTTGTTTATTATAACAACAAAAGACATCCTCACATACAACGACTTTTCGTTTCATATAAATGCTCTTTGAATTTTTTTTCACAGCTAAAAAATGATATAAAACAAGCAATTTCAATAGAGTGCGATAAGTTATTATTGCTTAAAAACCAAGCTTTTTGCCGTGATTCCAATAATATTTGTTGGCATAATGGATTTTCTTGTGTTCCACGCATTGATCTCATTGCTTGGATATTCGTATATATTAAAAATATTTTAAAAAAAGAACAAAGCAATAATTATAAAGGCTGTTCTGAGCAAACCAATCTTGTTCTGCAAATTTATAAAATCAAAAAACAACGGCAAAAAGCATCGCTCAGAATTGGCATTTATATCAATAAAATTCTTCATAATAGGGCGTATTGCTGATGATTGTTCCAAATTTAATAATGTTTGCTTCTGCATACATTAATACACCCCTTGCAACATTTTCAGTTATCATCACGCCAGAATTGCGAGATAATGTTTGTATCGCAGATGATAATGATAAATTATTCCATCAATCATCGCCATTGAGAAAAGCAAACGCAACAAGTGAGCAGTTTAAACCAAGTAGACATAATATTGACGCAAACTTGGAGCAAATTGATGTCAAAGATGTGAAATGCTTTTCTTTTTGCAATCCGTTTTATTTTTATAGAAACCTTAAAACTGTGCAAGACACTTTAACCTACCGCTATGAACGAAGATCATCCGTATATGATTCTGAAAAGGATACATTGTTATCCGCCTTAAATGTTTACAACATGGGGAATTTTAATGCCCCTTCTATGCAAGAGATTTCTTCATTGTTTGAAGTAAAGGTTGCTGCACATGTAGATAAAGACTTGCAAGAACCAGTAATGTTAAAAAAAGAAGAACCAGAACGAGTAACCAAAACAGATTCTCTTCCTCTCTTTTTAGGTGAAGAGGAAGATGCCTTTAAACATAAGGCAAGTAGCACTGATGATGCTTTTACAATGGAGGATTCTTCTTCATTTAAAAAGCAAGAGGAATAATACTTACTAACTTTTGGAATTAAAATTTTGATAGGATACGATAATGAAAGCTAGATAAGAAAATATTAAGGCTCTAATTAGTAAGATTGAAAAAAATCTTCTAATTGAGGGCAAAGATAATGAAAATGATCGAACAAAACAGCGTTGATATAGCATTTAATCAGAAAGCAGCACGTGAAATTACAGTCGTGATGCTCTCAGAAAGGAAGTGGTACTTTACGTTTGTTGCCGATGATCCAATAACTGGAAAACCAAATAAGTATACGCTTCTTACACAAAGAGGAAAACTAAGAACTTGGGCTGATCCGAAATATCTCTTTAAATTTCTTCATGAAAGAGGAGTTATTTGTGGAAGCTTTAGTCTTTATGAGGATGAAAATCATGAAACGATCAAATATTCTTCAAACAGTAATTCGTAATAAAACTACTCAAATCTCTACAGCTTTAACTCTATTTTTGATATCTCACCCTGTATGGGCCCAAGCACAAACTTTGAACAAAGCCAAAACAGCTTTAGAAAGCCTCCAGGCACAATTGAAAATAATTATTCCTATCGCTGCTACTGTTATACTTTTATGCTTAGCCATTGGTTATGCAGGACGCTATATTGAAAAAGATACGTTTGTGCGTTGGGCCGTTGGAGTCATCATAGCCGGTTCAGCAGCCGAACTTGTTGCCATGTTATTTACAAAATAAAACAAAGAGTTGTAAACAGGTTTAATACAAAATGAGCTTTATTCTTCAACTCTGAAGGAATCAGTGATAGTGCCATTTGGTATTGAAAAGTAAAAGTGAGAGCAGAAAATGAAACAATTCAATAATTTTTACTTAAAAAATAAGACTAAAATCATTGTGGTTTCTGCAGCTATAGAAGCATTTTTTATATCACACCCTGCATATGCTAAGCTAGATAAAGCTGCAAAAGCATTAGGTGATCTGAAAACAGATCTTATCGGTAATATTATCCCTGTCGCTGCTGCTGTTATACTTTTATGTTTAGCAATTGGTTATGCGGGACGATACATTGGCAAAGAAACTTTTGTGCGATGGGCCGTTGGAGTCATCATAGCCGGTTCAGCAACTGAACTTGCTACTTTATTTTTTACTGGAAAACCATAAGCCCACTGAAATATAAAATATTAAACCTGAAGTGCTCTTTATCTTTGCAAAAAAGAAATTTGGTAGCAGTTATTTTACACCAATTTCAATCTAATTAGGCAGAATAAAATGAATCTACAATTAAAAAATAATAGCAAAACTATCGCAATTTCTTCGGTTATAGCTGTATTTGTTATGGGTACCCCTGTGTATGCCCAACAAACTTTAGGGAAAGCAAAAACAGCGCTAGAGGCTTTACGCGATGACCTCATTGGCAATATTATCCCTATAGCTGCTGCAGTTATACTTTTGTGCTTAGCAATTGGCTATGCAGGACGATATATCGAAAAAGATACATTTGTACGCTGGGCAATCGGTGTTGTCATCGCTGGTTCAGCAGCTGAGCTTGTTGCAATGTTATTTAAACCGTAATGAATTTATTTATAAATACGATTTTAACAAAATAGATTTTATTTATGGGCTACAGATAAATTGGTAATGGTATAACTGAATATTAAAAGTAGAAACAGCATTAACAAAAATTTTAATGAGAGCAAGAAATGAATCAATTCAATAAATTCCAGTTAAAAAATAATAATAAGATCACTACGGTTTCTGTAGCGATAGCTGCATTTTTTATAACACATCCTGCATATGCAAAACTAACAAAGGCTAAAGATGCGTTAGATGCTCTAAAAACAGATCTTATTGATAACATTATTCCTGTTGCTGCTGCGGTTATACTTTTGTGCTTAGCAATTGGCTATGCAGGACGTTATATCGAAAAGGATACATTTGTACGCTGGGCAATCGGTGTTGTCATCGCTGGTTCAGCAGCTGAGCTTGTAAAAATGTTTTTTGGCTGATCATGCTGTCTCCAGTAAGGCATACTGGCTTCAATAAAATTTGTGTTCAATAACAGTCTATACTTATACTACGAATAAATAAATATTATTAGAATTTTAATGAGAATGGAATATGAAACAATTCAATAAGTTACAATCGAAACATAATAATAAGATCGCTGCAATTTCTGCAGCTATAATTGTATTTTTTATAACACATCCTGCATATGCACAACTAACAAAGGCTAAAGATGCTTTAAAAGCTCTACAAGACGATCTTATTAAAAATATTATTCCTGTTGCTGCTGCTGTCATACTGTTGTGTTTAGCAATTGGCTATGCAGGACGATATATCGAAAAAGATACATTTGTACGCTGGGCAATCGGTGTCGTTATAGCAGGTTCAGCAGCTGAGCTTGTAACAATGTTGTTTGGCTGATCATGCAGTCTCCAGTAAGAAATGCTGGCTTCAATAAAATTTGTATTCAATAACAGTTTTTACTTAGTACTGCGAATAAATAAACATTATTAGAGTTTTAATGAGAATGGAATATGAAACAACTAAATGACCTACAATTAAAAAATAATAACAAAATCATTGCAATTTCTGCTGCTGTAACTCTGTTTTTTATAACACATCCAGCATATGCAGCGCTAGGTAAAGCGAAAACTGCTTTGGAAGCTTTGCGAGACGATCTTATTAAAAATATTATTCCTGTTGCTGCTGCTGTTATACTTTTGTGCTTAGCAATTGGTTATGCAGGGCGCTACATTGAAAAAGATACTTTCGTACGGTGGGCACTCGGTGTTGTTATAGCAGGTTCAGCAACACAGCTTGTTACCATGTTATTTAAAACCAATTGAAAATAAAAAAATCGCCAGTATAATACATAACGTTTTAAATGTTCGTCAATTATAGATGTACAGTAGTAATCAATGTCATACATATTGCAAAAAAAGAAATGTTCTTCATAAGAACTTTAGCTAAAATGGAAATAAAAGATATGAGACAATCAAATATTCTTCCAGCAAAAACGTGCAACAAAATTAGTACTATTGTTATCTCTTCAATTATGTTCTTAATAACACAATCTGCCTATGCTCAAACGGAAAAAAAGAGCTTAGATGTTTTCATAGGGATGCAGTATGGATTAAGTATGGTTATTCCTATCGCCGCGGCTATTATTCTTTTGTTTCTTTTGCTTATTTATATATTTCGCATCATCGCAAGGGCTACTTTTATACGATGGGCATTCAGTGTCATTATTGCAGGTGCAGCCTTTTATATTAGTCATATATTATTTCACATCCAGTAACGAAAGCTCCCCATGAAACCGCAAGAACAAAAAGTATTCCCCTTATTCAAAGGAGCAACGCGTGTTCCAACAATGTGGGGTGTCCCTATGATGCCGCTTATCGTTATGGTTATGGGAGTCGCGATTTGTGCTATGACAATAAATATCTTTTTGTGGATTATGGCGCCACCACTATGGTTCATTATGGCGCAAATAACCAAAAATGATGATAAAGCGTTTCGTATCTGGTGGTTATGGATCGATACCAAATTTCGCAATCGCAATAAAGGCTTTTGGGGCGCATCAAGTTATAGTCCCTCTAATTATAGTAAAAGGAGATAAACATGACAGCTGTTGAAAGCAGCAAACGTCTCGTATCAGAGACACCTGTGAGCCTGTTCCTCCCCTATTCACATCATATTACTGATACGATTATCTCAACTAAGAATGCGGAATATTTGTCGATTTGGAAGATTGACGGGCGTTCACATCAGAGTGCTTCAGAAGAAGATATTTTTCAATGGACAAAAGAGCTTAACAATACTCTACGGGGTATTGCATCAGCTAATTTATCCTTCTGGACGCATATCGTGCGCCGCCGTGTTTACGAATATCCTGATTCAACATTTGATCAAATGTTTTGCTATCGGCTTGATGAAAAATATCGGCAAAGCTTTACTGGTTATAATTTAATGGTCAATGATCTGTATCTGACTGTTGTTTTCCAACCGGTCGCGGATAAAATTATGTCGTTCTTTTCTCAACATGAACGCGAAACGCTTGATCAAAAAAAGATGCGACAGGATTCATGTATCAAAGAGCTCAACGATATCAATCGTACTTTAGGCCAATCCTTAAAGCGTTATGGTGCAGAAATTCTTGGGGTTTATGAAAAAAATGGGCATGCTTATTCTTCTGCCCTTGAATTTCTTGGAATGCTTGTCAATGGTGAATATCGCCCTATGCCGATTTGTCGTGATCGTTTCGCTGATTATATGTCTATCAATCGGCCTTTTTTCTCAAAATGGGGTGCTCTTGGTGAGCTACGAACAACCAGTGGAGTACGTCGATTTGGAATGTTGGAAATTAAAGAATATGATTCAACAACCAAACCAGGACAACTAAATGTTTTATTGGAAAGTGATTTCGAGTTTGTATTAACACAGAGTTTTTCGATACTCTCACGCCATGCGGCGAAAGATTATTTGCAGCGGCATCAACGTAATCTTATTGATGCACGAGATGTGGCAACGAGCCAAATTGAGCAAATTGATGAAGCACTCAATCAGCTTATCAGTGGCCATTTTGTCATGGGAGAACATCACTGCACATTGACCATATATGGTGATACAATACAACAAGTTCGTGACCATATGGCCAAAGCAAGTGCAGCATTGCTAGATGTTGCCATATTGCCCAAACCTGTAGATTTAGCCATAGAAGCTGGCTATTGGGCACAACTTCCTGGAAATTGGAAATGGAGACCCCGCCCTGCTCCGATTACGTCACTGAACTTTTTATCATTTTCATCTTTTCATAATTTTATGTCAGGAAAACCCACTGGAAATCCATGGGGACCAGCGGTTACTATTCTTAAAACAACCAGTAAAACACCGCTTTATTTCAATTTTCATGCCTCTAAACTCGAAGAGGATTCAACTGATAAGCGATTACTCGGTAATACTGCGCTTATTGGACAATCCGGATCTGGTAAAACTGTATTGCTCGGCTTTTTGTTAGCACAAGCACAAAAGTTTAAACCGACAACCGTTGTTTTTGATAAAGACCGTGGTATGGAAATTGCCATTCGCGCAATGGGTGGAAAATATTTGACATTCAAACCAGGGAAACCAAGTGGCTTTAATCCGTTTCAACTTCCTCCCACACAAGAGAATCTAATTTTCCTGAAGCAATTTATTAAAAAGTTAGCAGAAGCTGGTGGCGAAGTTACACATCATGACGAGGAAGAAATTAACCAAGCAGTTATGTCTGTTATGAGTGATAATATTGACCCATCATTGCGTCGTTTATCTTTTCTGGTACAATTCTTACCAAACCCACATTTAAATGATTATAATGCACACCCTTCTGTTCACGCTCGCTTACTGAAATGGTGCGAAGGAGGTGATTATGGATGGTTATTTGATAACCCTCGTGATGCTCTTGATCTTTCAACACATCAAATTTACGGCTTCGATATCACGGAGTTCTTAGATAACGTGGAGACTCGTACTCCAGTGATGATGTATTTGCTTTACCGCACAGAAGGTATGATTAGCGGACAGCGCTTTATGTATATCTTTGATGAATTTTGGAAGCCGTTGCAAGACCCATACTTTGAAGATTTAGCCAAAAATAAACAAAAGACTATCCGTAAACAAAATGGTATTTTTGTTTACGCAACACAAGAGCCTAGCGATGCTTTAGAAAGTAATATTGCCAAAACACTTATTCAACAATGTGCAACTTACATTTTTCTAGCCAACCCCAAAGCAAATTATGAAGATTATACAAAAGGCTTTAAACTAACAGATACTGAATTTGAACTTGTTAAAGGACTTGGTGAGTTTAGTCGTCAATTCCTTATCAAACAGGGCGATCAGTCAGCACTTGCAGAGTTAAATCTCGGTAAATTTCATATGACAAGCAATGAGAAAACCATCGAATACGACTTTAGTGATGAGCTCTTAGTGTTATCAGGAACACCTGATAACGCAGAGCTGGTGGAAAGTATTATTGCTGAAGTCGGTGATGATCCAGCAATATGGTTACCAATTTTTTTACAACACGCAAAAAATGACAGGAGGGAAACATGAAGAAACAGGTCATTTCAATAGCAGTAGTCATAACTTTAGGAACACCTAATTTAGCAATGTCTTGGGGCTTTGGCTCTGGAACAGCAACTGTGGTAGAGAGAGTTTCAAAATCTTTTTCTTGGGGAAATACAAACTCTACATCTTCACCACCACAAAAGAAAATAAACTCTCAAGAACTCCTCGAGATCATAAAAAAGCAACTTGAAGAAACAAAAAAAATACATCAATCTGTAACGGGAAATCGACAACTTGGTATAAAAAAAAACACAGAAATAGAAACAGATCAGAATAGTTTTTTTCTTAAAAATCCAGAGCTGATTTATAATAAAGATGCTCGTTTAGCTATATCTGACTCACTTGAAAGTATCTTAAACGAAGAAGACATACCTATCTCTATTCGTGAATCTCGCGATTCTATTGGTAAGCGCATACAATATGCAACTGCCGTTGATAAAGCAGTGAGTTTACAAACTTTTCAAGAAACAAAAAATCGTTTTAATCAAATCTTAGAGCTTATAGAAAAACTCAAGGTAACAACCGATCTAAAAAGTATTGCGGAATTGCAAGTACGCATAAAGGGTATGCTTGCTATGATTCAAAATGAAGCAACAAAGCTACAAATGGTTGCATATTCGAGCAATGCAGAACGAGCACTTATCAGTCAACAAAAGCAAAAACGTAATATGAGAATTCTTAATAGTAAAAATAAGGAAATGCCTATTGTGAAATCTATCAGATGAAATTTTAAATGATTTTTGATGATATTGATTTTTTACTTTTGCTTTCGAGAAAATCTTACATGTAATACTTTATTTTTCTCAAGAAGCAGAAGGAGTGGCTAAGGATTTCAATAAGCTCAAACCATTTCGATGAAAAATGCTCAGATAGATTGTGTAAACGCAACATGCACTGATGTTTTAAGGTAATAGAAAACTGAAAGTTCGCTAAAGAGGAATGCCATGGACTTCAAAATGTTCTCGCAACTGTTCAATCATATTGATCAGGCAACAAAAACATATGTGACTGATATTTCCTTAAAAACAATTACTACAATTACCCCCTTCGTATCAGTTGCTCTTACTATTGCTTTCATTATCTATGGATGGCTCGTTATTCGTGGTGCAATAGATATGCCTCTCGTAGGACTTGTGAACCGCTGCTTTCGAGTGAGCATTATTACCTCAATTGCCTTAACAGCAGGGCTTTATCAAAATGAAATTGCGAATTTGATAACAAAAATGCCCTATGATTTGTCAGCTTCGCTAACAAATAGTCCACTACAGGATAAACAGTTATCTAGTTTGATTGACAAAGTTGCCGAAAGGGGATTTGAACGTGCGAGTGAAGCGTTTGAGGAAGCGGCTTTTTTAGATGCTGATGGGCTTCTTTACGGACTTTTTGGTATCTTGATCTTGCTTGCAACGAGCTTTCTCGCTGCCATTGGTGGCGCATTCATTCTGCTGGCAAAAGTTGCTCTTGTTCTTCTTGTCGGTCTTGGACCATTCTTCATCATTGCTTTGCTTTGGCAACCAACCTATCGCTTTTTTGAGCAATGGATAGCACAAATCTTAAGCTACACAATTTTCCTCGTACTCCTAGCAACCGTATTTAATCTTATGATGGATGTTTTTGCAAATTACATGACAGATTTAAAATTCGATGGAAAACAAAATGTTGGGTATGCACTTGGTGGCGCTCTGATCTTATCCATTCTCTCTATTGTGCTGTTGTTTAAACTGTCAAGCATAGCCAATTCTCTCGCAAAAGGCGTTACATTTGGACATCTATGGAGACTCGATGGCATAGCAAACAACAATTCCCGTAGTAGTCGCACAACTAAATAACTATTGAGCACTCCAAAGGATATCTCACTGAAATTGAATTGTTTTTATAAATTAAAAAATGAAATTAAGAAAAGAGAAACTATCGCAAACTATACACTTTACTTTATAATTAAAATTATAATAATGATAGTAAATATTAGACTTTATTTGATTATAAAAAATATGAGGAGTGTAAAAGTGAAGCCGATCGTTTCTGTAATATTGATTATGAATCTTTTATCAGCTTGTGCGTTAGCACCAAAGCTAAAACAACCAAATGATAGAAACCGTGTCCCTGTCAACAAAACAATCCCTGCCGAAATTCAGCGAGGAGCCATATGAAAGAAAAACAAACTAAACCTGTAAAAACTAAACAGCTTAAAAGTTGTTATGAAGAAAGTTATAGGTTAAAATCTAGCTCTGTCTGCCAATTTGTAAAATTAGCAATGTAATTGCCAATCCTTCTAAATATGTAAAAATTAAAAAGGAATGAAATATGAAAAAGCTGATTGTTACAGCAGTCATATTTTCTGTAGTACTAAGCTACGGAACGCAGCTGTTTTCCGCTCCAATAAACTCCGAAAAAAGTTCTTTTAAGTTGATTGATTATGAAAAAAAAGAATTATATTCGAGAGAGGGAGTTGTAGCAAATTCTGAAATAGAGTTGTTGAAAGAACAACTTGAGGCTATAGAGAGATTACGTATCGCTATAACCGGCACTCGAACACAAAGTGTCGTAAAGCAAAATGATGATGGTGGGTTATTTCTTCCAAATCCACAATCAATTTATGTTAATACTCAACAAAAAAATCTTGGTCAAAAAATACCTGACATCGTCAAAAAAACGATACAACAGGAAAACTATCTTCGCGATACTCCTGTTGATGAAGCACGTGAAGAGATCGATGAGCGCAGCCAATATGCAGCAATTATTAGCAAAGCCGTATCTGTACGTATTTTTCAAGAAATAGAAAATCGTTTTGAGCAAATCGCAAATATGTTAATCAACCTTGATCAAATGCGAGATCTAAAGGGTGTGGCGGAAATGCAAACACGCATAAAGGGTATGCTTGCTATGATTCAAAATGAAGCGACAAAGCTACAAATGGTTATACATTCACATAATATTGAAAATACACTTATCCAAAGATTGCAGCGTAAGCGTAATGTACAAATTCTTGGAAGTATCAATAAACAAATGCCTACCATAAGATAAATTTTAAATGATTTTTGATGATATTGATTTTTTACTTTTGCTTTCGAGAAAATCTTACATGTAATACTTTATTTTTCTCAAGAAGCAGAAGGAGTGGCTAAGGATTTCAATAAGCTCAAACCATTTCGATGAAAAATGCTCAGATAGATTGTGTAAACGCAACATGCACTGATGTTTTAAGGTAATAGAAAACTGAAAGTTCGCTAAAGAGGAATGCCATGGACTTCAAAATGTTCTCGCAACTGTTCAATCATATTGATCAGGCAACAAAAACATATGTGACTGATATTTCCTTAAAAACAATTACTACAATTACCCCCTTCGTATCAGTTGCTCTTACTATTGCTTTCATTATCTATGGATGGCTCGTTATTCGTGGTGCAATAGATATGCCTCTCGTAGGACTTGTGAACCGCTGCTTTCGAGTGAGCATTATTACCTCAATTGCCTTAACAGCAGGGCTTTATCAAAATGAAATTGCGAATTTGATAACAAAAATGCCCTATGATTTGTCAGCTTCGCTAACAAATAGTCCACTACAGGATAAACAGTTATCTAGTTTGATTGACAAAGTTGCCGAAAGGGGATTTGAACGTGCGAGTGAAGCGTTTGAGGAAGCGGCTTTTTTAGATGCTGATGGGCTTCTTTACGGACTTTTTGGTATCTTGATCTTGCTTGCAACGAGCTTTCTCGCTGCCATTGGTGGCGCATTCATTCTGCTGGCAAAAGTTGCTCTTGTTCTTCTTGTCGGTCTTGGACCATTCTTCATCATTGCTTTGCTTTGGCAACCAACCTATCGCTTTTTTGAGCAATGGATAGCACAAATCTTAAGCTACACAATTTTCCTCGTACTCCTAGCAACCGTATTTAATCTTATGATGGATGTTTTTGCAAATTACATGACAGATTTAAAATTCGATGGAAAACAAAATGTTGGGTATGCACTTGGTGGCGCTCTGATCTTATCCATTCTCTCTATTGTGCTGTTGTTTAAACTGTCAAGCATAGCCAATTCTCTCGCAAAAGGCGTTACATTTGGACATCTATGGAGACTCGATGGCATAGCAAACAACAATTCCCGTAGTAGTCACTCTTGACACCCATAGGACAAAATAATCCTAATATTCTAATCTCAAAGTAGGCAATGTTTGCACTGAAACTGAATTCTTTCATGGAATAAAATAAGATTATTAAATTAAAAAGTAAAATAAATGAAAATTATGCACTTTACTTTATATTCAAAATGATAATAATGATGATAAATGTTATATTGTATATAACAGAAAAAAAGAGTAGCATTAAAATGAAACGTTTCATTCTTGTAATATTGATTATGAATCTCTTATCAGCTTGTGCGTTAGCACCAAAGCTAAAACAACCAAATGATAGAAACCGTGTTCCTGTCAACAAAACAATCCCTGCCGAAATTCAGCGAGGAGCCATATGAAAGAAAAACAAACTAAACCAATAAAAGCTGAAAAACTTAATGCTTATTATGAAGAAAGCCGCGGCTTAGAACGGGATCTCATCAATGAATTTATAAGATCGCGTAGAACGGCTTGGCGTGTCGCGAGTGCTGTTGGTCTTTTTGGCTTATTCGGTATGATATGTGGAGTCGTTGGGTTTTCTCAACCAGCTCCAACACCTCTAGTGTTACGCGTTGACAACACAACAGGTGCAGTTGATGTTATCTCGATCATGCGCGAGCATGAAGATAGCTATGGTGAGGTTGTAGACAGATATTGGCTCAATCAATATGTGCTTAACCGCGAAACCTATGACTATGATACCATCCAACTGAACTATGATACAACAGCACTTTTAAGCGCAGCAGCTGTTCAACAAGAATATTATAAAATTTATGAAGGAGAGAAGGCGCGGGATAAAGTACTTTCTAACAAAGCACGTATTACCGTTAAAGTGAGATCGATTCAGCCAAACGGACTCGGTCAAGCAACTGTACGTTTTACAACGCAACAACTTGACAGCAGCGGAGCTGCTACTGGACCTAAACAACACCAAATCGCAACAATTGGCTACACCTATGTCGGTGCACCTATGAAATCATCTGATCGATTGCTTAACCCCCTTGGTTTCCAAGTAACAAGTTACCGTTCTGATCCGGAAGTCCTGTTGAATGATTAAGGAATTGATTGTTATGAAAAAACTTGCATTCATTGTTCTATTGTCTTCATTTTCTTCTCTTTATACGGTACCTGTACAGGCGCTCAAAAGTCCGTCAAATTCACAATATGATCACCGAATTCGCTATATAACATATAACGAAGCCGATGTGGTTCAAATTGAAACGGTTCTTGGTGTAGCAACACATATCATTCTTGAAGAAGGTGAACGCTATATCACGCATGCTTTTGGTGATTCAGAAGCCTATGCCTTTGCCCATAAAGGACGGCATATTTTTATTAAACCAAAAGCAGAACTCGCCAACACCAATCTTATCATTGTAACTGATAAGCGGAGCTACAAATTCCGTCTGCAATTTCGAAATGACCGTGCGGGAGCTACTTATGAATTGGCTTTCCATTATCCCGATTCAACGGATGAAAAGTCAGAATCAAATAGCCAACACCTTGCGATTGAACGTGGTTTTTACCAAAGCGTAAAAGGTTATAATCTCAGTTACACCATGAGCGGTCACCAGGATATTGCTCCTATAAATGCTTGGGATAATGGACGTATTACTTATTTCAAGTTTCCTGCTAACATGGATATGCCATCGATTTATGTTGTAGATGCCGAAGGAAACGAAAGCTTAATACCGCGAACTGTTGTCGGCAATTCTAATGATATTATCGCTGTGCATAAAGTTAATCCTAAATGGCTTATACGACTTGGAAAACGTGCTTTAGCTGTTTTCAATGAAGCCTATGATCCCCATGGTATACCCAATACAACCGGAACAATATCTTCGGTGGTTCATCGCGTCAATAAAGGAGGAAAATGATGTTTGGTAATGGGAAAGGAGAGGAAAAAGGTAGAAAACTGGACAATCCGGAGCAAAAACATGTTGAAGGTGCCTATGGAGGGTCAGAACTAGGTTCAGAACGCCGCCCTACAATTCCTGGTGCCCGTGCATTGTTAATAGTAGGGCTTATTGTCATCATAGCAGTACCGATTGCTTTGACTTGGAAGGCTTTAAAAATGCGCAATACCGTGGAAGTTGAGGAAGAAACACCACAACAAGCGGTACAGCAAATTATACCACGCTATACGCCGCGAGTTATAGAAGAGCCAACGGTTCCAGAAGAAAGTAATGAATCAACACAACCAGAAAACTCAACTCTAGAGATTCCACCAGCTTTGAGTAGACTTCTTCAAACAACCATTCCTCCACATTTGCTTAAAGATTCTGAAGAATTAGCACGCAAACGTATGCTCAGTTCTAGTCTTAACAGTGGTGGGAGCGAAGGGTCTACAGAGACAAAAAATACATCGAATGATGGTAGTAATAATGGTGTATTATTCGATAATCTTCAGCCTGTACGTTTAGGTCAATCACACGCGATGCAACTGCGTAACCGTGACCTCTTGATTACGCAGGGAACGCAAATAGATTGCACATTGGAAACAAAAATCATCACCTCACAGCCTGGAATGACGACATGTCATTTAACGCGTGATGTGTATTCCACAAGTGGTCGCGTTGTTTTGCTCGATCGTGGCTCTAAAGTCGTTGGTTTTTACCAAAGTGGTATACAACAAGGACAAACGCGTGTGTTTGTACAATGGTCGCGTATTGAAACCCCTTCTGGAGTTATTGTCAATCTTGACTCACCCGGTACAGGCCCTCTTGGTGAAGCAGGTATCGGCGGTTGGATTGATAGACATTTCTGGGAGCGATTTGGCGGTGCAATTATGGTCAGTATCATCGGTGATTTAGGAGAATGGGTGCGAAGCAAAATCAACAAGAGCAGCAAAGAAGATAAAGAGAAATCACAATCTCCAAATGCTCAGACAGGTGCTCAGAATGCTGAATCGATCGTAACTGATGTTCTTCAAAACTCCATCAATATCACACCAACTCTTTATAAAAACCAAGGCGAAAGAGTAAATATTTTTGTTGCTCGTGATCTGGATTTCAGCAATGTCTACAGTCTCGTCACACGTTAATCCGATACAAAAAGATCAAGCTGTTTCTCAGCTTCTGCAACCGCTTGATCGTTTCTTAGAAGATCCGAAGATTACTGAATTATCGATCTGCCGTCCCTGTGAAGTGTGGACAAAAAGTTTCAACGGATGGCAGGTCCATAGCGTACCAGAGTTAACGACAGCTTTTTTACAAACACTGATTACGGCTATTATCGTTTATAACGGTATGGCTCCTAGAAGTATTAATTATGTGCTATTGCCTGGTGGACAACGTGGTACAATTATACAAACACCAGCTGTCGTTGATGGTGCTCTTTCCTTTGTCATTCGTAAACATTCTCTTATCGTTAAGACGTTAGAAGAGCTCAAAGAAGAAGGCGCTTTTGATAATTTTTCCGATGTAAGTTTTAATAAGCCTTCGGAAAAAGAAGCCAATAACTTGTTATTAAAACAAGACTTTACACGATTGGAACCATTTGAAGTTCAACTTCTACAACGTAAACGTGAAGGAAAAATTCTTGAATTTTTGCAAGAATGTGTTCTTTATAAACGCAATATTATCATTGCAGGTAAAACAGGATCTGGTAAAACAACATTTGCTCGTTCACTCATTGAAAAGGTCCCTGTAGAAGAGCGCATTATTACGATTGAAGATGTTCATGAACTTTTTCTCCCCAATCATCCAAACCATGTCCATATGATTTATGGTAACAACGTGGGTCGTGTTTCCGCTGAAGAATGCTTAGATGCGTGTATGCGTCAATCGCCTGACCGAATTTTTCTTGCTGAATTACGAGGCAATGAAGCATGGGAATATCTCAATTCACTCAATACGGGTCATCCTGGATCGATTACAACGACGCATGCCAACAGTGCTTTGCAGACATTTGAACGCTGTGCCACCTTGATTAAAAGGTCAGAAGTTGGTCGCCAACTCGAGATAGAAATGATAAAGATCGTTCTTTATACAACAGTTGATGTCGTATTATTCTTTAAAGATAGGAAACTTTCTGAAGTCTTTTACGACCCGATTTTTGCTAAATCAAAAATCGCTTAAAGGAAATTCCTCTCTCGATAACAGTACACAGATAAAAAAGCCGTAATCAATTGTTACGGCTTTTTATTGTGTATCCCCTCTTCTCTTTGCTTCACCAATGCATTTTCTACACCCTTCATGAACACAAAAAGAAAATAGCTACAAAGTAAATATTTCAACAAAAATAAAAAAATAACTTTTGATTTGTCTAACAATAAAAGCTTTATAAAACAGCTCTTTATAGATCATTACCAACAATTATCGATATCAAGAAAAAAGCTTATTTTAAATGATCAGTAGTGTTTTACCTAAACAATCTTCAGATACAGAAAAACTTATACACATACACGATCATTCTGATTTAGTATCTATAAATCACATGCTATTAAAGAATAAAACGTATACTCACCTATCAATTTCTTCCTCGGACAAAAAAAGATTCTTATCCCACACCAACTTATAAACAATCAAATTTCTCTAAAGAAGGCTTTGTTAACCATATTACGTGAGGATCATATCCCTACCTTCAAAGACAATGTCCATAAACTATATAAGTAAGTCCTGCTCATAAATATTCCTGCTCTCTTCTCAATATTTCAAAGAGTAAAAATTCCGACAAGCACAGATCGACAATCCAATTTCTTAAGATGAATCACATTGATTTATAAAGAGTGTCCATTGTTTTGCATATTGGATAAAAGACCTTAACACTGTAGAATTTTTTCATTCCAAATCTGTTTATGTTGAATTAACCAAAAATAACTTGCTTGTATGTTACAAACGGAAAAGTCTGCGTGAATAAAAACTGTACTAAGCAAGCACTAAAAATGCCTTTTCATGAACCATTTCAAAAACTAAGGATTGTTAGATTGAAAACTAACAAAGTATGTAAGGATTCTGGCTTGCTCTTTCATAAGCCAAGGAAGTGGTACTTGTATAGATTTTATATTATTTCCAAGGGGTTTTATCGTTATACTTACCCTTCACGAGCTCCATCACGAAATAGGTATGACAAGCGTTGAGAAATATTTCTTTAAAACAAGCCCGTGAATTGGTAACACAACGGTAACATATTTAACTTTACGTTTTCTTATTCTTACAGGAAAAGGCACACACATCCTTTGCTTTATCGCCGTGAAAAGCAAATTGAAGAGAATATATAGACAATTCTTGACTCGAAGATATGAAAAATCTACGTGGTACTATAGAAGATTTTCTGTGTACCGTTATCATCAGAGATATTAGAAGTTTCGAGATAAGTAAACTTGATTTTTCACAATGATTTCTTTTTTCTGCAGCCCATCACGACTCTCTTAATATTAATTTCATTATCATAATATATAAGAGAGACTGGACTAAAAGCCCGTCTACATGGATTCCCATTCTAATTTATATGGATTAGCTAGTAAACGCCATCAATCACCCCCAAAAGAATAAAGCTTTTTAACCAGTATCGATCTGTCATCCCTTTCCTTCCCTAGCAGGTTTCATTTTCTAAACACTTTAGCACCACATCTCAAATGATGGCATTTTACGGAACAAAAAAATAAATACCCAAACAATCACTGATGATACCGTTAACATTTGGCAGGCTTTCTTTCATGTTAAGAAATGCCTCTTATATCGAAAAATAAAAAAAGCACTTTGTACTGCTTAAACAAATTTGTTGAAGCATATATGCAAGCGAAAATAAAATTCAGTAATATAAAAATAGAACCTAAATTTAGAAAACCCTACATTTTTTATTGGATAAAAATATATAACATTAGCCTATACAAATTTCATCAAAATACAACACACCTTCCTTGATGATTGGATTCGTTTGCCTCAAACCAATCTACAAACATCGCTTATTTCACATTCAAAATACATGTTCCTAAAATTTTAGCTACTGTTTTCTAAACTTTTAGAAAAATTTATAAAGTTTATATTTTTCAAAATCCTTTTTGGGCTATCTAATAAGTTTAAATCATTTGATGTTATAATAACTTTCCCCCCTTAATTATATGATCTGACACAATAACAGAGAATGATTTTACATGTTCCAATTTTGAGAACTATAAATTTTATTTTTTAATGCGATTAATAATAGAATCTCTAAAATATAATATAACCTTTGAATATACGCGATGATGGGTATAAAAACGCTCAATCACTGAATATCAGAAGTGTTTTCGACATTATAACGGACTATCGTTACTTCTTTGTATTTCATTTGAATGATTTACATGCGCTATAAAATTTGTATTATTCTTTGTTCTTTTGTGATTTATTGATATAAGATAATTTTTACCAATTGAATTATGCATTAAAATAATAATATTGATACAAATTTAATGAAAATATAGCGTATTGTTTTTACATAGAACGCCGCTTGAAGTATTTATTTTTACCCACAAGTTTTACGTCTTTTTAAGGAAATATAATTATGACGCTCCCCCCTCATAAAAAACCAATGCGCTTTTAGAGATTTAATCTCCAAAAACACATACCATCTCCCACCTTGACCTTTACTTTTATGAATGATTAACTTTTAAAGCAACGTTCAATCATGAGCTTTTTAATTTCAGCAATCGCTTTTGCTGGATTTAATCCTTTTGGACAAGTTTACGCACAATTCATAGAGAGTATGGCAACGATAAAGGCGGAAAGGATCCTCTCAAATTATCAAGACGTTTACCACACATCTCATCACGCGAATCCGGTAATCCAGTGATACGCTTGAAGCAAAATAGCGGGGCCCAAAGTGCGATCACCATTCCACCAATAACTGGGACATGATGTTTGGCAACAGGCACGCAAAATACATTTATGAAAACTGTCTATTTTGAGGAAAAGAATAAGAAAAAATCTATCCCTTCTTATTTTCCTCTTATTAATGATTAACTTTTAAAGACGGCGTTCAACCATGAGCTTTTTAATTTCAGCAATCGCTTTTGCTGGATTTAATCCTTTTGGACAAGTCTGCGCACAATTCATAATCGTATGACAGCGATAAAGACGGAAAGGATCTTCTAAATTATCAAGACGTTCACCGCACATTTCATCACGTGAATCCGCAATCCAGCGATACGCTTGAAGCAAAACAGCGGGACCTAAATAACGATCACCGTTCCACCAATAACTTGGACATGATGTTTGACAACAGGCACACAAAATACATTCATAAAGACCATCAATTTTTTGTCGGTCGGAGTGACTTTGTAACCATTCTTTCGCAGGTTCAGGTGAAACAGTTTGCAACCAAGGCTCAATGACTCGGTGTTGTGCATAAAAGCTCTTTAAATCAGGGACCAAATCCTTAACAACCGGCATAGAGGGTAAAGGGTAGACCTTAATGGGGTGTTTTACATCATCCATACCCTTAGTACAAGCCAATGTATTGGCTCCATCGATATTCATCGCACAAGAACCACAGATGCCTTCACGGCAAGATCGACGAAGTGTCAAAGTGGGATCAATATGGTTTTTAATAAACAAAAGCCCATCAAGAATCATCGGACCACAAGCGGAACGATCCACATAATAAGTATCTAGACGGGGATTTTCTTCATCATCAGGTGACCAACGATACACATGAAACTCTGTCAGTTTTGTCGCACCTTCAGGTTTAGGCCAAACCTTTCCCGGTTTGACTTGAGAGTTTTTGGGAAGCTTAATTTGTACCATATTTCATTCTCCCCTTAATAAACCCGTTTCTTAGGTGCAATGCGCTTTAAATCGATTCCACCATCAGCTTCAGCTGTTAATGGATCTACATGAACAGGCCGATAAGACAAAGTTACCTTACCCTCTTTGGACAAATGTGAAAGTGTATGTTTTCGCCAATTTTTATCATCACGCTCTGGATAATCTTCACGAGCATGAGCACCGCGGCTTTCTAAACGTGCTTCTGCAGAATAAACAGTCATGATTGCATTTGCCATGAGATTTTGAAGCTCTAACGTTTCCACCAAATCAGAATTCCATATCAGGGAGCGATCTGTGACTTTTAGATCAGACAATTCTCCCCAGATTTTATTCATCCGTTGACATCCCTGTTGCAAAGAATCCTCTGTACGGAAGACAGCCGCATCTTCTTGCATTGTGCGCTGCATTTTTTCACGCAATAGCGCTGTTGGGATTGCCCCTTGCGCAAAACGTAAACGATCAAAACGCGCCATAATTTCGTCAACAGCTTCTTCATTCAAAGGTGGAATTTCTGCGTTCCTATCAATAACTTCACCCGCGCGAATGGCAGCAGCACGACCAAACACCACAAGATCAATCAATGAATTTGATCCCAAACGATTAGCACCATGAACAGAAGCGCATCCCGCTTCTCCTACCGCCATTAAGCCTGGTTGAATACGATCAGGCGAATCAGCTGTTGGATTGAGAACTTCTCCGTAGTAGTTGGTCGGAATCCCACCCATATTATAATGAACCGTTGGCAAGATGGGAATCGGTTCTTTTGTGACATCCACCCCTGCAAAAATTCGTGCTGATTCCGAAATACCGGGTAAACGCTCATGTAAAATCGCAGGATCAATATGATTAAGAACCAAATGAATATGATCCTTTTTGGGTCCAACGCCACGCCCTTCACGAATTTCAAGCGTGATACAACGCGAAACCAAGTCGCGTGAAGCCAAATCCTTAAAGGAAGGTGCATAACGCTCCATAAAGCGTTCACCTTCAGAATTGATTAAATAGCCCCCCTCACCCCGAGCTCCCTCTGTAATAAGACAACCAGAACCATAAATCCCTGTGGGATGGAATTGCACAAATTCCATATCTTGGAGAGGCAATCCAGCCCGTGCGATCATTCCACCACCATCACCCGTACAGGTATGGGCTGATGTTGCGGAAAAATAAGCACGCCCATAGCCACCGGTTGCTAAAACAACCATTTTTGCAGAAAAACGATGTATTGTACCATCATCAAGATTCCACGCCACAACCCCCGTACATACTCCATCTGTCATGATGAGATCGAGCGCAAAATATTCAATAAAAAATTGCGCATTATGCTTTAAGCTTTGTCCATAAAGCGTGTGCAAAATGGCATGGCCTGTACGATCAGCGGCTGCACAAGTCCGTTGAACAGGTGGACCTTCACCAAATTGTGTCGTATGTCCACCAAAGGGACGTTGATAAATTTTTCCTTCTTGTGTTCGTGAAAAAGGAACGCCATAATGTTCTAATTCATATACAGCAGCTGGAGCGTTACGCACCAAATACTCCATTGCATCGGTATCACCCAGCCAATCAGAACCTTTCACAGTATCATATAAATGCCACTGCCAATTGTCAGGTCCCATATTCGAGAGTGACGCTGCGATACCCCCTTGTGCTGCCACCGTATGTGAGCGGGTTGGAAAAACCTTCGTGATACAAGCTGTTTTTAATCCCTGTTCTGCCATACCAAGTGTTGCACGCAAACCCGCACCACCAGCCCCAACAACAACAACATCAAATTTATGATCTACAGTGCGATAAGGGGCGTTACCTGCTCTAGCGCCCAAAGATGATCTTGTACCCGCCATATTTGTTTAACCCCCTAATGCAATTTTCAAAAGAGAAAAAATAATGACACCACCTATAAAAAAACAAAATGCAATATTTAATGTCAAAAAGAGTAACCGTAAACCTTCGCGCGGAATATAATCTTCAATAACGACCTGCATACCAAGCTTCATATGATAAAGGACTGAAAAAGTCATCAATCCCATTAAAATAGCAACAACAGGATGAGCAATCCGTGCACGCACAATACTATAATCCTTGCCCACGAGCGAAAGAATAAGAACAATAAAAAATATCAAAAGCGGCAGATTAACAAACCCTGTCAAACGTTGTAGCCAAAAATGCTCTGTCCCTTCATGAGCACTCCCACGCCCCCGTACTTTTGCAAGTTCCGTTCGAAAATCTTCTTTCATATCTCTTTTCACCCCCAGCTAAATAAGGCTATATCCAATAATCCAAATTACAAAAGTAACAATAAGAGAAATAAATACCGTCATCCAGGCAGTCACTGTCGCTTTTTCTTTTGCCAAAAGATAAGGCATCATATCCCAAACAATGTGTCGAAGTCCACCAACCATATGATGAACGCCTGCCAAAGTATAAAGAAACAGGATACACAACCCAAACCAAGAACCATAAATTCCGTTGACTGTTCTGAATATTTCCTCCCCACACGAAATTGCAATTAACCAAACAGCAAGAAAGACCATCCCAACATAAAGAGCCACACCCGTGACACGATGCGCAATAGACATGGCCATAGTAATCGTCCAACGATAAATACTTATATGAGGGGAACGAGGGCGCTCTTTTATCCTAGTTGTCTCTACCATAAAATATCCTGACCTGGTTTCTTTCAACCACAATGAACGAGAAGTTTCGCACAAAACGAACAAATATATTATCTCGTTTTACTTGTTTGGCATCTCAAGATACCAATATTACAGGTCGGTTGTCTCAAATAACGGATTAAAGGTCACGCATAAAAAAACCGATTACTCCACGGATATAATCCGTAAAACGCATCTTAGCCTAATACAATTTTATCTTCACGTCAAAGGTCTAACATCTTTTCTCAAATATAAATATGCATTTTTTTCAGATTATACTTAATACTCTTGAGTATCTACGCTATGGGCAATGATATCCTGCACTCCACCCACTTATCTAAAGATAAAAAAGAGACCAAATTTGGATAGATTAAACACTTTTATGCTCTTTCCAGCCTTTTAAAGAATACAACGAATCATAAAAGACACAAATAAGCGGCATAAAAGCCGCTTTTGCATAAAATCTAACCGATATAATTTTTACTCAGCAACTTGCGTTTCAACATCTGCGCTTACAGGAGTCGTTTCTACCTTCTCAACAACTTTTTCAGCTTTTTTTCGATAATCTCTCTTTTCAGCAATACGTGCGGCTTTACCTCTCAAACCACGAAGATAATAAAGTTTTGCCCGACGCACTTTACCACGACGCACCAGCTCAACAGCTTCAATCAAAGGAGAATAAACAGGAAATACCCGTTCCACCCCTTCACCATAAGAAATCTTGCGAACTGTAAAGGTCTCATTCAACCCACCGCCTGAACGAGCAATACAAACCCCTTCATAAGCCTGAACACGCGTCCGCGTTCCTTCCGTCACACGCACCATGACACGAACCGTATCACCTGGTTGAAAGGCTGGAAATTGGCGCTTTTCCTCAATTTTTGCACATTGTTCAGCTTCAAGCTGTGCGATAATATTCATTTCTTTTATCCTTCATGTTCTTTATCGAACAGTCAGAGCGCTCAACTCTTACCCAAAAAGCCTTATATTAAGAAAAAGAAGCTCTTCAAGTTATGCCTTACACAGGAGCGAATACACCATTCCTTCATTTTAATTCTGGAACTACAGAAAACCTTTTATAAAAAACTCTTCAAAAGAAAGAGAGCCATGCAATACACTACCTTATCCTATGAATCAAGTTTTCTGACGATTTTTATCATAACGCCCATAAAGATCAGGACGACGTTGCCGTGTTAACAATTCGGATTGGCTTTGCCGCCAATCTGCGATTGCTTTATGATGACCTGAGAGCAACACAGGTGGAATCGCTCGTCCTTCGAAAAGAGAAGGGCGTGTATATTGGGGATGTTCTAGCAAACCATTTTCAAAACTTTCACACTTTGCAGAAGCTTTATTCCCCATCACACCAGGGAGAAGACGTATAATAGCATCTAAGATAACCAATGCTGCTGTTTCACCCCCTGAAAGAATATAATCACCAATAGAGACTTCTTCTAATTCTCGTGCCTCTATGACACGTTCATCAACCCCTTCAAAACGTCCACAAACCAACGTAATACCCGAATCACATGCCAAGCGGCGTGCATAAGCTTGGTCAAAAGGTCGCCCACGTGGACTCATCAACAATCTTGGTGAGTCCTGTGGACAATGATCAAGCGCAGCTGCCAACACATCCGCCCGCATCACCATTCCAGCCCCCCCACCAGCGGGTGTATCATCAACGCTATGGTGTTTATCCAAAGCAAAATCCCTAATCTGCACTGTCTCCAGTGACCAAATCCCGCGTTCTAAAGCTTGCCCTGCTAAAGAATATCCTAAAAAACCTGGAAACATTTCTGGGTAAAGCGTTAAAACGCGTGCATGAAATTGCATATTTATTTTTTCATCCTCATTTTACTCAATAAACTCTTGTTAATTATTCAACAAACTCTTTTAAGTCAAAATGGCACAAATCAGATCGATATAACGCTATAGCGTTAATTAGAAACTTCTTTTATCTGTATCATATTCAACATAATCCTTCTCTTAACTTGTAGTTAAAAAAGATCCTAAAAATTCAGGAATATTTAGAGATAAAGTGCTATAATATCTGCTCAAAAGTGTCTTCTTAATATTTTCATACCTTCCACTTCTTATTGACGAAATTCACCGGTGATTTTTTACCTTCACTTTTATTTTTTGATGTTCAAGCTATTTCCTTGATTTATATTTATCCACTTTCTCCCCCATTGCTAAGACCAGCAGCTCGGAGATCAACAACAAGAAAGCCAGAATCCATACAAATTTCTGGTACCGCTGCCTTACTAAAGGGAATAAGCACCTTTTTTCCCATATTCAAACGTATTTCAAGCAAATCACCGGCCCCGAAATTAAAAAAAGCACACACTTCACCTAAGACTGTGCCTCCACAGTCTTGAACGCGCAACCCTATTAAATCGACCTGATAAAACTCATCCTCTTCCAAATCATCAATCAATTGATCGCGCGTTACATAAAGACGAATCCCTTTTAAAGACTCAGCATCATTACGATTATCGACCCCTTTAAAACGTACAATTGCCTTATTTTTTTGTATACGAAGAGTTACAATTTCATAGGAACGCCCCATATCATCATAAAGAGTCCCATAAAATTTAAAACGCTGTGGCTCAGCACCTAAAATTTTAACAAAAACATCTCCTTTTATACCGTGAGGCATACCAATAATGGCAAGATAGACTTTATTTTTAAGCTTTTCTTTATTATATTTCATTCAAAAACATTATCTCTCAAAAGTGAACCCTCGATCTTAATCATTTCTATTTAATCTTGTTGCCATATTGAAACAATCTTCCCAAAAGACCTTTCTTGGTAACAAAAACAAATTAATATAAGGAGAAGTCTTATGGCAAATATTATGCTATTTTACAAAGATATCACCCCAATCAACAAAGTTTCTCATAAAAACCTAAAATTTGCGCCGCCAAGTGATATGTCTTTTGCCCAAAATACGCACTGGGTTCCTTTAGCAAGTACTGAATATTTTCAAGCAGCACTAGACTATCCTATTTTATTTATGTGCGCTGAAGATGAACAAAAAAAACGGCACTATACATCGGCTGCTCTTGTTGGTCTTTCTAACGACGAAAACGACTATATTACCTCTGATAAAAGTTGGAAAACCAATACGTATGTTCCAGCTTTTGTTCGTCGCTATCCTTTTGTTTTGGCACAAATTAGCAATGAAAAAGAACTTTCCGTTTGCTTTGATCAACAATCTGGGATGTTTAATGAAGTTGCAGGAACAGAGCTTTTTAATTCCGATGGCTCTATTTCTCCTTTTATGGAAGAACGTATTCGTTTTCTTGAAAGCTTTAAAATTGCTATGGAGAAAACCTCTGAATTTATTGATGCTCTTGTGGAAATGGACCTTCTCAGCCAAAAATCAATCAATGTAAAAAATGATAAAGGCCTCTCAGCACAATTAGAAAATTTCTGGGTTGTTGACGAAGAAAAATTAAATAAACTGTCGGCAAGCCAACTTGCCAAACTTCATAAAAACGGCTTTTTAGGATTAATTTTTGCGCACTTAATGTCAACGCATAATCTTTTAAAAATCCTCTCTCTCAAAGGAGAAAAACAACTTATGAACCATGAAGAGAAACCGGAAAATAAAAATGGTCATGCTGATGATGAAAAATCTAAAAAGAAAGAAACCCTCAACTAGATAATGCCCATCAAAAACGACAAGAGAAAAGATGAAAATAACCCTCTCATTCCAGCCGATCATGCAGTTTTAACCGCAAGGAAAAGCTGGTTAGAGTGTCTCGTGAAAACACGTCGTATGTCCGCACAAACAGCGCAAGCCTATGAACGTGATACGCGGCAATTTTTATCTTTTCTCTGTCAACATTTAGGTCATGCACCAACTCTCACCGATCTTTCTCAATTACACGTCAGCGATTTACGGGCTTATCTTGCATTTCGACGGACCAACAATGTTAGTGCTCGCTCTTTAAGCCGTGGGGTAGCAGGCATCCGTTCTTTTTTCAAATATCTATCGCGCGAAGGAATCGTCAATATTCCCGCTGCTCAACTTATCCGAAGCCCAAAACATCGAAAATCGCTCCCAAGACCTTTGGCAATAAATTCAGCGCTCAACATCGTTAAACAAGAAAATCAGCTAGAAAACGAAGCTTGGATTACCGCGCGTAATACTGCTGTCCTCATGCTTCTCTATGGCTGTGGAATGCGCATATCAGAAGCCTTAAGCCTCACACCAGAACAGTTTTCTGATCCCGGGAAAACAAGTTTATTCATAACAGGAAAAGGAGGCAAAACACGCCTTGTTCCTCTCATCAAAATTGTTTACGAAGCTGTACAAAATTATCTCAAATGTTGTCCCTATCCTTTGAAAGATAACCAACCTATATTTCGCGGTGCGCGAGGAGGTCCCCTCCAACCTGCCATTATTCAGAAAGCTGTACGTAATTTACGTGCAAATCTTGGTTTACCAGAAACAGCCACCCCCCATACACTGCGCCATTCTTTTGCTACCCATCTTTTATCACGAGGGGGAGATTTGCGAACGATTCAAGAACTTCTTGGGCACGCGAGTCTTTCTACCACACAAACCTATACCCATGTCGATACGGACCATCTGTTGGAAATTTACCAAAAAGCTCATCCGCGTTCTTAAAAAGACCTCATCAAAAATTAATTTTTTTCAATTTCAAAAACCAAAACACAAACACAAGTTGCGAACTCTTCTAGTAAAATTTTATCAATTACTCGCTATATTTCTATATGCAATGATAATTTTAAAAACTACAAACATTTGATTTATAATGATAATATAGCATTCTTCAACTTGAATAAAGACCTTGAATATCGTAATATTTTCTCATTTCAAATCTGTGTATAGTCAAACAATCAAAAGCTTTGTTACACATCACAAGTGTGAACTAGCGTGGTGTAAAAACTGAACAGAAAAGACATGCCTTTTATGAAACATCTTAAGTGCTAAGAATCGCACAACAGCGGTGAGCTGAAAAAGTGTGTTACCGCGCTTACTTGCTCTTTTCTGAAGCATAAAGATGGAGATATTCAACATCAATAGATTTTATACATCTCATGAAAGCTCACTATTATACCATTCACATTCACGGGAAGTTGTCGCGAAATGGGTGTGACAAGCATTGAGAAGTATTTCTTTTTAAAAAAATTTTAAGAGAAAAATTAAAGCCTTTCAACTTCAAGTGCTAAAGCGTGAACACAGGTCGCTAACTCTTCTTGCAAAACTTGATAAATGGCTCGATGTATTTCTATGCGTGTCATATTGGAAAAAGAAGAAGATAAAATTTTCACGCGAAAATGTGTTTCTCCTTTACCATCGAAAGCATGCTCATTATGGGGATGTCCCTCATGAAGATGACTCTCATTAATCACCTCAAGTCTCTGCGGATGAAAAGCATCCTGAAGCTTTTTCTTGATTATCGTTTCTATAGACATTTTTCGTTCCTTAACAAAATGAACGTGCAGGGATACACTTTTTCGTAACCATATTTAAGTGTGAAAACAAATTTTTCAAAAGTCAATTCTTGTAAAATTAATCAATTTTGCATAAACCAAGAATATGACAATAACATCTAAATTATTCGATTCAATTCGCATAAGCTCAAATAAAAAGCAACAGACTGAGCCAGAAGTGCAACAGTGTCAGTGGGAAGGTTGTGAAAAGGCAGGTACCCATAAAGCACCAGCAGGTCGAAATCACGAAGGACAATATCTTCATTTTTGTATTGAGCACGTGCGTGCCTATAATAAAAATTTTAATTACTTCTCGGGTCTTAGCAATCAAGATATCGCAAAGTTCCAAAAGGATGCTCTTACAGGACATCGCCCAACATGGCCTACAGATCTTAGCAATGGTACATCGAAAAAAACCGCTGCCAATTATGCAAAAATTCGCTCTGGGACAGCAGCCTATCAAAATCGTATGCGCGATCCCTTCACGCTTTTGAACGGACGGCATAGCAATAGTTTCTCACGAAAATTAAAGCCCTTAGAAGCCAAAGCTTTTGATACACTGGGACTAAAAGCAAACGCTTCAGCAGAAGATATCAAAATGAAATATAAAGAGTTGGTAAAAAAACACCATCCTGATTCCAATGGTGGGAATCGTGCTTCAGAAGAGCGCTTTCGCGATGTTTTGCATGCTTATAATTTGCTCAAAAAGTCTGGTCTTTGCTAAAACACCAGTTGAGGTGACCCCATTTTCATTGCACCCCTCATTCTTTACATAAAACATTGTTGTTTTCACAAACGTTTCAAATTACGTGAAAAAAGATCTTCCTTCATCTCTAAGGCTTGCATTATAGAGCATTGCATAAATGCTCCAACTCTTGTATCGTTTTCTCATGAAATAAATAGCATCCTTTCCCTGCCAGAAGCACAATGACAAATCTTAACCTTGAAAATTTGCCCGATATTACACTTTGCGCTCGCGATCTGTTTCATATTGAAACAGATATGAAAATCCCTGCTTTTAGCACCAAAAGCCCCCATGTTCCTGATATCGATCCCGATTATCTTTTTGATCCGCAAACAACTTTAGCGATTCTTGCAGGTTTTACGTTTAACCGTCGTGTCATGGTTTCCGGTTATCACGGTACAGGCAAATCAACACATATTGAACAAGTTGCTGCCCGCCTCAACTGGCCTTGTCTTCGCATTAATCTCGACAGCCATGTAAGCCGTATCGATCTTGTAGGAAAAGATGCAATCGTTTTAAAAGATGGCTTACAAATTACTGAATTTAAAGAGGGCATTTTGCCATGGGCTTATCAAAATAATATTGCTCTTGTTTTCGACGAATATGATGCGGGGCGTCCTGATGTTATGTTTGTCATCCAACGTGTTCTTGAAACCTCTGGCAAACTCAGCTTACTTGATCAAAGCCGCGTGATCTCTCCTCATCCCGCCTTTCGTCTTTTTGCAACAGCCAATACCATTGGTCTTGGTGATACAACAGGGCTCTATCATGGTACCCAACAAATCAATCAAGCCCAAATGGACCGCTGGTCTATTGTAACGATACTTAATTATTTACCCCATGATAAAGAGGTTGATATCGTTTGTTCAAAGGTCAAATCCTTTCAAACAGCTGAGGGGAAGAAAACAATTTCACAAATGGTTCATGTTGCTGATATGGTTCGCCAAGCTTTTATCAATGGAGATCTTTCAACAGTCATGAGCCCGCGAACTGTCATTACTTGGGCAGAAAATATCACAATTTTTCAAGATATCGGCTTTGCTTTTCGATTAACCTTTCTCAATAAATGTGATGAACTCGAACGTGCCACTGTCGCAGAATTTTATCAACGCGCCTTTGGACAAGAGCTTCCCGAATCGCTCATGCAGGGTGTCTTGTCTTAAAGGAATATGTCAATTATGGCTATCGCCTCTGACGATAACAGCAAAAACCAAACAAACAATTTTTCCCCCAATACGCTTGATAGTGAAGCTTTTAAGAAAGCGCTTTCTACTTGTATGCGTGCAATTGCCGGTACATCTCACCTAGAAGTATCCTTTAGTTTCAACAGGCCATCTTTGAGCGAAAGCTGTGCACGTTTACCAGAATTACCACAACACGCCACACATAAAGATATCACTATTACCCGTGGCTTGGGTGATTCCATGGCTCTGCGCAAAGCATGGCATGATAACCACATTCACATGCAATTTTCTCCAGTAGAATCAGAAGCACGCGCTATCTTTGATGCCCTTGAACAAACACGTGTTGAAGCAATCGGGTCTTTAGCCATGGAGGGACTTGCAAAAAACCTTGATGTCATGCTCGCTGATAAATACAAAAGAGCCCATTATGAAAAGATCAGCAATCAAAATGAAGCCCCCATCCAAGAAGCGATTGCCCTTTTATTGCGTGAAAAAATAACAAAGCGCACAGCCCCAAAAGAAGCAGGTCCCGTCTTAGAATTGTGGCGTCAAGAACTCGAACAAAAAGCCGCAACACAGCTCAATGAACTCACGCACCATATTTACAACCAACAAGCTTTTGCACAAATCGTTCGCCAAATGCTTGCTACCCTTAAAATGACCGTACAACAAGATGAAACTTCTGACAGTGAAAACAATAAAAAATTAAAAAACGAATCTGAACCGCACGATCAAACAGAAGAAGAAAATAAAAATAAAAAACACGCTCAAAGTGAAGAACAAACCAGCACTGAACAAGAAAGTGATGTACAAGACGAAGGAAAAACACAAGCAACACAAACAAACGACCATGATCAAGCTGACGGCGAGCAAAAAAATGATTCTTGGCAAGAAAAGCCAAGCAAACCAAAACGTCTTTTTTCCGATTCAGAACAAATGGAAAGACTTGGCAATTATAAAATATTCACCCGTCAATTTGATCAGATTTTGGAAGCAACTGATTTTTGTTCTGAAAATGAATTAGATCACTTGCGCCGTTATCTTGATAAGCAAATTAATCATCTTCAAAACATTGTTGGACGTTTAGCCAACCGTCTTCAACGCCGCCTTATGGCACAACAAAATCGCAACTGGCACTTTGACCTTGAAGAAGGATATCTCGATACAGCAAGGCTTCCACGCCTGATTATTGATCCCATGCAACCCCTTTCTTTTAAAATGGAAAGCAATACTCAATTTCGAGATACTGTTGTTTCACTCCTCATTGATAATTCTGGTTCAATGCGCGGACGCCCCATTAGCGTTGCCGCAAGTTGTGCCGATATTTTGACACAAACGCTTGAGCGTTGTGGTGTCAAAGTTGAAATTTTAGGTTTTACCACCAACACATGGAAAGGGGGAAAATCACGCGAAAAATGGCTCGAGCAGCATAAGCCTCCTCATCCTGGACGCCTGAATGATTTGTGTCATATCATCTATAAAAGTGCGGATACCCCATGGCGTCGCGCACGCCGCAATCTAGGTTTGATGATGCAAGAAGGCTTATTAAAAGAAAATATCGATGGAGAAGCTTTAATTTGGGCACATCAACGCCTGTTATCACGACGTGAACAACGCCGCATTCTCATGGTGATTTCTGATGGCGCCCCTGTTGACGACTCAACACTCTCAGTCAACACCAGCAATTATCTAGAAAAACATTTACGTGCAGTGATTCAAGAAATTCAAACACATTCCCCCATTGAACTCATTGCCATTGGAATTGGTCATGATGTCACCCGTTATTATCAACGTGCTGTCACAATTATGAATGCCGAAGAGCTTGCAAACGCTATAACAAAACAACTAGAAACACTTTTTAGTGATAAAACACCTAAACTTTATAAAAAATAAAACACACCTTCAATCAGCAACACAGCCAATACAGCAATACATTGATTTATAATGATATATCTAGCGTTATCCAATTTGCATGAGAACCCTAAATACTGTACGATTCTCTCATTTCAAATCTCTCTATATTGAATCAATCAAACAAAATCATGTCTCTTGCGCTTTACAAGCCCGATTAGCGCGCAGATAAAAGCTGTACAAGAAAAACATACCTCTTTTGAACCATCTCAAATGCCAAGAGCTGGTCTGCAATATTGAGGAATGAGCAAAGTTGTGTGATAGTGTCCGGTGTGCTTCTTCATAAACGTTTTATCGTTATACCATTCACGAGCCGCCACCGCGAAATGAGCTTGGGAGCTCTTTGAAAGATATCTCTTTAAAACAAGCCCATAAATTAATAATCCCCGTATATTAATAATCTAAGTATATTCTGCCTGCAGCGTTTTGTCTTACGTGAAGAACGTGAGACCTCATCGATCAGCAACATTAAAAAATGCCCCCTATCATTAAACCATTGGAATTTGATGGCTAACAACTTGAGAAGATAATCGCACAAATTGAATATCAAATTTTAAGGAAGCTTCTACTTTACTAGAGGCATTATGAACTCTAAAAGAAATGTGCTCCATCCATCTTCAAAAAATTATAATGAGTTTTTTTATTTTCTGGTTTTATTGCAACGGATAAAATTTTACTTGGAATTCTTCATTTACGACCATATCCTAGAGGATCATTCACACCAAAAGACTGAATAATTACCCGTTTTTGTCTCGATCTTTTATCTATCATAATCTTATAAAAATCATAAGAACCTATAATATACTGAAACAATAGCTTAACAAATTTATCTTGATAATCTAAACAAAACCTTTAAAGTTTTTTTAGAAAAAGCTTCTAGGATTGAAAGATAAATTCTCCTTGCTTTATCCTTTATATGTCTAAAGAATATCTTCTTCTCTCTAAGCTCTGCTCAACAATCAACCATTCTCTCACTTAAACATGGCTCTAAAATACTGTTCTAATAGAGAAATATAATGCATAGGCTTTCGCCTTCAGTAGAACGAAAAAATAAAAACTGTATTTATTATATACAAAAGAAAAAGCATTCTATGAACGATATAAAGAAGCTTTTTAAAATCCTAAAAACTATTTCATAACAGGACTCATAAATGAGTGCGTAACATCAATCCTTTACAAGCAACAAGCTAACAGTAGAATCTTAATCCTCAAGCTCCCAATATGTCAAAATAAATGACTTTATTTCGCCATCACAAAAGAATGTTGAAATAAAAAAATGATCGCGGTGCTCTCCCTTAAGCCGTCAAGCGCTAAACTATCTAAATCAACGCGCTATCGCATGATAATACCACAGTTAAAGTTTCAAGAAAACAAAAAGGCAAAGATGATCATTTGTTACAAATAACAGAAGAATCACCCTTTGAATGACTGTAATAAAGAGGAAGTTTTACAATGTTAAGAATTGTTCCATAAGGAATTAACATCAACAAGCTCATAATAATTTTTACGGAAAAATCACCAAAAGCAAGCGAGAGCCAAACTGGGATCTCTAACCCCGCCACAACAGTACTCTCCATCAATGAACTATCAGCATACCCCGTTAGCTTATCAAGAATGGCAAAAGAGCTCGAAAAAGCAAGAGAAAAAAACAGCACCGTATCTAATGCTGAACCTACCAACGCTGCTGCTAAAGGTGCTTTCCACCATGTTTTCCGTCGCAAAGGCGTAAAAACAACAATATCAAGAAGTTGACCGAACAAAAATGCCAAACTAGAAGCAAGTGCAAGCCGCGGTGTTGCCAATATCCAAGAAACCAAAACACCGGCAAAAAACCCAGCATAAACGACACGCCGCGCAGAAGATGGACCATAAAAACGATTGGTCAAATCATTAATGAGAAAGGCAAATGGATAAGTAAAAGCCCCATAGGTCAAAAGCTCATTCAAACCAAACCAATAGACGGGATACTGAACCAAAATGTTGGAAGCTGTGACCGCAAGACACATGGCTAAAATAGAAAAAATAATATATTTTCTCTTTTGCCGTTCTAATAAAAGACCGCTTGAAGACATTTTTTTAACCTGGGGTATGGAACCAATAAAATAATAGAGCGATCAAAGATGAGAGAACTACATGCCTCTAGGATGAAGAACCGTGATTAACGCATCAATCCACCAAAGATAATAACCTTAAAAATCACGCTGCTTGTTCAGCCTTTTGCTCACTTTCTTGCTCAGCTTTTTTCTTAATGATTTGGCGTTTTAGCAAACGTGCACGTTGTGACAATTCTTTATCGTCTGCTTTGACCAAAAAACCATCAAGACCACCACGGTGTTCAACAGAACGCAATGCACTTGCGGAAATGCGCAAGCGATAACTTTGCTGTAACACTTCTGAAATCAATGTCACATTGCAAAGATTTGGTAAAAAACGACGTCGAGTCTTATTATTCGCATGGCTAACATTATTGCCATACAGAACTGCTTTCCCTGTCAATTCACATGCACGAGACATAAACTTCACCTTTAAACTCTAAGAAACTTTCACATCCCTTATACCCAAAGAAGAGAATGAATGCAAAGCAGGCATAATACAACCTCAAATGGATATCATTGGGAAGTTTCTTGTTAATAGAGGGTCGATAACAAAAGGTCAAGTCTTTTATAAAACCTTTTTTATCTTCTTGCTGACTTAAGCCTGCATTTTTTTCGGCAATAAGGCGTATAAATTCCACCAAAAACGTACAAAATGCTTTTTTAAAAGGTATACCGTGTTAAAATAAAAGCTTATTGTCCTGAAAGGAAGCATACATCATGAGCAAACAAAAGCCCCCTATGATAAAGCGTCAGGAAAAGTCTTGCCATTTTTCTTCTCTTTTGTTTGGAACTTTATGCATTTGTTTTTTTCTTCTCTTCAGTGCATTAGGCATATGGCAAGTACAACGGTTAAACTGGAAAACAAATCTTATCACAACTGTCAATCAACGCGTTCATTTGCCCCCCATAAAAGCCCCCGAAAAAAATCAATGGGCTGATATTACTTTTGAAAAAAATGAATATCAACCTGTTGTTATCGAAGGAAAATTTTTAAAAAATAAAAATATTTTGGTCACAACCGCTGCTCAAAACACGACGGGCTACTGGGTTTTGACTCCCTTACAAACCGCTGACAACACATTGACCTTTATCAACCGCGGCTTTATCCCCATGGATGAACGTAACAATTTTCAAAACTCACAGTCATCGCATACAAATACCTCATCTCAACAAGATTCTAGCACAAACACAGAACAAACAACAATCATCGGTTTACTACGCATGAGTGAAAAAAATGGATTTTTTCCACGCAAAAATAATCCTGACAAGAATGTGTGGTATACTCGTGATCTTCCTGCCATGGCCCAAAAACTAGGACTGTCCACGGTTGCCCCTTATTTTATTGATGCCAGACAAACATCTCCACAAGCAAACCTTCCCATCACAGGTCTTACAATGATCCATTTTCGCAATAATCATCTTGTTTACGCAATTACCTGGTTTATTTTAGCTGCTGGTGTATTAGGTGCTTTTCTTTTTCTGCTACAGCAAAAAAAACTAAAAAAATAACAAGAAAATATCCATCCCCAAAAGGGTTATTACACAACAAGAGTGTCATTAAACAATTTGGATTTTAAAAACATACATTTCACAATAGGGCCGATATTAACACTGTCATATTTATTGATATATTGAGCGTTTACACATCACAATTTTTTTAAAGAAACCATCGTTTTATTTATAATAATAATCTTATTATTTTATAATTTAAAATAAGACCTCAAATACCCTTAAGACTCTTTCACTTCAAATATTCTTGCTGAAATTAGCAAAATCATTCTCGCCTCCCCCACAAGCAAAGAGAATCGTACAAAATAAAGTTATTGAAAATAAGAAGCAGCCATCTCAAATGCCAAATCTTGTTAAAGCAAAAGTTCTGAAAATATTGAAAACTGATAAAGACAAAGAGGCGTTCCAACTCACACTTTTAATGACGGATCATGGGTCTACAATGGATCTATTATACCATTCGGATTTACATGATACTCTTCACAAGACCACCATAAAATGGAAGTTACTTCATTGAAAAGTGTTTTTTTAATAAACACGCGTGAATTCGCACTATCATAGCGCTTTATTCTGCATAAAAAGCCTCACCTCCTTAAAAAGGTAACACACAAAAATGTGAGCCCATGTGTCATTTCCACTCTTTAAAAAACATTCTATTAAAAACGCTGCCATAAATGCTTAAAAAATTAAACATGGCAGGAAAAATGAACCCGTATTTTTCCCCTTACAATTTCATATTCTTGCCAATGATTTCCCCGTATCTAAAGATAACTCAAAATCTAAAGATAACTCAAACGGGTATATGCGATATTCTTGCCTTCATCTCACATACAAAAGCGAATCCAACAGAGAACGTATGAAGGCGTTTGGTATTTCAAACCTACTATGAAGGTAAGATATTGAGTTATCAGTAACAAGAAAATATTTCAATGTGTCAATGAAACCTCTATACCAATCACAACACCTCTAATGACGACATTTTACAGTATAAGAAAAAAGGCAAGTCATCGTATATTTTAACGAGTCACCGTATATTTTAAAAAGACAGTTTATCCTTTCGATATATTTTGCTAAAGGCTTGTGCTATAAATGTCTAAGCTTGTTTTGCTGAAATTTTAACTCTTTCATTTTTAAGGCTTCTGTTATGGGTGTTGTTGCCAAAAATTTTCCCGTACCTGATCTTCATCAGGTTCGTCGTGTTCTTCTTTCTGTGTCTGATAAAACGGGGGTAGTTGAATTTGCACAAGCCCTTCATGCAATTTACAATGTTGAATTGATTTCAACAGGAGGAACAGCCAAAACCCTCATAGCTGCTGGTTTACCTGTAAAAGATGTTGCTGAAGTTACTGGATTTCCTGAAATCATGGATGGACGTGTAAAAACACTCCATCCTTTGATTCATGGAGCTTTGTTAGGGGTCAGAGAAGATCCCAACCATAGGGAAGCTATGGAAAAAAACAGCATTCATGGTATTGATCTCTTGGTGGTGAATCTTTACCCCTTTGAAGAAACACTCCAATCAGGGGCTGACCCAAAAACGATTCTTGAAAATATTGATATCGGTGGACCAGCAATGATTCGCGCTGCAGCCAAAAATTATGCTTATACCGGTGTTGTAACAGCGATAAATGACTATGATTCGATTCTAAAGGAATTAAAACAGCATAATGGGTGTTTAAGCTTATCCATGCGCCATCAGTTAGCAATGCGCGCATATACACACACCGCTGCTTATGACACAGCAATAGCAGCGTGGTTTGCACAAGATTTAAAAATTGAAACACCATCATGGCAGAGTTTTTCTGGTCATCTTGAAAGTGTCATGCGCTATGGAGAAAACCCACATCAACAGGCAGCATTTTATCGCAATAATGAAAAACGTTTTGGCATTGCAACAGCCACACTTTTACAAGGTAAAGCACTCTCTTATAACAATTTGAATGATACAGATGCAGCCTTTGAGCTTGTGGCAGAATTTGATCCGCAAAAAACGGCTGCTGTTGCTCTTATTAAACATGCCAATCCTTGTGGAGTTGCAGAAGGAAAAACTTTGAAAGAAGCTTATTTGAAAGCTCTTATGTGTGATAATGTATCGGCATTTGGTGGAATTGTTGCTTTAAATCAAACCCTTGATGAAGAATGTGCGGAAGAGATTGTTAAAATTTTCACGGAAGTGATTATTGCTCCTGATGCGACAATGGCAGCCCGTGAAATTATTTCTAAGAAAAAGAATCTTCGTTTGCTCATTACAGGTGGCGTTCCTAATCCACGGTGTGGAGGACTTCTTGCGAAAACACTTGCAGGAGGCATTTTAGTGCAATCACGTGATAATGTGGTGGTTGATGATCTGAAATTGCAAGTGGTAACCAAGCGCGCCCCCACTCAAGATGAAATGCGTGATCTTCAATTTGCTTTTCGTGTAGCAAAACATGTTAAATCAAATGCAATTGTATACGCGAAAAATAGTGCAACAGTTGGGATTGGTGCTGGACAAATGAGCCGCATCGACTCAGCAAAAATTGCTGCAAGTAAAGCCGCAGAAAGTGCAAGGAGAGCAGGCTTAACAGAAACGCTTACAAAAGGATCCGTGGTTGCATCCGATGCATTTTTTCCTTTTGCAGATGGTTTATTAGCAGCAGCTGAAGCCGGTGCAACAGCCGTCATTCAACCAGGAGGTTCCATGCGGGATGAAGAAGTTATCACTGCGGCTGATGAACAGGGATTAGCAATGGTTTTTACAGGAATACGACATTTCCGTCATTAACATCATTGGAATAATTGCCTCTTTATATAAAAATATTTCAAGGTATTTCTCATCAATCGTATGTTGATTGATAACCATTGAAATAAGAGCCGTTATTCAATCCAGAGAATCTACGTGTTACATGGAAAAGAGAATGTGTATAGATGCATAGCTATTATGACATTATAGCACAACTCTTTTTAGTAATATGTTCTATCCTATTTAGAGAGTGTAATTATAGAGTTTGAGTAAAGGATATGAATATTCTACGTTCTTACAGTAATTGGCGTCGTTATCGTCGAACCGTTAATGCGTTGAGTCGCCTTTCAACATATGAACTCAGTGATCTTGGCATTTGTCGAGGTGATATTGATTCAATTGCACGGCGTTATTCGCGTAAATCTTCCTAAAAGTTTTTTTGAAATATTTGAGAAAATGCTTTGCCATGAAAAAAGGAGCATTTGGCGGTTTGTTGTCATGACTTTATTATCAGTCTAACTTCATTTTTAGTATAATACCAATAATACCAAAAAGCAGAAGTTTCCTTCTTGACCGCTTATAATGTTGTTTCGTGAATTCTCAATGATTGATAAGAGATAACTTTTTGGATTTATAATGGATAGCTTTTGGTTGAGCAAGATATTTAGAGTTTCCTGCATTCAATGAGAAGCTCTCATACAGGGTAGTCTTTTGCTATTTCAAATGGGTTTATATATCAATAAAAGCCATGTCTTTTGCTCACCACAAGAAAAACTGACTTGTGAGAAAAAATAAGAATATTTTTTTGAGTATTATCAATCACTTAAGAACATCGTACAACATTGGATAATGGAAGAATGCATGACAGGAGCAGCGTGCATTTTTACTAAGCATAAAAATGGCAGCGCGTATGTGCAACATTATCGTGTATGTGCAAAATTCTATTGTCAGATGATGTTTCCTTTTATACTCTCTCACTAAAGATTATTCATAGAATGCCATCGAATTGCTATTGACGTGCTTTTTTAAAAAAAGCATCTCTCAAGGCTCCGAAGCTTATTTCACAACCGCGTCTAATAATATAGCGATAAAGCCCCCATGAAATAATATAAAATCTATTGGGGTCCCCTATCTTTACGCCTTAGAAAAAAGCAAGCTAACACTATCGTTATATTTTCCAACTTATCAAGTATTCTACAGCCCTTGGAGCTCTTGAAAAGGTTTATGAGAGGTCTTTTTATCGTACAGCTTTTACCCACATGGGCCCACCCACTTATGAAATACAAACAAATGATTTTGGTTACTTCTATATAGGATAGATTTGAAATGAAAAATCTTACGATATTCAGCTCTTTAACCAAAATTGAATAGCGGTAATTTATTATTATAAATCAATATATTACCAAGGATAATAAAACGCAATATATAAACTATAAATCGGAACAATGTTCTGATTTTATGCTTTACGGATAAAACGCCAGCGAACTTTTTCTTGAAATGCAGGACGAAAATATAAAACAATCTGTTGTGTCCGTTGTGGGCCTGCTAATTCTGCAAAATCAATCGAATCTTCAAGACAAATATCCGCATCAGGTGATATAAAATGCCATACTTGCTCACTCTTCACGTCCCCATTCTTGACCGCTAAACACACACGCTCACCATCATAGTTAACTTCAACTTCTGGATGAAGATGAAACCGAACAGCAACATGATTTTGCTCACTTTGCACACTCTTATGTCTCTTTTCCCCTTTATTGGGCATAAAAAAGCGATCATAACCTTCGATCATATCTCCGTTTGTCGCTAAAATAAGACCACGCTCATGAATAAGATTAAAGGAGCGCACATAACCATTATGGCTCGCAATAAAGCCTGTTTTCTCTGAATCCTCTATACGTCGCACTTGAACATCGCTGGGCCCATCAAACAAAAAGGACGTGCCATTTTTCTTTTTTTTGTAAAAAACACCCACCGAACAATCATTAAGTGTCGCTGTTGAATGTGCTGCCGTAACACGCCCTAAATGTCGATAATCTTCCCGCCCATCAGGATTAACACCGGTATTGATAATAAAACGATGTCCTTGTGAAGACATTTCAAAAGACAAACACCCCGAACAAGCCTGCTGTGCGAAAAAGCGTGGTGGGAACTTTCCTGTATCAGCAAGCACTGTTGTTTGATTGGCTTTTAAGCGCTGAAATCCTGAATAACGCGCATAACTAAAAGGCTGCCCATCTGTTTCATCAAGTGCCAAAAGGGTTGATAATCGTTCCGACACAAGAGGACCAACCCCATTAAAATGCGCCAACGTTTGATCCTCATGGATAAAGAATCGTAAAGCGGGTAACATACGCTCAACAGAATCAATCAAAATACGCGGTGCTGTTTCATTACTCCGCATAAAAAGATGACGCAAAGACAATAAATCTGATAATAAGTTCAACAAGATGATAGGACTACGAGAAATATGCCCACCATCAACCAAGATTTGACGCGAAAGCTCTTCTATGAGCGTGGCTTGTACCTTTTTTTTCACGTCCGCAGAAACAGGCAAAGCAAGAGATGCAAACGTCAAGGCTGTTGCTGCTTGTAAACGTTTATCATCATGCTCCATACTGCAAATTGTTACGCGCAAATAACGAAATTGCAAACCAAGTGCCCGTAAAAAGCGTTTTTCAAACCGCTCACTTGCCCCTTCTAACAACATTTTTGAGTGACAAATCCACGAAATCAAACGCCGCGCCACAACAGGACCACTCCAAGCAAGCCCTTTTACCTTTTTTCCAGCATGGTCAAGCCAATCTTCTAAAAGAGAACGCGCATGCGCCGCAGCTAAATCGCTTTCTGCTGCTTCCATATGGCGCAACCAATGAAAGTCATGCAGAGCCGCTTCCCATTCCAGGGTCGGCGAAACCAACGAAAAGGGTGAAACAGCACCCGTATGAACAATATGACCAGCAAAAGCAAAACGACCATGATAAAATTCATGCGCCATCACCGGATCAGCCACATGCAAATCAATGGGATGCGCCAAAATTTTATGAGGACGAAACCCTGAAAATCGCCAACGAAATAATGGCCCAACCCATAAACGCCGCATAACATGCTGTAGTGTATCGACACAGGCTGCCATTCTTACCTGAGGAGCTTTTACCGCAACCGCCAAAATTCCATCTCCATTTACGCTGAATCAGATACAATTTCGACCATTTTTGTAAATGAAGCGTTAATTAAGAAATTTTTCGTAAGCGCGCTGCAAAAAAACCATCCATTCCTAAAAATGCGGTTTTCTCAGCATCAAAATCTTTATGACAAAAATCTGCCGGCGTTGTGCGCAACATTCCCTCACAAAGCAAATGTGCCAATGCTCCCATTTCTTCTGGATAAATGGGATCTAAAACAATATCATTGCGTGTCGATAAAATTTTTTCAATAAGATCTTCACCTTCTTCTCTTGCCAATGAACAATTGGAAAAAACAATCCATCCCCCCTTCTTTACCAAGGCAATTGCTGCGATAAGCAAATCATATTGCAACGCTGCTAACTTGACGACATCATCTCTCGATTTCGTCCATAAAATATCCGGATGACGACGGATCGTTCCTGTAGAAGAACAAGGAGCATCAAGAAGAACGGCATCAAAAAGCTGTGTGGGATGGAAATTTCTCACATCTCCCTGCCAAATGTTAACAGAAAAATGAAGTCGCTCCATATTTTCTTTTAAACGCTTGATACGGTTAGCAGAAAGGTCAATAGCTGTCACCTCTGCCCCCTGCAAAGCCAATTGAGCTGTTTTTCCCCCAGGGCTCGCACAAAGATCAGCAACATTTTTGCCCTGAAGCTCTCCTAATAAATAAGCAGGCAACGCTGCAGCAAAATCTTGAACCCACCAAGCCCCTTCATGATAGCCTGGTAAATCAGAAACAGAACACGCCAAGCGGTTTAATCGAACAGAACCATTGGGCAACACCACACCGCCAAGCCTCTCAGCCCATCCAACACGATCGGATTTTACTGTCAAATCGAGCGGAGGCTCCACACTTTGAATTTCTATAATCTGATGTGCCTTTTCTATTCCATAAGCTGACACTAAAAGCTGCCCAAACCACGCTGGCACACCTTCAATTGTCGCAATCTGTTGGCGCAAAGGCTCCGCCTCCCGTGCAACATTGCGCAAAAGAGCATTCACAACCCCTGAAAAACGACGCATACGAGGATCAAATTTTGCCACGCGCACAGCTAAATCAATAGCGGCATGATCAGGAATATCAAGATAAAGAATTTGCGTCACACTGATATGCAGAAGATGCTGAAGTGAAAGTGCTTGTGAAGGCAAAGGACGCACCAAAAAGCGTGAAAGAGCCGCTGTAATCTGTCCCCGATGACGCAATGACGTTGTCAAAATAGCTCGACACAATAAACGATCTCGTTGTGAAAGCTTTAAATATTGTGGGTGTCCGTGTTCATTATCCGTCAAACCAGAAAGAGGCGTGTGCTTATCAACCACCGCTCCCAAAAGACGCACACACACCTGCCGAACCGCTAATCCTGGAACATCTTTTTCAGACACATGCTCCGCTTTTTTGTGTTTCAAAATAATACCTTTATGTCACTGCTTCCTCAAAAGATCTCTCAGAAATCTCCTAAAAAACTCTATGAACGAGATTTTTTTGAATCTTCATAACGAAGCCAAGAAGGACGTTTTGTAGCGCGCTGAAAAGCACTGCTTTCTTGCTTACCTGATCTATAAACCTGACCACTACGAAAATCTTCATCGTTCATTCCGTTGTTTTTTTCATATCTACTGCCTTCTTTATTCCATCCTCCACTTTTGGCAAGAGCCCCTTTCATCTCTTCTGCTTGCCGATAAAGAGCCGCAATACGATTTGCTGTTGCTGGATGTGTTGAAAAAAGACTATCTGCTCCCTCACCGCTCAAAGGATTGATAATAAACAAATGCGCGGTTGCAGGATTATGTTCTGCTTCTTCATTGTAAACCCCATGCCCCCCATCAGCAATTTTACGCAATGCCGAAGCCAACCATAAAGGATTACCGCATATTTCAGCTCCTCGGCGATCCGCAGCATATTCACGCGTACGGCTAATCGCCATTTGCACAAGCATTGCC
This sequence comes from Bartonella sp. SL320, assembly GCF_059687635.1. Classification (NCBI taxonomy): domain Bacteria; kingdom Pseudomonadati; phylum Pseudomonadota; class Alphaproteobacteria; order Hyphomicrobiales; family Bartonellaceae; genus Bartonella; species Bartonella sp. SL320. The sequence goes on along the minus strand of NZ_CM185143.1, from coordinate 194,705 downwards.
GCAAAAGGCGCTACGAGCAGTGCAATAAACCCTCCAATTGCTCCCGCACCATGAGAATCTTCTGAAGAGTGGCGCTGTCCCCCCATAAAAAAAGCAAAATTACCAAGCATTGAAATTGCCCCAGCAATCGTTGCTGTTAGAGTCATGGTTAAGGTATCACGATGCTCAATATGAGCAAGCTCATGTGCCATAACGCCAGCAATTTCCTCAGCACTTAACCGCTCTAACAAGCCGCGACTGGCAGCAACAGCGGCATTTTGCGGATTACGTCCCGTTGCAAAAGCATTGGGCTGCGCGCTCTCAATCACATAAACCTTTGGTTGAGGAAGAGAAGCTTTTTTAGCTAAATCGCTTACAATCTTATAATAAACCGGTGCTGAATGCTGATCAACTTCACGCGCCCCGTACATGCGTAAAACGATTTTATCTGAATTCCAATAAGAAAAAAAGTTTAAACCACTTGCCATCACAAGAGCAATGACCATGCCACCGCCCCCTCCAACAAGATAACCAACCCCCATAAAGAGAGCCGTTAAAAAAGCCAAAAGCATGGCTGTACGCATTATGTTCATTACTCAAAAAACTCCATGATAAAATACTATCGATACTATATGATGGGGTTTTCTTTCTGCTTCTTCAATGGAATAGGTGTAAAATGAATAAAAAAGATGAAAAAATAAGCTCCAAAAATGCAACCGCCGTTAAACAGCAATCTCTTTCTCCGGCCGCACAACGCGCCCTTAAAGAAGCTGAAGAAAGACGAAAAAGCGAAGCAGAAAAAGAACAACCTTTGGAAAACGGTGGACGCGGCGGCAAAGACCCTTCCCGCTATGGAGACTGGGAAATTAAAGGCCGCGCCATTGATTTTTAAAGCCATAGATTTCTATCATTAGACTTTAAAAAAACCAACGGTGTTTTAAACAAATACCCTTTTAAAGAAGATCCGTTTTTGCTGATCAAAAACGGATAATATCTCTTCCTCTAAAGTTTTTAAAAACGCATTAATTGAAACAATTATGCTTCTTGTGCTGGAGCAGATTCTGCTTCAGCTGCCGCAGCAGCTGCGTCTTCTGCTGCTTGCTTTGCAGCCGCTATACGTTCTTGTGCTTTTTTGCCCGGTTCACCTTTATGGGGATTATTGCGAACTGGACGCTTTTTTAAGCCAGCGGCATCTAAAAACCGTAAAACACGATCTGTTGGTTGAGCCCCTTGCCCAAGCCAATATTGGATACGTTCTTCACTAAGTTTCACCCTCGGTCCATCTTTAGGCAACATTGGATCCCATGCACCAACACGTTCAAGAAATCGCCCATCGCGCGGACTACGAACATCTGCAACGACGATATGATAGTAAGGACGTTTTTTTGAACCTCCACGGGACAAACGAATTTTCAATGCCATATTTTATCTCCTATTATCAGCTCTGGCTTTCGTTTAAATTGACTTTTTTTGTTTTTTGCTCTTCCGCAATAACTTCATGATGACGCATAACTTCTTCAATAATAAACTTTAAAAATCTCTCAGCAAAATCAGGATCAAGATGACTGTCCATAGCCAATTGCCGCAAACGCGCAATCTGATATTGCTCACGCAGAGGATCTGCCTTAGGTAGATCATAACGCGCTTTTAAACGCCCCACAGCTTTCGTACAACGAAAACGCTCTGCTAAAATATGAATCAAGGCTGCATCAAAATTATCAATAGATGCTCGTAAATGCGCTAATTCATCTAATACTGTTTCCTGCATCATACTTCCTTCCCTCTTTTCATCCTATTTCTTTTTAGGATGCTGAGGAAATTTTCCCCTATCGACAATGCCATTGGAAAGATCAGGACCATTGGAAAGACCAGGAAGTGTAGGTCTACGTCCTGGGAGTCCAGGCAAAATCTTCCCTCCATTCCCACTTTCAATCTGCTTTTGAAGTGTTGAAAGCTGTTTTGGATCCAATCCCGATAAATCAGGCATAGCTTGAGAATCTGCACCTCCCATACCTCCAAAACCTATTTTGGAACCAAGTCCCCCGAACATTTTTCCCATCAAACCGCTTTTTCCTTTACCCCCCATGGCTTTCATCATATCAGCCATTTGGCGATACATCTTCAAAAGTTTATTAATATCAGCAGCCGTTGTTCCAGACCCTTTAGCGATTCTTTGTTTACGGCTATGTTTTAAAAGTTCTGGATGTGCACGCTCTTGTGGTGTCATGGATGAAATAATAGCCAATTGACGATTAAACAAACGATCATCAAGCCCTGCCGCCGCAATCTGCTCTTTAACCTTGCCCAACCCTGGCAACATCCCCATAATACCGCCCATTCCGCCCAATTTTTTCATTTTTTGCAACTGTTCTGCAAGATCATTCAAATCAAATTTTCCGGCCTGCATTTTTTTTGCAAAAGCAGCAGCTTTCTCATGATCCATTGTTTCAGCAGCTTTTTCAACCAAAGAAACAATATCCCCCATTCCGAGAATACGATCAGCAATACGACTGGGATGAAACTCTTCTAAAGCATCTATTTTTTCACCCGTTCCAATTGCTTTAATGGGCTTACCTGTCACAGCACGCATGGAAAGAGCAGCACCCCCACGCCCATCACTATCCATCCGTGTTAAAATAATTCCTGTAATCCCTACACGCTCATCGAAAGAACGCGCAAGATGAACAGCATCTTGCCCCGTCAAGCTATCAGCCACCAACATAATCTCATGAGGCAAGGAACAGACTTTAACTTCAGTCAATTCAAGCATCAACGCTTCATCAATATGATTACGTCCTGCAGTATCAAGAAGAAGGACATCATACCCCCCCAATTTAGCAGCTTGCACCGCACGTGATGCAATATCAACGGGTGATTGTCCCGCAATAATAGGCAAACTTGCAAGTTTTGCTTGTTCTCCCAATTGGCGCAATTGCTCCTGTGCAGCAGGACGACGTGTATCTAATGACGCCATGAGAACTTTTTTATTGTGCTTATCAGTAAAACGTTTTGCCAACTTTGCTGTTGTGGTTGTTTTTCCGGAACCTTGCAAACCAACCATCATGATAACAACGGGCGCAGGTGCATTCAAATCACTTAGAACCGTTTCATTTCCAAGAATATGAACCAATTCGTCATGAACAATTTTAACCACCATTTGGCCTGGTTTAATTGATTTAACAATTTCAGCCCCAACAGCTTTTTCCCGGACCCTATCGGTAAAAGAACGGACAACATCAAGAGCAACATCGGCTTCTAATAAAGCACGCCGAATTTCACGCAACGCTTCTGCAACATCCTGATCCGACAAAGCACCACGCCCCGTCAAATGAGACAGGATAGAACCAAGTCGCTCTTGTAAGGATTCAAACATTATTTACCTCATTGTTGCCGAACAAAGTTGCATAACGAACAAACCAAAACAGCATCCGAGAACGCACCGCGCCGTCGGATGTTGACCTCTGAGATCTCTTCATACCCTTAAAGTGGGGTCTCAGTCGGTGGCTCCAAGTTAATTTTGTCACTGAAAGCTTGCTCCTTCAAACAATAAAACCCCAACTTTGTCAAGTTTTATCATAAAATATCTTTTTATACGAAGAAATAAAAACTGCAAATACTACACTTCAACACTTTCAACTTCAACACACATAAAACACCCTGTTTCCTGTTCCATACGCCATAATTTACCGCTAGAGATATCAAACCAAACCCCGTGCAATGTTAAAATACCTTGATCTTTGCGGAACTTTATCCACGGGAACGTCTCTAAGTTTTTCAACGAATGGCGAATAGAAAGTTGCTCTAAAGCTGTTTGTTTTTCTGGCCAAGAGAGCGACTTATTGTTCAAAACGATTTCTGCGGCTGGCGCTAAAAGACTGATCCATCGACCAATAAAATCATTGGACGATAAAGACTTACATGTCTCCTTAAGAGCCGTACGCACACCGCCACAATGCGCATGACCAAAAACAACAATATGTTTCACCTCAAGCAATTGCACAGCATATTCAAGAGCTGCTGATGTTGCATGATATTGATCATCAGGAGAAAAAGGAGGAACCACATTTGCCACATTGCGCAGAGTAAAAATTTCCCCTGGCTTAGCATCAAAAATCATTTCTGGAACTGCACGCGAATCACAACAAGCAATAACCAAAACCTCAGGTTTCTGCCCCTCTAGTGCCAATTGTTGATACTGTGCTGTTTTATATGAAAAATGATTGTTTATAAAATTTTGGTAACCACTTAAAAGTCTTTCTGGTAAACGGGTCATTCTCTCTTTACTTCTACTTCTCTCTTTATTTTTATTTTATATATTTTAAAAAATAAACTATTAACAGACAAAAATACTAAAAATGCCCGTTCATTGACGCAAAATATTTCTTTAAAGTACAAATTTTACTAACTAAAGAGTAAAACAAAACGCATTCTTTCTGCATAAAGAGCTATTTTCTCTAGGAAGAAAGTGTTACAGTGCAAAAAAATATAATGGTCTGCTTTTTATAGAGAAGAGAAGATAAAGACCTCTAAGAGCAAAAAAGGGAGAGCAAATGTGTTACAACAAAAAACAATAGCAACAAAAAATACCCCAAATAAAATAGAACAAATCCTTTTTGCTCAAACCGACAAAGAAGATATTGCTTATTACGAAACTCAAGAACTTCAAAAAGCCGCAGCTATTGCCGTAAAAGCTTTTAATCTCCATCAGGCAGGAAAAAATACCATCTGCTTTGAGCAAAATTTAACCCGGAATCATAAACCTATAACCGTTATCACACTTGTCAATGACAACAAGCCCTTCCTTCTTGATTCTATTTTAAATATCTTCAATCAACATAAAAACCGTATTTATTTGATTGCGCACCCCATTCTTGATTGTCCTTCTGGAAAACGCATTAGTCTGATGCAAATTCACATCGAGTCATTAGACAAACAGCAGATACAAAAACTCGAAAATGAGCTCACCCTCGTTCTTGAACAGGTTAATGCTGCTGTACAAGACTGGAAACCCATGCTTGAAGAAGTTGAAAAGCATATCCATGCCTATCAAACAAGCCTTCCCCCACACTACAAAGGAGAAGGCGAAAAAGCTATTGAATTTCTTCACTGGCTCATGGACGACAATTTCATCTTCCTTGGTCTGCGCACTTACAACTTCATCAAAAATCAAAAGCCCCTAAAGTCCTTTACAGCCAGTAACATTGAACTTGGTATACTCACAGATGCTTCTATTCATATTGTCGATGATGAAAGTATGAGAGAACCTCCTCAAGAAGTTTTATCCTTTATGGAAAGCGATAATTTATTTATCGTGACAAAGGCCAATAGCCGCTCTAAAATTCACCGTTCCGTTTGGCTCGACTATATAGGTCTTAAAATCTTTGATAAAGAAGACCAACTGTGTGGAGAATTACGCATTGTAGGGCTTTTTACCTCCTCAGCCTATACACGCTCTATTTTGCAAATTCCTTTCTTAAAAGAAAAAGCCCAAACTATCATTCAACGTCTTGGACATAATCACGCTGATTATTCCGGAAAAGCACTCATCAGTGTTTTAGAAACCTATCCAAGAGATGAAATGTTTCGCTCTGATGTTGATACCCTAACAGAAAACATTAAACTGATTCTACAATTAGATGAGCGTCCCCGTTTACGCGTTCTTGCCCACACTGATTCTTTTGGGCGCTTTGTTTCTCTCCTTGTCTATGTTCCGCGTGATCAATACAGCAGTAGCCTGCGTGAAAAAGTTGGCGAATATTTTGTTGAGCTCTATAAAGGCGACTTTTTTGAATCGTATCCGCTATTTTTGGAAAGTACCCTGATACGTGTCTATTATATTATCCATCGCAAAGGAAGTGAAACTGTTCCACTTCACGAACGTGCTACCCTTGAACAACATGTCCGTTCGATTGCACGAAGTTGGGAAGATAGTGTTCAAGCCATCGCTCTTACTCAAAAAACAACAGAACCACAAACCCGTCTAGCCAGTGAATTTCCCAACAGCTATCGTGATTTATTTTCAGCAGAAGACGCCATTAAAGATGCTGGGCATATTCTAAGCCTTCATGATGAAAAGCCCCTTTTCGTAACCTTTTACCACGCACAAAACAAAGACAAACAGAATATTTCTCTTCGGCTTTTTCACCGCCATCAAGCCCTTGCTCTTTCCAAACGTGTACCACTGCTTGAAAATATGGGATTTCGCGTTATTGCGGAACAAACCCTTGAATTACCCGATGGCAACGGACAATCTGTGTATCTTCATGATATGCAACTAGAAAGTTCTTTCCAACTCTATATCGATTTCGAAAAAGACGGTCAAAAGCTTGCCGAAACTTTTGAAGCCATTTGGGCACAAAATGCTGATAATGACGCCTTTAATGCCCTCACTCAAACAGCTGAGCTTAATTGGCATGAAATTGTTATTTTACGCCATTACGGGCGCTATCTCCAACAAGCTGGAATTCCTTATTCGCAAGACCGCGTTGCCCAAACTTTAAATACTTATCCTGACATTACCCAAGATCTTTATGCTTTATTCCATTTAAAATTTCATCAAAGCCATACCGAAAAAGAACGGGAAAAAAACCGACAAGTTATTCAAAAGCGCATTGAAGAAAAATTACGGAAAGTATCTGGTTTAGATGATGATCTCATCTTACGCCGTTATTGTAACCTTATCGATGCAAGTTTACGAACAAATGCCTTTACGCCTCTTGGCGATGGAAGTCCGCGGCGTATTTTAGCCACCAAATTAAACCCGCGCCAAATTGAAGGTTTGCCAGAACCACGCCCTTATCGAGAAATTTTTGTTTATGGACCAGAAGTTGAAGGGGTCCATTTGCGTTTTGGACCTATCGCTCGTGGTGGGATTCGTTGGTCTGACCGCGCATTGGATTATCGCACCGAAATTCTTAGCTTGGTGAAAGCCCAACAAGTTAAAAATGCAGTTATCGTTCCTGCAGGTGCAAAAGGTGGATTCTATCCCCATCGCCTTCCTCAAACAAGTGACCGTGCTATCATCATAGAAGCAGCACGACAAGCTTATACAGACTTTATCACGGCTTTGCTCTCCATTACAGACAATCTGGTTAACGGCAAAATAAGTGCACCCCATGATGTCATCTGTCATGATGACCCTGACCCCTATTTTGTTGTCGCAGCAGACAAAGGGACAGCAACCTTTTCTGATACAGCCAACGCCATCAGCCAAGAAAATCATTTTTGGCTCGATGATGCTTTTGCCTCTGGAGGCTCAGCAGGTTATGACCACAAAGCCATTGGTATTACAGCCAAAGGTGCATGGGAAGCTGTCAAAAGACATTTTCGAGAAACATTTGATCACGATATTCAAACAACACCCTTCACCTGTGTCGGTGTTGGCGATATGTCTGGTGATGTCTTTGGCAACGGAATGCTCCTTTCCAAACAAACAAAATTGATTGCCGCTTTTGATCACCGCGATATCTTTATTGATCCAGATCCAAATACAGAGGAAAGCTACGCAGAGCGTATGCGTCTTTTTAAACTTCCTCGCTCCAGCTGGCAAGACTACGATAAAAGTAAATTATCAAAGGGCGGTGGTATCTTCTCACGAAAAGAGAAAACGATTACTCTCTCACCTGAAGCAGCACAAGCTATTGGTTTCGAAAAACAAACAGGAACACCCTTTGAAATTATCTCTGCACTTCTCAAAGCCCCTGTGGATCTTTTATGGTTTGGTGGCATTGGTACTTATATCCGCGCAGCAACAGAAAGCGATGCCCAAGTAGGTGATCGTGCAAATGATGCAATACGGATTACCGGAGAACAGGTGCGTGCAAAAATTATTGGCGAAGGAGCGAATCTTGGTGTTACACAACGTGGACGAATTGAATATGTTTCAAATGGTGGCCGATGCAATACCGATGCCATTGACAATTCTGCCGGTGTGAATTGTTCTGATATTGAAGTTAATCTCAAAATTGTTCTTGCATCAGCACTGCGTGCGAAAACACTCACCCGCGAAGAACGCAATAAACTCTTGAAAAAAATGACGCCTCAAGTCGAACAGCTCGTCTTACGCAACAATTATCTACAGCCCCTTGCTCTTTCTTTAGCGGAAAACCAAAGTACTGCTGATTTGCCTTATCAAATACGCTTTATGCATGATTTAGAACAAAAAAAGCTTCTCGATCGCAGAGTTGAAATGCTTCCTAATGAGCAAGTTTTACGACAAAGAACAACCCAAGGCAAAGGTCTTCTGCGTCCAGAACTCGCCGTTATTTTTGCCTATGCTAAATTAACGCTCAAAGAAGAAATTGCCAATAGCCCCATTGTTGATGATCACTATTTCAATACAGCCTTGCTGAACTACTTTCCAACCCAAATTCAAGAAAATTTTGAGAAGGAAGTCATTCATCATCAATTGCGTCGTAATATTATCGCAACACTGATTGCCAATGATATTGTCAATCGTGGAGGAGCTACTTTTGTTAATCGATTACACGATGCAACAGAACAAAAGGTTGAAAATATTATTCGCGTTTTCATTGCCATCCGTGATGGTTTTGAAATTTCTGGGTTGTCTGACCAAATTGATAAGCTTGACAATAAAATACCCGGTCTTGTTCAAAACAAACTCTACGCAGCTATAACCCCTATGCTCTTTGAAGCAACCAATTGGGGTCTGCACAACATGGATCTCTCACGTCCATTAGAAGAAATTGTAAAAACAATAAAGCAAGCCCGTAGTGTGATTGAAAAAGAGCTTATGCATTCTCACAACAATGATATTAAGCAAAAAATTGAAGAAAAAACACGACACTATAACGAAGAAGGAGCACCAAAAACATTAGCCAAGCAATTAGCTCTCTTGGAGGCTGCTCCAACAATCTGTGATATTTCTTTAATTGCCAAAAAAAGCAACAGTGATCTTATTAAAACCGCAGAGATCTATTTTTCACTGGCGCAAATTATTCGTATAAACCGTATTAACGAAGCAAGTCGTATCATTCCTGTGGTAGATTATTATGACAGTATGGCTTTAAGCCAAGCTAAAAAAAGTATTTCCGAAAGCTTACGGCAAATCGTCATTAAAATTCTCAAAAGTTATGGAAAAAAGAGAACCCTTTTGCCACTTGGAAAAAAACAGAAGAAGATCATATTCACAATGTCACAAACCGTATTAGTGCCCTTATTGAAAATGATCTCAACATTTCTCGTTTTACTTTTGCAGCAGGATTAATTTCTCAGCTTCAAAATACTGGCTTTTAGACTTAAAATACATACGAAATACCCCCGCAAAACTCCCGTTCTATCCCACCAGAAAAAAACTGCCAAGATAGAACGGAAGTTTTCGTTTTTTAGATAGAGCACAAAAAATCAAAATCCCACGACTCATCACAACGGAATTGTTGGCAACAATTTCAAAACAACAACAAAATTGATTCCCTAACGTAAAAACATCAACTTTCAGATTTAAAAGCAGAGCAAAATAGCAAAGCTTTTATCGCTGTTCTATCCATCCATGATCAATGTAATCTGACTGTAGATTTTATACCAAGCAGGATTGAAGGAAAATACGTCATAATTTATTGTTTTTATCGACTATTTTTTATCATTAATGCATATTTTGTAAAAATTGATTTTAACATCTGAGACTCGAAAAAATGCAGAGAGTGCCAAAAATCAAAATTGAGTAGTAAAAAATGGGTTATGAACTTTGAAAGATTTTTACAGTTAAAAATAAAATGAATTGGTACAAAACTTAAATCAAAATCTGCTAGCAAACTAAAATCAACGTATACGCAACCAACCTTCTGTATAAAAAGTTAATTTACCATACTTTAAAAGTCCGTTTTTTATAAAGATAGTTGCTATCTTTCTCTTAAACCTAAAGTAATGCAAGATAAGCAAGATTTAATAACCCCAATTTTATCTATCCATCGTTACTCAACAAGGGAAGAACGAAGAAGCCACCCCAAATTTTTTAAGAGAGCACTAAAAATAAAAAATAACACTTGAAGATTCTTAAGTTGGCAGGAAATAACCACCACAAAATGTTAAGAATCTCTATGGGTTAAACAAAAAACAAATTCAAATTTCGCTGTCAAATATCTCGCGTAATAAAAACATAATGAATTGATTTACGATCATAATTTTATTATTTTGCACATTTAAAGAAGCATCCAATCTTCTAAGTTGCTCTCATTTCAAATCTGTTTATATTGAAACAATCAACCCCATCTCTCCCCATACATGTTATGAATGGGAAAGCCCATATAAATCACTTACCAATGAAGGACAAAATGTCTCTTATAAAGAGTTTTAAATGTTAATAACTATAGCAAATTGAGAGTTGGCAAAATAATGTGATGATGCTGACTTGTAACTCCATAAGTATAAAGATAGTGCGCTTAATGGCTTTATCTTTATACCACTCACGGAGTGCTATTGAATGGGACACACTAAGAAATATTTTTTTAATAAACAAACATATAACAAAAATATTTTACGTGAAGGGCATGCCTCTATTTAAAGAACAGAAAAACAAAAGTGTATGCATAGTCCATTATCAAAATGATATAGCTATAAATAATTTTGAAAAACGTAAAATCGAATAAAAATGACCATAACGATAGACATTTATTTTCACCTCTATGCTTTAATGCTCCTCTAACTAGAATGGTTTACCTATTTCAGAAATTACCTAAACAAGATATACGCAAGATGCCCTCTCCCTCATAAAAAAGGTTCACGAATATGCAACCCACCGTCTCTGTGAAAAAATAATTCACCTTTCTTTAAAAGCTGACTTTTTTCTAAGAAAGCGGATGCTTTTTCTATTGCTTGCAAATAATATTCAATCCTAATGCAGCCACATATTTGAAACAAATATTAAGAGGATTCAGTAACTTACTATATTTATCAGCTTTTATAGGCTAAACTGGAGCGGAGATATTATGTATCTCTGTTTGGCTAATCTCTACACAAGTAGACAACCTGATGTAGAGAAAATATGAAGTTTATAAAGTATAAACCTATTTCCACCCTTAGCATTATGTTTCAATTCAGCTTTACGGATTTCATAAACATTGAAAGCAATATCTTTTAAAATAATGGAAATTTCTTATTGCCTCATGCTTTTGATCATGTTCTTTCAGAAAGTTATAACTTTCACGTAAAACAAAGCGCTCCAAACAAAATACACTGCGTTGCATATTCACGAATTTGTTTTAAAGAGACAACTCTCAAAGCACTCAAATCCATTTTGCACCAGTATCCATCAATAATATAATGCCAGACCCATTGAACACCACCACCTTTTATGCTTACGAAAGAGTCCACCAGACCCATCACACTATGCCCCTCATGTTGCGATAGCGCTTGGCATTTAATATGGTTCATAAAAGGTATTTTTAGCCCTCTCTTGATAAGCAATCCATATGACTTTCCCATTTGTGACATGAAAAAGGATGTTTTTTGATTTCATATAAACAGCATTAAAATGAAAGAATCTTGTGGTATTCTCAATGCTCTCATTCAATATGCAATGCTGTGAATACCTTTTATAAATCAATACCTCGCCATACAAACGCTCTTGCTAATTTCCTCTCAAACCTAAAGTGGAGGAAGACGACCAATATCTAAAAATCCCAGTTTTACCCAGCCTTGACGAACAGTCAAAGAAAGAATGGGAGCACCATCTGCATTTTTAGGCAATGTACTCAAAATAAAAAGTAATCCTTTTAAATTATCTGCTTCTTCAGGAAACAAGTGTTGTAAAGTCTCAAGAAACTTCATGTGCTGTATACAGACAAGTTCAAATGTTGCTGTCAAATATCCTTCATCATCAAAAGAAAAAGGTCCACTGATATGCACTCCACCACCTGTATGAAAAGCTAATTCACCATGCTTTAAAATGCCACTTTTCCCATACAGGCGCTGTTTCCAATTTTTTCCTTCATTTTCAGACAGAAGAGAAACATCATTTAAAGCCCATTTTAAATTACCATCAATTTTGGGAACTTCAACAGAAGAAGATATAAAAATTGGAGAAACATCAAAACCGTCAACAGTCATATTTCCTGAGACATGATTCTTTTCATGTTTAAAATCAAGACGCAAAAATTCTGTCGTTATTTTTTGGGAAACATTTTGGGGCTCTAATGGTTGGGAAGTCCCATCAGAACGATCTTGCAACGATGCCTGATCTTCACCATTTTGTTGTGTTGTTTTTTTGTCTGTCGTTTGTGATCCCAATGCTTCTTGACGTTTTTGATCCTCAAGAGAAGAAGAAAGAGGAGAAAATTCAAGCCCTTCAGCGATAAACTTCAATGTCTGACCTGTTTTCCAATAAGGTTCTGTTTCAATCACCAACTTACGCCAACGGGATACGATGGAAGTTTCCCCAGAAAAAACAATTGATGCAGGGGAATCGACATTAAACTCGACCAAATAAGGCGCATAAATTGGTGCACCAGCTGTCAAACGCCCCGTCGATAAAGAAACTCCATATAAAGGCCAAGAAAATTGAAACTTGTCACAAGCCACACCAATCCGTAATGGATAACCATTCTTGTGCACATTCTCACATACCGCCGCCATCTTACCAGAAGATGCTTTTGCGGATATATCAGAAACATAATTTTCTATTTTACGTGAAAAAAAAACCAGAAAGCGCTATAAATAAGGATCAGAGCAAGACAAAACAGCCCCAAAAATAAATAGCGCAAAGAAAAACTTTTTTGTGATGATGGTATTTTAGAGGACGTAGACAACTTTAAAACTTTCTTTATCTTTTGATTTTCACCCCACCCTAAATAAGGATAAAGATTCTTGAATATTCACCAATCTATAAAAACCCAGCTTCTTAATCTAGCTGACTTTATCTGTTAGCTTTATCTGCTAGCCACTTCATGGAGCTCACAGTCGCCATCTATAGCACAGTACCACATAAGCCCAAAAAGCAATATCTTCTTAAGAAAAAGCTTTATACTTTCTAACAAAAAATACCTTATATGTAAAGCTCTACATGGGTTGTCTATCTTTAGCCTTAAACGACACTATTTTACAGTACAACAAGAATGAAAGTATCAAGATATTGGTTTATAATGATAACTTATTGTTTTACATATTGAATGAGAATCTTCAATATCTCATTTCAAACCAGTTCCACGTTGCATCAATCAAAACCATTTTCTTGTATGTCAAAAGCGGAGCCAAGCTATGGGTAGAGATTGTACAAAAAAGGACAAAAATGCCTTTTCGTGAATCGTCGAAAAATGCCAAGGGCTGTTGCAATATTAGGAGCGGCCCTCAAATATGTGATGGTGTCAATTTACTCCTTCACAAACGTAAAGATAGCAGTGCTCTATAAATTTTATATTATTTCCATGGGAGTTTTATCGTTATACCATTCACGATCGACACCATAAAATGTGCTTGAGTACCTTTAGAAATGTCTCTTTAAAACAAACCCGTAACTATGCAATCAAATGACGTTCTGTTTTACGTGAAAGTTGTGATCCCACTTAAGCATAAATACACACTCACACAAGTGCGGTCGGTGTACAAAAAATCTGCTGTAATGCACCTTCAAACCATTGGCTTAAAGCCTGATCATAGATTAAACGCCCTTTTAAATGTGCACTGGCAGGTTGAGCACCTTTTTCAGTCAATTTATGTGCCGAACGCACGACCAAGCGTCGCATCATAGCGCGTGTAAACTCAGCATGAAATTGCAAACCCCATGCATTATTTCCATAACGGAAAGCTTGCGTAGGATATGTATGCCCAGTTGCCAAAAGTACCGCCTCTTTTGGTAAATCATAAATCCCTTCATCATGAAAATGGTAGACCATTTCTGGCCAATTCATCAATTCTTTTCCTTGTGACGTTGCCTCTAGTGGATACCAGCCTACTTCAACAGTTCCATCCGTTCTTGTACCAACGCGAGCTCCCAAATGTCGCGCTAACATCTGTGCCCCAAGACAAATACCCAAAAAAGGCTTATTTTCCTTTAGCGACAACGAAATCCAATCAATTTCCTCACCAATATAGGCTTCACTGTCATTCACACTCATCTGCCCCCCTAAAATAACAACACCAGCATAATGCTCTAATGTATCAGGGAGTTTTTGTCCAAAAATAGGACGATAAACATCAAGAACAAAACCATTTTTTTGTAAAATTTTTCCCAAACGACCAGTGTAAGTAGACCGCCGATGAATAACAACAGCAATTCTTGGTTTGCTATTTTTTTGCTTTTTACCAAGACATCTCTGATTTAAAAACATTTTTAACCAATTACCTCTACAACCAAGCAAAATTTCATTTTTTAAACATAAGAGAATAATTTCACTACAAAAAAATCACGATAATCTTTTTCTACATCCATTTTTTCTTATGAGAGAATACTCAAATTATCCTATTGATACAATTTAAAATAAACGAAATTTTTTCCTCGATAAAGACATTCCTTCTTCTTCTGTTTTAACCCCTGGATCATCAACATTTAAATGAGTTTGGTTAACTGTTTTGATATCTTGTTCTTTTATATCTCGTCTTTCTACCTGCATATTTTGCAAAAGAGAATCGTCTATAGAAGATAATTGTTCAAGCTTTTTATCCTCAACCCCCTCACTTTTTTTCACAACATCCTCTTTATCTTGGCTGTTTGGCATAATATTGGCTGCCTCTAATGTAAGAGGAGGTACGAAAGGTGGCGCCTTCCATTCAAAACAGCCCAAACGGCCACTGATTGGAGAAACAGCTGCCCAAGAAGAAAAAATGGATCCCTCACACATCCATACGGGATCACGTTCAGCACGAAGTGCTAAAGAAAGCCATTGACGCACAGCAACTTGATTGTTTCCCTGGGCCTCTTCAATATCTGCCAATAATAAATACACACTTTCCCGTGGATGATACTGCAATGCTTTTTGTGCCTGTTCTCTTGCTAATGCCGTTTCACCAGCATCCAAAGCAGCTTTAGCAATAAGGAAAGCCGACTCAAAGACATCTTTATTATAAGAAGCAAGTGTCTTAGCTCTTCTCAATCGTCCAATAGCACCTTCTTCTCTTTCAAGATAAAGCGTCCCCAAATCAGGATGCGGCTCCTTTTGCCAAGCCGCTATAATCATTTTATCCGCTTTACGGGTTTCATTTAATTTATAAAGAATATCAGCAGCTATGATTGTTATTGGAATAAAGTCAGGCGCCAATTTATGAGCTTTCAAAATGGCTTCACGTGCTCGTGCAGGATGCGTATCAAACAGATGAAGTGCTTGCCCACTGAGCAGGAGAACCTGCATATGCTGCTGTTCTGGAGTCGAACGAACAGAACGCGGAAGCGCTTTTTGCGCTTTTTCAAAAACAGTCAGTGCCCTATCCCATTTACCTTCAGCACCCAACCGATCCAGTACGGCCTGATGCGCCCATAAAAGTGCTGGCGATAAAGTCAGCGCCTCTTCGGCATATTGTTGCGCTGCTTCATAAGCTTTATTCTTCATCGCTTCACGAAACAAACCGTAAAGACCAACCAGTTTTGTTGGATCTTCTTTTCTCATCTCTTCATAAAGACTGATGGCGCGAACAGAGTTATTTTGTAATGATAAGGTTTGTGCTTTTAAGAGTTTTACCAATGGCTCTTGTTTTCCTGCAAGATATTTAGCAACCCGTGCTTCCATTTTTTGCGCAACCATACCATCACCAGAAAAAGCTGCCAGAATCCCCTTTGAGAGAGCTTCATAACCGCGCTTTCTATGACGTTTATAAAAATAATTGGAAAGCGCACTTGGTATGGAGAAAAAGAAAGACAATAACCACCATAAAAGCACCAGCGTAACAAAAAGCAAAATAAGAACACTGACCACTGTAAGCAATGAAGCAGAAAATCTGAAATGCAAAAATGTAAGGACAAAAACACCATTATGATTAGCAACCCACCCAAAAGCTAATCCAAGGATACAAACAACAAAGGTATAAATAAAAACACGTATCATCTGGAGCCTATTTACATCTTTGTTGCCTTAAAAGACCCTTGTTGCACAGACAACAGCAATTGCTGCAGCAACTGTTGAACAGCAATATGTCTTTCAAGCTGCTGAACAAAATCCTTTGAAACATCTTTTGCACTTTGGGGTAATGATTGCCATTCACTCAAAGCCTTTTCGTAATCACCCGCTTGGATAGCAACTTCCATACGCGCTGCAATAGCCCCAAGCGTCATCCCTTCAACATTTCCAATCGGTCGCGAGACAACAAGCCCTTTTCCCCACGCTAAAATTCGATCAAAAAAACCAGCATCTGATGCAACACTATTTTGCGTACCAACAATTGCATCAGCAACATGAGCAAAATCAGCTGAAAGCTGTGCTGAACTTGGAAGACCGATAGTTGCTGTTTTTTGCAACACATCAAGCCCATCAATTGAAGGTGATAATTGCTCTAACAACTTTAATTCATTGTTATAAGATCCACCTCGCTCTACAGCATTTTTTAATGAACTAATTGCTGTAAAAAGTGCCGTATTAACTTCTTTTTTCTCACTATTTTTAACAGCAATTTCTTGCCGTAATGCTTCCAATTGTTCTTTTAACGAAGCAAGATCATTTGCATTATTCTGCCCAACAGACAAAGCCGTTTCTATCTCTTTTGACTCCCCAACAAAAGTTTGTACAGCCTCTTCAAGAGCTGTTACTTTTTCCTCTAAAACCGCAAAAGCTTTTCTACTTTCTTCTTGCGATAATTCATCATTTTTTATTGTTTTAAACTGCTGTGATGACAAAGAGGAAAACGCTGTTTTCAAGGTATCGATTTCTTGAAGCACATGCTCTAATTGTTCCCGTGTTTCCTCTCCTTGACTTTTGGCAGCTTCCGCAGTTTGCAAAACTCTTTCCCCTCCAGCAGAATTTTTCACAGAAGAGAACTCTGTTTTTAACGCATCGATTTCTTGAAGTACACGCCCCAATTGTTCCTGTGTTTCCTCGCTCTTACTTTTTGCGGCTTTAGCAATCTGCAAAACTTTTTCCCCTCCAACAGGATTTTCTACAAAAGGAGGAAGAAACAAACCCGCCCATTGAAGCCCCACAAAAATTCCCAAAGCAATAAGCCCCCCTAAAATCCCTGAAGGGAGCAACAAATGCCAAGCCGTACTAGAGGTACTTTTATCCTGACCCTGCATAGTCTGTTTTTCTCGTTCATGGGATTCTGCAGAGTTTTGTATTTTTTCCTCTTTATCATGGGAAAGAGCTTCATGTTCAATAACGGGCTTCTTACGGCGCGTACCAGCATAATGTGATTTAACTTTTGGTTTTGAAGAATCGACCATCTCTGTCACTTTTCTGTGCACACTTTTTTTAATGATAAAATAATAAAATGAAAAAAGTTTTAAAAATGAAGCTTTTCTCAAATATCTTCGTTTGCTTTACATTCTTTTTATAGAGAATATAACTTTATATAAATTTTTTACCCCGCATTTTTTCCAAGAATATTTACAACGATAAACTTTAATAGACAAGTTTTTAAAAATAAATCTGCATTTTATACTCAAAAATACAATTTCAGTTTTTAATCAACAATGCCATAAATACCATAAAGTTCAAAGAAACGACCAAATAAATGTATTCTCTCATAAAAAAATCAATTATTAAGAGAAATAGTTTGCATCTTTTTCTGTTCATGGTAGGCACGCAAACAAAGAAGCTTCAAAATAAGGTTTTGCTTAAAATGCGTCTTTTGGGAATAGAAACAAGTTGTGATGAAACTGCCGCTGCTGTCGTTGAATACGACAATGAATCACACAGCCGAATTCTTTCCAATATTGTTTGGAGTCAAATTGATCACCACGCACCTTACGGCGGTGTTGTTCCTGAAATTGCCGCTCGTGCCCATGTTGAAATTCTGGATCATTTAATTCTGCAAGCCCTCACACAAGCAAACACAAAATTAAAAGATATTGATGGCATTGCAGCCACCAGTGGACCTGGTTTAATTGGAGGACTATTGGTCGGTGTTATGAGCGCAAAAGCACTTTCTCTTGCCACTGGAAAACCATTTATTGCCGTAAATCACTTAGAGGGACATGCTTTAACAGCTGTGTTAACGCACAATGTCAAGTTTCCTTATTTATTACTTTTAGTTTCGGGGGGGCATACACAAACAATCCTTGTTCATGGAGTAGGAAGCTATCAGCGTTTAGGAACTACCATTGATGATGCATTAGGAGAAGCTTTTGATAAAACTGCAAAACTTTTAGGACTTCCTTACCCTGGTGGACCAGCGCTTGAAAAAGCAGCTTTATTGGGTGATAAAAATCGTATCCCTCTTCCACGACCTTTAAAAGGTGAAAAACGGTTAGATTTTTCTTTTTCTGGCCTCAAAACGGCTGTTCGACAAGCCGCAACCGCCATAGCTCCCCTTACTGAAAATGATGTTGCTGATATTGCAGCAAGTTTTCAAGCCGCCGTGACCGATACAGTACGAGATCGTGTTCATTTGGCCCTACAACACTTTACCAACCAGTATCCTCTCTTTCTTGATCAAGAAAAGCATTCTCCTGCCTTAGTTGTCGCAGGCGGCGTTGCCGCAAACCAAGCCATTCGCTCTACATTGCAAGAACTTGCTCATCAACATGGTTTTGAATTTATAGCACCTCCTCTTTCCTTGTGTACGGATAATGCTGCCATGATTGCTTTTGCCGGTGCACAAAAGCTTGCGCGTGGAGAAACAAGCCCTCTTGACATTGCTCCCCGCTCACGCTGGCCATTAGATGAAAAAGCCTCCCCCTTAATCGGGACAGGGCGCCGTGGAACAAAAGCATAAAAAAACTGCTTTCCCTCACATTTCAAAAAATGAAGATTTTTACTCAATGCGGTCTATAAACAATCCAGATGGTTTTGAGTCAATTTCCTATCTGAAAACGATTCCACTTGCTTCTCATTTCAGAGGACACACTTAAACCTTTGATATAAAAGCTTAAATCTGCACCAGATAGTCTAAAAACACTTAATTTTTCAAGAAAACTACCTTATATTATCCCCTTCAAATGATAATATTTTATGATTTTACAACATCATGAGACACATCCTTCCCCACCGAAGCATCATATGAAGCCATTCTTTGACATGTTCATCTTTGACCATTCCGTTTATTTTATTGTTATTATAATTTTAAAGCATTTTAGAAGAAATTTTCTTAATTTTTTAAACGCAATGCGCCTCTAGTAACTGCATTTCAAACCATAGAAAAAAACGATTAAGCCTCTACATGGCTGAGCACTTTTAAATCTATTTTTTATACATTGATATATTTTTCTGCTAAAAGATAAGCAAAGTATCTTTATCAATATCATTAATGGAGCATATGCCTCTATTACAAATTATTTGGAAACAAAAAACAGATAAGACCCGTTTTTTTACGCTATTTTAAAATCATCATTGATGATGTTACCAAGATGCTTATAAAAATGGACATGATGAATGCATAACAGTCTATGAAAAAGGTGAACACATGGCTTATTGGCTTTTTAAATCTGAACCCCATAAATGGTCATGGGAGATGCAAAAGAAAAAAGGAGCTGATGGCGAACAATGGGATGGTGTCCGCAATTATCAAGCCCGTAATAATATGCGCGCCATGAAATATGGCGATAAAGGTTTTTTTTATCACTCAAATAAAGGATTAGAAATTGTAGGCATTGTAGAAATATGTGCTGAGGCACATCCTGATTCTACGACCTCTGATCCACGCTGGGAATGTGTGAATATTCGTGCACTTTGTGACATGCCAACACCTGTTTCATTAAAACAAATTAAAGCCAATCCCAAACTAGCAAGTATGGTACTGGTCAATGCCAGCCGTTTATCAGTACAACCCGTGACAGAAGATGAATGGAAAGAGGTGTGTTTAATGGGAAACCTTAAAAAGGAAATACTTTAATCCTTAAATAATAATTTTTATTCATCGTCTCATATGAAAAAATGCTTCATAGCGCAGAAGGACAAGTACAACATATTTATATAAGTTCTCATATTTCTATGAATTTTTCTGTCAAATGCCTGAATATGGTACTCGTCCTTGTTATTTTTTATTCTGCACTCTTTCTCAATATAGCTTCCCCACATTGCACAAACATTCTCTTTATGATGCATCATCTTTTCAGCGTAGCTCAAGATAAGGCTTACTCAACAATTATAATGGACAACACCATGAGCACGACATCAACCGCTTCTCATACAAATCCAATGTAACGAAAAAACAATAGAAATGACTGTGAAATTTTTTTAAAATAGTGCATCTGTACTAGGTTAATCCTCTTCACCCTTAAAAAACGCATCATATTGATTTATAAAGAATATTCATTGTTTTGTATATTGGATGAGAGCTCTCTCATTCCTTAGGATTTTCTTATTTCAAACCTATTGTTGAAATAATCAAAATCATGTCTTTTGCACGTTAAAAACAAAAAAAGCTTGCGTGGATATGGATAAAAAACAATGAAAAAAAGAGCATAGCTCTTATGAAGAATCTTAAATATCCAAGATATAGCAAAATTTTAGAGCAGCCCCAAATATATGATGACGCCGATGTGTTGCTTTATAAGCGTAAAGAGGGTAGTGCCTCATGGAAAACCATGTTCCAGCATATAATGCTTCCAATCAATGTATAAATATTCTGTGCATGAAAGATACATCGTCTTTTTGGCAAGCAACCATAGACATCATAAAAGTTCATTTTTTAAAAACTCTTTATTTTTAACTTTTCTCTTTTAATTGTTCTTGCATGACAAACCATTTTTCATGAAACTACTCTTTATCAATCAGTACATTGACATGCCTATAAGGAAAAATATGAACAACTATACTCTTTTAATCGTTGAAGATGATGATCTACGTCCCATTTTGGTAGAACAATTGCAAATGCATCAAGAGTTTGAAGTTTTCCAAGCAAAAACAGCTGAAGCAGGAATGAAAATAATCCAAGAAGAAAATATTGATCTTGTCATTTTGGGAGTTGAACTTCCTGATCTTGATGGTCGCAAAGCCGTTAAAAAATTACGCACCCAAGAATTTCGTGCCCCCATTATCATGATAACCAATGATGATACAGACTGTGATACCATTTTAGATCTTAAAACAGGTGCCAATGATTATGTGACAAAACCCTTTCGCTTTGCGGTGTTATTAGCGCGAATTCGAGCGCAGTTGCGCCAATATGAACAAAATGAAGATGCAACCTTTCATATTGGTCCCTATACTTTTAAACTAAGAAAAAGACTCCTGCTTGATCAGAATAACAATAAAATTCATCTTACAGAAAAGGAAACAGCGATCCTCAAATGTCTTTATTATGCCAATGATAAAATTGTCAGCCGTGAAACATTGTTAGAACAAGTTTGGGGGTATAATGAAAACATTATCACCCATACTTTAGAAACCCATATCTATCGTTTGCGACAAAAAATCGAAAAAGATCCCTCTAACGCGCAAATTCTCATGACAGATCAAAATGGTTACCGTTTAAACCTCTAATTCGATATTGACCGTCTTTAAAAGAGGAATATTCTCAATTATCCTTCACATTAAAACACAAACGAGATGAAAAAACTCACATACAATTAAAAAAATGCTGTAAAATAACTTATAATATATTGATGTTTATGATGTTTTTTTTAACACTGCTCTACGCACGACTTTATCACACATTCACGAGCCTCAATTGAGAGATATTTTTGATCGTTTTCCCCTCGTTCCTTACTGTTCTTTTCCTTAAGAGATCGTAGAATTAAATGATATAATGCTCGGTTGTTTATCCTAACGATAAAGCGATTGAACACCAATCTCTTTCCCCTTATTGAGCAATACATCTAATAAAAGAGCAAGCTAACATCATTACATATTTGAGTCTGCTTTCAATGTTGCAGCCACCTTTGACATTTGAGATCATTCATAAGAGGCCTGTCTTTTCTTGTATCATTTTTATCCACATGAACCACCTACTTGTGACGTGCAAAAAATTATTTTTATTGATTCAATATCTAAGGATTTTAAATGAGAAAATCTTATAATATTCAAGGCCCTCATTCAAATTGAATAACCCCATGCTATATTTATAAATCAATATCTTATCTAAAAAAATCTATTTAAAGGACATAAGATATTTTTAAAAATAACCTTCTCATAAATGAAAATTAAGCAACCTCTATTTATCCAAAGCGCTTTAAAACCTTCACCTATAGAGATAAAGCAGCTATTTTTATAAAACATTTTAATTTATTATTATAGAGTACTAGAAAAACATTGAAAAAAATATCTTTCCTTTAAAGAAATATATCATCGTTCTACCGAGCCCATTTCACAATACAGTCCAGAAACCCAACATATTATTGCAAGATTTTTTGGCTCTCTTATTTTTACACTTACGAAGATAGCAGCATTTTTTCTCGCTTAAAGGTGTTATTACTATTCATTAAAGATAGTTCGATATATTAATATTTTAGATTTTTTATTCATATGCCAATTCCATTCACAAAATATTCAAACGAACATTTTGTGAATGACAAAATTTGAAGGAAGAGAATGCTCCCCCATGGGTGGTTCTGATACCAAGAGCAAAATGATTAATGATTTTTATAAATTAAAATATTTCTTGCCTGCGGTGATAAAGCAGGAATAAAAATACGCCGCGACTGACGACGCTGTACCAACAAGCCTTGATAAACACGTTTTTGCGCCTGACATATTAGAAGCCCACCAAAATAAGGCAAGAGATGGCGTGCAAATGGTTCATAAAAAAATGAAAACACACGTGAAATATACCCTGCAGAAGGTGTATAATGAACAATTTCTTGTATTGGCCCAGAAACAAAATTTGTTTTTTCAAACAAACGAGTAATCTGTTGCCGACTATAGGGTTCGCCATAACCAAAAGGTGTTGTCGTATTGCGCGCCCAAAATCCAGAACGATTAGGAACAATAACGATCAAGTGGCCATTGGGGGTTAAAACACGCCATATTTCATTCAATGTTTCAAATGAATTTTCTGTGTATTCTAATGCATGGACCAATAAAATACAATCAATTGACGCATCAGGAAGCGGCAAATCTTCTTCAAAGACAAGCGTTGTAGCAACTTTATCATCACAAGGCCAAGATGAAGCACCTTGTGCTGCTGGCATAAAAGCAAAACATTGTTGAGTACGTTCACGCAATGCAGAAAGATAAGGCAGTGCATAACCCAACCCCATAACGCACTTATCCGTAAGATCGGGCCACCACAAATTCAATTGGTTACACAGCGTCTTTTGCACACGCAGTCCAAGTGCAGAAGCATAAAAATCTTTCAGTGTGACAATATCCAACTCAACATACCATGTAGAAAAAACTTCAAATATTACAGGTTTTCATATACTAAACCTATATGGACTTTTGCTCTTTCTCCGCAATAGCGAACATTTTAATATTTCACATTTTAAACTTAAATGATTAAAAAAGCTTAGAATAGGATGTTGTTGCGTTAAAAGCGCTGTAATCATTTTCTTTGGAACGTAAACTCCATAAAGGTTTCTCATACGCTATTTCTGATATCAATTAAGAAAAAAGCCTATCATTGGTTAATTAAAATGAAGCAATCTTTCAAGATAGTTTTTTTCTTCTTTTGGAATATGCTCCTTGCCCAAACGTTTGCGAATTTCATCTAAAATTTGTCGCGTACGCATTTGATCACTTTCTTGTGGGAGTGCCTCACCTTTTTGTCCTTCATCTGTTTTTGAAGAAAGTGGACGTCCTAACGGATCTTTCGGGCCAGAATCAGCATTTTGATCATCTCCTGTTTCTTTGAGTGTTTCACGCATTTTTTTCAAAACACTTTGCGCACCTTGCCGTAAAGATTCCAAAGCATCAGACTGATTTTGTATAGATGCCTGATGATTTTCCTGATCAAGATCATCCTTTGCAGAATTCATTTTTTCTTCTGCTTTTTTCAATGAATCACCCGTTTCAAATCCCTGTTCTGATAATTCCTTTTCTAATGTTGATAATTCAGACTGCAGTTCAGCCTGACGTTTTTTTAAAGATTCTTTTTGTTTTTCTGGTACATTTTCTCCGCGTTTTTGTTGCATCTCCAACTGATGTGTTTCATTGAGAATTTCTTGCTGACGACGCATTAAATCTCCAAGTTGGTCCAGCTTTTCTTTCATTTGTGCAGATTGGCTTTTTTCTCCCTCATTTTTATTGCCTTTTTGCACACGCAAATGATCCAATGTTTGTTCAACTTCCGACAAGAGCTGTTCAGCAGCTAAAGAAGAACCCGTTTTTGCCATTTCCTCAATGAGATCGAGTTTTTCTTGTAATGTCCCTTCAGAAAGATGAGGGCTTTTTGAGCTTTTAGAATTTTTAGAAACTTGACTATCTGGTGCTTTTTCAGCCAAAGCTTGAATATAGTCATCCATAGCTTGCCGTAAATCTGCCATAAGCCGTTCGATTTCTGCCGCTGGAGCACCATATCGCAGTGCATCCCGTAAAGCGGCTTGTGCTTGTTTTAATTTTTTTTGCGCAGATTCAAGCTGATTGCCTTCAATCCCCACAGCAATCTGCCATAAATAATCCACCACACCGCGCAAATCCTCTTCTGTTTCTGCTAAAGAAAGCCTTGTCCATGCACTTTGTAGAACAAGAACATGCGTCGCATTTTGCAATCCCTTTTCTGGGCGCACCAACAAAGCAGAAAGCATATCCAATACACGCTCTTTTGCAGAAGCATCAAGAGCAAGTAAACGACGCAACTCACCTACAGCACGCGCAACAGGATTTGAAAAAACACGCTGTGGTAATGTCATAACAAAAGTTTTACTACGCCCTTTCTGCCCCGCACCATCTTCTGCTACCAAAGTAATTTTGACTTGCGATCCCGCCCATGGATGCGCTGAAACATCATACACGGTCCGCATTTTTCCCTTTCCACCCCGTGGAAGAAGAAGCTCTATTTCCGGTGCCTTATAAAGAGAAGGAACGTTTTTATTTTGAAAAAGAGGTTCTATTTCAACATAGGCCTTTGTCACACCATAATCATCATCCAACATATACTGCAACTCTAACGACCCCGTTAAAATACGCCCTGGTTTTTCTTGCCATTCAATTGTCGGAAAGGCATCCTTAATCATCTGCAAATGCCATTGCTGTTTTTTACGACGTGACGAAACAAACAAATCCATTGAATTCTCTACATGGGTTTCAAAACGAACAATTGGATCATTTAAAGCTATTTGTTCCGTTTTTTCTGAAAAAGAAACTTCCCTCCCATTTTCTGCAAACTTTGCTTTAACTTTAACACCAGCCCCATTGACAACACGCACAACCACATTGCTCCCTTCAGGAATTTCCAGTTGTGTCTTCTCATCTTTAGTCAAATAAATCGGTGCCACACCGGTATAAGCAGGTGGCGTTATCCAAGCATCAACCCGCATGAACTTTTCATCAACAACAGGACGAAAATCAAAGGCATCAGCCAAACGTCCCCCTCGCGAACCAAAAGAAAAACTAAAGGCACACACAAAAAGAAGAACACACAAAGCCCTCAAAGCTAAAGGATCATAATCCGCAACATTCAGAGAGATAAATCTGATTTTTAAATGATGTAATTGTTTTGCCATTCGACGTTGATGTTCACGCCAAATAACCGTACTAAAATCTTCAGCACTTTCAGAACAAATATGATCTGTCTGAATATTCAAAGGCTGGTGTCTAAGATTATTGATACGCTCAAGATGGTCATTGATGTCCCGCATTGTGGGAAATCGAAAACCAATAAGAAAAAATAAACTCGCCCCCGCACAAACAAGGAGAATGCCAAGTAAGATCAAATGGGACCAATACCCTAAAACGTTAAAGAGTCCCAACCAGCTAAACGAACAAAGGAGACTAAGAATGAGGAAAAATGGCAACAACCGTACCCATATCCGTTCAAACGAAAGGATTCCCCACATCAAAATGCGCACACACAAAAGCTTTACTGCAAAACTCTTGATGTTTTTATTTTTCATAAACAAGCATTTTTCCCCTTTTACCGTGGTGTATTAAGATCATAAAAGCCATACAAGACAATTTCCAGAAAATAAATTGTTTCATCAAAGTTTAGTAAAAATAAGACCAAAAATACTTAAGAATGCTCAATCCAATCGGGAATATGATCACATGCCATCAATTGCGCATAATCAAGACGCGGACGAATAACCGCATAACGCGTATCTTGAACGAGAACTTCAGGAATCAAAAGTCGACTATTATAAGTACTCGCCATCACAGCACCATAAGCCCCAGCTTGCGTAATGGCCAAAAGATCATCGGCTGCTAAAATTGGCAAACAGCGATCTAATGCTAAATAATCACCAGTCTCACAAACGGAACCCACAATATCTGCACGAATAAGAGGAGCATCTTTTTCTGCTTGCTTCACAAGGACGACATTTTGCCAAGCATCATAAAGCGTTGGACGCATCAAATCATTCATTGCCGCATCCACGATAACAAAATTCCGCCCTTGTCCCTTTTTTAAGTAGAGAACAGAGGTTACCAACACACCCGCTTGCCCCACAATGCTGCGCCCAGGCTCCACAACAATATTAATCCCTAAAGGAGCAATATGCTTCTTCACCAGCGCGGCATAATCAAAAGGAGAAGGGATAGTATGTTGTTCACCCCCATAGGCAATACCAAGCCCACCGCCAATATCTATATGCGTTATTGCATAACCATCGCTCCACAATTGACGCACACACTCTGCAATGAGAAGGAATGCCTCTTCAAACGGTTTTAAATCACAAATTTGACTGCCAATATGCATATCAATACCGCAAACTTGCAATCCAGGTAAAGAGACAGCCTTTTTGTAAGCTTCTCTTGCCAACAATAATGGAATACCAAATTTATTTTCAGATTTTCCTGTTGTAATTTTCTTATGAGTCTTTGCATCAACATCTGGATTAATACGCAATGAAACACGTGCTGTCTTTGACAGCGCAACAGCCCGTTGCGATAACTGTTCAAGTTCTGGTTCTGATTCAACATTAAAACAATAAATATCCTGAGAAAGAGCAAAATCTATCTCTCTTACGGTTTTACCAACACCAGAATAAACAATACGATGCGCCGGAATACCAACAGCAAGAGCGCGCCGTAATTCACCTTCTGAAACCACATCAGCTCCCGCTCCATTTGCCGCTAAAAGACGTAAAATGGCTTGATTAGAATTGGCTTTAACCGCATAAGCAATCAGACTGGGCATCCCTTGAAATGCCTTTTGATAGTCCTTAAAATGTGTAACCAATGCATTAGCCGAATAACAATAAAAAGGTGTCCCCACCTCTTGCGCAAGAGCAGAAAGCGAACACCCTTCAGCATGAAGGATACCTTGATGGTAAGAGAAAAAATCCACATTCTCCTCCTACTTTATCAAACGATCAAGAATAAAAGGTTTATCATCTTCACTTTTAGCAACAGATGTTCCCTGCACAGGCTTTTCCACGCTTGTAAGAGGAGGCATCTCTAATGACCCTTTACGTCCACACCCAGCGACACAAAAGCCCAAAAAAAGGACAATCATTAACCCCTTCACTATAATTTTCATCTGTCCTCGTTCCTTATCTCGATCTCTTTTTACCTTTAAAATACAATTACTCAAGCGCTCATAAGATGCTTTTTCTAATATGCAATTTGCAAAAGCACCTCTGAAGGTGTTGTTCTTCTAAAGCTTTTGCAACTTTTAACAGATTTTTCAACAGTCAAAACATCAAAAGTATCGGATTGATATCAGAACAAATCACCTGAAGTTCATCGAATGATAAATCTTAAAGGCGACATTTTTCCTTTCTGCTAATGCCACCCTTTCTGTCAATGCCACAACTTGCCCTGTCATGTGATATGCTTCACGAAAAGAAACCCCTCATTCGCGGATAAGTCAATCAGCAAAAGCTGAAGTTATTGCATCCCCGCAATCCACTACTTATTGCATAGCTCCTTCATTTACTTCCAAATCAGCAATTATCCCTGTCATTGCTACTAATGATAATTCCAAACTCAAAGCCCCATTAAATACATATTCTTCATCTTCTTGTATATCCTTTGAATAAGCAAGCGGTAATCCTTTTATCACCGTTAATAATCCCATAAGCGCTCCATTCAATCAACCTGCTTTCGCCCGTACTCACTCCGCCGTATCAGGATTTCTCTTTTGTGGCATAATTGACGACTCCGTTAAAAAGGCATCTGACAAATGAATAAAACGAAACGGTTTACTTGACCAAAGAATTATTTCTTCTGCTAAACGCGAAAAACACATCACAAAAAGCGCCAGCACTTAAAAAAATTCTAATACAAAGTCACGATCAGAAACACTGCCAATTGAATTGCGCGTAAATAAATTGCGTATAGGGTGCTAAAAATTAAGAGCTTTTTCTGTCCATAAAGTGATCAATCAGAAAACTTGTTCCTGCCAAAACGGTAACCTCAAAGGCGATTCATTCATCCGCTCAATGGCATCATACATCCGCGATAAATCGCAACCAAATATTTCAACATAAGCCATCCTATAATGCCCCAATGTGACGAATTGAGCCAATTGTAAATACGTAAAGCCTAGCATAAAGATATTGATGTATCGCTCTGCAAGAGTAAGCAATTGCTTTATCAACTCCTTTATAGCTTGTGCTATTTTCTGCAATGCCTCACGCACCTACAACCGCAAATCAACAGCCGCTTGATCATTGCGTGAACGTGCCGTATGCACATACCCAGCAACCGGACCAATCAACGCATAGAGCCGTGTTTCAATATTCATATGAAATATCTTTAAGCCTTTGTAAAAAAACAAATGTACCTCAATTTCTTGTAAAATAATTTTTAAACTTTTATAAATAAGACTGTAAAATGACCCGTGTTTGCGCTAACATCGCAGCATGAGAGAGCGAACCTTCAATATCTTGCCGATAGAGTTTTTTATCAACATCAATTGACGCGTTAATTTCTTCCATCACTGCAGTAAATCCTGCGATAAACTGTCCCCTCACATTTGGTTCTTTACCCTCTCATCTGTCATATTTAAAAGAACACCCATAAAAAGGATAAAAATCATGATTCCTCAAAGTGTTAATAGCCAAAATGAGAAAAACAAAAAGCGGAAAATCTTCATAGTATCCTTTTTTGTTGCCATCATCTTAGTTGGTGTTAGTTTATACGCAATAAAAAGTCATCATGACAAGAATGCGTCTTCTTTTGCCAACTCACTTTCAAAAGAAAATACCGAAAAAATGCAAGACAAAAAAATGATAGCAATTCAAAAAGCCGCAACAGGCTTTTTTGCTCACATGCGATTTATTGATAAGCCTTTAGATATGAAAAATCTTTCTTTTAAGGATATTCAAGGAAAAGATCACACACTGGCTGATTTTACTGGAAAACCGATACTCATCAATCTATGGGCTATCTGGTGCGTTCCTTGTCGCACCGAAATGCCCGAACTGGCGCAATTAAAACGTGAATTAGGTGGAGAAAATTTCGATGTCATAGCGATTAATATCGATAAAGCCGCTTCTCCTGAAAAAATTCAGCAATTTTTGCAAGATATTCATGCGGATAATTTAGTCTACTATCGTGATGAAACCATGAATATCTTCAACGATATGAGAAAGCAGGGACTTGCTTTAGGACTTCCTATTACATTTCTCATTGATAAAAATGGTTCTCTCATTGCGTCTTATAATGGGGCAGCGCCATGGGCTAATGATGATGCAAAAGCACTCATAAAAGCTGTCATGAAAGAAGAACAATAACCTAACCCTAATAACCGCGTCTTTTTAAACGTTGTATAATGACATCTAATGCTGACAAAAAAGCAGAACGATCTTTACCACAAAAAGGACGTGGTCCTCCTGTCACATGCCCCTGCTCTCGCAAATTTTCCATCAAATTGCGCATAACTAAGGCTTGACCGATTGAATTTGCATCAAAAATACGCCCCGTTGGCGAAAGACAACATCCCCCAGACTTTACAACCCGTGCTGCTAAAGGGATATCACTGGTTATCACAATACTCGCCTCATGCACATGTTCTACAATCCAATCATCAGCCCTATCAAGTCCATCAGAAACAATAATTCTTTCAATGAGTTCTTCATGGGGAAGAGAAAGAAAACGGTTTGCAACCATAAATGTTTTAAGCTGATAGCGATTCATCACACGATAAATTTCAGCTTTTACAGGACAAGCATCTGCATCAACCAACAAAGTAATGGCAGGTTTTATTCCTTGCCCCATCTTTTGGCTTTCATACGATCGACAGTTTTTTTCATTCATCGAGGAGATTGCCAATAATTGCGATAAAACATTATTGCAGCATTTATTTCACCCCCCAAAATAAAAATTGCGCTTAATATGTAAAGAAAAATTATGGCAACCATAATAGATGCTAACCCCGCATAGGTTGAAATATAATCAAACATCGTTAAATATTGCGCAAAAGCAAGAGAAGCCACAAACCATACAAACATTGTCACCACAATTCCTGGTAAAATATCTATAAATTTCCGCTTTCCTGCTGGAAGCCATTTATGAACAATCAAAAGACTGATAAACAAAACAATGACTGCAATTGTATAACGCCATAAACGAATAATCCCAATATATTCAGTCATTAAAAAAGAATGATTTTGCATAATTTTGATCAGCAAAGGTGATAAAATTAATAAAAAGCTCATCACAACAAGACCAAAAGCTCCAAGGATCACAAAAAACAAACTTTGAAAACGACAAAACAACAAACTCCGTCGGTCGGCCACTCGGTAAGCTTTATTTAAAGCCGTACGCAAGGCCTCTATTCCATTAGAAGCAAAATAAGCCGCTCCAATAACAGAAAGCGTCAACACACCTCCTTTATGAAGAGTTAAAACCTTGACAATTTCCTGAGATAAAGGCTCTGCAATAACATCAGGCAATAACTGCACCAATGCTTTAATTTTTTGTGGTGTATAGGTAAAAGCCCCGAGAAAACGAGCAAAAGATGTTCCAAAAATAAAGAAAGGAAAAAATGCTAAAAGCCCCGATAGCGCAACATGACTTGCAAAAGCACTTCCATTATCACGCCAGTAATGACTTATTGCATCACCAAAAATACGATAGCTCCACCAAAAGATATTTTTTAACAAACCTCAATACTTTCTGGTAACATCCTTTTTCAGTTATCTCACACTTTCTAAAAACCATCAAGACCTTAAAAACAAACATTTTTTAATATAAAGGGCAATAATCCATGCGGTCAAGTCTCACGCTATCCCAAAACTGAAAAGAATAAGCCAAAAAATTTTACCAATAAAATATCTTCTGTTTGAAGCGTTGTATTTCATATTAAGAGCCGCCCTCCATAAAAAAACGCAACAAAAATAAAATCTGGAGAAAAGATATTTTCCTACACGCTTTTTCACGCTAAAAAGCTTAAATTAAAAGGGAATAAATAAAAATGAGTTTCTACCTTTACTTGTTATATATCGTTCTCAAATGAAATTATTTTCCCACGTTAAAAGATAAATCAAACAGATAGCATACTCCAGCCCCAAACTGGCATACAAAAGCTAAAAAAACAAATACACTCAATCATCTTAATATTTATTTCAAATATACCATTGTGTGAAATTTAAATGTTGACGCGCAAGAAACAACAAAAGAACACGTTTTATGAGCAAAACAATATCATAAAACAAACTGAACTGGGAGCCTATCCTTATGAACTTCGCTCTCCTTTATACGGTTTTTTTCACCAAAACAACAAACGTCGCTTATCAGAATGCAAAAACCTTTTGAGAGCCCAGGATAGGGGAGAAAGGTAAGCGCCTCTTTATCAGCCTAAAGACTCTTAAACTGTATCTTCATCACAACGAACAGTCAAAAAAACAGATATTACGACCAAAAAGCATGATAAAAATTAAGCAAAATAACAACACAAAATTCAAAAATCTCTTATTTTACATTCCCTCTTTAGAAACGCTATGCCGCCCAAAATCAGGGGCATCAATTTCCTGCCCTGCATCAATAATATTACGACGCACAGCACGCGTACGGGTAAAAAAATTAAACAGTGTTTCACCGTCCCCTACACGAATTGCTTGTTCTAAAAAAGCAAGTCCTTCACTAAAGCGCCCCAACATTTCTAAAATAGCCTCTTTATTATGCATACAAATATCCCGCCACATAACGGGATCAGAAGATGCCAAACGCGTAAAATCACGAAAACCAGAAGCGGAATAAGCAATCACTTCGGAGTTTGTTACTTTTTCTAAATCACTCGCTGTCCCAACGGTATTATACGCAATCAAATGTGGCAAATGCGAAACAATTGCCAACACAAGATCATGATGCTTAGGCCCCATCTTTTCGACACGCGCCCCACAAGCTTCCCAAAACGCTGTCAATCGTGCTACAGCCGCCGCATCACTGTCTGCAAAAGGTGTTAAAATACACCAGCGATTCATAAATAAATCAGCAAAACCAGCATCTGGACCCGAATATTCTGTTCCAGCAATAGGATGTCCTGGAATAAAATGAACCGTTTTTGGCAACAAAGGCGCCATTTCTGTGATAACCAATTCTTTTGTAGAACCAACATCACTCACAATCGCCCCTAGCTTTAAATGATTATGAATAGTTTTTGCGACCTCTGCACTCGCTCCAACAGGAACGGAAATAATAACCAGATCAGCACCTTCAACAGCCTTTGCATTATCCGTTGTATAAGAATCCCCAAGTTCCAATTCGCGCGCTCTTTCCAGTGTTTCTTGACGACGTGTGGCAATAGAAATCTGAGCTGAAAGATTTTTCTTTTTAATCACTCTTGCTAAAGAAGATCCAATCAAACCGATCCCTATGAGTGCTATTTTTTCAAATTGAATATGGGACATCTTTCACCTTTAAAGATTCTTTGCAAATGGCAAAAAAGACAATTGTAAAAACCATAATTTCCTTGTCTGTTTTTTCAAAGAGTTATGCACAAAACATTAAAAAACTACAACTAAGGAATAAAGAATAACGCAATTTACTCATCATCACTTGTTCAAACGAACAACAGATCATGTTACCTAGAAAACGCAAAAAAATACGTAATGCAAAATGTAACACCAAGCTTAAAAAAATCCCCACTTCATTGCTTGCTAACATATAATGCATTGATTCATAAGCATAATTACATTATTTATATAGTGAAAAAATCTCTTAAATATCTCAGGCTTATTTCATTTTCAGCCTTCTTCTATTCAATTAATCAAAATTATATCTTTTGCCCCTCACAAGAGGAATAGCCTATGGATAAAAACACTTAAAAGAATAAATAAAAAGCTTCACATTCTCTCATGCCAAGAGTTATCGCAACATTAAAAGCAAGCAAAATACGTAGCAAGTGCTAGATTGTACTTTTGTTAAGCATAAAAACGATAATGCTCAATTGAATTTTATATTCTTGCACAAGGAACTTCACCGTTATAGCATTCATAAACCCCATCGTGAAATAGATATGACGCATGAAAAAATATTTCTCTTAATATTTAGCACGTATTTTAAAAATACCTAATATATCAGGAAAACACACAAGCCTTCTATCACCACATATTCAATGGGAGTATTTTACAGCAACAGTATAAAATTCTAAAACCACCCTCCTAAATAGAATACTCTATTTTAGCCACCAGACATCATACAACAATTGTAAATCTCAACAAAACCCAAAGAATAAAAGCTTCACGTAAAACTGTATTTTAAAATCTTTCTAAAACAGTACTCTCAATTTTTTCCATTGCATAAGAAATCTGTTCTCATTTCCAATATTTTAAAGCTTGTTCAATTATTTTTTTTCATTAAAAAATGGGAGGAGGTGCTTAAGAAACAAACGCAAAAGGTGATTTTCCTTCAATTTTTACCAGATAACACAACAGCTGCAATTACTGAAGATACCTTTGTGTCATCCTCAAAATAAAAAGTCATCACATTTTTTAAAATGTTAAGCTGCCATCTGACGTCGTGCAACAATTGTAAGCCCTAACAAAACTTGACGAATGATAGCTTCACCCAAAAGCGGATTTTTACGACTGTCTAAAACAGCACTCTCAATTCTTTCCATTGCGTAAGAAATCTGTTCTAACTTCCAATATTTTAAAGCTTGTTCAACAGTCTTTTTCCGTTGAAAAAAAATAGGAGGCCGTGCCTGAGAAACCACCGCGAAAGGTGATTTTCCTTCAACCTCTACCTGATAACGCAACAGCTGTAATTGCTGAAAATGCCTTTGTGCTGTACTCAAAATAAAAAAAAGCGTTCCATGCCCTGCTGCATGTCGATTAAAATGCGCTTCAAAGCTTGATATATCGCCTAACAAAAGAGCATCGATGACTTCATCTTGAGAAAGAGCACTAACATCACTTACAACAGCTTTCACATCCTCAAGAGTAATATGAACATCTTCAGCGTAAAGACAAAGCTTCTCTAATTCACCTCGTGATACAAGACGATCGGCTCCTAAACTTTCATGCAACCATCTGCGTGCATCCAAAGAAAGAGTCTTCTTAAACTGCGCTAAAACTTCATCAATCAAACCGTCAAGAGAACGCATATCATCGGCAAAACAAGGCAAAGCCATTGCACTTGAGGCCGTTTCAACAGCATTGCGCAACCCTGTTCCTTTTTTTAAATCACCTGCTTCAATGAGAATAAAACTTTTCTCTGGTGGTTTCTCAATTAAAAGCTTCAAGGCTGTAAGAAAATCTTTTTGGTTAGCAGCATTCGAAATCCATATCAAACGATCTCCTCCAAAAAGAGATACAGTACGCGCTTCATTTTCCAAACGTGCAGGCTCTTTATCAATTTCAGCAGCATCCAAACAAATTGTTGAAAATGGATCTTCTATTGCGACCTTTGTAAGCTTCGCAAAACGTTGTGCACGCTCACAAATAAGACCACGGTCTGATCCATAAATAAGAACAATAGGAAAAGCACGTGAAAAACGCGTTAGAAACTGATCAACCTCATGTGCTTTTTTCTGAGCCACACTATTAATCCATTAATAGTTCATCATCATCAAGAACTTCCCCACGAACTTTCTGAAACATACCAATTAAATCATTAACATCCAAGCCTTGACGTTCTTCATGACAGACATCCAAAATCACTTTTCCACCATGCAACATCAATGTGCGATCGCCATAATCAAGAGCCTGACGCATAGAATGGGTCACCATAATAGTCGTTAATTTTTTCTCTTCAACGATTTTTTCAGTCAATCGCATCACAAAATCAGCCATTCCAGGATCAAGCGCTGAAGTATGTTCATCAAGTAATAAAACATCCGCATGCGCTAACGTTGCCATCACAAGACAAACGGCTTGGCGTTGTCCACCAGATAAACTGTCCATAGGATTTTGAATATATGCCTCAAGACCAATACCTAATTGAGCAATTTTCTCACGAAAAAATTGCTTTTTTTCATGGTTTAAAGCTGAACGCAAACTACGACGATTTCCCCGAAGTGCCGCAAGAGCCAAGTTTTCTTCAATTGTTAAAGAACCACAACTTCCCATTAATGAATCTTGAAAAACACACGCAACCTTTCCAGCACGTTCACTGACCGATTGCCTAGAAACATTTTGCCCATTGATAACCACTTTTCCTGTCGAGGGAAGCGTTGCCCCTGCTAAAACACTGAGCAAAGTTGATTTACCCGCACCATTTGAACCGATCACGGTCACAAAACTACCCTGATCAATTTTGAGGTTAATATCAATTAAAGCCTGTTTTTCCAAAGGCGTTTGCGGTTTAAATGTAACCCCAACATGACAAAACTCAATCACGTTTACGCCTCCTCCAATAGCGTGGCACAACAAGAGTTAAAACAACCAACAGTGAAGTAATCAACTGAAGATCTGTCGATGTATCAATCCCAATGCCATTAGCTTCAAATGCAAATTGCACCGCCACACGATAAAGCACAGATCCGACAATACAGCTGATTATAATCCAAAAAATATTGCGTGTACGAAAGAGCGTTTCACCAATAATCACGGCAGCTAACCCAAAAACAATTGTCCCAATTCCACCGGTAATATCGGTGGCGATCGCAGTTTGAATATAAAGAGAACCACCAAGTGCAACACAAGCATTGGAAAGCCCCATACCAAAATAAATCAATGCTGATGTATGAACACCTTGCGCTGTCGCCATACGTGGATTAGCACCCATTGCGCGCATAGCCAGACCAATTTCACTTTCCAAAAACCGCCAAATCAAAAATGCCACAACCAATAATACAGTACCAACGAAAAGAGGACGTACAAAAATATCAGACAAACCAAACAGATTATAAAAGGGCGTTAAAGCTGTATCAGCAAGCGCTAAATTAACATTAGACCCTCCCATAATACCCATAATACGAAGATTAACCGTATAAAGTGCGGACATTGTTAAAATAGAAGCTAAAAGGTTTAAAATACCAAAACGCAAATTCAACAGAGCTGTTAATAGACCAGCAGCCATACCTGCAAAAAAAGCACATGCCATAGCTGTCCATGCATTAAACCCTAAAAGAATCAAAACACCACAGACACAGGACCCGAGAAGAAATGAGCCATCAACTGTTAAATCAGGAAAATCCAAAACGCGAAATGAGAGATAAACCCCTATAGCCACAAACGCATAAATAAGACCTAATTCCACAGCGCCAGAAAACGCAAATATATTCATGTAAAGATAATCTCCATGAACTCCATGAAAACTTAACGCACTTTTATTGTATCAACATCCTATCGACAAAAGTCATTGAATCACTTTTGTCGCACGGTCAATAACGGACTGAGGGATAACAATTCCTGCTTTTTCTGCTGCTTTCATATCAATTCGAATATCATTATTAGCCGCATGCACAACATCAATATCACCAGGCTTTTCACCCTTTAGAATACGCACAACCAATTTCCCAGCATCAACGCCTACATCATAGAAATTCACACCTTGAGTCATAAATGGCCCGCGTCCTATCGTATTAGCATCCACAGTAAATACAGGTATATTTGCTTCCTGTGTGACCTTTATTGCACCCTCTAAAACAGACAGAATCGTATTATCAGCAGGAACAAAAATAACATCGACCTTACCAATTAAAGCGCGCGTTGCAGCCTGAACATCGGAAGGCTTTGGGGCCGATGAAGGAATGATTTCAATTCCAGCTTTTTTTGCTACATCCTTTAACGTCTTAAGTGTTGAAACAGAATTTGCCTCAGAAGCATTATACAGATAACCAATTTTTTTCAAATCTGGTTTTACTTCTTGCAAAAGTTTAACACTTTCAGCAACATCTATACGATCAGAACTCCCTGTCACATTACCACCAGGTTTAGTCAAAGAAGAAACGATTTTAGCTCCAATAGGATCTGAAATTGCAGCAAAAACGATAGGAATTGTTTTTGTTGCCGCAAGCATTGTTTGCGCTGAAGGTGTGGTAATTGCGACAATAACATCGGGTTTATCACCAACGAATTTACGTGCAATTTGTGTTGCTGTTGAAATATTGCCCTGCGCTGATAAAAAGGTTAGCTGAAAATTTTCACCTTGCTTATAACCATTTTCTGCAAGAACATCTTCCACACCTTTACGAACAGCATCGGCAGCAGGGTGAACCATAATTTGTGTTAAAGCAACTTTAACGTGCTTAACCTGATCATCCGCTGTTGCAATACTGTTCATCATAAAAACAGCTGCAATGACAATCCCTAATATATTTATTCTCTTCAACATAATACCACCCCTCTCCATGCAAAAATTAAAAAAGGAATAATCTATTACTGAAGAATCTTTTAAAAGCAACCTTTATTTCATTGTATCGAAACGTAGACAAAATAAATCAAACTGATATGATTTTTTTTGTTGCAATTCTTAAAAGCCTAAGCCATACAAGCACAGTATATATCGAATCGATGAGCGGGTGTAGCTCAGGGGTAGAGCACAACCTTGCCAAGGTTGGGGTCGTGGGTTCGAATCCCATCGCCCGCTCCATTGAATTTTGACTTACTTAATTCTTCTATTTGTTTCTTACAGCTTAAAATTGTGATGTATCACTGGTGTCGTTTTTCAGCATATTATAGCTTACCAGCAGGTTTTGTGTATTTTGACACTAAATTTTGTACCAATTTATTTTTTCTCAAATGATCTTTAAGGGGTTCTCAAAGAATCTTAAGAAACCTTGCAAAGATTATTTTAAGATTCGTAATTTTTGTGAACATCTATTGATTTTGGATTTTAAATCATAAAATAACAATTCCTCTTTTAGGAAAGATTTTCCTAAAAGATCAGTGTAATTTGCGAGATCACTAAACTATGAAAAATAAGCTTGAAAAGCGAGATGACACCTTTCTTTTGGTCCATGATGTTGTTTGATAACAATTTTTATAACGATAATGCCAAGTTTGCCAGAGACATTTTTACCAAAGGCGTTTTCCAAAGGTGTTGATCATAGTCTCTTGTCCCCCTGAGGATAATTTTTTTAGTATTATTTTACTATTGGCAGCAGATCTTTTTCGGACTTACAGATTATAAAAGCTCATTTAAAAGAATTTTGGATTATCTTTGAGTTAATGGATTTTTGCACAACCCCCATTATAAAGATCAATGAGAAATGATAAGTAATGACTCGGAAAACAAATGTTAAACAAATCAAAAATTAACTTATCGTTAGAGAATAATTTTTATTCAAAGGTACGTTTTTTACCCAAATTATGCCCCAAAATGCAGGTTATCGATTTTCCAAATGGCGTGTCTTCTATTCATTCAACATTTGCTTCAGACACATTCAACATTATCTCTGCTAAAAATTTACAAGAAACGATACCAGCAAGCCAAGCAAAGTCCATAATTGATTCCTTTAATGCGCAAAAACTCCCTTTAGCTTGGTGGGTTGGACCTCATTCGTCTCACTATAAAATTGATGAAATTCTCTTATCTATTGGCTTAGAGCATGTCGAAACAGAGGTAGGAATGGCAGCCTTAGCACACGATATAGATTCACATATTACTTCTACGCCAGATAACTTAAAAATCAAAGAAGTTGAATCACTTCAAGATTTTATAGATTACGGAAATGTTATGGCATCCGTATTTGAACCTTTTGATGAAGAAGCAGTCATATTTTATAAAACAGTAGGAGGTTGTTATAAAAAAAATCCTAATGTGGATATGTTCGTTGGTTATATCAATAACAATCCTGTAGCCATATGTTTTTGTATTAAAGCGGATGAAATTGGAGGGGTATATGACATTGTCACCAATCCAGATTTTCAGAAAAAAGGTATTGGAACATTCATGACAAAAATTGCCATTGAGCATTTAAAAAGAAAGAAATGTCATGTCATTGGTATGCAAGCCTCTCAAGAGGGAATTAGCATTTATAAAAAGTTGGGTTTTATAAACTTTGATGAATTTAAAGTTTATTCTAATAAACACATGATCATTTAAGCATGAAGTTTTTTTTAATCACTTAAGAGAATTTACGATTTACAAATTGGCTTAGACAAGTGAAAAGTTTTTATTTGATATGGCAGACAATTTACCATTTGTTGCCGTTATTGATGAAGAGCGAGAAAAATATCCAGTTTTATCATAGTTTATGAGATGGTTCGTTTGTTCGTAAATTAATAGAAAAATTCTCCACTTTATATAAACTTTATATAAATAAGGGTCCTCAAAAACCTTGCAAAGATCACAATCTCTTTAGGGAATTTTTTCTTTTTCTTAAAATTGCAATGAGGATAATGACTTTTTAATGCGAATTTCATTATTTTAAGAGATACACAAATAAATTATTTCACACACTCTTCCATAATGCATAAAAATGATGAAGAGGACCCCGTCCTTTTCCTACTTGCAAAGCATTTGAAGCAGATAACGCTCCATGTAAATAGTCCTTTGCTTGTTTAACCGCACAAAATAAAGGTTTTGTAGGCAATAATGCTGCAATTGCAGCAGAAATGGTACAACCGGTACCGTGATCATGCGTAGTTGCAAGACGAGGTGCCTCAAGCATAACAAGTTCTTCACCATCACAATAAAGATCCGGACTAGAACAATTGT
Organism: Bartonella sp. SL320; assembly: GCF_059687635.1. Taxonomy (NCBI): domain Bacteria; kingdom Pseudomonadati; phylum Pseudomonadota; class Alphaproteobacteria; order Hyphomicrobiales; family Bartonellaceae; genus Bartonella; species Bartonella sp. SL320. Next base: position 154,605 of record NZ_CM185143.1, on the reverse strand, counting down.
CATTCTCCATATCTTTTCTTGCAAGAGTACTCAAATGCCCACCTTTTAACAGCACTGCCTTACAACCAAGCGCCAGCAATTGTGGAGCATATTGATACATAGCCTTTAACGACCATTGCACCTCACATCCCAACAAAAGAGATGCCTCAGGTAAATTTGGTGTAATCAAAGTTGCCATGGGCACAAGAACATCACGCATAATTTCAATGGTATCCGGCTGCAAAAGCACATCGCCACTTTTTGCCACCATAACGGGATCAAAAACAATGAATCTCGCTTTATGATAGGCAAGACGCTCTGCTATAACTTGTGCAATATGAGCATTTGCCACCATACCAATTTTAACGGCATCAACATGGATATCCTCAAAAACAGAATCAATTTGATCAGCAACAAATGCAGCATCTAATGCCTGAAAAGCGCGTACACCTTGGGTATTTTGTGCAACAACAGCTGTAACCACACTCATACCATACGTTTTCATAGCTGAAAAAACTTTCAAATCCGCCTGCATTCCAGCGCCACCAGAAGGATCTGTTCCCGCAATAGATAAAATCCGTGGAATAAAAAGTTTATCTTTTTGTAATTCCATTAACCTCTTTCCTTTTGTTTTTAAATATCGGAAAATGAGTTACCGAAAAAATAGATTCTTGAAAAAACATAAAGAAAATGTTTTCTCATGTGAATTATATTATACATGAAGTCTTCATATAGATATAAAATGGAAAATCTAGTGCTTATCCTTCGTTCTATTCTTTTTACGTTTGCTTTTTATACAACAACTTTCATACAAATGATCCTTTACGCTCCCGTTTATTTTCTCATGCCACGCAAAAAGGCATGGATTGTTCCCAAAACATGGGCACGCGTTACACTCTTTTTACAAAAATATATCGCGGGTACACGTTATGAAATCGAAGGATTAGAAAATCTCCCTAAAGGCGCTTATATTATTGCTCCCAAACATCAATCTGCATGGGAAACCTTTAGTCTTGTTCCCTATCTTGATGACCCTACGCTCATTTTAAAACGTGAATTGATGTGGATTCCATTGTTTGGCTGGTATATGGCAAAAACACAAATTATCCCCATTAACCGTACAACGCCTATCAAAGCTTTAAAAACAGTTATACAAAAAGCAAAAGAGAAAGTAAAACAAGGGCGTCAAATCCTCATTTTTCCGGAAGGAACACGCCGACAACCCGGTCAAGAACCAGATTATAAATCAGGGATTGTCGCACTCTACAATGAATTAGGACTTCAAGTTGTCCCCATTGCGCACAATGCGGGTTTATATTGGCCACGAGGTAATTTCCGCCGCTATCCTGGAACAATTCGTGTTCGTATTCTCCCCCCAATAGAAGCAGGTTTAAACAAACGTGATTTTCTAGATCAACTTATCAAAAAAACTGAAGAAGCCTGTGATGAACTGCTCCTCTTAGCAGCCCAAGATCCTACCCCTCCTCCTATGCCACCATCAGCTGTTCAAAAGCTCCAAAAACTAAATCATCATAAAACAATAAACTGATTAATCAAAATAACGCATCAGTATATATTAACGGGTAGAGCATATGAAACAAATCTATTAAGGAAAATCCTTCAAATCTTCTTATTCAAAATAATAAAAAAACAACGAATATATAAAATTCTTTGGAAAAGCTTCTTCCCTTCTCTAAAGTCGTTTAAATAATACACATAATATTGATTTATAAAGATAATTTTCTCTATTCAACTTGAAATAGATTTGGAATGAGAAAAGCTTACAGCATTCGGAACTCCTCATTCAATATAACAATAGACAAAACGTATGATTATACCAGCCTGTTCCTTCCTGCAAAACATCAATTCTCCCAAGAATCTGAAATTTTGTACAATCTTCATCATTTAAAAAGTATTTCTTGAAAGACTTAAGCCATCAAACCAAATTCAAGGGGAAAATAAAGATGAGTGTTGTTTTTTTATCCCTAAAACATAACGAATTCAGCAGTTAACCATCTGTCCTCTCTATCCTGGACTTAAAAGCGTTGTATGCTACATTAAAACAATTCTAAATAACGAATAAGAAAGAACTGAATTTAAACTCATGAAACGTATCTTCTATAATTTATTTTTTTATTTCATTTTGAGTTTGTTCAGCACTGTTGCTTTAGCACAGCCTTTTATTTCTGTTGATGTTACAACGGGATATATCTTAAAACATAATCAAGCTTTTGAGCGTTGGTATCCAGCTTCCCTAACAAAATTAATGACCGCTTATGTTATTTTTCGTGCCATGAATCGAGGAGAAATTTCCCCCAACAAACCTATCATCATCAGCCAATACGCAGCAAAAGCTCCCGCGTATCGTTCAGGCTACAAAGCTGGTTCTGTTCTCACACTTGATACAGCCTTAAGTATCACCATGGTTAAATCTACCAACGATTTGGCCATTGCCATGAGTGAAGCCGTTGCTGGTTCACAGAAAGCTTTTGTACGCAAAATGAATAGTGAAGCTAAACGTTTAGGCATGTTTGGCACCCATTTTGCAAATGCAAGTGGTTTACCAGACCCTCAAAACTACTCCACAGCACGCGATATTGCTCTTTTAGCCGTTCAAATACGTCGAGAATTCCCACAATATGCTCATTATTTTTCTATTCCAGCGATTGATTTTGGTAATAACCGAAAAATCCAGTATAACTCAAACAATCTCATTGGCCGTTTTTATGGAATAGATGGTATGAAAACAGGCTTCATTTGCGCCTCTGGTTTTAATCTTGTTGCCTCAGCCACTCGCCATAAACGTACAATTATTGCTGTTATTCTAGGCGCTAAAAACATAAGTGAAAGAGAAGAAAAAGCAGCACAACTTCTTGAGATAGGATTTTTGCATCAAGGAAGCCCCCAATTAACACTCGCAACATTAAAACCTTATGGGAACAATATAACACAAGCCCACAATATGAGACAACAAACATGCACGCCTGAAGCCATAAAAATGCATGCAAATTCATATGATGATCAAGGAAATATTATTCTCACCTCGCCTTTTATCACTGCTCCACCTTCTTTTTCTCATCCTTTAGCAGTACATCTCATTCGTGCACCTAAAACACCTAAAAAAATCGTTAAACCACAGAGAAAACCCAACATTCCGTATAAAAAGCGCGCAAAAAACTCTATAAAAAAAGCCGTAAAACATAATCTATAGTTAATTATAACACCATGATTTATAATAATAAATCATTATTTTATCCCTTATATCAAAACCACCAGTATCATAAGATTGACTCATTTAAAATCTGTATCTGTTGTATCAATTAAAACCGATCTCTTGCACGTCACAATGTGGGGGCGCATACAGATAAAAGAATAAAAGCAAAGGAATTAAAATTCTTCTTATAAAACCTTTCAAGTGCCAAGAATTATCATAACATTAGCACTGCAGAAATGTATAATTGCACCCGCATTTACCTTTATAAACTTAAAAGTTGTGATAAAATGGATTTCATAGGGAATTGACCATTATATCCCTCACGGGGTCCTATTATGAATGGGGTTAACGTCGTAAGATATGTTTCTTTAAAACAAAACCACGGTTGATGATTAAAATGAAAATAAAGCGCATTCCTCTCACGCTTATTACTGGTTTTTTAGGCTCTGGAAAAACAACGTTGCTCAACCGTATGCTACAAGATCCTCTCTTAACACAGTGTGCTGTTATCATTAATGAATTCGGTGAAATCAGTATTGACCACCTTCTGGTTGAAAAAACCACAGAAGGAATTATTGAGCTTGCCAATGGTTGTTTATGCTGCAATTTACGCAGTGATCTCATCGAGACATTAATTGATTTAATCAATCGCGTCCAGACAGGACAAATCAAACCACTCAATCACATTATCATTGAAACAACAGGGGTGGCTGATCCCGCCCCTATTTTACAAATACTTTTAAGTCACCCGTTGTTTATTCAAACATTGTCCATAAATACTGTTCTTGCAACATTTGATACATTAAGCACACTTTCCATATGTGAGCGCTATCCTGAAATATATAAACAATTAATCTTTGCTGATAAAATCATTCTCACCAAAACAGATCTTACAGCTCCACAAACACTTTCAGATGGATTCCTTAACACACTCAAAACAATGAATCCTACAGCACAAATCATCGATGCCCATTCTGAAGATTTCTGCTTAAATAAGCTATTAATAAATCACACATTATGGGATGAAAAAGGAGAAAATATACACCTTAAACAAAACCTTAAAACAGTGCCACATGATCATTCCCCCCATAAAACCATTCGTACCTTTTCACTAGACTGTGAAGATCTTGTTGATTATGCCACCATTGAAACTTTATTAGAGCTCCTACACAACCGTTATGGTGCAAAATTACTCCGTATTAAAGCTATTATCGCATTGCGCAATGATCCTTATCGCCCACTTGTATTACATGGTGTACAAACATTTTTCCATCCACCCATAAGACTTTCAGCTTGGCCAAAAGGAATAAAACAAACACGTTTTGTCATCATTGCCGATGGTGTTGAAAAAGAAGAAATACAAAAACTTCTCAATGCTTTTTTTAATAAACCAGCAATAGATACTGCAGACAAAACAGCTCTCTTGGAAAACCCTCTAATCATTCCAGGAATAAAGTTTTAATTCTCCCCTTCAAGAATATAAAGGTAAATCCGTTGAGCCCCCTCCTGCTTTACACTTAAAAAATAGCTCTCACCATAAATTTTGCCAGCTCCCAATGTGTAGCCAGCTCTTAGCATTTGAGACGATTCATTAGAAACATTTTTATGAATTATCTCAAACACCAAAAGCTTTTGTCGCATTAAACACTAGAAAATATAGGATGATATTGGCTTGCTTTTAATCAAGAGTAAAGGCTGGAAACGCGATGAATTTACCATTATATCCTCAATAAGAACCATCATAAAATGGGTATGACATGCATTGAGAAATCTTTCTTTAAAGAAAGTACATGAATAAGCTACATATTCTGTTTAGAGCACTTTGTTTTAAATGAGAAGCGTAGCTCTCTTAAACAAAAGCGTAATGCAATGTATAATTTCCGTTATGGGTATGACAAAATAATATTTTACAGCATATAAAAAAATACAAAGAGAGATGCATGTTATGTTAACTAACTCTTCACTAAAAACCAAGATTTCCACCGATATTGACGTGCAAAAACACCTCTTTTCTGAGCCAATTCCTCTTGGTCCTCACACTTCATTTAATTAACTAATACAAAGCTCTATTAAAAAAACTCCGTACTTTAAAATATGGATGTCTCCCCTAAACACCTCATGTGTAAAATTTTTTCGTGTTCTATATCGCCGCCATCATAAGCGATGTTTTTTACAGTATGGCAGAATAAAATAACACTCATTTCATTAGAGAAACTGAAGTTTTATCAATATCACGATTAAAAATATAACGTTTTCCATAAACTTCAACGGTTGGAGGTTGACGATTTTCTTCAAAAAAATCATAACCCTTCTTAAGCATAACCCAGAATTGGTAATGAGGATCATTGCGATGACGTGACATATTATCCTCGGTCATGCGAAAAGGAAAAGCCTGTAGCTGAAATGCTCTTTGTCCTCCTTTAAAAGCATCCCGTGCAAACGCATAAATCTGAGCCATATTCCTATCACTCATAGAATAACAACCAGCAGAAAAGCAAGAACCATGTACCATAAGATTGCTTCCTGTACGACCATTTTCCTGATCATAAAGGTTAGGAAATCCTATATTAAAAGAAAGATAATATTTTGAATAAGGATTCATTTGATTGGCAGTAATCGTATAAAAACCTTCCGGTGTCTGAAGATCCCCTTCTTTATATTTAGGTCCAAGCTTACCAGACCATTTACAAATACCATAGCGAGCAACCAAGATAAAAGGCCCTGAACGAGACTGCTTCCAAATTTCAGCAACATTTTCTTCCTTAAAGAATCGCATCACAATGGGTGCATAGGGATCAATATCGTATAACACCATTCTATTCTGGATTTCTTGCGGAAGAGGCTGCTCAACTTTAGCACGAATAGAAGCTGGTAATCTTCCTTCACAAGCCGTCAATATTCCCATCACACACAACACACACACAGCGATGAATCTGTTAAATGTCATCAAAAAAACTCCAATCCAACACCCCTCACACAAAATGATTTATGCTAATGAACGACCAATTTGAAGATATTTTTCCCTTCTCTCTTGTTTAAGAACTTCACCATCTTTTCCAGCCATCTCTTTTAAAGCTTCTAAAATAGTCTCACCCGTTGCATCAATGACAATTTCTTTATCACGGTGGGCACCTCCTAAAGGTTCCGAAATAATGCCATCAATGATCTTTAATCGACACAAATCTTGTGCAGTAATACGCATATTCATTGCAGCATCTTTTGCACGGGCTGGATCACGCCATAAAATAGAAGCTGCGCCTTCTGGAGAAATAACAGAATAAATTGCATGTTCCAGCATATAAACTTTATTGGCCGCCGCAATTGCTATCGCCCCCCCAGAACCACCTTCTCCAATAACAACAGACACAACTGGAACTTTTAGACGCAAAGTTGCTGCCGTTGATTGAGCAATTGCTTCTGCTTGCCCACGTTCTTCAGCGCTTACTCCAGGATAAGCGCCTGCCGTATCAACAAAAGTAAGGAGTGGTAAACCAAAGCGATCCGCCATTTCCATAATACGGACAGCTTTACGATATCCTTCTGGCCGTGCAGAACCAAAATTATAGCGTAAACGTGTTTGCGTATCGTGGCCTTTCTCTTGACCAATGTAAGCAACTGCTTCTCCCTTAAAGCGTGCAAAACCGGCTTGAATAGCCTCATCTTCAGCAAATTTTCGATCTCCTGCCAAAGGTGTAACATCACTCAATAAGCGTTTAGAATAGTCCATAAAATGGGGACGATCAGGATGACGAGCAACTTGTGTTTTTTGCCACGGCGACAATTTTTTATAAATATCGCGCAATGCCGTTTGGGAGCGTTTTTCAAGACGCGCAATCTCGTCACTCATATCAAGACTGCCTTTTTCTTGAGAAATTTTTTTTAATTCAAGAATTTTTCCATCAAGATCAGCAACTGGTTTTTCAAAATCAAGATAATTATACATTTGTACCAACTCATTCAGTGTCACTTATACACTTATAATTTGCTTTATAAAGTCTTTTTCAAAACATCCCCTTCTTTCTTTAACGAGCCTTTTGCGCATCAGCAAGTGGGTGATGCTCATTAACGAGACGATAAAGTCTCTCTTCTAACACATGGGTATAAATCTGAGTCGTAGAAATATCAGAATGACCTAACAAATGTTGAACGGCACGCAAATCTGCACCATTTTGCAAAAGATGACTAGCAAATGCATGGCGCAACACATGGGGAGAAAAGCTTTCACTTTTTATTCCAGCTCTTTTAGCAAGTTTTTTCAATTCCCGTGCAACAACTTGACGCGCAATATACCCTGTTTCTGAATGCGCCGGAAAAAGATAAAGACTTTTCGCATCTTTCCCTTTATCACGCAAATCCAACCACTGCAAAAGAACTTGATAGGCTTTTTTTGATAAAAGCACCATTCGTTCTTTTTTCCCCTTACCGAAAACCACAATACTATATGTTTTCCCCCGAACAGCCTGCACAGGAAGACTCACCAACTCACTAATGCGTAATCCCGTTGCATAAAGCATTTCGCTCAACAGCTGAAGACGCAATGCGCGCAGATAATCCTTAGATCCATAATCCGCTTGATTAACCTCTACTTCCGCCAAATCAAGAAATTTTGTCACCACATCTTCATTGATAATTTTGGGCAAAGGGCGCCCTTGTCGAGGGGCATCAATATCATGAGAAGGATCATCTTTTCTTAACCCTTCTGCATAAAGAAACTGATAAAATTGACGCAATGTTGATAAACGGCGTCCTTGCGAAGTTGCCGCAAACCCAAATGTATGCATGAGCGATAAAAGACCAATTAAATCTTCCTTTTGTGCTGAAAGGAGCGAAACAGAATGCGAAGATAATTTGTCTTGCACCCACTGTAAATCATGCTGATATGCCGCAAGCGTATGGGCAGAAGCGCCTCGCTCAGCACTCATCATTTCAAGAAAACGCTCTATCACAATGTTACTTTTCATTGATTCATTCTCAAAGAATGATTCTGTGAATCCAAAGGGACATCAACAGATATATCCACAGTTACGGGTTCAACAAAAAACACAAGAATGACCATTATACTAAAGAGAATAGCAAGAAAAATGAAAAGAATCATCAAAAGTCTGGTTAATGTTGGCATAAAATAATAAACTTTTTTCAAAATATTCTATCTCTTAATCTTACCTTATAAAGATTAACAGGAATTGACTTTAAAGCAGATAAATGCCGAAATAAGCTATGAAAAGTAATCGACCCCAATATCCCCCCTTATCAAAAATAAAGAGACAACTCTTATCATCTCTCGATAACCAAGTCCTTGTGTTTGTTGGTCTTATGGGAGCAGGAAAATCAGTCATTGGAAAACGTGTTGCTACCATGCTTGATTTACCCTTTTATGATTCTGATCAAGAAATCGAAAAAGCAGCACAAATCTCTATTACAGAAATCTTTAAGATCTATGGTGAAGCGGAATTTCGTACTCTTGAACAACGTGTTATTCTCAACCTCATAAAAAAACGCCCTCTTGTCTTAGCAACGGGTGGCGGTGCTTACATAAATCAAGATACACAAAAAGCTATACATCAAAATGGAATATCTATCTGGCTCAAAGCAGATCTCGATGTCCTTATGCAGCGCGTTTCCAAACGTTCAACACGACCGCTTCTTCAAACAGAAAATCCTAGAGAAACAATGCAAAAACTCATGGAACAGCGTTATCCTCTCTATGCAACAGCAAACATAACAATTAACAGTCATAAAGAAAGCCCTCACAGCGTAGCAAAAAATGTCATACGATCTCTACAGCACTACCTCCATACAAAAAAATAATAATAGAAAGAACAAGCATGCAAACCAAAACCATCAGCATTAAATTAGACAAACACTGTTACAATATCCTTATTGGCCCAGATCTTATTGTGCAAGCTGCTTTACAGATTAAGAATGCTCTTCAAAAAAAAGATTTTCATCAAACGCGTTTAGCAATTGTCACAGATACCAATGTTGCATCCTTCCATTTGGATCCATTACAAACAGAACTCACAAAAAATAAAATTCATACTGTCCCTATTATTGTAGAAGCAGGAGAACAATCAAAATCATTTTCAACCTTGCAAACTGTCATCGATCAAATTCTTGCTGCTCGTTTAGAAAGAGGTGACTGTGTTATTGCTTTTGGTGGCGGTGTCATTGGAGATCTAGCAGGATTTGCGGCCAGTATGATCCGCCGGGGTATGAACTTCATTCAGATGCCCACAACACTTCTTGCACAAATTGATTCCTCTGTTGGTGGAAAAACGGGGATCAACAGCCGATATGGCAAAAATCTTATCGGCGCTTTTTATCAACCACAATGCGTTATTGCTGATACATCTGTTCTTGATACACTACCGCCACGTGAATTTCGCGCAGGTTACGCAGAAATGGTCAAATATGGCCTCATTAACCAACCTGATTTCTTTGCATGGCTTGAAAAAAATGGACAAGAAATTTTCTCTAATGGTCCTATGCGAATAGAAGCCATTGTTCGCTCATGTCAATTTAAAGCTACCATTGTAGCACGTGATGAATACGAAAAAGGAGAACGCGCACTCTTAAACCTCGGACATACCTTTGGGCACATGCTGGAAACAGCAACCGCTTATGATTCAAAGCGTTTAATTCACGGTGAAGCTGTAGCAATTGGAATGGTTCTCGCACATCAATTCTCTGCACAACTGAATCTAAGTGACCCCACACTCTCACATCGCATCGAAGCACACCTTAAAGCTGTAGGTCTTCCTACAAGGTTAAAGGATATCCCAGGAGAATTACCAGATGCTGAAACTTTAATGACTCTCATTGCTCAAGATAAAAAAGTTTCACAAAATAATTTGACTTTCATTTTGACACGCGGACTTGGCCAATCATTTATTGCAAAAAATGTTCCACCAGATGCAGTTTTATCCTTTTTGGAACAAAAATTAACAGAAATCCGTTAATTCATATTGAATATAATTGATTCGTTTTTATACTTCTATTAAAGAATAATTATGATGATGTCTGCGTAGCTCAGTAGGATAGAGCACAGGATTCCTAAAAGAAATTGGGCACTTTGAGGAGAAATCCTCAAAGCGGATCTGCTCAAACTCGGGGAAAGCTTCATGGGCAACTATATGCCAATCCCGAGCCAAGCCTCTCTTCACATGAGAGGAAGGTGTAGAGACTGAACGGGCAGCACCTAAAAAGCGCAAGCTTCAAGGTGAAGAGACAGTCCAGACCACGAACAGCTGATAAGGCTGGCGGTGAAAACCGAAGTGGTATGAATCCTGGGGTCGCAGGTTCGAATCCTGCCGTAGACACCATCGTATTAAAACAAATTACTTTTCATATAGGGAAGCATTATGAAAAAAACTCTACAAATTTTAGGATTTTTTTCCTCTTTATTATTTTTCAATGTCAGCAGTACCTTAGCGGCTGCTTTAGTCATTGAAGTATCAGATAACCCAAAAACACAAACCATAACTTATCAATGTAATATGGGAGACACTAAAGAACGCATTGAAGCGACCTATCACAACGCTGATAATATTTCATTGATTGATTTCAAATGGAAAGGTGATCGTATTATCGCTGCAAATGTTATTTCTGCCTCTGGAGCAAAATATGTAGGAGAGCAGTATATCTGGTGGGAGAAAAATAAAGAAGTAACACTTTATGATCTTTCTAAAGATCCAGAAGAAAAAAATCCCATCCTCTGTAAGGATGAATCATTGTTATTATTTTAAATAACTGAGGAAATATTATGAAAAAAATTGTTTTTATTGTAGGATTTTTTACTGCTTTAAGTCTACCACTATTCGGCTCACTCAACGCTTTTGCAGGCTCTTTAGTTATCGAAGTCCCAGATAATCCAGAACCAACAACAGAAGCTACAGCCTATCAATGCGAGACAGGCAAAAGTAAAGAGCGTGTTGAAGTAACCTATCTCAATGCGGGTAGCATTGCACTTGTTGATTTCAAGTGGAAAGGAAAGCGTATTATCGCTTCCCGTAGCATAAGTGCTTCTGGCGTAAAATATATGGGAGGTCCCTATATATGGTGGACAAAAGGAAACGAAGCTATACTTTCTGATCTCATTAACGATCCAGAAGAAAAAAATCTTATTCAATGTGTAGAAGAACAAAAAGCAGAATAAGAAAACGCATTGCATCTTAAAAATCGCTCTGGCTCGTATCACATTGTATTTCTTCTGAAGCGGGTGTTTGTTTTTCCATCTGACGTGATAAAAGAGCCAGCGGTTTTTCTAATTTATTTTCTGAATAATGTCGATAAGCCGCTGCTTGTGATACCAGCATCGAAGCGACTGGTATTGTTACAAGTAAAAAAATCATCAACAAAAATTCATGAAAAACAAAATGGTGATCTACAAAAGTTGAATAAAGAAACGACGCAATAAGAATACTGCAAGCGCCCCAACTTGTGCTGAGTGAAAGCATATGTAAACGTTTATAAAAACTGGAAAGACGCACCAGCCCTATCGTTCCAATCAACGTGAGACCAGATCCTAAGATTAAAAAAACTGTAACAGAAATAGCAACAACAAGCGATATATCATCCTTCATTCAATAATCTCCCCCCGCATGAGAAATTTTGCCAACGCAATACTTGATACAGGACCCAATAAACCAACAATGAGCGCTGCCACAAAATAAATGGTTGTCCCTGAGCGAATATCAAAGGTCAGAAACAAAAGAATAGTGATAATATAAAGAGCATCCAACCCCACAATTCTATCCTGCGCCCTTGGACCACGAATGAGCCGAAACAGTGCGAGAATCATTGCCAAACTTAAAAAAAACTGCGAGAGATAAAGCCCCCAATAAAGGATAACCATACTCATGAGAAAATCTCCAAAAGTAATTGCTCATAGCGCCTTTTGATCAATTTTTGATAATCATATCCATTTTTAAAATTTAAGACATGAAGCAAAAGTTCACTATTTTTTCTATTATAGGCAATCCAAACAGTCCCAGGAGTTGCTGAAAGAATACAGGCCAAAACAGCTAAAGCAGTTCGACTTTCAAGGGAAATTGGCACCACAATAAAACCAGACTGCTGTTTTCTAGATCTTTTGGTTAAAACGAAGCAAGCTACAGCAATATTTGAAACAATAGAATCAATAAACACACGAAAAGAAAGCTGGAAAACAGCACGCCAACTTTTAATGGTTATCTTTTCAGGCTCAAGAAGCCGCATCATCCAGCCCCCAAACAAAGCAATGATAACACCTAAAAGCAATTGACCGAAACTAAAGCCATTTAAGATCAGCCACATAAAAATAATTGCCACGCTAGAAAAAGGGAAAAAATAACAATTTTTCACTGATGAATCCCCCTATTTTCAAGGGAAAAATCATCTAAAACGCTGCCAATATAATTTTGAGGCTCGTACAAAGTTTTTGCTGTTTCAAGCATATAACGACTAACAGGACCAGCGACAATTGTAATAAGAAAACACAAAGCAAGCAAAACAGCAACGGGGGCAAATTCAATCACCTGCACTCGTGGAATCTTCCCTTCAAGAGAAACCCAAAAAGTTCGAATACCGGTTCGTGTCAACGCAATCAAAGCAGCAAAACTAGATAACGTAACAAAAATCATAAAAAGCCAATCGTGATAAACGGGTAAAGAGGTAGAAATATTTTCTTTACTATGGTTTAAGAGCGCCACGAACATCATAAATTTAGCAACAAAACCAGAAAAAGGGGGAAGACCAATAATCAAAAGTGCACAAAGACCAAAACAAGCCCCAAGAATTGCCAAAGTTACCGGTAAATAAGTCCCTACTTCATCTTCTTCCTCCTCTTCATCGTCCCCATAGACTTCCATTGTCACCGTCAAAACATTGGCAGCGACATCCTGACAGCGTTCAACCAACTCCACCAAAAGAAAAAAAGCCCCCAGAGCCAAGGTTGAGGAAACAATATAAAAGAGTGCCCCTGCGATCAGGGCTGTATTGCCAATCCCGATTGCTGTCAATAATGTCCCAGAAGAAACTAAAACACTATAAGCTGCCAAACGTCCCAAGACTTGACTTGCCAACACCCCAATAAAACCAAAAGCCATAGTGGCAAGCCCACCGTAAAACAAAACCATTTGACCAAAATGGCTAAAATATCCACTTTCTGGTCCAAACCATAACAATGTTAAACGTAAAATAATATAAACACCGACTTTGCTTAAAAGAGCAAAAGAAGCTCCAACAGGTGCTACTGCTGCACTATAAGTTGGCATCAACCAAAAATTTAATGGCCACATCCCTGCTTTAATTAAGAAAGCAATTCCCAAAAGCGCTGCCCCTATTTCGAATAAAATCAAATCACTAGAAGCTATATACCGTATTTTTACAGCTAAATCAGCCATATTGAGTGTGCCCACGATTCCATAAATGAGCGCCGCACCAACGAGAAAAAACGATGAGGCAACCAGATTAATCACGACATAATGCAACCCAGCGCGCACACGTAACGGACCAGAACCATGCAAGGCAAGACCATAAGAAGCTGTTAACATCACTTCAAAAAATACAAATAAATTAAATAAATCACCGGTTAAAAAAGCACCGTTTATTCCAACCATAAAAAATTGCATCAATGACTGAAAATGCGGCCCCGCTTTATACCAATGTGCCCGTGCAAAAACCAACACCGCGCAGATCAACAGGCTAGAAAGTAAAAGCATCATAGCACTTAAGCGGTCAAGCACCAAAACAATACCAAAAGGAGAAGGCCAATGACCAAGCCGGTACACATCCACAGCGGGTGCAACTTCAAGAGCACGCTTCACCAATAAAACAGCAATGACAATGAGCAATGCAGCAGAAAAAATACTGATGAGTGATTTCAATTTTGAACGGCGTTCATCATAAAAAAGGAGAAGGGCTCCAGTACTTAATGGCAAAAGAATAGGCAAAATAAGAAGATGATGCACATAAGCTTCCATCATTGCACCTCACGTCCATCAACATGATCTGAACCTGTTAAACCGCGTGAAACCAATAAAATAACCAAAAATAAAGCTGTCGTTGCAAAACCGATCACAATCGCAGTTAAAACCAAAGCCTGTGGAAGAGGATCAACATAATTTGTCGGATTAATTGCTATGGTAGGATCAACGATTGGTGCTGCATTACTGCGTGGTCTACTCATTGCAAATATGAAAAGATTGACACCATAGGATATCAAAGACAAACCAAGAATAACCTGAAAAGTTCGGGGACGCAAAATGAGCCAAATTCCAGATCCGACAAGAACACCAATGGCCAAAGAAAGAATAATTTCCATTAATTTTCCTTCTCCTTTAAAGCAGGTTTTTTACCAATTCGGTAACTACGAATGGATTGGTGTGCCAGTGCAATTAAAATGAGAATCGTTGCTCCCAACACAAGAGAAAACACCCCAAAATCAAATAAAAAAGCAGATGCTATAGGAACCTTTCCAATCAACGGCACATGAATATATTGGAAAAATGATGTTAAAAAAGGATACCCAAAAAATAAAGCCCCTATTCCTGTTACCAGCGACAGCAATAAGCCAAAGCCCATCCAGCGTAAAGGCAACACTCTTAAATGATTTTCCACCCAACGAATATCCCGTGCAAGATACTGCAAAATAAAGCCTATCGCTAGCGTCACCCCACCGACAAATCCTCCCCCTGGAAGATCATGTCCTCGCACAAATAAATAAAAAGAAAAAGCAATAATAACCGAAAAGAGCCACCCCATAATAACAGAAGGAATAGCAAGATAGTTTAAGACTGTATCCCCCACATTTCGCTCCGGCTGTGCCTTATCAAAAGCTTCCTGAACACGTTGTTGAAATGGCGGCTCAATACTTTCAGGAGCAGGACGGAATCGACGTAAAAGAGCAAAGACAGTCAAAGAAACAACCCCCAAAACCACAACTTCTCCCATCGTATCAAAACCACGAAAATCAACCAACAATACATTCACAACATTGCGACCACCAGCAGCAAAATAAG
Organism: Bartonella sp. SL320; assembly: GCF_059687635.1. Classification (NCBI taxonomy): domain Bacteria; kingdom Pseudomonadati; phylum Pseudomonadota; class Alphaproteobacteria; order Hyphomicrobiales; family Bartonellaceae; genus Bartonella; species Bartonella sp. SL320. The sequence goes on along the minus strand of NZ_CM185143.1, from coordinate 139,413 downwards.
CATTTTGCAGAAAAAAGTTAGAAACCGTTGTCCCTTGAGGACGTGTCATCATCGCAAAAGAAAGCCATGCAACACCAGCTCCTCCTGTGATCGCTATGATAAAATCACGGGTACGACGTAAACGCACCCCAAAATGAATAGATGCTGGAGCAGGATGATAAACACGCTTAGGCAACCAACGCAAACCAAGCAATAATAAGACAGCCGTCACCACTTCAACAACCAATTGCGTTATGGCCAAATCAGGTGCAGAAAGCCATAAAAAGGTTGCACACGTCATCAATCCTGCTCCACTCAAGAGCATGAGAGATGCAAGACGGTGAAATTTTGCTTGCCAAGCGACTAAAAGCGCGCACAATCCACCAACCAGCCAAAGCGCGAGAAAAGGAATATCAAGAGGAAAAAGCGGTAACCCTCCTGCAGCAATGAAACCATCAAACCAAAATAAAAGACCAACAAAAATAAAACACACAGCAAAAATCCAGTGCAACTGAATTTGCAAACGGCGTGTTGACAAAACAGCTTCCACTGCACGTGCCCATTTCCAAGAAATAATCACAAGAATGCGTTCAAAAATACGCTGTCCTTTCAAATGACGAAAAAAGGGAGCCCCATCATCACAAGATAAAAAATAACGCCGCCCGACAACATAGAGTAAGCATCCCCCTAATAAAGCCACCAAACTCATCATTAATGGTGTATTAATCCCATGCCAAACAGCCAAGCTGTAAGAGATTGTCATCGGTCCTAAAACAGACACAACAGCATTATCTAAAATAGGTCCGATTGTTAAATTAGGAAAAATACCAACGGCCAAACAAATAAACACCAAAAATTCCATGGGTAAACGCATAAAATGTGGTGGTTCATGAGGGGTTTTAGGTAATGTATGCGGCTTTGGTCCCCAAAAGACACCATGAATAAAGCGTATAGAATAGGTTACACTAAACAAGCTAGCAAGCGTTGCGACATAAGGAGCAATCCAGTCAAGCCATGATTCCATATGCGTTTCAACAGCTTCAGCAAAAAACATTTCTTTTGATAAAAAGCCATTGAGCAAAGGAACACCAGCCATCGCTGCACTTGCGACTAAAGCAAGAGTTGCTGTAATCGGCATAGAGCGATAAAGGCCTGTTAGCTTACGCATATCACGCGTTCCCGTTTCGTGATCAATAATGCCAGCAGCCATAAACAAAGATGCTTTAAAAGTAGCATGATTGGCCATATGAAAAATTGCTGCAACACATGCAAGGGGACTTCCAAGACTTAAAAGCGTGGTAATCAATCCAAGATGACTGATTGTTGAATAAGCCAGTAATCCCTTTAAATCTTGCTGAAACATAGAAAAATAAGCGCCAAGAAGAAGTGTTGAAAGACCTGAAAAGCCAACCAACCAAAACCAAGACTCTGTCCCGGAAAGCACGGGCCATAAACGCACCAGCAAAAATAATCCAGCTTTTACCATCGTTGCCGAATGTAGATAAGCCGATACAGGCGTTGGAGCTGCCATTGCATTCGGCAACCAAAAATGAAAAGGAAACTGTGCACTTTTTGTTAATCCACCCAATAAAATACAAATAAGGGCAGGGATATAAAGCGAACTTGATCGGATCATATCTCCAGACTGTAAAATTTTATCCAGATCAAAACTACCAACGATATATCCAATCAATAAAACCCCAATAAAAAGGGCAAAGCCACCAAAACCCGTAATCGTTAAAGCCATGCGCGCTCCTTCACGCGCACTCGCATTATGATACCAATAACCAATCAACAAAAAAGAAAAAATACTAGTGAGTTCCCAGAAAACAACCAAAAAGACGAGATTACCGGATAAAACAATCCCTGTCATTGAGCCCATAAAGGCTAGAAAAAAAGAAAAAAATCGTGGTACAGAATCTGCCGGATCCATATAATAACGAGCATAAACAACGACAAGCAGCCCAATTCCAGTAATGAGTAAGCAAAAAAGCCACGACAGACCATCCATCCGGAGGATCAAATCACCCCCCCATTCTGGAAGCCAAGAAATATTTAAACGAATAATGTGATTGCCACGAATTGCTGGATAAAGCATGATTGTAAAAAGAAGACTAAAGAGAGCAACGCCTCCAGCAAACCATGCTTCATTATTTTTTGCTGTCGAACGAAAAAAGCCAATAACAGCACTTCCACAAAAGGGAAGCAAAATGAGCAATATCAGCATTGCTTCCCGTGTTGTCATTCTTTCAGCTCCATCCTGCCCTTAATATTTTGTCATTGACAAAACAAAAAATATATTTTTACCCCCCTATTTCAAACTTAATGATAATAAGATTTAATAAAACTTAAAAGTATTTAAATTTTTCAAAAAACAATGCTTGCATGGAAATTCTGCACACCACACAAGTATTCTTTGTTATTGTAAGAGCAATAACGCCCACGACAAGAAGCAATTAAAATTTTATTTAATCATTTCTATCCTTTAAAAAAGCGCGATAAACACTGTTTACGAGGCCCATGAAAAGGCTGAAAACTATTATCATTTTTACGATAAGAGCGATAACGGGCACGGCAAGATTCAATATGCTCTTTCAGCATCCATGGCTCCTTTTTGTCTAGACTTTCTGAAGAAGACGTTAAAAACACTCTTTTAGCATCTGATACAACTTTTAATGATACGCCTTTTGTGCTTAAGTGCGGAGATGTAGCAAAAGCCGCTTTAGGATACCACCAATTATCTTTATATTTAACATAACCACGCCGATAATGATGATAACCCTTAAAACCATTAAGTTCTCTACGCCCCGTAAAAATCAAAGGCACCGAACGCTCTTGGACAGAAGCTTGAGAACTCAGTTCAGCTTTAGTATCATTCCTCTTTTGCTTCAAATGAACAAAAGCGGTTGTTATCATGAAAAAACTGCTCATAAATACAAAAGCTAAAGCATAATATAATTTTTTTTTCATACGCAAAACTCAAAATAATAAACAACAGCCGTTACAGAAAGTTTTTCTATTACTAAACAGAAACAGATTCTTTGCTTAAGATTCTTGAGACATTCTGTTACTCCTTATACTAAACGCCGATCTTAGCAATAAGATCCTTCAAAAAAGAATGAATAAATGATGATACAAACCCCCTATTATCTTATCGACAAATCGAAACTCATCAACAATATGCAAACAATTTCTCGTTTACGAGAAATGTCAGGAGCAAAATTTTTGCTTGCTTTGAAATGTTTCGCCACATGGAGTGTTTTTGATTTAATGTCTGAATTCATGGATGGAACCACTTCATCATCCCTTTATGAACTGCGTTTGGGAAGAGAAAAATTTGGTAAAGAAACCCATGCTTATTCGGTTGCTTGGGCCGATCATGAAATTGATGAAGCCTGTGGTTATGCCGATAAAATTATCTTCAACTCAATCCAACAACTTCAACGTTTTGCTGATGCAACAAAAACCATTCAACGAGGTTTAAGATTAAATCCAGGAATAAGTGCATCGAATTTTGATCTTGCCAATCCCTCCCGCCCTTTTAGTCGCCTAGGAGAAACAAACCAAAGTGCGATTAAAGAAGTTCTTCCTCTCATCAACGGCCTGATGATCCATAACAATTGTGAAAACGCTGATTTTAATCTTTTTAACCAAATGCTCGGGGTTATGGAAGAAAAGTTTTCAGAGCTTTTTTCTGCTGTAGACTGGATAAGCCTTGGTGGTGGAATTCATTTTACAGCTGAAAATTACCCTCTAGAAGCTTTCGCAGAACGCTTAAAAAACTTTTCAAAGACTCATGGTGTCACTCTTTTTCTGGAACCAGGAGAAGCCGCCATCACCAAAAGCACCACCTTGGAAGTCAGTGTTCTTGACACATTGTATAACGAAAAAAATCTTGCCATCGTTGATAGTTCCATTGAAGCTCATATGCTTGATCTTCTTATTTATCGTGAAAATGCCAAATTAGAACCCAATCAAGGAGAACACGAAATTATGATTTGTGGAAAATCCTGTCTTGCTGGCGATATTTTTGGAACATTTCGGTTTCCAAAACCTCTTAAAATAGGCGACAGGCTGTCTTTTCAGGATGCTGCAGGTTATACAATGGTCAAGAAAAACTGGTTTAATGGTGTAACAATGCCTGCTATTGTTCTCAAAGAATGCGATGGGACATTAACGCTGCAACGTCAATTCAGCTATGATGACTATCGGACAAGCCTTTCATAAAGATAACCATGAAAAAACGTCATATAACAGTATTAAAAAGGAGATGAACCTACAATGAAAAAAAACGTTCTCATTATTGGTGCTGGAGGTGTTGCACAAGTTGTTGCACACAAATGTGCTCAAAACAACGATATTCTTGGTGAAATTCATATTGCTTCACGAACACTTAAAAAATGTGAAGCCATTATTGCTTCTATCAAAGAAAAAAACTCTATGAAAGAACAAGGTGTTCTTCAAAGCCATTCGCTCAACGCCATGAATGTAGAAGAAACTGTAAAGCTCATCCAAAAGACCAAATGTGAAATTGTCATTAATGTTGGTTCTGCCTTTCTTAATATGTCTGTTCTGTCCGCTTGTATCGAAACCAAATGCGCTTATATCGATACGGCCATTCACGAAGACCCTCTTAAAATTTGTGAAACACCACCCTGGTATGGCAATTACGAATGGCCGCGGCGTCAAGAATGTGAAAAAGCTGGCATCACGGCTATTTTGGGTGCCGGTTTTGATCCAGGCGTTGTTAATGCCTATGCAGCACTCGCGCATGAAAATTATTTTGATAAAATCACCGATATTGATATTATTGATATTAATGCCGGAAGTCATGGGCGTTGGTTTGCTACAAATTTTGATCCGGAAATTAACTTCCGAGAATTTACAGGGCAAGTATGGTCATGGCAAAATAAAAAATGGACTTCCAATAAAATGTTTGAAGTGAGCTATGAATGGGATCTTCCCGTTGTTGGAAAACAAAAAGCTTACATGACAGGACATGATGAAATTCATTCACTCTCCAAAAATCTTGATGTTCAAAATGTTCGCTTCTGGATGGGATTTAGTGAACGTTATATCACTGTTTTTACTGTTTTAAAAAATCTTGGTCTCTTATCTGAACAGCCCATTAAAACAGCAGAAGGACAAGAGGTTGTCCCTTTAAAGGTTGTCAAAGCTGTCTTACCTGATCCTTCCTCTCTGGCCCCAGAATACACAGGAAAAACCTGTATTGGAGATCTCATTAAAGGTGAAAAAGATGGAAAAACAAAGGAGATTTTTATCTATAACATAGCCGATCACAAACAAGCTTTTCATGAAACTGGAGCACAAGGCATTTCTTATACAGCTGGCGTACCAGCAGCAGCAACAGCCCTTCTTATTGCCACAGGCCAATGGGATGTTAAAACAATGGTCAATGTAGAAGAACTTCCCCCCCAGCCTTTTCTCAAATACCTTGATCATATGGGACTTTCCACCTTTATAAGAGAACAACAAGAAGATATAAAATTACAGTTCTAAATTGATCTCTATAAGGAGCATAAGCTTAACTTTCTAAGTTATCACAAAACTGCCAAATGAAAAAAACTTAATATTTTTGTGAAATTATGTTTTTTCAAAAATTTTTGCTCTTCGTTATATTTTGGCAACATTGGGATTTCTTAAAAATCTTAAAGATGATCTAGATCATTTTTAAGATACAGCAAGCAGAACAGAGAGACAAAAAGAACAAAAGGTCAAAAGAAGTGGTTTAATCGTTTTATGATCTATCACTTTCATAAAAAAGATAGTGTCATAAATAAAATATATAAATACCGCTCTTTTTAAAAGAGCGGTATTTTGTAAGATAGTTGAACCTATCCCCATCTTAAAAAAACAAAAATCCTTAACCAAAACCAATCATTAAACGATCCGATTTCTTTGAGAAAACGTCTCTTTCCTTTATGCTCCATATATCTCATATCACGAATAAACTATTGATTTAAAATAATAAAACATAATTTTTATAAACAATGGCTTGTAAATAATACAGCTTCTTATCGAATATCTCCCGCTTGGGCTTTCCACTTCATTGAACGCTATAAGTAAACTTTGCTCTGAATATATAAAAAATTGTCAGTATAATTTATTGTTTTGCACGTTGAATGAGAGTCCCTCATACTGTAGAATTCTCTCATTTCAAATCTGTTTAGATTAAATTAATAAAAAGAATTTCTTTGTCGCGAATGAGGGAGTCCATATAAATAAAACGAGGCAAGAAAAATACCTTTTATAAACGCTCTCAAATAGCTGAAAATTCTAATAACATTGAAAGCTCGTAAATATAACTTATGGAGCCGACTTATACCTTTTATGAAGGCGTAATGGTAAAAACCAACTTCCATTCTTACCATCACCTTTTAATTCAGCTTTACGACTTTCAAAAGCATCTAAAGCAATATTTTTTAAATAATGGAGATTGCTTATTGCTTCACGCTTTTGCTTTTCACGTTCTTTAATGGGGTCACGCCCTTCACGAAGAACAGAGCGCCACCCCGTTGCCAATTCACGGGCTTGTTTTAAAGAGACATCTCTTAAGGCACCCAAGCCCATTTCACGACGCCGCCCGTGAATGGTATAACGATAAATCCATTGAGCACCGCCATCTTTACGCTTGTGAAGAAGCAAGCCAGCACCATCGTTATATTTGCCAGCCCCCAATGTTGCAACAAACCTTGCATTAAGACGGTTCATAAGGACCATTTTTACTCCTTTCTTATACAAATTTGATCCACACACTCATCCCGCTTATGACGTGCAAACGGGTGGTTTTGATTGATTCAACATAAACAGATTTGAAATGAGAGAATCTTACGTTATTCGGGACTCTCATTCAATATGAACAACGCTAGATTATCATTATAAATCAATGCCTTGTATGAAGAATAAAGATGGTGGTGCATAAGGGGTTTAATACTTCACTAGGAACTTTACAACTATACCATTTACAAACACCCTTACGAAATAGGCTTGTTTTTTTGAGAGATTACTTTATCAAAACAAAGTACGCAAACAGGCTGAGAACCCTATCCCGCGTATTTTATCACACTATAAAATACCTCACATATAAAATTTGGCATAAACGAAATATCACTGCTCTAAACAAATGTGCAAAACAAGATAATCAACAAAACGGCACAACTGAGATCTATAACAACAATTATTGAAAAGCACACAACAAATTAAGTAGAATACTTCATACGGTTAGTTGTATCCTCTCTCAAATATTGCTGCATGCTTCACAAATATTTACTGCTCCTCTGTGCTTTTTAAAAGCTTTTTAAATATGAAGTGGTTTAGCAAATGTTGCTAACGCTGCTTCACGGACTGCTTCTGATAAAGTAGGATGCGCATGACAACAACGCCCTAGATCTTCTGATGAACCACCAAATTCCATTAAAACTGCAATTTCATGGATCATTTCACCAGCACCAAATCCAAGAATATGTCCCCCTAAAACCCGATCTGTTTTTTTATCAGCAAGAATTTTAACAAATCCATCACTCTTTTGCATCGCGCGCGCACGACCATTGGCCATAAAAGGAAATTTTCCAACATTATACTCAATACCAGCTGCTTTTAGTTCTTCTTCTGTTTTTCCTACACTCGCAATTTCTGGCTGTGTATAAACAACACTAGGAATAACATCAAAATTAACATGTCCCCTTTGACCTGCCAAAATTTCTGCTACAGCAACGCCTTCTTCTTCTGCTTTATGCGCTAACATTGGCCCCTTTACGACATCACCAATCGCATAAATTCCTGGAACATTGGTTTGCCAGTGCGCATCAATTGCGATAAACCCACGTTCATCCAACTGAACACCAGCCTCACTCAAGCCAAGTCCCTCCGTATATGGAGAACGCCCAGTCGCAATAAGCACAACATCAGCCTCTAAAGTTTCAGATTCACCCCCTTTAACAGATTCAAAGCTTACCTGAGCCGTTGAGCCAGATTGCGTAATGGCTGTTACCTTTGCACCCGTTTTATATTCAATCCCCTGTTTTTCCATTAGCTTTTGAAATTGACGTGAAATTTCACCATCCATTGAACCCAAAACTTTATTAAGGTACTCAATAATAGTCACTTTAGCCCCTAAACGGCTCCAAACTGATCCAAGTTCTGAACCAATGACACCAGCACCCACCACAATCATACGCGCTGGTACTTTTTCAAGGGAAAGAGCTCCCGTAGAAGAAACAATCGTCTTTTCATCAATTTCAACATCCACCCCTGGAATGCTCGAACTCTCTGACCCCGTCGCAATAATAATATTTTTTGTTTCAATTGTTTGTTTGTTACCATCTCTAGCAACAACTTCCACATGCCCCGCACTTAAAATTTTGGCTGTTCCAAAAAAAGTATCAACTTTATTTTTTTTCATCAAAAAAGAAACACCACTTGTATTGGCTGTCACCACAGCTTTTTTATGAACCATCATTTGTTCAAGATTAAGCTTAGATTTGCCAATAGAAATCCCAAGCGTTTCAAAACCATGCTGGGTTTCAGCAAACACTTCTGAAGCGTGCAACAAAGCTTTAGAAGGTATACAACCAACATTAAGGCATGTTCCCCCTAGAGTTGTACGCTTTTCAATAATCGCTACTTTAAGCCCTAGTTGTGCCGCCTTTATTGCTGCTACATAACCACCTGGACCCGCTCCGATCACAGCCACATCATAAGACATCCGTTTCTCCTTTCATCCTGAAAACTGTATTTTACAAGTCAAGAACAAGGCGTTCCGGATCTTCTAAGCTTTCCTTAACGCGCACAAGGAAAGTTACAGCTTCTTGCCCATCCACAATACGGTGATCATAAGAAAGTGCTAAATACATCATAGGGCGGATCACAACTTGCCCCTCAACAACCATTGCTCGTTCTTTAATCGCATGCATTCCCAAAATACCAGATTGTGGTGCATTCAAAATCGGTGTTGACATCAACGATCCATACACACCACCATTGGTAATGGTAAAAGTTCCGCCTTGCATATCAGAAACAGCTAACTTTCCATCACGAGCAAGACGTCCCAAACGGCCAATTTCTTTTTCAATTTCTGCCAATGACATTTGATCTGCATCACGCACCACTGGAACAACAAGCCCCTTATCCGTTCCAACAGCGATCCCAACATTGACATAGTTTTTATAAACAATATCCGTTCCATCAATTTCGGCATTAACAGCAGGAAGTTCTTTTAATGCATGACAAACAGCCTTGGTAAAAAATCCCATAAAGCCAAGTTTAACACCATGTTTCTTTTCAAAAAGATCCTTATAACGCTTGCGCAAATCCATCACGGCCGACATATCAACCTCATTAAATGTGGTTAACATTGCTGCTACATTTTGCGCATCTTTAAGACGACGAGCAATTGTTTGACGCAATTTCGTCATACGAACTCGCTCTTCACGTGTTTCTGGAACAGGAGTTGCCGAAGAACTTGTCGCAGAAGCTGAAGGTGTCGGGGCATTTGTCCTTTTTTCTAATCCCCCAAGAACATCTTCTTTAAGAATTTGTCCACGTTTTCCAGAACCTGAAATATCGCTTTTGTCAAAATTATTTTCAGCCATCAATTTTGCTGCTGCAGGTGAAGGAGGCATTGTACTGCTTGAAGCAGGCTTTTCCGATTCAGCTGAAGCTGTTGGAACAGGTGTTGCAGAAGGGGAAAATGATTGGGAGACACCAGCTTGGCCAGCTTCCACTGCTCCTAAAAGAGCATTCACTTCAACCGTATCGCCTTCTTTTGCAACGATTTCAGATAATTTTCCCGCAACAGGAGAAGGAACTTCAACGGTTACCTTATCAGTTTCTAATTCAACCAAAGGCTCATCCATAGCGACAGCTTCACCAAGTTTTTTAAACCATTTACCAACCGTTGCTTCAGTAACTGATTCGCCCAAAGTAGGAACACGGATTTCAGTAGTCATAATATTTTTCCATACATCAGAGTAGTAATAAATTAAGAACCTAACGCGTCTTTAAGAAACGCAGCCAGTTGTTCAAGGTGTTTCACCATTAACCCAGAGGCCGGTGCAGCACTTGCAGGACGTCCTGCATAACGAACACGTGAATATTGCGCATTAATATGCGTCAAAACCCATTCCAAATAAGGCTCAATAAATGACCAAGCCCCCATATTTTTTGGTTCCTCTTGGCACCAAAAAATTTCTGCCTGCAAAAAGCGCGATAACACATTGACCAAAACTTTTGCAGGAAAAGGATAAAGTTGTTCAACACGAAGAAGATAAACGTCATCAATACCCTTTTTTTCACGTTCTTCATAAAGGTCGTAATAAACTTTGCCCGTACAAAGAACGACACGACGGATTTTATTATCTTTCTGCAACTTAATAACAGAATCTTTAAGATATTCTGCATCATCAAGCAACACACGACAAAAACTCGTCTCAGGTCCCATCTCACTGAGAAGAGAAACAGCCCGCTTATGACGCAAGAGTGATTTCGGTGTCATCAAAATCAATGGTTTACGGAAATCACGCTTAATTTGTCGACGCAAAATATGAAAATAATTTGCAGGGGTTGTACAATTAGCAACCTGCATATTATCTTCCGCACAAAGTTGAAGAAACCGTTCTAAACGTGCAGAAGAATGCTCCGGTCCTTGCCCTTCAAAACCATGAGGCAATAGACAGACAAGACCAGACATACGAAGCCACTTACACTCTGCGGATGAAATAAATTGGTCAAAAATAACCTGTGCGCCATTAGAAAAGTCACCAAATTGTGCTTCCCAAAGTGTTAATCCTCGTGGTTCAGCAAGAGAATATCCATATTCAAAACCAAGAACAGCTTCTTCAGAAAGCATAGAATTAACAACTTCATAAAGCGCTTGACCCTTTTGCAAATGATTCAGAGGAATATAACGTGCTTCATTTTCTTGATCATAAAGAACTGAATGACGTTGCGAAAAAGTTCCCCGTTCAACATCCTCACCGGAAAGACGAACCGGCGCCCCTTCTAAACAAAGTGAACCAAAAGCGAGAGCTTCAGCGGTTGCCCAGTCAACGCCCTCACCGGTTTCAAAAATTTTAGCACGATTGTTTAAAAAGCGTTGAATAGTTTTATGAACATGAAAATTTTCTGGAACCTCAATAAGTTTCTGACCAATTTCCTTTAAAGTTTTTAATTCAACACCCGTTGTTTTAGAATTTTGCTCATCAGTATTACTAAAAGCTTTGAGTCCCGTCCAGCTTCCATCAAGCCAATCAGCCTTATTAGGTTTATAAGAAGAACTTGCTTCAAGTTCAGTTTCAAGTTTATCACGCCAGAGCTTTTTCTGTTGTTCAATCTCCTCTGAAGTAACCACCCCTTCCGCTATCAATTGGTCACCATAAAGTTGAAGAGTTGTTTTATGATTACGAATTGCCTTATACATAAGCGGCTGCGTAAAGGAGGGTTCATCACCTTCATTATGTCCATAACGGCGATAACAAAACATATCAATAACCACCGGTTTATGGAAAATTTGACGAAACTCCATTGCTATTTTAGCCACAAAAACAACAGCCTCAGGATCATCACCATTCACATGGAAAATGGGGGCATCAATCATTTTTGCGACATCAGAGGGATAAGGTGAAGAACGTGAAAAACGTGGCGCTGTTGTAAAACCAATCTGATTATTGATAATAACATGAAGTGAGCCTGCAACACGATAACCTTTAAGACCTGAAAGACCAAAAGTCTCCTGGATAACGCCTTGTCCTGCAAAGGCAGCATCACCATGAATAAGCAATGGCAACACTTTTGAACGCTCACTTAATGGAAGTGAATCAGTATGCGTAGGTCCTACAAGTTGATCTTGTTTAGCACGTGCTTTTCCCATAACAACCGGATCAACAATCTCAAGATGAGAGGGGTTAGCCAAGAGTGATAAATGAACTTTATTTCCACCAAAATCCAGATCCGCAGTCGTTCCTAAATGATATTTAACATCACCTGATCCCTCTACATCATCTGGCTTATAAGATCCCCCTTTGAACTCATGAAAGATAGCTCTATGCGGCTTAGCAAGAACCTGTGACAGAACATTTAAACGACCACGATGAGCCATTCCTAAAATAACTTCCTGCACCCCTAAAGCACTACCACATTTAATAATCTGTTCAAGAGCAGGAATCAGCGCTTCACCACCATCAAGTCCAAAACGCTTTGTACCTTTATATTTAGCGTCTAAAAATTGTTCAAATCCTTCTGCTTCAATAAGCTTATTGAGAATAGCCTTTTTGTCTTTTTGCGAAAAAGTAATCTTTTTATCTCGCCCTTCAATGCGCTCTTGAAGCCATGCTTTCTGGGCTGGATCAGAAACATGCATATATTCTATACCAATTGTTGAACAATAGGTACGATTGAGAATCTCCAGCATTTGCGGAATAGTTGCATATTCCAACCCTAAAACATTATCAATAAAAATAGGGCGCTCATAATCAGCAGGAGTAAAACCATAAGCTTCTGGAGAAAGTTCCTTATAATCCTCCAGCTTTTCCGCCAACTGAAGAGGATCAAGCTTTGCACGAAGATGCCCCCGTTCTCGAAACGCCCGAATCATCATAATGGCATGAACAGAATCACGCGTTGCGCGGATAATATCTTGTTCACTGGAAGGTTTTCCCTTTTGTGCAGCCCCTGTCGCTGCTTTTTCCTTTAATTTATCACCAAGATATTTTTCAAGAGAAGACCAATCACCATCCAGAGCAGAAATCAATTCACCATTCGCCTTTAATGGCCAATGATCACGTTGCCATGTTGCTCCTTCAGCATTTTTGAGAACATCTTCTTTATTATCATGAAGACCATCAAAAAAAGCACGCCACTGTGAATCAACACTCGTAGGATCCTTTTCATACTGAGCATAAAGTTGATCTATATAATCCGCATTCCCACCATAAAGAAATGACGTCTGTGCAAAAAGACTATTTATCTCGTCCTGCCTTGCCATATACCTCTCCGGAACATTTATTCCGTCTCCTTATATCTCTTTTCGACCTTGAAATGCTTACAAAGCAGATGAGGGGTCGAACATTCAAAAAAGTTTAACCTTTTTATACTCAAGTTTTTTCATCTGAATTAAGAATATATTCTTAATTCAGATGAAATTTTCTTTTAGCCTTTCAAAACTGACATCAAAGTCTTACCTATCTGTGACGGTGACGGAGATACACGAATCCCTGCAGATTCCATTGCCGCAATTTTATCTTCTGCTCCACCTTTACCACCAGAAATAACAGCACCAGCATGTCCCATTGTACGTCCTGGAGGAGCCGTCCGACCAGCAATAAAGCCAACAACCGGCTTTTTACGACCTTTTTTTGCTTCATCTTGCAAAAACTGTGCAGCTTCTTCTTCAGCAGAACCACCAATTTCACCAATCATAACAATAGACTGGGTTTCATCATCCGCTAAAAACATTTCCAGCACATCAATAAATTCAGTTCCCTTAACCGGATCACCACCAATCCCTATAGCGGTTGTTTGTCCAAGTCCCTCCTGACTCGTTTGAAAAACGGCTTCATATGTTAAAGTTCCCGACCGTGAAACAACCCCAACAGAGCCTTTTCTAAAAATAGAACCAGGCATAATACCAATTTTACATTCATTCGGTGTGAGAATACCAGGACAATTAGGACCAATAAGACGAGATTTTGAGTTTTCTAATCGCGCCTTTACCTTAACCATATCCATAACGGGAATACCTTCCGTAATACAGATAATTAAACGAACTTCAGCTTCAATAGCCTCTATAATAGCTGCCGCAGCCCCTGCAGGAGGAACATAAATAACAGAAGCATCCGCACCTGTTTTTTCTTTTGCTTCTGCAACACTCGCAAAGATAGGAAGAGTTTCACCTTTTGACCCTTCCCATGTTTCCCCACCCTTTTTAGGATTAACACCACCAACCATTTGCGTGCCATGATAAGCAAGCGCTTGTTCTGTATGAAATGTTCCCGTTTTTCCTGTAAGCCCTTGAACCAGAACTTTTGTCTCTTTATTCACAAGAATCGACATAACTTAAGCTCCCTTCACGGCTGCAACAATTTTTTGAGCAGCATCATCTAAATCATCAGCGGGAATAACATTCAAACCACTGTCATTGATAATTGCTTTACCTTGCTCAACATTCGTGCCTTCAAGACGAACAACCAAGGGAACCTTTAAACCAACTTCACGCACAGCAGCAACCACACCTTCAGCAATGACATCACAACGCATAATACCACCAAAAATGTTAACCAAAATGCCCTTAACATTCGGATCAGCCGTAATAATTTTAAAAGCAGCTGTCACTTTTTCTTTTGATGCTCCACCACCAACATCCAAAAAGTTTGCTGGCTCAGCTCCATAAAGCTTAATGATATCCATGGTTGCCATAGCAAGACCCGCACCATTGACCATACAACCAATTGTACCCTCAAGAGCAACATAAGCAAGATCATGCTTTGAGGCTTCAATTTCTTTTGGGTCTTCTTCTGAAAGATCGCGCAATTCTAAAATATCTGGATGACGAAACAAAGCATTATTATCAAAAGAAACTTTTGCATCAAGGACACGCAAGTGACCATCTTTCATCACAATAAGCGGGTTGATTTCTAAAAGGCTCATATCTTTTTCACAAAATGCCTTATAGAGAATTGGAAAAAGTTTTTCACCATCTTCCCGTGCACTATCGCGCAATTCCAATGCATCACAAAGTCTTGCACAATCAGCAGAAGTAACACCCTCTACGACATCAATAGGCAGCGTGAAGATTTTTTCTGGTGTTTCTTCAGCAACCGTTTCAATATCCATTCCACCTTCTGTTGAAACAACAAAAGCAATACGACCAACACTACGATCAACTAAAAGTGAAAGATAAAGTTCGCGCTCAATATCGGCACCATCTTCAATATAAAGACGATTGACTTGTTTACCCTCTGGACCAGTTTGTTTGGTTACCAAAGTTTTCCCAAGCATTTCTTGAACATTTGCAACAACTTCTTCAACAGATTGTGCAAGCCGAACACCACCCTTTGCATCAGGACCAAGTTCTTTAAACTTCCCCTTACCACGACCACCTGCGTGTATCTGACTTTTAACCACATAAAGAGGTCCGGGCAATTTTTGTGCCCATTTCTCAGCTTGCTCCACAGAATAAACAGCAACACCATTTGCAATGGGGGCTCCATATTCATGAAGCAGCCGTTTGGCCTGATACTCATGGATATTCATGCATTTGTCCTTTTCTTTTATGGATTATTTTATTAATCTTAAAATTCTAATATTTTAATACTCTATTTTAATAAACAGAATCTTGCTTAAATTTATTTAAGACTAGGTACAAGAGCAATACAATCATCACAAAGCTTTTTAACTGCATTCACTGAATGCTCAAAAGCACCTCTTTCCTCTTTATCAAGATCAATTTCAATGACCCTTTCAACACCACCTGCACCAAGTACAACAGGAACACCAACATAGGTATCATTAACCCCATATTCCCCAGAAAGATAGGCCGCAACAGGCACAACACGCTTCGTATCCTTCAAATAAGCTTCAGCCATAGAAACCGCGGAAGCAGCGGGTGAATAATAAGCAGAACCTGTTTTTAACAAACCAATAATTTCTGCACCACCATCACGAGTACGTTGGATAATTTGATCAATTCTTTCCTGTGTTGTCCAACCCATTTTAACAAGATCTGGCAAAGAAATACCACTAACTGTTGAATAACGCACCAAAGGCACCATTGAATCACCATGCCCACCTAAAACAAACGCGCTCACATCTTTAACAGAAACTTTAAATTCTTCAGATAAAAAATAACGAAAACGCGCTGAATCTAGAATACCAGCCATACCAACCACTTTATGCACAGGAAGGCCTGAAAATTTCTGCAGTGCCCATACCATTGCATCAAGAGGATTTGTAATACAAATAACAAAAGCTGAAGGTGCATATTTTTTAATCCCAGCACCAACTTGTTCCATAACTTTTAAATTAATCCCCAAAAGATCGTCACGGCTCATACCAGGTTTTCGTGCCACCCCTGCTGTTACAATAACAACATCAGCCCCTTCAATTGCTTCATAGGCGTTTGCACCTTTTAAAGTGACATCAAAACCATCAACGGGAGAAGATTCAGCAATATCAAGAGCTTTGCCTTGTGGCATACCTTCTGCAATATCAAATAAGACCACATCACCAAGTTCTTTAAGTCCAATAATATGTGCTAAAGTACCACCAATCATACCTGAACCAATGAGAGCTATTTTTTTTCGTGCCATTTTATTTTTTCCTAACTTTTAGACAATTCAGTGCACACTCATCAGTGCCCATGTACTGAATATTTTTGACGACAATCATATTCAAACAATATCATAAAAAGGAGTAAAGAAATGAAATTTACAAATTTCTCTCCTTACAGAAACAACAACCCTCTGCAGAAACAACTATTAGAAAATTATCATGATGTATCGATAAAGTGAATTTAAAAAAAATACAACAGAATTATTACATTTCTTTAATTGCAAAGAGCCATTGTTTTTACAGTTTACGTAAAGTTAAAAGTATAATCAACGCTTCTTCTTCAAAGGAAAATGTTCTTCCCAAAGTTTCAAATAATCATGGCTTTGCATTTCAAAAAGACGAGACTGTGTTCTTTGAAATTCAAATGTTTCTGCAGTTTGAGCATGCCCCTTATACAAATCCTCAACCCCTGCTGCTGCCGACATAAATAACCGGATGTGGCGCTCATAAAGAATATCAATAAGCAAAATAAACCGTTTTGTTTCATTGCGATATGTATCATCCATAACCGGTACATTATCGATAAAAATCGTATGATAACGCTCCGCTAATAGCAAATATTCAGCTGCGGCCAAAGGCTTTGAACATAAATCTCGATAATCAAAGCGTGCACAACCCGCAGCAAAACGCGGAATAGGAATAAGGCGCCCCTTTATAGAAAGCTCATCAGATATTTCCTTATGTCCTTGCAACACAAGTGCCCACGCTTGATCCATGTATTCATTGGCTTTTTTTCCTAAAGGTGTCATATACACGGGCTGTAAATTTGATTTTTCAAGACGATAATCTGTTTTTGCATCAAGATTAATAACACGAACATATGCTTTCAAAACGGCAATAAAAGGCAAAAAGAGTTCACGATTTAAACCATTATAATAAAGGTTATCCGGCGCCACATTTGAAGTCGCAATAAAGAAAATTCCTTTATCAAACAAAGCAGACATAAGCCGCCCCAAAATCATAGCATCAGCAATATCTGTGACACTAAACTCATCAAAACAAAGAACCTTTGCTTCTCGTGCAAGATCTTCAGCAACAGCTAAAATAGGATTATTTTGTTTAAATTTTGCACGCCCAGATGCTTGACGATAAAAATTAATACGATCATGCACATCAGCCATAAAATCATTAAAATGGGCACGTTTTTTATGGCCTTTAGGCAAACAAGAAAAGAACAAATCCATCAGCATGGTTTTGCCTCGTCCTACTTCACCATAAATATACAATCCCTGAAAAGAACTATTTTCATTCTCTTGTTTTTCAACATGATAAATATTTTGTTTTTTCCTTTTAAATATTTTTTTAAAAAAAGAACAAAATATCCAAGGACAAGAATGAGAAATATTTTGTTTTGAAATTTTTTTTAATAAATGATCAAAATCTTCTGTTACAGCTAATTGAGCAGGATCAAAAAAAACTTCTCCTTTAGAGACCAGCTCCTTATAGCGTGTTGAAACGAGAAGCATCCAATCAACCTTTTTCAAACCGTTCTCTGTGAAAAAGACAATTTCTTTTCATGAATTTTTTCATATAGCTTATTTTTTCATAAATAGTCAAAAATGATTTAACGACTTAAAACAACGGAATAATTATCAAGTGTACGTCCTTCAAAACGATCAAGATTTGAAGAATAAAGAGCAATGATAACACGTCCAGAATTATTATAAAAATATAATCTTTTTCCTTTAACGGCCCACGATTTCACTTGGGAAGCAATTCCTGGACAGTGTAAAGGACCAGCACGATATCCTTGTCCAAATTTCGTTTGTGGTGTTGCAATTCGGCAAATCTTACCCCCTATAGAAAGATTCCACACCCCAGCAATACTTGCAGGAAATAAATCAGTGGCATTGCTTGGCAGTTCGAGATTAGCCATTCGTCCATCACTTTGAGAATCCCCTTTATCATAATCATACATTGAAGCATTGGTAGCATCAGATATTGATGAAGAAGCCGACAGATCAGACACTTCTAATGTTGTCATTTGTTGAGATGGATAAAAAACTTCTAATGCATTGCTATTATCATTACTGTCAAACCGCGCTGTTGAACAGCCCCCTAAAAGCATTACAGTTGACATTGCAATGAAAAACGAATTTTTTGAAAACGACATATCTGTACTCTCTCCCACGACAATAAATAAGCTCACAAAAAGATTTAAGTGAATATTTGTTATAGTTACAAAGATAAATTAACAAATTAAAAAAATAGAATAAAATTGCTTATTTTAAATAAAATAATTTATGTATCCAGTTTTATAATGATTAAACACTAGAAATTTATAAGATTTTCAGTCATATATCTCTTGATAAGTAATCATTAGAAATAGAGAACTTTTATGAAAGCGCCATTTAGCAAAATGGACGGTCTTGGAAATCAAATTATTGTTGCTGATCTGCGTGAAAGTGTACAGCCTCTTACATCACAAGCAATCCTAGCTTTAGCAGCAGATCCTGAAATGCATTTTGATCAAATCATGGCCATCCACACACCACTAAAGACAGAGGCCGATTTCCGCATCGAAATATGGAATGCTGATGGTTCAAAGGCTAAAGCTTGTGGCAATGGTACCCGCTGTGTCATTGCATGGCTCACAGATCACAATTTTGGTGAAAGTTTTCGTTTAGAAACCCCTGCTGGAATTATTGAAGGAAAACGCCAAATCGACAATCTCATCTCTGTTGATATGGGATGCCCCAATTTTAATGCAAAAGAAATGCCTGTTTCACGTGAAATAGTTGATACCAATCACGTAGAAATTACAGCTGGTCCCTTAAAAGACGCTTGCCTTATATCTATTGGCAATCTTCATGCTATCTTTTTTGTTGAAAATGATATTCAACATTTTCCATTAGAAAAATATGGACCAAAACTTGAACATGACTCCCTTTTTCCAGAACGGTGCAATATTTCCATTGCTTGCATAACGTCAAAGAAAAGTCTAAATTTACGTACATGGGAGCGAGGTGCAGGCTTAACACAAGCATGTGGGAGTGCTGCTTGTGCAAGTGCAGTGGCTGCTTATCGACGTGGTCTGACAGAGCGCCATATCGATGTAAACTTACCAGGGGGAACACTTAATATTTTTTACCGAGAAGACGATCACATTATTATGACCGGGCCGATAAAATATCAATTTAGTGGTTTTTTAAATCCTCTAACAGGGTACTACAAAAAGGATCACTTTTGATGGCAATAGAAATTGTAACTTTTGGTTGTCGACTCAATAGCTATGAATCGGAAATCATTCGCAAAGAAAGCACTTCTTCCGGACTAGACCAGCTGAAAGATGGTGCTATTATCTTTAACACCTGCGCTGTCACCGCCGAAGCTGTACGACAAGCAAAACAAGCTATCCGCAAAGCGCGACGTAAAAACCCTCATGCACGCATTATTGTAACAGGATGTGCAGCTCAAACAGAAGCACAAAATTTTGCCTCCATGACAGAGGTAGATCTCGTTTTAGGAAACGAAGATAAACTTCACGCCCATTCTTATCGTCAACTTCCTGATTTTGGTATTAACCATTCCGAAAAGGTGCGTATCAATGATATCATGGAAGTACAAAAAATTGCTCCCCATATGGTCAGTGCCATGCAAGAACGCACACGGGCTTTTGTACAGGTACAAAACGGGTGCGATCATCGCTGTACATTTTGCATTATTCCTTATGGACGTGGACCATCACGTTCAGTTCCCATGGGCGCTGTTATTGAACAAATAAAAAAACTGATCGGTGAGGGGATTCAAGAAGTGGTCCTTACAGGTGTTGACCTTACAAGTTATGGTCACGATTTGCCCGGAAAGGCTAATCTAGGAAAATTAACTTCAGCCATTTTACATCATGTCCCTGACTTACCGCGATTACGTCTCTCATCTATTGACTCTATTGAAGCAGACGAAGAACTAATAAATCTTTTAGCCTATGAAAAAAGAATCATGCCTCATTTGCATTTATCGTTGCAAGCCGGTGACAATATGATTTTAAAGCGGATGAAACGGCGTCATCTACGTGAACATGCTATTCAGTTTTGCCAAGAATTGCGCACCAAACGTCCTACAATGGTTTATGGTGCTGACTTAATTGCTGGTTTTCCTACCGAAACAGAAGAGATGTTTCAAAACAGCCTCGCTTTAATAAAAGAGTGTAATTTAACCCACCTTCATGTTTTCCCTTTTAGTCCAAGAGAAGGGACACCTGCCGCACGAATGCCACAAGTCAACCGTAAAGTAGTTAAGATGCGTGCTGAAAGATTGCGCAAGGCAGGTGACGAAGCTTACCAAAAGCATCTTGCTCATTTACAAAACAGTCAACAAACAATCCTCGTTGAAAAAGATGAAATTGGACGAACAGAAGATTATACTCTTGTACAAATTAAAGGTGCAAAAGCAGGAACAATTGTTCAAGCCCTTATCGTTGACCATGATGGCGATAAATTAATTGCTATCCCTCCAAAATTAAATGCTGCTTGAGCAGGAAAATTCTTATGACAAAGTCTTTTATTAAAAAAATTTTTTCTTTTAACAAATCTAAAGAGCAGGAAATAGAACAAATTTCTATTCCTGATACGCGCGATATAATAGAAGAAAATAAGGACAAAAATGAAAGAACAAAAAACAACCAAATCTCTACAGATATAGAAAAAGAACAAAAAACAAACAATCAAAAGTCAACACCTGTAAAATATGATGAAAAATCTTCCTCTTTAGAGGCTAATCCTGATAAAAGCCCTCTTTCTGGTAAGGTTATTGTCACAAACACTATCCATGAAAAAAAGTGTGAAGAAACTTTACCTGGCCCCTCTGTTGAACAAAAAAAGACAGCGTGGTTTGGACGCCTTAAAAAAGGTTTAGCTCTTTCTTCACAACGCCTAAGCGGATCAATTGCCGATCTCTTTGTTAAAAGAAAACTTGATGAAGAGACATTGCAAGAGCTCGAAGATATTCTTATTCAAGCTGACCTCGGCATAGAAACGGCAACACGCATCACGAATACTTTAGCTTCCAGTCGTTATGAAAAAGATCTCTCTCCAGATGACATTCATACAATTGTCGCTGATGAAATCAAAAAAGTTCTGGAACCTGTAGCAATGCCATTAGAACTTGACCTCAGTCATAAGCCTCATGTTATTTTGCTGGTCGGTGTAAACGGTACTGGAAAAACGACAACAATTGGAAAACTTGCAGCCAAATTAACGGAAGGGGGATTAAAAGTTATGCTTGCGGCCGGTGACACTTTCCGAGCTGCAGCGATTGAACAATTGCATATTTGGGGTAAACGTACCAATTCTCCTGTTATTTCAACGAAATTGGGTGCAGATGCTGCTAGTTTAGCCTTTGATGCTTTTGAAAAAGCAAAAAAAGACAACAGTGATGTACTCATTATTGATACAGCTGGACGTTTACAAAATAAATCTGAATTGATGGATGAGTTAGCAAAAATTATTCGTGTTTTAAAAAAACACTCCCCCCAAGCTCCTCATACAATCCTTCAAACGCTTGATGCAACCACCGGACAAAATGCACTCAGCCAAGTAGAGATTTTCCGTGATATTGCTGGTGTTAATGGTTTAGTCATGACAAAGCTGGATGGAACTGCCCGCGGAGGAATTCTTGTTGCTATCGCAGAAAAATATAAATTACCCATTTATTTTATCGGTGTAGGAGAAAATATTGAAGACCTTCAACCCTTTTCTGCTTCTGACTTTGCCGAAACTATCGTAGGAAAACATGTATGAAACAGCCTTTATTTACCCCTAATTCACACAATAATTCTGAAAAAAATATGGACGACAATAAAAAAACACCCCTCTCACCAACATTTAAGTTTTTCTTGGAAATGGGACCGTTGGTTACCTTCTTTTTTGCCAATTATAAAGGAGAATGGTTGATCAAAAACATTGAATTTTTTCAAAGTTTTAGTAAGCCTATTTTCCCTGCAACAGCTATTTTTATGGTAGCGATTATTATTTCTTTAAGCTTATCGTGGGTTCTTGCAAAACAAATTCCTATTATGCCTCTTATTTCTGGGGTATTTGTTCTCGTTTTTGGCTTTCTAACGCTTTGGCTTCATAACGATACTTTTATAAAAATGAAACCAACAATCATTAATAGCTTATTTGCGATTATTCTTTTTGGTGGAATGTTTTTTAAAAAACCACTTTTACGTTATGCTCTTGACTCTACCTTAAAACTTGACGATTTGGGCTGGCAAAAACTCACCTACCGTTGGGCATTTTTTTTCCTTTTTCTTGCTCTTTTAAATGAAATCATTTGGCGCAATTTTAGTGATAATTTTTGGACGAGTTTCAAAGTCTTTGGTGTGATGCCTATAACAATTCTCTTTATGCTTACCCAAATGCCTATTATACTAAAACACTCACAAGGGCTTTTTACAGAAGAGGACAAATCTAATTCTTAAACAAATTCACCGCTACAGACGACTTTATAGATTGATTGACAGATACACTGTTCTGGAGAAAAAACATGTTGATTGAACAGTTTATCTGTCGAGAAGATAATTTTGCTGTGCTCATCCATGATGAAAAAAGCGGTATGACAGCCGCAATAGATGCACCTGAAAGTGAAGCTATTCATAATGTTTTAAAACGCCGTAACTGGACACTTAACACTATTTTTGTGACGCATCATCATCATGATCATGTGGAAGGTGTAGCAGAATTAAAAAAAGTCTACAACGCTATTATTATCGGACCAGAAGCAGAAAAAGAAAAGATTCATTATCTTGATCAAACACTTAAACCTGATGAAAAACTTAGCTTCGGTTCTCATACGCTTCTAGCTCTCTCAACCCCTGGCCATACCTTAGGCGCATTATCCTACTATTTTCCTGAAAAAAAATTACTCTTTGCTGGAGACACGCTTTTTTCTCTCGGTTGTGGACGTCTATTTGAAGGAACGACCGCACAAATGCTGAATTCTTTAAAAAAGCTGCGTCAACTTCCCAACGAAACGCTTCTTTATTGCGGACATGAGTACACAAAAAATAATGCTCTTTTCGCATTAACACTTGATCCACATAATCAAAAACTTCAACAAAGAGCAGAAGAAGTTTTTTCATTGCGTGCAAAAAATGCCATGACTTTACCAGTCACTTTAGGACAAGAAAAAGCAACAAACCCTTTTCTTCGTTGGGATGATCAAAAAATTAGAAAGAATCTTTCAATGAAAAACTCTACAGATGAAGAGGTCTTTTCTGAAGTTCGAAAAAGAAAAGATAATTTTTAATGATGTTTAAAGTTGTATTATGCTTTATTTTCCTTTTCCCTTTTGTATCATACGCTCAAGAAAAAAAGCAAGAAACAGGTAATCCCTCTCTTACATTACCTCTCATTGCCAATTATCCCTTAACAGAAAATCTTCTCTTAAAGTTGGAAAAAATTGAAAAAGAATGTGAAAATTTACTTCCAGAGATAAAAAATAAATCTATTACTTATGATTCTAATGTTCACTCCAGTATTGAAAATTACACTGCCTATATTTCTAGTAAACCAAAACTCATGAGTATTTTAAAAGAAAATAATATTACAGCTAAAGACTTTGCTGCTGGCACCTTAGCACTTACAGAAATATCAATGCTTCTTGCATTTGTACCCGAAAATGAATATTCACATGAAAAAAATATTATATTTTTAAACAATCTTAAATTTGTCAAAAGACATTTTCACAAAATAACGACTCTTTTAGGGAGCTGTAAAGAGCTCATTTTGAGAAACTAATCAGTTATGAAATATCAAAAAATATCATCCCATTGCTCTATATAAGTCAATATATTTGATTTATAATGATAATTTGTCTCTAATTTATATTATATTATATTAGAACCTTAAATACCTCTAGATTTCCTTATTCCAAATCTCTCTCATTTTAAAAGAATAAAAACCATCAGCTTGCATATTAGAAGCAGAGAGATCTCTGTGGAGTAAAACTTTATAATAAAAATACTTTTTATGAATAGTCTTAAGTGAAGAAGGTTTAGCGCACATTGGAAACTGAAAAAGTATGCAATGATATGGTTATGCTCTTTCATAAGTATAAAGATTGGAAGCCCATAGTTTTTATTGATGGCTCCTTATCGTTATACCATTCACGGAAACCATTATGGAATAGGCTTGGAAAAGCTTGAAAGATATCTTTTTTAAAACAAGAGCATAAATTAACAACCCAGTGGCGTTCTATTCTGCCGTTCTATTCTTCGCAAGAGGCATACCCTTATTTTAAAAGGGCTTATTTAAAATCATTATATTTTTATCATGCCGAATAATTATCTTATTTTCAGTCATATTTATAAATGATTTTTCTAAAAATAAAGAGTAAAAAATGAAAAAAGAAAGGATATTAAATTATGTTTAAAGTTGCATTGTTCTTTCTTTTTCTTTTCCCTTTTATATCATACGCTCAAGAAACAAAGCAAAAAATAGATGATCCTTCTCTTACATTACCTTTTGTTGCCAATTATCTCTTAACAGAAGATCTTCTTTTAAAGCTGGAGAAAGTTGCAAAAGAATGTAAAAACTTATCTCCAGAGCCAGAAACAGCTAAAATCAAAAATGATCCTACTACTCATGATGATCATATTGAAGAATATATAGCTTACATTTCTAGTAAACCTAGACTTGTAAATATTTTGAGAAAAAATAATCTCACACCTAGAGATTTTATTATTGCTCACTTAGCACTTCAAGAAACATTAAATGTGCTTATAAATGAAAAAACTTTTCCTCATAAACAAAATGTTATATCTTCAAGCAATATTGAATTTGCTAAAAAACATATGTACAGAATGATCAAAATTTTAAGAGGCGGTTGTTAAAAACTCTTTTTAAACGAATTGATTAATTTTGTAAACGACGACAAATTTCATCTAATTGCTCTAATGAAGAGTAATGTATTTTTAAATCACCACCTTTTTTACCATGCCTAATCATAACTTTCATTCCGATTACATCTGCAAGTAATTTTTCTAAAGATTTTGTTTCTGCATCCTTTTCAACAGTGGTACGTTTTTTAGTCTTAGGATTAGCTTGCTCATAAGCAAGTATTTCTGTTTGACGTACAGAAAGCCCTTCACGGATAATTTTTTCAGCTAACTCTTGTGGATTATCAACGGTTATAAGACATCGTGCATGTCCCGCAGAAAGTTGTCCATCTGTTAAAAATTGTTGTACTTTTTCTGGAAGTTTTAACAAACGAAGCGTATTTGCAACATGACTACGACTTTTTCCGATAACTTGCGCTAAATCTACTTGTGTATAATCATGTTCATTTAAGAGCATCTCATATCCCTTTGCTTCTTCTATAGGATTAAGATCAGCCCGTTGAACATTTTCAATAATAGCCAATTCCAAAGCGGTTTTATCATCTACATCACGAACAATAACGGGTAATTGGGTTAAATTTGCACGTTGTGCTGCACGCCAACGCCGCTCACCTGCGATCAACTCAAACCGATGAGAATGATCTCTTAAAGGTCTTACAATAACGGGTTGAACCACCCCATGCTGACGAATTGATTGTGCCAAATTATCAAGTTCTGTTTCAGTAAAATGACGCCGTGGATTATGAGGATTACATGAAATAGACTCAAGAGGAACAAATCTTTCAGAAATGCTACCGGATTCTGTTGATTTATCAAAATTTGATGAACGCGCAAGATTGTTATTTAAATTCATATCTCCAATCAATGCTGCTAATCCACGTCCTAGTCTTTTTTTTGAAAGATCATCACTCATAATTTTTCTCTTTGAATATTTTTTATATTTCTAAGCAGCAGCGCGTGCTTTTTTTTCACGTTGAATCACCTCTGATGCTAAACGCAAATAAGCTTGGCTCCCAGCACATTTAAGATCATAAAGCAATACAGGTTTACCAAAAGAGGGCGCTTCTGATACTCTTACATTTCGTGGAATAATAGTGCGATAAACTTTATCTCCCATAAAAGAGCGTACATCTTCAACAACTTGATTTGAAAGATTATTACGTCCATCATACATTGTTAAAACGATACCTTGGATTTCTAAAGATGGATTAAGAACAGATCGCACTTGTTTTACTGTTTCAAGCAATTGACTTAAACCTTCAAGCGCTAAAAATTCACATTGCATAGGTACCAAAATAGAGTCTGCAGCCCCCATAGCATTCAATGTCAGAAGATTAAGTGATGGTGGACAATCAATTAAAATATAATTGAATTTTTTTTCCATCTCCGGATCATCATAAAGAGCTTTACGTAAGCGTCGTATACGATCTTGAGATGATGAAATTTCCATTTCTACACCTAAGAGATCAAGTGTAGAAGGAACAATATGAAGATTGGGGACAGCTGTTTTTAAAGCTGCTTGTGTAATTGAAACTCCTGAAACCAGAACATCATAAGACGATAAAGGACGGCTGTTACGATCAATTCCTAAGCCTGTACTTGCATTACCTTGTGGATCAACATCCATAATAAGAACATTTTCACCAATGGCAGCTAAAGCTGTTGCAAGATTAATTGCTGTGGTTGTTTTTCCGACTCCACCTTTTTGGTTTGCAATAGCGATAATTCTTGTTTCGCTCATTTTGCTTTACCCTCTAATATGATCGAATATGAGAAATTTCTAAAATAACAGAATTTTCATCAACTTTACTTTTATGTTTTAACAGATCAAAGTGCCAATTGGCAGAGGCATTTTTTATTTCTGTAGCGTAATCCCGACCTTTTTGCAAAAGAGCGACTGTTTTTTCTGTTAATAAAGGAAAAATAAGCTCTAATAGAGTATCAAGTGGCGCTAATCCCCGTGCTGTTATGATATCAGATATAGGGATTTTTTGATATACATCTTCAATTCTAGCGTGATAAACTGTTGCTGGAAGATTAAGTTGAGCAATAACTGTTCTCAAAAAAGCTATTTTTTTTCCATTACTTTCAACAAGATTAATATGTCCTGCTTTTTTTTCTTTCAGAAAGATAGCAATCACTATCGCAGGAAAACCTCCTCCTGATCCTAAATCACACCACTGCAAAGAATGACTATACAAAGGAAAAACTTGTGCTGAATCTAAGATATGACGTACCCATAGATCTGGTATTGTTGCAGCAGATATCAAATTAATGTGCGCATTCCACTGAAGGATTAAAGACTCAAACTGAATTAAATTTTCCATCGTTTCACGTGAAACAGAAGGAACAATATCTAATAGTTGCTGATATTTTTGTTCTGTAGAAAAATCCATTAAGCTGTTTTAGCCTTTTCACGTCGCTGACGTTGAATATATGTAATAATAAGTGATAACGCGGCGGGTGTCATACCATCAATTTTTTGTGCATCAGCAATTGAACGCGGCGACACTTCTTTAATTTTTGATTTAAGCTCATTTGAAAGACCTGAAATTGCCTGAACATCAAGAGATGAAGGGATTTCTAAACGTTCATCTCTCTGAAGAGAGGCAATATCTTGTGCCTGTTTATCCAAATAAACCGCATATTGTGCTTCAATTTCTAAAGATTCTACAGTTTTAGAATCAATTGTTTTTAATTGTGGCCAAAAATGTGAAAGACGCTCTAAAGTTACATGCGGATAAGCAAGAAAGTCATAAGCTGAACGACGAATTCCATCATGATTAACGTGTAATCCATGAGCAGAAGCTTCATTAGGTGTTAAAAAGAGATCTTTGCACATTGAGCGCGCTTGATCAAGCCGTTGTTGCTTTTTCTGATAATACTCCCAACGGATTTTACTGACAATACCCCATTCTTGTGCCAAAGGCGTTAAACGCGTATCAGCATTATCAGATCGTAAAGATAAACGAAATTCAGCACGTGAAGTAAACATTCTATAAGGTTCATAAACACCACGTGAAACCAAATCATCAACCATAACACCAATATAAGCGGTAGAACGACTTATGAGTATTTCATCTAATTTACCCACTTTTCGTGCCGCATTTAATCCAGCTAAAAGTCCCTGTGCTGCAGCTTCTTCATATCCTGTTGTACCATTAATTTGTCCTGCTAAAAACAATCCTGGTAAAGAGCGCAATTCTAAACTTCTTGTTAATTGCTGCGGATTAACAAAATCATACTCAATAGCATAACCGGGTTGCAAAACTGTAGCATTTTCCAACCCTTCAATGGTTTTCAATAGGGAAATTTGTACATCTTCTGGAAGAGAAGTGGAAAGACCATTTGGATAAACTGTATCATCATTTAAACCTTCTGGTTCTAGAAAAATCTGATGCCCATCACGTTCCCCAAATTTTATAATTTTATCTTCAACTGAGGGACAATAACGAGGTCCTAATCCTTCAATATTTCCAGAATATAAAGCAGAACGATGAATATTATCACGAATAATTTTATGTGTTTGTGTATTTGTACGTGTTATAGCACATTCAATTTGTGGTTGTTCAATTTTTTCTGTTAAAAGAGAAAAAGGCACAGGATCTTCATCGGCTTGTTGTTTTGGAAGACGATCCCAATCAATTGTTTTTTTACTCAAACGAGCAGGGGTACCCGTTTTTAATCGCCCAAGTTTTATAGCATATTTTTTCAAACGTTCAGCAAGTTGCACACTTGCTGGATCTCCCATACGGCCAGCAGCCCACGTTTTATCACCAATATGAATAAAGCCATTTAAAAATGTCCCTGTTGTTAAAACAACAGCACCGGAAAAAAATGTTCCTTGTTCTTTTAAAACAACACCTGATATACAATGGTCTTTAATAACCAAATCAATAACTTCATCTTCAATGAGCGTCAGATTTTCTTGTTCTTTTAAAAGTCTTTGAATAGCTTCTTTATAGAGTTGTCTATCTGCTTGTGTTCGTGGACCTCTTACTGCTGGTCCCTTGCGTCGATTAAGGAGTCTAAACTGAATTCCTGCAGCATCTGCTGCGCGTCCCATGAGGCCATCTAAAGCATCTATCTCACGAACCAAATGCCCTTTTCCAAGACCACCAATAGCAGGATTACAAGACATTGTTCCCAGTGCTGATATTTTATGTGTCACAAGCGCTGTTTTTGCTCCTACACGCGCTGAAGCCGAAGCTGCTTCACAGCCAGCATGACCACCACCAACAATAACAACGTCATACGATTGCATTTAATTCATTCCATAAAGAATAATAATAATTCCAAAGTTTCACGTGAAACAGGATATAAATTACATAATCTTTTAGATATGTCTATGAAATAATCAATGTTTCACGTGAATCATTATTTACCGACACAAAACTCTGAAAAAATAATATCAAGTAAATCTTCAACATCAATATCTCCCGTAATTCTTCCAAGAAAATCACTTGCACGACGAAGATGTTCTGCACGTAAACTAAGATCAAGAAAATGATAATTGAGAGAATTTTCAATCTCTCCAACAGCTTCCTTTAAGAGTTGAAGTTGCCTTTTACGCGCCGGGACAAGGTTCCCAACTTCAGAAGCACGATGATGACAAAATGATTCAAGTTCTTTGATAAAACAATCAAAATTTAACCCCGTTAATGCAGAAAATTGGATAGACAAACGTTGATCATTTTGTTCATAAAGATCAAGCTTATTGCCAACACGCCATATTTCAGCCGATGTTTCTGGTAAATTAACTTGCCTAGGATTTCCTATATCATAAACTAAAATAACCAAATCAGCTTCTCTAACATGTTGTTTAGCAACTTCTATTCCTAATTGTTCTATTTTATTTTCTGTTTTTCTAAAACCAGCAGTATCCGTTAAAAAAACAGGTAAACCACCAAGAATAAGCCTCATCTCTAAAGCATCACGCGTTGTGCCTGCTTCTTCCGTCACAATAGCAACAGATCTTCCAGCCAAACGATTCATAATGCTTGATTTTCCAGAATTTGGAGCCCCCGCAATAACAATTTTTAATCCATCACGTAAAATACTTGCACGTTCTCCTTCAGCAATATGTTCTCGAAGAGAAGTACAAAGATTTTCCACATCTTTCCAAATTTTATCAGATATTGCGTTGGGAATATCTGCTTCATCAACAAAATCAAGTTCTGCTTCAATAAAAGCACGCGCCTTCATAAGTTTATGGCGCCAATCACGATAGAGTTTTGTTAAATGCCCACTTGTCCCCATCACCGCTAAACGCCGTTGACTTTCCGTTTCTGCCTCTATTAAATCAGCAAGACCTTCTGCTTGAACAAGATCTAATTTTCCCTCCCTAAATGCACGACGTGAAAATTCACCGGCCTCTGCAATACGACATCCAGAAAATGTTGATAATTCATCAAGAAAACGATTAACAACCGCTTTTCCCCCATGTAAATGGAATTCTGCACAATCTTCTCCTGTAAAACTATGAGGAGCAGGAAAAAAAACAGTTAAAGCAGAATCTAAAAAGCTACCATCATGAGCAGTAAGATTTCCATAATGCATAAAGCGCGCTTTAGGTAAACAACCACAAAGCGTTTTAACTACATGCACAACATGGGGACCAGAAAGCCTAATGACTGCAACCCCTGAAGGTAACAATCCACTCGAAACAGCAAAGATTGTATCCACAGGTTCTATCCTAATAAAAACTTTAACGATTCTACGTATTCATTGAATCAAAAAATTCGCTATTGTTTTTTGTTTGCTTTAATTTATCAATCAAAAATTCAATCGCATCTGTTACATTCATAGGCGCTAAAATACGACGAAGAACAAAAATTTTATGCAAATCTTGTCGTGCAACCAAAAGCTCTTCTTTACGTGTTCCTGATTTTAAAATGTCCATAGCAGGGAAAATTCTCTTATCAGCAACTTTTCGATCAAGAACGATTTCCGAGTTACCAGTTCCTTTAAATTCTTCAAAAATAACCTCATCCATACGGCTTCCTGTATCAATCAAAGCCGTTGCAATAATGGTTAAAGATCCACCTTCCTCAATATTACGTGCAGCACCAAAAAAACGTTTTGGACGTTGTAAAGCATTTGCATCGACACCACCTGTCAAAACCTTACCGGAAGAAGGAACAACCGTATTATATGCACGCCCAAGACGCGTAATAGAATCCAGAAGAATAACAACATCACGTCCAGATTCAACGAGACGTTTAGCTTTTTCAATAACCATCTCTGCTACTTGTACGTGACGTATTGCTGGTTCATCAAAAGTAGAAGAAACAACCTCTCCCTTTACTGAACGCTGCATATCCGTAACTTCTTCTGGTCTCTCATCAATTAAAAGAACAATAAGATAACATTCAGGATGATTAGTGGTTATAGAATGAGCAATATTTTGAAGGAGAACTGTTTTTCCAGTCCGTGGCGGTGCAACAATTAACCCTCTTTGTCCTTTTCCTAATGGAGATATCAAATCAATCACCCGCGATGACATATCCTTTTCAGTAGGATCTTGTATTTCCATCTGGAAACGTTCATTTGAATAAAGAGGTGTAAGATTATCAAAGTGAATTTTATAACGAATTTTCTCAGGCTTTTCAAAATTAATTGTATTAATTTTAAGAAGAGCAAAATAACGCTCCCCTTCTTTTGGACTCCGTATAGGACCTTCAATGGTATCGCCTGTTTTTAAAGAAAATGACTGAATTTGTGATGGTGAAAGATAGATATCATCAGGTCCAGGAAGATAGTTAGCATCAGCAGATCGTAAAAATCCAAATCCGTCTTGCAAAACCTCAACAACACCTTCTCCTATAATTTCGACATCTTGTAGAGCAAGTTTTTTCAAAATCGCAAACATTAATTCTTGTTTGCGCATAAGTGAAGCATTTTCGACTTCTAACGTTTCAGCAAAAGAAACAAGTTCAACGGGATTTTTGCTTTTAAGTTCTTGTAGTTTCATTTTTTGCATGAAATATGCTCTTTTAACTAAGGAGAGAATTACCCTAAACAATTCATGGAAATTTTATAGAATGAAATATTCCTAAGAAAATAACGTTTTACACTCAATTTTTAAAATCCGCAAGTGTCATTTATATGAAATTTATTTGTGTAATATTAATAAATTATATGAAAAGTTCTAAAATTATAAAAATCCAAATAGTATTTTAATTATTATAATAGAGGTATGATTAAAACTGTAACATTTATGAAATATTATTCAAAGATATTTTTTAAAATTTATTAATAAATTTATATTTAAAGAGAGGATTCTTTTTATTTAAAGCTGTGTTTAGTGTGGATTATTATTTATCCTTCATTTATCCTCAATTTTATCCACAAAAGAGAAAAAAAAAGAATAAAAATAACACTGCCTTAAAGACATTATCCTTTCTTTTTTTTCATAAGAGATATTTGATTATCACAAGGGATTAATTTGTGCATAATAATGGAAGATTTTTCCTAAGTTTTGGTTTTATCAAAATTACTGAAGATATATACACATGTCTTAACAAGGAGTTAAAATTTTTGTGACAAAAGAAAAAAAATCCTTTCATTTACACATGCTTTCTGATGCAACAGGAGAAACATTAATTTCTGTTGGAAGAGCTGTGGCATCACAATATACAATGAGTGAAGCAACAGAGCATATCTATCCTATGATTCGTAACAAATTACAGTTACAAAAAGCTCTTGATGAAATACAACAAGAGCCAGGTATTGTTCTCTACACAATGATTGATGAAGAACTTAAGCTTCTTCTTCAAAAAAGATGCAAAAAAATAAAAGTTCCCTGTATTGATATATTGCATCCTGTTTTAAATGTTTTTCAGTCTTACCTTGGAATGCCGACCCATTTACGTGCGAGTGCACAACATGATCTTAATGCAGATTATTTTCGCCGTATTGAGGCATTGGATTTTACAATAGAACATGATGATGGACAATCTTCCAGTAGTTTATCTGAAGCGGATGTAATTCTTGTTGGAATATCAAGGACTTCTAAAACGCCAACAAGTATTTATTTAGCAAATCGCGGAATAAAAACGGCCAATGTTCCCCTTATTCCTAACATTGATTTGCCAGAATCCCTTTTAGAGGCAAAAAATTCTTTGATTGTTGGTCTAATTGCTTCAGCTGAAAGAATCTCACATATTCGCCAAAATAGAGATTTAGGGGAAGGTTTTGCTCTTGAGAGTTATACGAATCGTATTAATATAGGTGAAGAATTAATCTATGCAAAACGCATTTGCGAACGTTTTGGGTGGCCTATCATTGATGTCACAAGGCGCTCTATTGAAGAAACTGCTGCTGCAATATTTGAACTTTTATCACGATTTCGTGAAGGAAAATAAGAGAAAATTTTCATGAACGCAGATACGTTAATATTAGCATCTCTTAGTTCTTATCGTGCACAATTATTGAAAAAAGCAGGTTTAAATTTTTTTGTTGAAGGAGCTTCTTTTGATGAAAGAGAAGTAGAAAAAAAAGCAAAAGAAAAAACACCTAAAGAACTTAGCTGTTTTCTTGCGGGTGAAAAAGCAAAAAATGTTTCAGATCATTTTCCTGAGGCTTTCGTTATTGGTTGTGATCAAGTGCTTGATTTGGAGGGAAAAGTTTTTCATAAAGCAAAAAATATTAAGGAAGCTCATCAACGTTTGTGTGAATTATCAGGAAAAAAACATTCTCTTCATAGTGCGGTAGCTTTATTTAAAAATGGTCAAAAAATTTGGGTGGAAGCTTTTAGCGCACATATGTTCGTACGTCCATTATCATCAGAATTCATTGAACGTTATTTAGCGCGTGTCGGAAAAGATGTTTTAAATAGTGTAGGAGTCTATCAAATTGAAGGAGAAGGGATCCATCTCTTTGAAAAAATTGATGGAGATTTTTTTACCATTGTTGGTTTACCCTTACTGCCTCTGCTCGTAAAATTACGTCATTTGGGAATTATTGATGGTTGACTTAATAACAAGACAAACAAATTATCTCCGTGCTTTTGTTGTTGGTTTTCCAATTCATCATTCAAAATCGCCAAAAATTCACAATTTTTGGTTGGAACAATATGGTTTACAAGGAGAATATCTTGCACAAGAAGTAAGCTCTGAAGAATTCAGTCATTTTATGACTTCTTTACAAAAAATGGGATTTTGTGGAGGAAATGTTACTCTTCCTCATAAACAGGAAGCCTTTCGTTTAGCAGATTATAAAGATGAGAGAGCAACAATAATTGGTGCTGCCAATACACTTTGGTATGAAGGAGATAAACTTTGTGCCACAAATAGTGATGCTTATGGTTTTAGCGCTAATCTTGATGATTTTGCACCTGATTGGGGAGGGGAAACTGCTCTTGTCTTTGGAGCAGGTGGTGCAGCACGCGCTATTCTATATGCTTTAAAAAAACGCGGATTTGAACAGATTTATCTCGTTAACCGTACAAAAAAACGCGCTGATAACTTAGCAGATCATTTTGGAAAACCCATTAAAGTTTATGATTGGCATAAAATTCATGAAATACTTTATCAAGCTGATTTGATTGTTAATACAACTTCTATAGGTATAAAAAATCCAGAAGAAGAAAGTACTTCTTTTTTTTGTGATTTTCATAAAGCAAAAAAAACAGCATTGGTAACAGATATTGTTTACACACCATTGATAACCCCTTTTTTACAACAAGCAAAAGCTTGTGGTCTAAAGACTATTGATGGATTTGGGATGCTTTTACATCAGGCTGTTATAGGTTTTGAACGGTGGTTTGGAATAAGACCACAGGTAACCAAAGCGTTACGGACAGCTATTTTAGAGGATATGAGTAAAGAAAGAGAATGAAGGTCATAGGATTAACGGGATCAATTGCTATGGGAAAATCGACAGTTGCCGATTTTTTCAAGCAAGCGGGTATTTCTGTTTTTAGTGCTGATGAGGCGGTACAACAACTTTATAGAAGTGAGTCAGTTTTATCGCGCATAGAACGTATTTTTCCTAGTGTTATTGAAAACGGTGAAGTTAATCGTTTGAAACTTTCTGAAATTTTGATTGATGATAAGGAAAAATTACAAACACTAGAAGAAATAATTCATCCTTTGGTACAAGAAAAGGAAAGAGAATTTATTGATACAGCACGCAAAAAAGGGGAAAAATTAGTTGTTCTTGATATTCCTCTTCTGTTTGAAAAAAATGGTGAAAATCGTGTAGATAGCGTTATTGTTGTTTCTGCTCCACCAGAAATACAAAAAGAACGTGTAATGATTCGCCAAGGTATGAATGAGAAAAAATTTTCCTTTATCAATGCGAGACAAATGCCGGATGAAAAAAAAGAGAACGTGCTGACTTTATTATTGATACAGGGAAAGATTTAGAAAATACACGCCAACAAGTTTTTGATGTGATAAGAAAATTGCTAAAGAATTGAAATCATGCGGGAAATTATTTTTGATACAGAAACAACAGGTTTAGATAAAGAGAAAGATCGCATCATTGAAATTGGTTGTGTAGAAATGATTGATCGTTATCTTACGGGGCGCCAGTTTCACGTTTATTTAAATCCTGAAGGCGTTATTATTCCTGATGAAGTTGTGGCAATTCACGGATTAACCAATGAGCGCCTAAAAAACGAGAAAAGTTTTAGTGATATTGTTGATGAATTTTTAGAATTTATCAAAGGCGCAACGATGATCGCGCATAATGCAAGCTTTGATATCGGTTTTATTAATGCAGAATTAAAACGCGTCAATAAGCCTCTTATCAGTGTTGATAATATTCTTGATACATTGGCTATGGCACGGCGTAAATTCCCTATGGGACCTAATTCTCTTGATATTTTATGCAAACGCTTTGGAATTGATAACAGCCATCGTGTTCTTCATGGTGCTTTGCTTGATGCAGAGATTTTGGCCGATGTTTATATTGAACTGATTGGTGGAAAGCAGGGCGTATTGGGTTTTGATAATAGAAGGGGTGCTGATGAACATACCCAAAATGATAAAGATGCCCCTTATACAGTTAAATTACGTCCACAGATTCTGCCTTCAAGATTGAGTACACAAGAAAAAAAGTTGCACGCTGATTTTATCAATAAAATGGGTGAAAAAGCTTTGTGGAATAATTTCAAAGTTTATGAATAACACCCTTACCCTTTCTCTAAAAAAGTTACTTAAGATTAAAAATGAAAAATATAGATGTCAAAAAAAACGGTCGTTGTGGGGAGGGGAACACCACAACGACCCTGTCGCTACATCGTACCTCAGCTATCATAGGAGGAGCAAAATGAAAGCTATTAATCCTGTAACAGCAAAGAAAAGCTCTAGGTACGTAATATAATGTGTAACGACTTCACGTCTTATGGAAAGAAAAAATGGCTTTTTAGAGGCAAAATGAAAAAAATTAAAATAAAAGTGAAAAAAATATATAAGGGTAATGTGTTTTTTTAGCTGAAATGGAGAAATAAAATTGTCATGAAAGCAACAGATCATCTTTTGTTGGTTGACGGATCGGGCTATATTTTTCGTGCTTACTATGCTTTGCCGCCTTTAAAACGTAAAAAGGATGGCCTTCCTATAGGAGCCGTAGCTGGTTTTTGTAATATGTTATGGAAATTACTCTGTGATGCCCGCAATAAAGCAACAGGTATTATTCCAACACATTTTGCTGTTATTTTTGATTATTCTTCTGATACTTTTCGAAAACAAATTTATCCTCAATATAAAGCGAATCGCTCTGAACCTCCCGAAGATTTAATTCCTCAATTTGCGTTAATACGCCAAGCAACAAAGGCTTTTAATTTGCCTTGTATTGAAAAGGAAGGCTTTGAAGCAGATGATTTGATAGCAACCTATGCACAATTAGCAACAAAAGTTGGTGCAAAAACAACCATTATCTCTTCTGATAAAGATCTTATGCAACTCGTCAATCAGCATGTATCCTTGTATGATGGAATGAAAGACAAGCATATAGGTATTTCAGAAGTTATAGAAAAATGGGGTGTTCCCCCTGAAAAGATGATTGATTTACAAGCATTAATTGGAGATTCGACGGATAATATACCAGGCATTCCAGGCATTGGACCAAAAACTGCCGCTCAGTTGTTAAATCAGTTCGGTTCTCTTGATCTTTTATTACAACGTGTGACTGAAATTAAACAAACAAAACGGCGTGAAAACATACAAGCTTATAGTGAACAGGTTAAAATTTCTCGTGAACTTGTTAGGCTTAAAACAGATGTTCCTATAGATAGTGATTTAGATGATTTTATTTTGGAACCACAAGATGGACCACGCTTAATTGCTTTTTTAAAAGCAATGGAATTTTCAACATTAACGCGTCGCGTTGCAGAGGAAACATTATGCGATGCAGCTGTTATTGATGCACTTGATGTAAATGTTGAATGGGAAAAGCCTAATAACCAAGATGATTCTAATACCAAGCATATAGAGCAGAAATCTCATCATAATTTTTCTGAAAATTCTCCTCAAGTTTTTGCACAAAAACGTAAAGATCAAGCACTAACCCAAAAAATTACAAGAGAGACTTATACAACGATTCTTGATGAGGATATTTTAAAAGAGTGGTTATCACAAGCACAAGAGCAGGGTTTTTTCGCTTTTGATACTGAAACAACTTCTCTTGATCCGATGCAAGCAAAGCTTGTTGGTTTTTCACTCGCATTACAACCAGGAAAAGCAGCCTATATACCTCTTGAACATTTTGATGAAGGAGAAGAGGACCTTTTGAGCAGCGGGCGTATTGCCTCGCAGATTGAGACTCAAAAAGCTTTAGAACTTTTAAAGCCGCTATTAGAAGATTCAGCAGTGTTAAAAATTGGTCAGAATATAAAATATGATTGGTTGGTGATGAAGCAATACGACATTGTGATACGTTCTTTTGATGACACCATGCTTTTGTCTTATGCTTTGGATGCAGGAACTTTAACCCATAACATGGATGATCTATCTGAACGTTGGCTTGGGCATAAACCAATTGCCTATAAGGATTTAACGCATAACGGTAAAAAGATAACCTCTTTTGCACAAGTAGATTTAAAACAAGCAACCCTTTATGCGGCGGAAGATGCCGATATAACGCTACGCCTTTGGCAAGTTTTGAAACCACAACTTGTCGCTCGGGGAATGACAAAAATTTATGAGCGCCTTGATCGTCCACTTGTAGAAGTTCTTGCAAGAATGGAAGAACGTGGGATTCTTATTGATCGGCAGATTTTATTGCGACTTTCAGGAGAATTGGCACAAGCTGCTTTGATTTTAGAAGAAGAAATTTATCAATTAGCAGATGAAAAATTTAATATTGCTTCGCCAAAGCAATTAGGGGATATCCTTTTTGGCAAAATGGGATTGCCTGGAGGCGCTAAAACCAAGGGTGGACAATGGTCAACTTCTGCACAGACCTTAGAAGAGTTGTCAGCTGAAGGTCATGTTTTACCGCGTAAAATTATTGAGTGGCGTCAACTTGCAAAGCTAAAATCGACCTATGCTGATGCTTTGCCTTCTTATATTTTACCAAAAACAGGACGTGTTCATACGAATTATTCTTTGGCAATAACATCAACAGGGCGCCTATCATCATCAGAGCCAAATTTGCAAAATATTCCAGTAAGGACTGCTGAAGGACGTAAAATTCGAACAGCTTTTATTGCTCCCAAAGGACATGTTTTACTTTCTGCTGATTATAGTCAGATTGAATTACGCATTCTTGCACATATTGCGGATATAAAAGCATTAAAAGAAGCTTTTGCTAAAGGACATGACATTCACGCTATAACGGCGTCACAAATGTTTGGTGTTGCGATAGAGGGGATGCACTCAGATATACGACGGCGTGCAAAAGCAATTAATTTTGGTATTATTTATGGCATTTCAGCGTTTGGATTAGCCAATCAATTGGGAATTTCACGCCAAGAAGCAAGTCGTTATATTCAACTTTATTTTGAAAGATTTCCAGGCATTAAAGATTATATGGAAAAGACAAAAATTTTTGCGCGTGAGAATGGTTATGTAGAAACAATTTTTGGACGTCGTATCCATTATCCAGAAATAAGCGCAAAGAATGTAAAAATTCGTTCTCTTAATGAGAGGGCGGCTATTAATGCTCCAATTCAAGGTTCTGCAGCCGATATTATTCGCCGTGCTATGATACAGATGGAAGATGCTTTAAAAGAAGAAAATCTATCAGCAAAAATGTTGCTGCAAGTGCATGATGAACTTATTTTTGAAGTACCAGAAGAAGAAAACAAAAAAACCATGGCTGTTGTTAAAAATATCATGGAAAATGCTACAATGCCTGTTTTATCTTTATCTGTGCCTCTTGAAGTGAAAGTTATGGCGGCTCAAAATTGGGATGAGGCACATTAACTTTTTTCATTTATTTTTAAGGATGTTCATTGCATTGGCAAGATTAAGATAGGCTTTGATCGGCAAATGATCGGAGGCAATGCGTGCAAGTGGTGAATGGTGGTTTTCAAGATTTGTTACTAATTGGTGTGGAAAGGCAAAAACGCGATCAAGAGCTAAAAAAGGAAAGCGAGAGGGAAAGCTTGGTACAACTTCAAGTGTGTTACCAAAATAAGGATAAAAATGGTTTAAAGATGAGCCTTTTCCCATTCGCCATTCATTGAAATCTCCCATGAGAAGTGTAGGCATAAGGGAGCGTTTTTGCAAAATTGCAAGGAGCACTTTTGTTTGTTGTTTACGAGAATAACGTAATAAGCCAAAATGAGCCGCAATAATACGAAGAGGGCCTGCTTCCATTTCTAATTCTACGATAATAGCTCCACGTGGTTCAATACCAGGAAGAGTCACTTGCAAGGTGTCACGCACATATCCCTTTCGCAAAAAAAGAGCATTGCCATGCCAACCATGACCATGGGGTGACATAGTATCGAGAGGCACAGGGATCAAGCCAGTTTCAGCTTTTAGCAGCTGAAGATTAATCAAACCAATACGTTCTCCAAAACGTTTATCTGCTTCTTGAACGGCAAGGATATCAACTTGTAATTCAGTAATAACCCGGACAATTCGTTTAGGATTAAAAACTTTATCAACACCTATACATTTATGCACATTATAAGAAGCAACGGTCAGATCATAATGATGATTTGGGTTAAGGATATTTGATTGATGATGAGAACGGTTATAGACTGCCTTTAAAAAAGAGCTATGGAGCTTTTGTTGGACAAAGCCGGTAACCCGAGGGAATTTTTGTTTATAAGATATTTTTGTCATTTTGCGAAAAGAATAGTGCTTAAGAGACAAAGGATAAAAACTTATACTAAAAACAAAAGAACCTTGTCTCTCTTAGAAACAAGGTTCTCTCATTAAGTTATTATTTTTGTAATCAGTCACGGTTTGAGCCGAGAAACTGTAGTAAGAAGACAAACATATTAATGAAATCAAGATAAAGATTTAAAGCACCCATAATAACTTTACGCCCTTTGGTGTCGCTTGCATCTCCTTCATAATACATCAACTTAATGCTCTGAGTATCGTAAGCTGTTAAACCAGCAAAGATAAAAACACCAATCACGGAGATAGCAAATTGCAAAGCACTTGATCCAAGAAAAATGTTTACAATCATAGAAAGCAACAAACCAATCAATCCGATGAATAGGAATGAACCAATTGCTGTAAGATCACGCTTTGTTGTGTATCCATAAAGCGAAAGGGCTCCAAAAGTTGCAGCGGAAATAACAAAGGTTTGAACAACACTTTCTGTTGTATAACGCAAAACGATCGAAGACAGTGAAAGCCCAATGAGCGCAGCATAACCAAAAAAGAGGCTACGAGCAGCATTTGTGCTCAATGTATTAATCTTAAAACTGAGGAATAAAACCGCAACAAGAGGTGCAAACATAACAATATAAGCAAATGGCGATGTATAAAATGTTACGCCAAATGGTGTTAGATAAACACTGCTATTGATTTGAGCGGCTGCTTGGCTCATATCTGTTGTTGTTGCTAATGACACAATTACATAGGCAGCAGCAGCTGTAATAAGCAAACCAATGGCCATTGTATTGTAGACACCCAACATATAGTCGCGCAATCCCTGATCAATTGATGCATCGGCATGAGAAGCAGGCGCCGAACGTAAATCTTTAAAATTAGCCATAATATAAAATCCTTTAGCATATGTTCCGTCAGATATTGGTTTTTAAAAGTGTCTCTCTCCTTACAGAGAAAAGCTTTGTATAGGCCTTCATTTGGCAAATACAAAAAACCTTCAGAATCACTGGCGGAATTCCAGCATACTTTCCTTTATTATGGAGATTTATTAAAAAATTACAAGAGATTTATCGAAGCAAGAAGCTTACAAATTAGTAAGGAAATGGTTCATTTTAATGAAAAATATTTACGTTTTTTTGCCATATTTTTGCACAATAAAAAGATGAAACTGAAGTTTTTTATTATTCACAGGAATCTTAGTAATTCACACCCATAAAATATCTATCTTTACGGTGATGAGGGGAGCATCACGTAACATCACGCTATCTTCAACTTTCCAGATTATATCTGATCTGCCCAGCCAGAAGGCTTAATTGAATAATTTATATAACATATTGATATATAATAATATATTATTTTTTTATAAGGATAATAAATTTTTTGTCCTAAATACTCCGTCAAAAATATTGTGAGATTCTTTGATGACAAATCTATTTATATTAAATCAATCAAGATCATTTTCTTGCATGACACAAGCAGGATTTGGCATGTGGAAAAAGAAGTAAAAATATCCTTCAATATTCTTAAACCCATTTTGCGATGATGTTTGTGAATGATATGGCGTAAGAGGACCTTCCTCTTTATCCTTATGAAAGAGCAAGCTGCGCGCCTCCACCGTTATATTTATCAGCTTCCAATGTTACGGAACAATCCTTGGCACTTTAGACAATTCATAAGAGATAATTTTATAATATTGTTTTTATCCACACATAAACTTCACTTGTATCGTACAAGAGACATGGTTTTAATGGATTCAACATGAAAAACGGTAAACTACATTTATAATCGATAGGTTTATTTTAAAATACCTCGATTAAACAATATATAAAACAAATAAAGAAAATTTTGAAACACTTAAGAAAAGCACCGTAAAAAACGATATCTGTAAAAACTAAAAGAATATATGAAGGGCAATTGTTCCAAGCAAATAAATAGAACTTAAATGCTGTAAAATATTTTCATCTTAGGAGAGGAGAGAGGGTATATGGATAAAAAATATTGATTTCTATCCGAATTTATTTCTTTTACCGTGATCAAAGATGGAAATGTAAAGCTGAAAAGAAAAGTATGTAAACACAATGAGCCACAAGAACGATCTAAGAGAAATCAATTTGTAATTAAGCTTATGATGGTTAAAGATCTCTGTTTTTTTTAAAAAGGCGATTATCTCATTAATGAGAAGATGTATGGTTAGAATGACTTTTTTCTTTCATCCAAGTACGCAATTCTTCAATAAGGATGGCAATAACACCTAGTGTGATAAAACTATCTGCAAGATTGAAGATAGCAAAATAAAAAATATCATCGATATGAAAAAGTATATAATCAGTGACATGATGAAAGCGAATACGATCAATAAGATTACCTATTGCTCCCCCAATAATGAGAACAAGACCAAAGCGCGTTAAAGGTTTATGGTACTCAGTATTTTTCCATAACCATAGAAGAAAGATAATTACAATAACCGTGATGGCAATAATTCCCCAGTGAGGAAAGGAAGAAAGAAACGAAAATGCAATACCAGAATTGCGCACATGATAGAGGGAAAGGAAAGGAATAAGCGGGATTTCTGTTCCTAAAGGCATATTGTGCATAACCCAGTATTTGACCGCTTGATCAAGCCCTGTTGTAATTGCTAGGCCCAAGAAAAGAAAAGAAAGTGATTTACGGATCATATTTTTTCCTCGCATGGTTCCAAGGTTAAATAAGGGCGACGGATTTCATAGAGCATAACAGCTGTTGCGACTGCTAGATTAAGCGAATCAGCACGCCCGCTT
The DNA here is from genome assembly GCF_059687635.1 of Bartonella sp. SL320. Lineage (NCBI taxonomy): Bacteria > Pseudomonadati > Pseudomonadota > Alphaproteobacteria > Hyphomicrobiales > Bartonellaceae > Bartonella > Bartonella sp. SL320. The sequence continues at coordinate 96,229 of NZ_CM185143.1, read as the reverse complement.
TGTGGAATACGTGCAAGTTTATCACAGCGATTTGTGAGAATATCGGATAATCCCTGTTTTTCATTTCCCATTAAAAGGATAATAGGACTATTTTTCAAATCAAGTGCACGATAATCCAGAGATCCTTTGAGATGCGTGCCAACGATCGTGCCTTTAAAGTGAGCAGACCAGTTTAAAAAGGCACTTTCATCAAAACGATAAAGGGGGATAGAAAAAATAGATCCCATGGTTGCGCGAACTGTTTCAGGTGAGAAAGGGTCTGTTGTTTCTCCAATTAAAATAACACCTTTAGCACCTACGGCATCAGCCGTGCGAATAATGGTCCCAAGATTTCCAGGATCACGCACACGATCAAGCGCGATGTAGACATCTTTAGCCTGTCCTTTTATCATTTCAAGAGGTTGCCATTTTTGTTTAAAAATACCAATAACTGTTTGTGGATTATCGCGTCGAGTCAGTGATTCCATAACCTTGTGTGAGGCTTTGATAACAAAACCACCATTGGCTACAGCGCGTGCAGCAGTATTTTCGATAGTGGCATTACCAATTTCGCTTTTAGAAAAAATAAGCGTTTGTATTGTCCAACCGAGATTGAGAGCATCAATAACCAGTTTCAATCCCTCTGCCATGAAAAGGCCTTCACGATTACGGTTTTTCTTTTGGCTAAGTGCTTTGAGATCTTTTATGATGGGGTTGCTAAGAGAAGTAATTTCTTTCACTCTACCAGTTTTGGGTGTACACATATTCAAGCAATCCAACGGCTAAAAAGAGAAGTAGAAAGGGCACGCCCTGCAACTTCTTCACGCAAAATGAGTTCTCCTGATTCGACTGTACCCCCAAGGTTTACAAATGCATCGCGCATTAAAGCATGAAGTGCAAAAAAGGAAGCACGAATAGAATAAGCTGTAAGGACAACACAGATCGGTTTATCAGAGAGAAGTTTACGACAATTTGTAATCATGTCTGGTAAATGATCAAAAAGTTGCCAAACTTCGCCATGGGGGCCACGTCCATAAGCAGGGGGATCAAGAAGAATCATGTCATAGCTTTTCTTACGACGCAGTTCTCGCTCGACAAATTTTACAGCATCATCGCAAATCCAACGAATAGAATGATCTGGCAATCCTGCTCTTTTTTGATTAGCTTTTGCCCACACAATGGCTTTTTTAGAAGCATCAACGTGAGTAACGTTTGCACCCGCTCGTGCTCCAATCAAAGAGGCAACACCTGTATAGCCAAAAAGATTTAATAATTTGATAGGACGTGCGGCTTTAACAATTTGCTCTTCCATAGAGCGCCAATGGGCATCTTGTTCAGGAAAAACCCCCACATGACGAAAGGAAGTAAAGCGGCCTAGAAAAGACAGTCCATTCCAAGAAAGTGGCCATGTTTCATCAAGTGGCGCTTTAGGAAAATGCCAACGTCCCACGCCTTCTTCATCAAGGTTACCTGTGAAAATAGCATCAACATCAGCCCATTGTTTTTTTGATAAAGCAGGTTTCCATAATGCTTGACCTTCTGGTCGAACAATTCGATAATCTCCATAACGCTCTAATTTTTTTCCACACCCAGAATCAATGAGAGCATAACTTTCACTCGTACTCGTTTCTAAAATAAGAGGCAACTTTTCCTGCGGATATCTATTATTGTGGGAGGATTGAAAGAATTGAGCAGGCATATTTTGTATCACGATACATAAGGTATAAAGATTGCATTATAAAGCTCTTAAATGTTTCGTAAAAGTGAAAAAGAGCTAAAGTTCATTAGAGCACGTATAGAAAAAAATAAAAAGAGTACCTTTAACGCTATATTTGATATAAAATACTAAAGAGAAAAGGGGGCTGAAAAATACCATTACACCAGATTTGCGATAGACGTTTTCAATTTCTCTATCTCAGCTTTGCTTTTTTTGAGAGCTCTTTTGCATTTGTAATAGGACAACCAATTGATTAAACTTCCTAATGCAATACCAATAGCAAAGAAAATTAAGAGCCATACAAAGAGGGGAGCATGATAAGTAAAATTTCCAGAATCTGTTCGAAAAGGGTTAAGCGTTAACGAAACCATTTGACGATTAGCTACGATAAAGACAATTAAAAACGCTGTGAGAAACACACAGATACTTGTTAAAATAATACGTTTAATGATCATAAGTTTCTCACTGATTAAGACGGTCGCGTAAATCCTTGCCAGTTTTAAAAAAAGGAATCCATTTTTCTTCAACAGCAACAGCTTCCCCTGTTCGTGGATTCCGTCCATTTCGGGCTGAACGACTTTTTACGGAAAAAGCCCCAAATCCACGGAGCTCAACACGATTGCCATTTGCAAGTGCTGTCGAAATTTCTTCAAAAATAGCGTTTACAATATTCTCCACATCTCGTTGAAAAAGATGCGGGTTATGACGAGCAATAATTTGCACAAGCTCTGATTTAACCACAATAGCCTCACTTTCACACAAAAAACTTTTTTATAATTGTACACTTCATGCATATTACAATATATAAACGGATAAAAGCAAAATAAAACCAAGAAAAAACAAATTGCAAGAAACAAAATTTGAAAATATCTCTCATAAAGGTTATACAGACTAAAAATACGGAATATTTAAGAGATTAGGAGAGTATGTCCGTTAACAATCATTCTGAAGTCTTTTCAACGCCATCGTCTTTGAGAGATGTTTTTAAAAAAGCATCCCGTCATTCGCGTCGGATTAGCCTATTAAAAGTTTTTTTACCTCTCCTAGCGTTGGTTTCAGCGCTGGTTTTTTGCTGGTTTACGTTTTTTTTGGTTCCCATTACTTCTGATTCTATGCCTTTAAATAGTGAAGAGAATGAAGTGATGAATTTGACAATACTCAATCCAAAATTAGAAGGGTATACGCGTGCTCATGAACCTTATTGGCTTAAAGCAGAAAAGGCATTTCAAGATCGTACGCACTCTGGAATAATTGGGCTGCAAAATATTACAGCGAAAGCATCTATGGGGCAACAAAGACAAGTTTTTCTCGCAGCACAAGGGGGTGTTTATGATAACATTAACGGCTCTTTACAGTTAGATAAGCCTTTCACCATTACGACGGATGATGGGATGATGGCACAATTTATGTCGGCTAGTATTAATTTATCTGAGGGACTGTTAGAAACAGATCAACGTGTTAATATCCAGCAAACCGGTTTGCATCTTGCTGCCAACGCCTTACAAATTCGAGACAAAGGAAAAAACATTTATTTTCATGGTGGTGTGCATTTAGTACTTCAAAAGCAATGACGCAATATCAATACGAATCTTTAAGGGATATTTAAAAGAGAATTCATGTGTATACACAAACAGAAGAATTGAAATAATGAGACCACACAAAAGATGGATAGGTATAACGTTTGCTTTTAGCATAGGAATGTTAGGAGGAGGAAGCTTTTTAGGACATGCTGAAGGGGCCCACTTTGGAATAAGTCTATCAAACGACAAAGAACCGGTAGAACTTCACGCAGATTCTTTAGAAATACGTGATAAAGAAGGGATAGCACTTTTTAAGGGTGATGTTTCAGTGGTGCAAGGTCAACGTCTTTTACGGGCGGCAAAATTAGTTGTTTATTACGATAAAGCCTATAAGGAAAAGGATAGAAACAAGAAAGATACGAAGGCATCATCGGTTGCTTTGTTGGGTTCGTCGGGCATACAAAAAATGGAAGCTTTAGGAAAAGTCTATATAAAAATAGCGACGCAAGTTGCTACGGGGGATAAAGGCGTTTTTGATGGAAAATCAAACATGATGATCTTAACGGGGAATCATGTTGTGTTAACGGATGGTGACAATGTGGCAACGGGGTGCAAACTAACGGCAAATATGGAAAGTGGAAAGGCTTTTTTAGAAGGTTGTGAGACGTCTAAAAAAAAGGGACGTGTTTCTATTATTTTTAAACAAAATCAAAAGAATGGCCATTAAGATTTCATGTTTGGAATCAAAAGAAAAAAACAGACTGATCGTTATGATTTTGCAAGTGAAGCTTCAAAAAAGCGCTTAAAAGGAACTTTGATTGCTAGTCATTTGATTAAAGTTTATCGAGGAAGACCAACAGTTAATGGCGTTTCTTTTGGCATTCGTACGGGAGAAGCCGTTGGTATTTTAGGGCCCAATGGGGCAGGTAAAACAACTTGTTTTTATATGGTTACAGGCCTTATAAAATCTGATGGAGGATCTATTAAAATCGATGGATTTGATATTACGCATCTTCCGATGTATCGACGTGCGCGTTTAGGTATTGGGTATCTTCCCCAAGAAGCTTCAATTTTTCGTGGTCTTTCAGTAGAAAATAATATTAAAGCTGTTTTAGAGGTGGTTGAAAAAGATCGCCTTAAACAACGTGAAGAGTTAGATAGCCTTTTACATGAATTTAAAATTGATCATTTACGTAAAATGTCTGCACTTTCTCTATCGGGGGGTGAACGTCGACGACTTGAAATTGCACGCGCTTTAGCCTCTCGTCCCAATTTTATGTTACTTGATGAACCATTTGCAGGAATTGATCCTATTGCTGTTTTTGACATTCAACAACTTATTCGTCATTTAACACGACGTGGTATTGGTGTTTTAATAACGGATCATAATGTGCGCGAGACATTAGGGCTTGTCGACCGCGCTTATATCATCCACACAGGGAAAGTGTTGGTTCACGGTTCTCCTAATGATATTATAAACAACGTTGATGTTCGCAGAATTTATTTAGGAGATCAGTTTTCTCTTTGATTTTACAGCTTTCAAGAGTTTCTATTTAAATTTAACGGAACATTCTTACTGAAAATCTCCTTATTTATGCCAAAACTTGCTTTATGATTATGGTTTTTAAATATTTTATTGAGTGGTAAAAAATGCTTTATCACGATAGATAAGAATTTCTTATTTTATTGGTTTAGCTTACTTTATAATTGTATCATAGAAAAGATATCACTAGATTAACTTGATAATGAGTGATAAGCGGGGCTGTAAATAAATTGCGTGTATTATTGAAAGGTAAGAGATATTCATCATATTTTGCTCTGTCGAATCAAGTAACATATCAATGATACTGTTTCGAATATTTTGATAAAAGCACCAGTTATATATTGTATTGATTCAATAGCGATTGTCGTGTTTTATTGGTTTGTATGGCATATTTTAAAATAGGAGCGCGGTTATAGATATCAGGTTAAATCTATAAATCTTATTAAAATAATCATTAAACGTCTAAAAGCCTTTAGATTCTTGTTATAAGGCCGTGTTCGGGCTATACAATAATTATCAAAGTAAAGGTCACTTTTCCCTGCATGTTTCTCATTTTATTAAGAGTTCATTTTTAAATGAAAAAGATTGGTGGGGAATATAAATTAACTTTTGTGATAAGTTTAATAAATTTATGAATAATGACCTTTTCTAGTATCGTAAGGAAATTAATTTTATGAACAATTTCATTTCTTTGTTTTCTCATGCTGTTAATGAGGCGCTAAATACTATCTATTATTGTTTTAAAAGTGATATGAGATGTATTGAGCCATCACCCATTATAGCTTGAAAAGTATAACACATACAATGATGCACGGAAGTGAAAGAACGTTAAATATCTATACCGAATTTATTGGTAAGCGTTTGAGCTTGTAAAAGGGAAATTAAAGGATGAATTTGAGTGAGTTAATAGCACCGGAAGCAATTATTCCGGCTCTTAAGGCTAATTCGAAAAAACAAGTTCTGCAAATTTTAGCCGAAAAAGCTTCTCAGCTGACAGGTCTTAGTGAGCATGTAATTTTTGATATTGTTTTGCAACGGGAGAAGCTTGGTTCAACGGGGCTGGGTGGTGGTATTGCGATTCCTCACGGAAAATTACCTGATATTAATCGGATTATTGGTATATTTGCACGTCTTGAAAGTCCTGTTGATTTTGAAGCTCTCGATGACGAACCTATAGATCTCGTTTTTCTCCTTTTAGCACCTGAAAATGCTGGTGCAGATCACTTAAAAGCTTTATCACAGATTGCACGTGTTTTGCGTCACGCTGATGTTGTGCAAAAATTGCGCAATACACAAAATGCTAATGCTCTTTATACCTTATTGATTCAAACTTCAGAATCAAACGCAGCTTAAAAAAACTGTTAGTGTGTAAACAATAAAGGGTACACGTATAGAGTGTAAATCAATATAACTTATATCTTAAGGGGCTGATAAAAAGGTTATGTCATACAATTTTGAGAAATCGTTTCTAAGCGAACTTCTTTTTAGAGAGAAATAAATAACAATGAAGTCAGTGTCTTTTCTTATTGCCATATAGCATTCAAACATTATGTTCTTACATGTGTTTATTCTGTTATGCTGTAAAACAATGCCATGTGAGGTGTCGTGAGATAAGGTATGTAAATTTTCTTAATACATTAAGTGTTTTTAGAATATCTCGTAAATATTTTACAAGCAGGATTTGTTTGTTAGAGCTTTTAATTTAAGTAAATTCCCTGAGTGAGAAGAAAAGAGGAGAGCGCTCGACAAGATTCGAACTGTTTACAGGTCTAGATTGGGTTAAGAATCTTCGTCCTTTGAGGGCGAAGAAGAAATTAACAGAAAAATTTATTCGTAAGTTGAGTTTGAATGTTTAGAAATAATAATAAGGCTCAAGCAGAAATGCAGAAATAAAGAGATATACTATGTCTTTTTATGAGAGGGGGGAGATCGATCCTTTTTATTAAAGGTCGTTTAAATGTTGGTCGTTGTATAGGGCTCACACTAAAAAATAATTTTATACGGTACGAATGAAAATGATAGTTTTAGACTGGGTAAAAGCGTTTTATAGGAAGATTTATTCAACGACGTTTTAATTGAGTAAAATGCTGTTTAAAAAACGATAAGATGAAAATTATAGAGCTGCTGTAAGAAAAAGTTTTATATTTTTATTTATAAATTACCTAAAAATAAGCTGAAGAAATTAAACAAAAGAACGCTTGAGAAGATTTTGGTAACAGCAAGAAAGGTATTATCTTGTACACTAAAATAATATGGCTAAGCCCGTATAAGCAGCTAAAATCATTTTAGAAACTAATCATTGAAAATGAAATATATAAGGAAATGGAATCATAAAGAAACAAAATTGCACATTATTATTGAGGCAGAATCTGAACTCTTTATGTTTCATGATTAATATATTGATAATACTTGACTATTTTTTGCAAGATCATTTTAAAACTGTGGAAATGTGATGTCGAGACGATATTGAATACGAAGTATGAATGCACTATAATCAATAAAAGGTGGATTATTTTACGAAAATACATGTATTGAATGTGTAACATCGAGAAGTGATAGTGTGTGGGGCTGTGAAATTTTTTGAGGGAGTACGGGGTGTATTTTCGGTATTTTTCAGCAGATTGCTTGTGAGATGCTTGTGGTATAAAGAGCGTGGTTTATTTCTTAACAGAGTAGTGGTATATTTCCGTCTTGTTTTGAAGTTCTATTGCTTAAGGAGATCGTTTTTTATACAAAAACGAAATGGGTAGTGTGAAATCAAACACATGCTATTTTTTAATGTAATGATTGAATAAAAAGTTCATATTTTTGTAACGACTAAAAGGTCACAATGAAACGTAAAAATCTATTCTGATTGGTGTAAAAATATTTCGCTTATTGAAGGAATTAGGATAATTACACATGAATATTGAGGAGTTTTTATTAAACTTTTCTGATGAAGAGAATATTGTTATAAACTAAAGAAGTGAGCTAAATGAATATGTTTGAAAAAACTGTTATTGCTGCGTCTGTAATGGTTCTAATTACAGCAGGAGCAGCATGTGCACAAACGCCAAGCCGTTTAAATCAATTTGAAGCGTGGGGAGCCTATTCTTATAAATCGCCAAAAAATACGATTTGTTATGTGTTATCGGTTCCTTTGAAATCTCTTCCAACAACAGTTAATCATGGTGATAATTTTTTCTTAGTTACCAAACGTTCTCAATCACCTATTTCGTTTGAACCGCAGTTTATGGCTGGTTATACGCTTCAAGAAGGGTCAAGAGTAACGGTGACCATTGGAGGTAAGGACTTTGATTTTTTCACGAAAGATTCCTCAGCTTGGTTAGCGTCATCAGAGCTAGAAAAGCAGCTTGTTTCTGCTATGCGTGCTGGAAACAATATGACGGTAAAAGCGATATCAAAACGGGGAACGCATACCACCTATACTTATTCCTTAAAAGGGGTTACTGCTGCCTTAAATGCAGCTCAAAAGTGCCATTAAGGTTTTGATAATTTCTAAAATAGTGATGTGAATTGGAAAGCAATGGCCATTTCTTATGACCTTAGACCAGTTGGTTCATGTTTTGCGCAAAAAACAGATAATGTGGTGATAAAGGAGAGTTCTAAGCTCTCTTTAATTGGCTTATCGCAAGATGAAATGGTGCAAGCTTTAAAGACAGTTGGTATACCAGAACGTCAAACGCGTATGCGTGTACGTCAGCTTTGGCATTGGCTTTATGTACGCGGCGTTTCAAATTTTGATGAAATGCTGAATATTTCTAAAGTAATGCGGGAAACACTTGAACGTCATTTTTCCATTGCTCGTCCGGAAATTGTTGGAGAACAAATATCAAAAGATGGTACACGTAAATGGCTCTTGCGTTTTCCAGCACGTGGGGCTGGCAGGCCTGTTGAAGTTGAAACGGTTTATATTCCTGAAGAAGGACGTGGTACTTTATGCCTTTCATCGCAAGTTGGGTGTACGTTAACCTGCTCTTTTTGCCATACAGGAACGCAGATGCTTGTTCGCAATCTGACGGCAGAAGAAATTTTGGCACAATTATTGGTTGCACGTGATTGTTTAGGTGATTTTCCTGATAAAGATACTCCTGACGGGGCAATTGTTCCCGTTGAAGGGCGTAAAATTACCAATATTGTTATGATGGGAATGGGAGAGCCTCTTTATAATTTTGAAGCAGTCAAAAAAGCTTTATTGATTGCTTCTGATGGCGATGGTCTTTCTCTATCAAAACGCCGAATTACGCTTTCAACCAGTGGAGTTGTTCCTGGAATTATCCGAACCGGGGAAGAAATTGGTGTTATGTTAGCAATTTCACTCCACGCTGTAAATGATACACTGAGGGATATGCTTGTTCCCATCAATAAAAAATATCCGTTGGCTTTGTTAATGGATGCTTGCCGTAATTATCCCGGTTTGTCGAATGCAAAACGAATCACGTTTGAATATGTTATGCTGAAAGATATCAATGATAGTTTAGATGATGCGAAGCGATTGATTCAGTTATTGAAAGGGATTCCTGCTAAGATCAATTTAATCCCTTTTAATCCGTGGCCAGGGAGTAATTATCAATGTTCTGACTGGGAGCAAATCGAACGTTTTGCTGATGTTGTTAATCAAGCAGGCTATGCCTCTCCTATCCGGGTACCGCGTGGACGCGATATTTTAGCGGCATGTGGACAGCTTAAATCGGCTTCAGAGCGTTTACGGAAATCTGAACGTTTGAAACTTGAGAATGCCATTGATCATTCGTTAACGTAATTTTCAGCGTTATAATGATATAAAGCTTGTGCTTTTTTCTATGAATCAATTCAAAATCTCATGCGATAGTATATGTGAAATAAAACTGGATCAGTACGAGACGAATGTTCTAGCTTTTATAGGTTCAATAGGGAAAAAGATATTACATAGAGTCTTTTTGCGTAATTTCTGAAATGAGGAACGAGCCTAATTTAGAGGAAGGTCTCACGGGCCATATATTTCCACCTCGCTTCTACACTCTTTGACTTTGGCTTTATGACTTTTAAAAGCATTGACAATAATATATTCCAAAGAGTGGAAATGTACATTGCCTCGTGTTTTTGTTTATTACGTTCTTTAATAAGATTACGACACACTTACAAAATAGGGTGTCTAAAACACAAATATTATTGTGTTGTCTAATGACATATTTTTTTAAGTATTTCTGAAGATACTTATCTCATGACAATGCCTGTAAGGTGTAAAAAGCTTCTGTGAAACGTAGGGGGCTTCCACATCTTTACGTTCAATAGAGGTTTAAGTGGTTAAGTCTGTTTTATTTTTCATACCCTAATGTTGTAAAAGCTTTTGGTTTTTAAGACGCTTTATAAGAGATACTCTTTTTTAGTTGTTTTTATCCATATGACAATTTCATCTTTTCTTGTTAAGTCCATCTCTTGTGAAGTCCAAGAAAAAGCGATTATTTAATTCAACATAAACAGCTTTAAAATGAGAGAGTTTCACTATATTTAGAGTTTTTATTTAAATTAAAAACGATAAATTACACCTTATAAATCAATTTTTTGTAATGATAAGAAGATGAAGGGCAAAGCTGGTGAAAATACCTGCAATAAGCCAGTCGAGAAAGCGAAGATAAAGAGGGTTTTGTTTAAGGGTTTTGGTAAGTTTGTGTGCTGTAAAAACAACTGAAATTGTAATGGGAAAAGAAATAGGAATATAAGAAAGTCCTAAAAAGAGTAACTTTTGTGTTGCCATAGGATCATTCGCATCAATAAATTGTGGTAAGAATGTTGCGTTAAAGAGTATGACTTTAGGATTGAGAAGATTAATTCCAATACCAGCAAAATAGTTACGTTTAAAACTGTGAGATTTAGAAGATGTTGGTTCAAAAGAAAATGTCGGTTTTCTTCGTAATGCTTGGAAGGAAAACCATAAGAGATAAAAGGCGCCCGCAATTTTCAGAAGAACAAAAGTGTGTGGTGCAGCAAAGATAAGCGCTGATAAGCCAAGTGCTACAGCGGTAACTTGAATGGCAAACCCTGTTGCACTTCCCAAGGCACATATAATTCCCGCTTTTTTGCTTTGTGTAATGGTTCTCCCTACAGAAAGCATCATATCAGGTCCTGGAATAAGTGCTAAAATCAACGAAGCTAAAGCGAATTGTACAAGAATAGACCACTCCGGTAGAAATGACACGTAAATCTCCTATTATTTTAAGCAGTGTTCACTCTGTTATAATTTGAGGGCTCCTTATTTACGCTTTTTGAGTCTTTTTAATGTTGTTTAAAGAGTATTTTTATACTTTCTACATTGTTTTTATTTCTTGATAAAAAGCAGTTCGTATAGAACTTTAGAGTGAAAAAAGTGACAAAATATTAGAAAATTTGTTTTAGCTTTAAAAAAGGCGATGTGGTTTTAATCAATGGAAAAAATTTATCTCCTGCAACTTTACTTGCAGAATTAAGTCATTATGGACACAATAATGGTATTGGTCGATTAGATTTGGTAGAAAATCGCTTTGAGGGTATGAAATCGTGGGGTATTTATGAAATACTAAGAGGGATCGTCCTTTTAACGGCTGATAGAGCGATAGAATCTTTAACGCTAAATCGTATTCCAGCACATTTAAAAGATGAATTGATACCACGTTATGCAGAACGCATTTATTATGTATTATGGTTTTTGGTTTTCACCTGAACGTAAGATGTTGCAGGCAGAAATTAATTTATCCCAAGAATATATTAAAGATGAAGTCACATTAAAACTCTATAAAGGGAATGTGATTGTTGAAGGGAGTCAAAAGTCAACTTTATTCGAGTGAGTTGGCAACTTATCGAGGATAATCAAGGCGCTTGTGATCAAAAAGATGCGACGGGTTTTATTAAATTAAATGCTCTGCGTTTGTATGTACATTTGGCCATGCGTCATCAAGGTTATTAAATAAAAGAAATAAAAAATTTCACTGTGGCAAGTTTAATGTAGATTAGTGCTTTTGTATGAAATGCTTCATTTAAGCATTTTTATCTATTTTTCTGCAGTTTTTTCGTTCAGTATTAAAGACTTCGTTTTTATGCTTTATCCTATTGGTTTATAATGATCATTTAGCGTTATTTCTATTGAATAAAAACCTTCAATAGCGTATAATGCTCTTATTTCAAATATCTCTCATTTTGAATAAAAAAAATTTATTTGCTTACACGTTATAGGCGTGAGCTGATGTGAAGGTGAAACTGTATACATCTCAAGTGTCAAGGGGGGAAACAATATTTAGAGCTGGCAAAGTGCGGGATAATGCTGGCTTGCTGATCAACATAACATAATCAGCGATTCTCATGATAAAAGCAATGAAGGCTTTGATAATCAAAATGAGATAATTTTTGCTTTATAATATTGAATATTTTTTATTTTTATCAGAACGAAATATGTTTACAGCAAGGGAAGTTTTTGTGTTGTGGCTTAAGAATATAAAGAAATTTTCATCTTTTTGCTTGCTATTATTGACGAATAAATTCAAGAACCATACACCCTATTTTTAAAGAGTATAATTTTTAGGATAAATAATAATGCGTGATCCGTTTGATGCCCTTAACCTTACGCCTGAATTAAAAGATGCGGCTGCTCAATCGAGAGCTTGGCCATTTGAAGAAGCACGTAAGATTATCAAACGGTATGAAAAGGTGGGTTATCCAGAAAGTGTAATATTTGAAACGGGTTATGGACCTTCTGGTTTACCACATATTGGGACTTTTGGAGAGGTTGCACGTACAACCATGGTGCGTCATGCATTTCATATTCTCACAGAAAATAAAGTAAAAACAAAATTGCTTTGTTTTTCTGATGATATGGATGGTTTGCGCAAAGTTCCTGAGAATGTACCTGATCGTGAGAAGATGGAGCGTTATCTTGGTCAACCGTTAAGCCGTGTCCCTGATCCTTTTGGAGATGATTATCCTTCTTTTGGAGCAGCGAATAATGCGCGTTTACGAACTTTTCTTGATCGTTTTGGTTTTGATTATGAATTTGCAAGTGCTACGGATTATTACAGTTCTGGTCGTTTTGATGAAACACTTTTAAAAATTCTTGCCTGTTATGACAAAGTGATGGCGATTATTTTACCAACATTGGGTGAAGAACGACAAGCAACCTATTCACTCTTTTTGCCGATTTCTCCTTTTTCTGGAAAAGTATTACAGGTTCCGATGATTGCGCGGAATGTTGAAAAAGGAACAGTCACGTATATCGAGCCTGAAACAGGCGAAACCATAGAAACAGAGATCACAGGGGGCAAGGTTAAGTGCCAGTGGAAGGTTGATTGGGCTATGCGTTGGACAGCGCTTGGCATTGATTATGAAATGGCAGGAAAAGACCTTATCGATTCCACAAATCTTTCTTCTAAAATTTGTAAAGTATTGGGTGGAAAACCTCCAGAAGGATTTAACTATGAACTCTTTTTAGATGAAAAGGGTCAGAAAATTTCCAAATCCAAGGGAAATGGTTTAACCATTGATGAATGGCTTAATTATGCCCCGACAGAGAGTTTAGGGCTTTATATGTTTTCAAAGCCTAAAACAGCCAAACGGCTTTATTTTGATGTTATTCCCAAAGCCGTGGATGAATATTATGCACATCTTTCAGCCTATGGTCGTCAAAGTTGGCAAGAGCGTCTTAATAATCCTGTATGGCATATTCATAATGGCTCTCCACCAAAGGTTGATTTGCCGGTATCTTTTGCCATGCTTTTAAATTTGGTCAGTGCTTCAAATGCAGAGAATGCAGAGGTTCTATGGGGTTTTATTTCTCGTTATGCTCAAGGAGCCAATGCACAAACTTATCCAGAACTGGATCAATTGGTGCAATTTGCCATTAAATATTTTGATGTCTTTGTTAAACCCAATAAAAAATTTCGTCTACCAGATGACAGCGAACGTGCAACATTAGCACAAATTGATGAAAAGTTAGCCAATTTGCCTGAAACTTTTGATGGCAACATATTGCAAAATACGCTTCTTGATGTTGCACGGTTAACGGAACGCTACCAAGATCATAGCAAAAAAAGTCCCGAAGGGGGACCTGGTGTTTCCAATGTCTTTTTCCAAATGTTGTATGAAGTTCTTTTAGGACAAGAGCGAGGTCCTCGATGGGGATCATTTATAGCGCTTTATGGAATTGATGAAATGCGTGCATTGATTGCTGAAGCGCTTGCACGGCGGCATATGGAGGAATAATGGAACGAAGAGTGCAAGAAGTAAAGCGACGCCGTACATTTGCAATTATTGCTCACCCAGATGCTGGAAAAACAACATTGACAGAAAAGCTGTTATTGTTTGGTGGCGCTATTCAACTTGCAGGAGAGGTAAAAGCCAAAAAAGATCGTATTCAAACCCGTTCTGATTGGATGAATATTGAGCGTGATCGTGGTATTTCTGTTGTGACTTCGGTGATGACATTTGAATATGAAAATCATATTTTTAATCTCCTAGATACTCCAGGCCATGAAGATTTTGCAGATGATACCTATCGCACACTCACTGCGGTTGATAGTGCTGTCATGGTATTGGATGGGGCCCGCGGGATTGAGCCTAGAACACTAAAATTATTTGAAGTATGTCGGATGCGGGATATTCCTATTGTTACTTTTATCAATAAAATGGATCGTGAGGCACGTGATCCATTAGAGCTTTTAGACGAAATTGAAGAAAAGTTAGCGCTTGATACCGCACCCATAACTTGGCCGATTGGGACGGGTAAAGATTTTGTTGGCACTTATGATCTTCATCATAATCGCTTTCGTCAAAAAGACGATGAAATAACACAGCGGATCGTTTCAGACCCCAGTGAAATTGTCCATTTACTTCCAGAGTATCAACGTTCAACTTTTATTGAAGGGGTAGAAATCGCTCGAAGTGCTTGCAAAAACTTTGATCTTCAAGCTTTCCATGAAGGTCATATGACGCCAGTTTATTTTGGTTCGGCTTTACGAAATTTTGGTGTTCGTGATTTGATCAATGCACTCATTGATTTTGGTCAAAGTCCTCGTGATCAAAGTGCAGATCAACGCGAGATCATAGCAATAGAACCTAAAATGACGGGATTTGTTTTTAAAATTCAAGCGAATATGGATCCTAATCATCGTGATCGTATTGCATTTTTTCGGGTATGTTCGGGAACACTTGAACGTGGTATGAAAACAAAGTTGGTTCGAACAGGAAAACCAATAACACTTTCGGCCCCACAATTTTTCTTTGCACGTTCACGCCAAATTGCTGATCAAGCTTATGCGGGTGATATCGTGGGAATTCCTAATCATGGAACATTACGGATTGGTGATACTTTGACAGAAGGAGAAGATGTCCTCTTTAAGGGTGTACCTAATTTTGCACCAGAAATTTTGCGTCGTGTTTGTTTGGGTGATCCAATGAAAGCAAAAAAACTCAAAGAAGCTTTGCAACAAATGGCTGAAGAAGGGGTTGTGCAATTATTTATTCCTGATGATGGGTCTCCTTCTCTTATTGGGGTTATTGGTGCTTTGCAAATTGATGTTTTAAAAGAACGATTAAAAATAGAGTATTCTTTACCGGTGAATTTTGAGTCAGCGCGCTTTAATTTGTGCCGTTGGATTTCTGCGCAGAGCAAAGATGAGTTGCAAAAATTTCTCAGCAATCACCGTTCTGCTATTGCGTATGATTTAGAAGGTGATCCAGTTTTTTTAGCAGAGAACCACTTTTCATTGAATTATGAGGCAGAAAGAGCCCCTAAAATAAAATTTTCTGCTGTTAAAGATTATCAAGTGCGCTCTTAAAATAAAGAAAAAAATTTTATACAACGACTTGATTTATAATGATCATTTATCGCCTTTACCAGGGATGTAAGAATCTAAATATTATGAAGTTCTTTCATTTGGAAGCCTCTATTAAAACAATAACAACCATTTACTGGCAATACCGATGAATAGGATTGGTGTGTGTGTAAAAAAATTTGAAAAAAGAAATAAAATACCTCTTCTCCATACCCAAGAACTGTCCAAATATTGGATGAGAGGAAAAATAATGTTGCCGGTTTGCTGCTTTCTAAAGTAAAAATTGGTGGGGTGCGATGAATTTTGTCTCATACATGAAAGATTTTACGGTATGCTATGTATTATATTATTTACGATGTAGCATTCATTTATGCGGTAGGCTTGCGTGCGTAAGAGATGCTTCTTTTAAAAAACGTGTAACTTTGCAACAGGATGATGTGTTGTTTTGAACACCTATTTAAATAATGAAGTTTGCTTATTGTCTCATGTTTTGGTTTCTCATATTCTTTAAGGGGATTCCGCTTTTCACATAGAGCAAAGCACTATCGTATTGCACATTCACGGGCTTTAAAAAAAATTTCTCAATGTCTTCAAGTTCATTTTGCGATGGCGCTTGTGAAGGGTATAGCGATAAATCTATTGCGCAATCCCGTCTTAAGAGCAAGCCAACACCATCACACATTTGTGCTAGCTCTAATGTGCTAGCTCTAAAATGTTGCGAATTAACTTTTAGAACTTCTCAATGATTCATGAAAAGCCACGCCTTTCTTGTACCGTTTTACTCCACACGCTGATCTTACTTGATAATGTGCAAGGGGATGGTTTTGATTGTTTCAACATACACAGATTTAAAATAAAAGAATCTTAGGGTATTCAAGGTTATAATTCAAATTGAATATCGATAGATTATCATTATAAATCAATATATTAGCTAAAATACAACTCATTCTTCGTTGAAAAATATCAGGAAAATTTTGATATATTTTTTCATGATGGTTTAAGACATAGAATGTCTTTCGATGTTTTGTAAAAATCTAAGCTAAAAATATCCTGTATAAGGATAGTTTTTCAGTTTTTCCTTGTAATGAAAATTGTATACAGTCAAAATGATTCAAATAATCAATAAGATGCAATTTGTTATCTCAAATATGAGCTCGTATGACCTATAAACCGCGTGTTTTTTCTATTTCTTCTGGAACAGCTTTTTTGCCTCACTTTGTTGATGCGCTGCTCTCTGGTACTCTTATTGATAATTTTGCGCCCAATGGGGATATTCAAACCGCTCTTGCTGATAGCCTTATTTATGTTCCAACACGTCGTGCGGCTCGTGCTTTGCGTTTAGCTTTTGTTGAAAGAAGCGATACACAGTCAACCTTTTTGCCAACCATTCGTGCTTTAGGAGATGTTGACGAAGATAGTTTCCTGTTTGTTGAAAATCATACCAGCGCTCTCAATCCGCCTATTGGAGAAAGTGAACGCTTGCTGCTTTTAGCGCGCCTTATTCGTCCATGGCGTGAAAAATTGCCGGCGCATCTGCGTGCTATGTTTGGGACAGAAGATGTGCTGATTCCGGCGCATAGTGCCGATGCCATTTGGCTTGCGCAAGATTTAGCGCATTTGATGGATGAAATTGAAACAGAAGCAGCAGACTGGTCAAAACTTAAAGATATTGCGCCTGATACGGTTGCTGAATGGTGGCAAATAACGCTCGATTTTCTGACGATTGTTACACAAAATTGGCCACAAATCTTAACAGAAAGGCAACGAAATAATCCCGCTGAGTGGCGTAATAAAGCACTCACCATGCATGCAGAAACATTACAACGCGCCCAATCTGATAAACCGATTATTGCGGCTGGTGTATCGGGTTCTATTCCCGCCGTTTCTCGTCTTTTAAAGGTTATAGCCTCTCTACCAAAAGGGGCAGTTGTTCTTCCTGGCCTTGATTTCCATATGGATGAAGAACAATGGAATGCACTCAGCACAATGAATAAAGAAAAAACAGATTCTGATTTTTTTGATCATGCAGAAAATGTTTTTAGTCATCCTCAATATCATTTAAAAAAACTTCTCACTCTCATGGAGTGTCCACGTGACCATGTTTGCGAAATTGGTCAACAAAGTACAGTAAAGAAAAGACGAATGGCGCTTTTATCAGAAGCATTACGTCCCGCTTCTACAACCGATAAATGGATACAAATTGTCCGTGATGATTATGAGGAGATTTGCGCAGACTGGTCGTTTATTGAAGCTATCAATGAACGTGAAGAAGCTCTCGCTATCGCGGTTGCCTTACGCAAAGCTATTGAAGAACCCCAAAAAACTGCTGCTCTTATTACCAATGACCGTAATTTGGCACGCCGTGTTGCTGCGGAATTGCAGCGATTTGGTATTGAAGCAAATGATTCAGGGGGAATACCCCTTGCACAAACATTGCCTGTAACGCTCTTACGGCTTATTTTAGAAAATATATTACAACCTGATGATCCTATTGCTTTTCTTTCCCTTCTTAAACATCCATTAACAACACTCCAACAAAACCGTCATCGCTTACGCGAAATGGCGGAAAATTTTGAATTTTTTGTTCTTCGAGGGAATACAGGACGCATCAATCTTTGCGAATGTGATCAATTTCTTGAAAAATGGATTGAAACATATTTCCATGATTGTTCTGAAATCAATGCCCTTGATCAGCAGAAATGTGAAGAAGCACGTCTCCTTTGTCAGCTTTTAAAGAAAGCTTTTGAACCTTTAGCCTCTCTTCTGAAACAAGAGAAAGAATGCACCATCAATGAAGCTGCGATAGCAACGGTTGAGGTTTTTGAAAATTTTGGTCGCAATGAGGATAATTCTCTTGCTCATCTTTATCAACACGAAGCAGGACATGCTCTATCAAATTTTTTGCGTGAATTGGTCAGTGATCAATCAGGATTAACATTTCATCTTAGCGAATGGCCTGCTATGTTTTCTGCATTGATCGCAACGCGTTCCGTTACACCTTCACCTGGAGGACATCCACGTTTATTCATCTGGGGTACTTTGGAATCACGTTTGCAAACGGTTGATACCGTGGTTATTGGTGGTCTTAATGAAGGATCATGGCCGATATCAGCCAAAAATGATGCTTTTTTATCACGACCGATGAAAATGATGTTAACGCTGGAACCACCAGAGCAGCGTATTGGTCTTTCGGCGCATGATTTTCAATGGGCTATGGGAATGGATAAAGTGGTGATGACTCGCGCATTGCGCGTTAATCATACGCCTTCTATTCCTTCACGCTGGCTACAACGCATAGAAACCGTTGTAGGAAAACAGGTTTGGAAACAAATTCGTGCACGCGGTGAAATACTACGTCACTGGACTAAGATGCTTGATCATACAAGCATGATTTCTGATGTAGAACGTCCTTGCCCTATTCCTCCCCTTGAGATGCGACCGCGTCATTTTTCAGTTACTGAAATAGAAACATTGCGATATGATCCTTATGCTATTTATGCAAAAAAAATTCTACGGCTCAAACCCCTTAAAGCACTGATTCATGATCCTAGTGCTAGTGAGCGTGGAATACTTTATCACGCTATTCTTGCAAATTTTTGCACACAAATAGAAAATCCGAATGCTAAAAATGCATTAGATGTCCTGCTTTCTATTGGACGTAAAGAATTTGATAAATTCAATTTTCCACCCGATATTGAAACAGTTTGGTGGAACAGTTTTGAAAATCTTGCTCCATTTCTTATTCAATGGGAACAAAGTTTAGGACCGCGAAAGCGCTATGCTGAAGTGGTCTCACAAAAAATTCCTATAGGCACAACAGGGGTAACCCTTTCAGGACGGGCTGATCGACTTGATGTGTTGCCAGACAAAACGGTTGAAATTCTAGATTTTAAAACCGGAACTCCCCCTTCATCAAAAAAGGTTCGTGAATTATTATTTCCGCAATTGGCTTTAGAAACAGCTTTGCTGATGGAAGGGGCATTTCCAGATTTTCAAGATCTTGTCCCTTCAAATTTATTTTACATTCCCTTGAACGGAAAAGGTGAAATTAAATCCCAATCTATTCTTGTAACGGAAAAAGACAAAAAAACATATCTTAGTGCCGTTAATCTTGGTGAAATTGCCTGGAAAAATCTTATTGCGCTGATAACGTATTATCAAAATCCACAACAAGGCTATCTCTCACATGCTGTTCCCATGGAAAAACGGTATGAAGGTGACTACGACCATTTAGCACGGTTGTGGGAATGGTCAATTGGTTTTCATGAAGAAGAGTAATCATGACTTTTTTTTCTATTCCTCAAGCCGCTCTTGATGCACAAGCAACGGCAACACATCCCCAGAAAAACGTGTGGGTTTCTGCAAATGCAGGATCTGGAAAAACGCACGTTTTAAGTGAACGTGTTATTCGTTTGCTTTTAAACGGTACGCCTCCAGCACGTATTTTATGCCTTACTTATACAAGAGCTGCTGCTGCTGTTATGCAATCACGAATTTTTCGCACGCTTTCCAGTTGGAATGAACTGGATGATGCACAGCTGCAAGAAACCTTGACACGGTTTGAAAATAAACCCGTCAATGCGCAAAAATTAACGTATGCGCGACAACTCTTCGCGCGTGCGCTTGAAACACCTGGTGGCTTAAAAATTCAAACGATTCATGCTTTTTGTGAATCTCTTTTGCATCAATTTATGTTGGAAGCCAATATTGCACAGCATTTTGAAATTCCCGATGATGTCAGTCACAAAAAATTACGACAAGAATCCCGTCGCCAACTTTTGGCACGTCGTGATGTACAGCCTGCTTTACAACAGTTACTTAAAGTTATTAGCGAACATACTTTTAACAAACTTCTCTATGAAGCAGCTGAAAAGCAACATAAAATTTCTAACTTTTTATCTTCTCTTTTATCTGAAAATGGAGAAGAAAAGTTTCGTGCGCTTTTTAACTTAGCGCCCGGTGAAACAAACCAATTTTTGCTGGAACAAATTCAACAAATTGCGCGTCTTCCTCTTTATGCGCTTAAGCATTGTGAAACCAACGGCAGCCAAAATCTGAAAGATATAGTGGAAAAATTTTTCCAATTAGAAAAAGCGCGTGATGAGACCAATATTCTCAATATTATCTCTGATATTTATTTGACCACAGAGGGTAAACCACGTAATTTTCCACATTTATTTCGTAAAAAGTCAGATGAAATTTTTCCTTTTATTCAACAAATGCTTGAAGATAAACAAAGCAAAATTTCTGTTCTTTTAGAAAAATACCAATGCGCAAAAGTTGCTACCCTCAACATGGCTGCTTTTCAGCTGTGTGCCGTTTATCTCGAAATCTATGCGAATCTAAAAAAAGCCAATGGCTTCTTAGATTTTGACGACATTATCGAGCGTACACTTCATTTGTTACAGCGCAAAGGTGCAAGCCAATGGGTACATTATAAACTTGATCAAGGGCTTGATCATATTCTGCTTGATGAAGCACAAGATACAAACCCAGAGCAATGGCAAATTATTCAACTTTTGGCACAAGAATTTTTTTCAGGGTATAGCCAACGAACAAATATACGAACTCTTTTTGCTGTTGGAGATGAAAAGCAATCTATTTATTCTTTTCAAGGAGCTGCTCCAGAAAATTTTGCTGCAAATGGACGAATCATTCAAAAAAAAGTGCAGCAAACAAAACAGCAATTTGAAAAAATACAATTGCATTATTCTTTTCGTTCTACAGCAGATGTTCTTAAAAGCGTTGATCTGGTTTTTGAAACACCAGAAAATTATAAAGGACTTTCGGCAGAAAATACAAAGACGGTGCATGAAGCCATTCGTGTGCACAGTCCGGGTGAAGTTGTTATATGGGATGCCATTTCCAAAGAAACAAGCGAATTTCCGCATGATTGGTATGCTGCTGTTGATCATTTAGATACTCCTGAAGTCCGTTTAGCAGAAAAAATTGCTGAAACGATTGCCGATTGGCTACAAAAAGGCGAAATGCTTCCAGCAAAGGGACGCTTAATACGGGCAAGTGATATTATGATCTTGGTCCGTAAACGTGGTAAATTTGTCTCAGCTCTTTCCCGTGCTCTTAAACAGCTTAATATTCCTGTAGCAGGGGTTGATCGTTTAGAACTCACCAAACATATTAGTATTCGTGATTTAATGGCGCTTGCGCGTTTTGTTTTGCAGCCACAAGATGATCTTTCTCTTGCTTGCGTATTAAAAAGCCCCCTTTTTGCTTTGAGTGAAGAGGAACTCTATCAGCTTGCCGTACACCGAACCGGCTCTCTTTGGCAAAGTTTATGTGAGCATGCATCATCGAAAGCGTCTTTTAAAGATGCTTTTGAAAAGTTAAGCCATTATCGCACTTTAGTGGATCAAATACCGGTTTTTGAGTTTTATAGCCATATTTTAAATAATGATAAGGGAAGACAAAAAATTCTGTCTCGTTTAGGATCTGAAGCCAATGATGTGCTCGATGCTTTTATGGATTATACGCTTAACATTCAAAAAACAAGCTTACCAGGATTACAAGCTTTTTTAGAAACATTAAGTGTAAGCGAACCAGAAATTAAACGTGAATTTGAACAAAACAATGAAGAAATTCGCATCATGACTGTTCATGCCGCAAAAGGACTAGAGGCTGCTGTTGTGTTTTTAGTTGATCCTGGTAGTGCGATTTGGCATCCTCAGCATGCGCCTCATTTGCTTAACGTTCCTTTAAACAAGGCACAAGAGGACGAACAACAAGCTTTTATTTGGCGCCCCAATGAAAAGTTTGATACAAAACTCTCTAAACGAGCAATTTCACATTTAAAAGAACGTGCAGAAGAAGAATATAGACGCCTTCTTTACGTAGGAATGACACGCGCTGAAGATCGTTTATTTGTTTGTGGATATAATAAAAGTCAGAAAAGTCCCTCTGATACATGGCTCCAATTGGTAAAAAAAGCCCTTGAACCCCATGCGGTTGCTATAAAAGGCCCTGCGGAAGATATTGCAGCTTGGCGTTATTGCATTACGTCTTCTTCTGCTGCTTCTATAAACCAAGAAGTTCCTTTTGCTGAAAGTCAAGCTTTACCCCCTTTGCCTACTTTTTTCTCTCATAAAGCACCAGCAGAACCAGCACTCCCAAAACCGTTAAAACCCTCTGTTGCAAGCCTTTCCATTGAAGCTGATGCAGAACTTTCCTCAAACCCAAAACAGCTTTTCACTTCACCTGTTTTAGGGGAAATAAACAGCAACAGAGCTTTTTTTATTGAATATGGTTATCTCATTCACCGATTATTACAATATTTACCTGACTGCCCTCCAGAAAAGCGTCAAGAGTATGCTCAAAACTATCTCAATATCAAAGCCTCTCATTGGGAGGAGAGCCAAAGAAAAGATGCTCTTCGTCATATTTGGAAAATGTTAGATCATGTTGATCTCAAGCCTCTTTTCTCTGAGCATTCACGTGCTGAGGTTCCCTTAATGGGTATTGTAAAAATTCGTGGAAAAGAACAAGCAATTTCTGGTCAAATTGACCGTCTCTACATCACGCAAAACAGCATTATCTTTGCTGATTTTAAAACAGGAATCCCACCAGAAAATGAAGACGCTATTGCGCCTCATCATTGGTTACAAATGGCTCTTTATCGAAAATTGTTGCAAGCTATTCATCCCAATAAAGATGTCCAAGCACTACTTATCTATAGTAAAGAAGCGAAAATTTTTAAACTTCCTCCGGAAAAACTCGAAGCATTTCTTAATGAAGTTGCTTTATAAATTATTTCTTCTCGTCGAAGTAGTTTTACGCTTTTGTATTTTCATAAAACTGCTCAAATAAACACGCTTCACAATTTTTGGTGCCAAAAAACTCTTTAATAATTTATCTTTGCAATAACTTGATATGAATTGTTATCATACCAATCTATAAAAAATAACGATAAAGGATAAATTAATGACGTGTATAAAAGTTGATAAGGATAGTTTCGAAAGTGAAGTTTTAACTTCTTCTACGCCTGTTGTGGTTGATTTTTGGGCAGAATGGTGTGGTCCATGCAAAATGATTGCTCCAATTTTGGATGAAATTTCAACGGAAATGCAAAATCAAGTTAAAATTGCTAAAGTAAATATTGATGAAAATCCGGAGCTGGCTACCCAATATGGCGTGCGTTCTATCCCTACATTATTAATGTTTAAGAATGGAAATGTCTCATCAAATATGGTTGGTGCTACCTCTAAAGGGCGTCTTTCTGAGTGGATAAAAGATGCGCTTAGTTAATGCCATATATAGGCAACAATAAAGGAGAGTAACTTTATCTCTCCTTTTGATTTTTTAGATATTCTTTCTGCAATATACTATAATAGCCATTCAATTAAATCAAAAACTTAAAGCATTTATTTTAATGCTTTTAAGAAGCCCTACAGTTATGCATAATTCAATATTCAATAAATCATTTTTTATTAAAAGATTGTCCTGTATAAACAATGTAGAAAATCCCTTTTTTTATGCGCACTAAGAATATTCGGTGAAAGGGTATTTTTTATTCTTAGATAAAGCTACGGAGATAGGGGGCAACACATAAAAAAATAAAGATCAATCGAGCAATAAAGAGACTTTTGGGGAGTCCTTGGCAAGCATAGAAAAAGATTTTAAGCAAAGATTTTATAAATTTCTTTTCTGAAATTTGCAGTTTTTAAGTCGAAAGAAGCAAGAAATTCATTATAGGTGCGTTAATACTCTTCTGAGAAAGTTAACACTTTGATCTAAAATTCTCTTACACGTTTCTTTCAAATCAAAAGAGTTTTTTCACAATCTTCAAAAAATATAAAAAACCCATTCTCTAAGAAAAACGTATTCATTCCTATCAATTAACGGAATTCTTTTGCATGTTGTGCCATTTTTATAAAAGAGTCAGTGTTGTGTCTCATCTTTATGGTTGGTGCATCCATGGGCTTCTTTATATTATGCATCATTTCAAATTTCATAGGTCTGTTAAGGCGTTACCAACTAAAAAATGATGATGTCTATGGGCATGTGGATATTTTTTTATGTGCGAATTGCAAAAGAGCGTTGCAAACGTTCAATAGAATGTGGTGCTGCTCTCAGTGTCACATGACGCCCCTGTTCTTTATATTTTAAGGTGAGTGCAAAAGTAGCAAGCTCCAAAAGATCTGCACTTCTTTCTGGCCATTCAACAAGTAAAATGCTTTTTTCACGTGCTTCATCAAGCCCTAATTCATCAATTTCTTCTGCCATAGAAAGGCGATAAAGATCAGCATGAATAATTTCAAACTGTGGAAGTTGATAGCTTTGCACAAGAGTAAAAGTAGGGCTTGGAACATCCATAGTTTTATTGTTTGCAAGCGTTTGGATGATTGTCCGTGCAATGGTTGATTTTCCAGTTCCAAGATCTCCTTGCAGCGTCACAAGATCTCCCCGCTTTAAAGAAAAGGCTAAATTTTGTGCAAAAATCTTTGTTGCCTCTTCATTTTCAAAAAAAAAATTAAAATTCATTAAGACTTCCATGAGATGGGTAAAAAATTTTTTCTATAATAAAAGTTGAAATTAAAAAGTCTTCTCTTCTTTTAGGAGTGGAAAAAAACACTTAACAGTTGTTCCTTTTCCAGAACCAGTAATAATTTCAACATGCCCACCGTGTAGTTCAACGAAACTTTTCACGAGTGAAAGACCAAGTCCAGCTCCCGCACGCCCACCATGGTGTGCATGGGAAGAAAAACGTTTAAAAATACGATCAAGGATGTCTTCAGGGATGTCAGAGCCCTCATTATGAACGCTAAAAACAATGTTATCCTCTTGTTCATCGACACAAAACTCAATAGTGCTCGCTTCTGTTGCAAAATTTATAGCATTACTTAGGACATTCACAAAAATTTGATGTAAGCGTTTTTCATCAGCAGAAATAGAATTTAAGGAGGGAGAAATTTGCTGTAAAAGCGTAATATGGCGTCCATTAAGGCGATCTTCTACACGGGTTACTGCTTGTATCATTGCATCGGCAATATTAACTGATTTTATGTCTAACTCCATGATACCTGCATCAAGGGTAGCAAGATCAAGAATATCATTAACAATATTTAAAAGAGTTCCTGATTCTGAATGAATATGCCCAAGATATTCTTGTTGACGTTCATTGATAGAACCGAAAATTTGATCCCGTAAAATATCGGAAAATCCAATAATATTGGTGAGAGGTGTCCGCAATTCATAAGAAACATGTTGGACAAATTCATTGCGCAAACGATCAGCACTTTCTAGGGCTTCATTTTTTTCTTGAAGAGCACGTGCAACATGGACAGTGTCTGTAACATTCACAAAAGTAAGCATTGTTTGTCCATCGGGCAGAGGGACCAAAGTATAGTCAATAATCGTATCATTTTTAAGATCGATACGACCTGAATATGTTTCACGTTTTTCAGCAAAACCAGTAATGAATTTAGTAAATTGATCCCATTCTTTCCCCAATGTTAAAGCTGAACAATGGTTTTGTAACTGTGTAATGTGAGTCCCTTCTACCAGTAAATTATAAGGCAGAGACCACAATTTCGACAGGGCAGGATTCGATAAACGAAGGCGTCCATCAGTACCAAAAACAACGACACCTTCAGAAAGCTTATCAAGTGTTTCACCTTGTATTTTAATGAGTGTATTATAACGACGTTCAAGATCAATTTTTTCTGTAAGATTTTCATAAAGCCACGTGACCCCTCCTTGTGGATGAGGGGTTGAGATAACACGTACCGTACGTCCATCTGGAAGATTCCAAATTTGTTGGTTTGATTCTGTTTGCTGATAGGCTTTAAAAAGTTCTTCTTTCCACGCGCGCCAATCAGGGTGTTCTGCAATGAGTCCTTTTTCACGTAAACGTTCAAGAAACAACGTATGACTTGGTTCACTTTCTAAAAAGGAACTTTCCAAGGGCCATAAAACTTTAAAAGCATGATTGCAGAATTTTAACTTTTGGTTTGTATCAAAAATAGCTACAGCTGTTGAGATTTGGTCAAGGGTTTCGCAATGACTTTGAAGAACATATTTTAATTCATGAGCAAGATTTTCATAGGCGCTGTCATCACGTGCAAAAGCGGCCATCCCTTCGGCTGTTGTGAGACGTGTGAGGTGAAAACGATGCCGTTCTCCATCAATGACGGTGTGAACATGTTCTTGAAAAATTGTTTCTGTTTCATCTGTTTTGCATTGTGTATTTTCATTGAAAAGATCCCCCACTTCATCACTGCCTTCATGAAAGTCTGTCATTTCTCTAAAAGCGCGATTGATAAAACAAACTTTTCCTTCACAATCTTTTATCCATACAGGCTCTTGAATAAGATCAAGAAGATTACGCTGCATTCTCAGTTCAGTAAGAAGACGGGCAATATCTTTTTGTAAACGAGCATTTTCGCTTTGCTGTTTTGAGATGTCTTGAAAACGAGCAATGGCGACTGTTCCTGCGATAACTCCTGTAACATGTAGCAGCACATTATTTGTGGTGGTGATAGAAAGTTCAAAAGGGTGACATTGAGAGCGCAGTTGAGTCAATGCATAATCAAGTTCTCGCAGAGAGTTTTCTTCAACCCAGAGCTCAAAGCGCTGAAAATTTTGCTGATCAATGCCTATTTTTTGCAATGTGGAAAGGGCACCAACGACACGAGGTAAGGTTGTTGGATTTTCCCAAATAAGAAGGAGTTGCTCGGTTTCCTCTAAAAGCCATTCATAATATTTAAGTTTTTCAGAAAAATCTGCCTGAATTATCTTCAAAGGTTTCTGTGCAGCTTTTTTGGTCTGCATAATAACAGCTATGCACGTGAGAAATGAAGCACAAGAAATTCCTCCACACAGCGCTAAAAGCAGCCATGGACCATTTGGCAACGTGAAGGAAAATGGTAAATAACCTTCCAACGACTGCGCAACAGCGCGTGTGGGAGACAAAAAGACAAAAAGACAAAATATAGACGTATAGATTCGAATCATTTTTTGAGCTTTTTCTTTGGGGGTATGGTCACCAAAGCTGAGCACGACATCTTTCCCTTTTTAAAACCCAAGGAAGCATTTTAATAACGGTAATGGTTTGGTTTATAAGGCCCTTGCGGTGTAACTCCAATATAAGCGGCTTGTTCTTCTGATAAAACAGTTAATTTTATTCCTAACCGATCAAGATGGAGACGTGCAACTTTTTCATCAAGATGTTTAGGCAAAACAGTGACTTCATTTGCATAGTGTTTGGCACGCGTAAAAAGTTCAATTTGCGCTAAAACTTGATTGGTAAACGAGGCTGACATGACAAAAGAAGGATGCCCCGTTGCATTACCGAGGTTTAATAAACGTCCTTCAGAGAGTAAAATGATGCGTTTTCCATCGGGAAAGGTGATCATGTCAACTTGAGGTTTAATATTTATCCATGGCAAATTTCTAAGAGCTGCAACTTGGATTTCATTATCAAAATGACCAATATTGCCAAGAATACACATATCCTTTACTTGTCGCATATGGTCTAAACGAACAACATCTTTATTGCCTGTTGTTGTGATGATAATATCAGCACTGGAG
Source organism: Bartonella sp. SL320 (assembly GCF_059687635.1). Classification (NCBI taxonomy): domain Bacteria; kingdom Pseudomonadati; phylum Pseudomonadota; class Alphaproteobacteria; order Hyphomicrobiales; family Bartonellaceae; genus Bartonella; species Bartonella sp. SL320. Next base: position 68,149 of record NZ_CM185143.1, on the reverse strand, counting down.
GCAGCATCATCCAAATTAACAACTTCATAGCCATCCATCGCTGCTTGAAGAGCACAAATAGGATCAATTTCTGTTATTTTAACACGCGCTCCAGCACCCGAAAGAGATGCTGCTGAACCTTTTCCCACGTCGCCATAACCACAGACAATGGCTGTTTTCCCAGCGATCATCACGTCTGTCCCACGTCGAATGCCATCGACCAATGACTCTTTACATCCATATTTATTATCAAACTTTGATTTCGTGACGCTATCATTAACATTAATAGCAGGAAAAGGCAGAAGTCCTTGCTTTTGTAATTGATAAAGACGGTTGACACCTGTTGTGGTTTCTTCGCTGACACCTTTAATTGCTGCGCACTGCCGTGTAAAAAAACCTGGCGTTGCATCCATACGCTTTTGGATTTGTTTGAAAAAAATTTCTTCTTCTTCCGTTTTTGGATGCGAGAGGATATCTTTATTTTGTTCGGCACGACTTCCCATTAAAATATAGTTTGTGGCATCAGCGCCATCATCTAAAATCATATTGGAAGGATTACCATCAGGCCATTGGAAAATTGCATCTATATAAGTCCAATATTCTTCCAATGTTTCACCCTTAACAGCAAATACAGGAATACCAGCTGCGGCAATAGCGGCAGCTGCATGATCTTGCGTAGAAAAAATATTGCTAGAGCTCCACCGTATATCCGCACCAATCGCTTTTAATGTTTCAATTAAAACAGCTGTTTGAATTGTCATATGCAATGAGCCAGAAATACGCGCACCGCGCAAAGGTTGACTGGTGGAAAACTCCTTACGACAAGCCATCAAGCCAGGCATTTCAGTTTCAGCAATATCAAGTTCTTTACGGCCATAAGCGGCAAGGGCAATATCTTTGACAACAAAATCTTGAGCTGTCATGCTTCATTCCTTTTAAATCAGTGTTTTGAAGAACGGTAGGAGAAATTAAAAAAAAATGCAAGACAAGAAAGAAGACTTCTTTGATGTGAAAAATTTATGTGAAAAAGCTCTTTAAAAATCTCCAGAATAACACCTTTTAAAGAATAAAAACGACACATGACTCCACAGTTTTTATATTGATTTTTTTATGGGCTAATCAAAGATAGTATATTTACTCACTTATATGGTTGTTTAAAAAAAGCATTATTACCTTGTTTCATTGCATGATTAAGCTTTTTAGCAAAACAATATAAGGCAAAAGCCACTATGTTTTTATTTTTATATTTATGGATAGATAATCCGGATTTAGTTCTTATGGATTCCCATGTTGCATCTTCTCTTGCCGGAAGATGATTTATAAGAAGTATTTTTTCCTATTTTCAATGATTTTTATCAAAAGAGCGTAATATACAAGGAAACACTTTTTTCAAGACTGAACGGAGTGTTAAAAGTGAAAAAACATTAATCTATTGAACACTCTAATTTTAAAGTAGCCAGCAACAAGCTATGAATTAAAAATCAAACAATTAACTCAGTTCAGGAGAATTTATTTTAGACAGTCAAGTTCTGGGAAAATTGACCATGCGGACGAAATCTCCAGAGATAATTTGGCAAGAATGCAGCTATTGCTTTAGGCGTAATGCCCACACCTTCTAAAGTATATCCATTTTCAATAGCTTCTTGAGAAACAATATTATCCATTTGCAAAAAGCGTATTTGATTGGCTGTTACAAGTGTTGGTATAAAAGGCAATTTACCAATGGTTCCCAAAATTCTTCCAATCAATAAACCAACAGAAAGAGGCATGGATAGAATTGTTTTTTTACGGTGAATAATTTTGAGTATCGTTTCAAGAGCATTTTGGAAGGTGATAATCTGGGGACCACCAAGATCATAATTTTTTCCCCAAGAAACCTGTCCATCTAAAGCGTGCGCGATAAACTCAGCAACGTCACCAACATACACGGGTTGTAATTTACTTTGTCCTCCTCCAAAAAGAGGCATAATGGGTAAAAAACGTGAAAAATCTGCCAAGGTGTTAAAAAAACAATCTTCTGGTCCAAAGATAATAGACGGACGGATAACAATTGCTTGAGGACACTTGTTATGAACGATTTGCTCACCCATAAATTTAACACGTGCATAAAGACATGAAGCGTTCTCGTTGGCTACAAGTGTTGACATATAGATGAGTGGAATACCAGCTTCTGCTGTTAATTCAGCAACATTGTGAGTACCATCAATTTGTGTGTTTTTAAAATTCGATTGATTGGCTTGTTTTAAACTACCAGGCAAAAACACTGCAGCATCAGCTCCACGCAATGCACGTGCAACAGAGGCACGATGCTTGATATCTGTTTTCAGCATTTGGGTTTGTCCTACTTCTCCTATTTGGAGCATGTAATAAGCCTTTTGTGGACAACGAACAGCGATACGAACACGATATCCCCGTTTAGTCAAAGTCTCAACAACATGGCGCCCTACAAAACCAGATCCACCAAAAACAGTAATAAGTTTAGGATGTTGATAAAGTGCACGATCAAACTGCATAGTTAAAAAGTCTATCTTTCAAAGCTTTAAAAATAGCTCACTTCTAACATGGTGGTGTTTTATTGTCACGTAAAATATCGCCTGCAAGATAAAGAGATCCTCCAATAAGGAGAATAGCCTCTTTATATTCCATCTTAATTTTATGCAAAGCACCTTGTAAGTGTGTTTGAGGGGATGCACAGATTCCTGCTTTTTGGGCCGATTCAGCTAAGTTTACGGGACAGACACTGGCGTTATTGTGAATAAGTGGTATCGTATACACTTTATCGACAAGGTTTGCTAAAGGACGAAAATAACCGACAGCATCTTTGGTATTAAGCATGCCAGCAATCATAATAATAGGACGATTTGTTTTTTTTCTCCATTGCATAAGTTCTGAAGCAATAGCTTTTCCAGCAGCAGGGTTGTGACCACCATCGAGCCATAAATCAATATTAGGGGATAATTGATCAACCAAATATCCATGGGTTAAATGTTGCATCCGTGCGGGCCAATAAATATTTTTTAAAGCGTCATTGATGACTTGTTCTGAAAGTTGAAAACCTGCTTGATAGACTGTTTCAAGAGCAGCACCAGCATTGGCAACTTGGTGATCTCCAATGAGGTTAGGAAGGGAAAGATCCATGAGACCTTGATTGTTTTGAAAAACCATACATCCATGTTCTTTATAGCTTTGATAATCTTGATCAAAGAGAGAATAAGGTGCTTTATTTTTATCGGCAAGGGATATTAAAGTAGCAAGCGTTTCTTCATAATTTTGCTTACCGATAACCACGGGAACATTTGGTTTTATAATTCCCCCTTTTTGAAAAGCGATTTGAGAAATTGTATCGCCAAGAAAGTTCTCATGATCATAATCAATGGGCATAATAAGCGATACAGCTGGTTTGTTAATGACATTTGTAGCATCAAAACGTCCTCCCAACCCAACTTCTAAAATAACAACATCAGCTGGATGTAACCTAAACAGCATAAAGGCAGCGGCTGTAAAAATTTCAAAAATAGTAATCGGTTCTTGACGATTGACGGTTATAATTTCACGGATTGTTTCAGCCAATAGGCTTTCTGTAACAAGTTTACCCCCTCCTCTTTGGCCTAACCGGCAGCGTTCATTCCAGTTTACAAGATGAGGTGAGCTGTACATATGAACACAGTAGCCAGCACTTTCTAAAAGAGCACGGCAAATTGCTGAGGCAGATCCTTTGCCATTTGTTCCAGCAATATGAATAATAGGAGCAAGTTTTAAATGTGGATTACCAAGACGCTCTAAAAGGTGAAGAATACGGCCTAAAGAAAGATCAAATTTTTTTGGATAATTCTTTAGTAAATCATCCACCATCCTTTGCACTTGACTGTTTGGCATAAATTTAAGCTGCTTTTGTTGTCGAAAGCGATGATTGAGAGTCTGTGGGGGATGGGGTGGAAGGGTTAATAACAGCAGGATGTTTCATCATTAAGCGTAAAAGGCGTGCAATGGTTGTTTTCATTTCTAAGCGCGATACAACCATGTCAATCATACCATGTTCGAGTAGATATTCACTACTTTGAAATCCTTCTGGTAGAGTTTCACGTATAGTTTGTTGAATCACACGTGGACCAGCAAAACCAATCATAGCGCCAGGTTCAGCAATGTGAATATCGCCAAGCATAGCGTAAGAAGCAGTAACACCACCGGTGGTTGGATTGGTCAGAACAACAATATAGGGAAGTTTTGCTTCTTTCAGCATTTCAATCGCTACGGTTGTACGAGGCATTTGCATTAGTGAGAGTGTTCCTTCTTGCATGCGTGCACCACCAGAAGCAGCAAAAAGAACCAACGGACGCTTTTCCGCAATGGCAGTATCAAAAGCTTTGATAATAGCTTCTCCTGAAGCCATACCGAGAGACCCACCCATAAAGGCGAAATCTTGAACGGTTGCAATAATGGGTAAGCCTTCAATCGTACCACGTGCACTTAAAATATTGTCATCAACACCAAGTTTAGCACGATAATCTTTTAAGCGGTCAATATAGCGTTTTTCATCGCGAAACTTTAAAGGATCTGTGACAACTTTTGGATTTTCAAGAGCTGTATAGACACCATCATCAAAAAAATTCATGAGACGATTTTTGGCACTGATACGCATATGATGTCCAGAATTGGGAGCCACAAATTGATTAGATTCCAGATCTTTATGGAAGATCATTTCACCAGTGGTAGGATCTTTAATCCATAGATTTTCTGGAATTTCACGGCGTCCCAATATAGAGTTAATTTTAGGACGAACATAATTTGTAATCCAGTTCATCTTTATAGCCTTCCTTTAAATATTATACATCTTTTGCATGATTTGAAAAAATATAGAATTTAGGCAGTCACATTTTCTTTTTTGGTCGAACGTACAAATTTATTTAATACTTTTATCCGTGCACGTATAGCTTTAGCCTCATTGTTTATTTTATTTTTAATATTTCCAATACCATAAAAATCATATGCACGAAGAGTATTCCCTATAAAAAATTTCTTAGAATTTTTAAGAACTTACATGTTTTTATTCTTTGACTTTGATATTAAAACTCACCTCTTGCGCTGGTTAACAAACAGCCCATTTTCTTTTAATAAAAATGCTTCTCCAATTAATCATTAATATCAACAGCCCTAAAGCAAAGAAATCGTATAATACAAAACCTTAATAAGGTCACAAACCTATTAAAGATAATGAATATGATAACGTTATGTTAGCGAAACGCGAACACCAGAGCAAGATTTTTTTCAACCGGTTTGCTTAAAGCGCGTGCGTTTCATATAAAATAAAGCACCCAAAAAATATCATTTTTATTGTACATTAACGCATTGCTAGATTTAACAGTCTTACATATTCCCAAAATTCTCTCATGATTAGTTCCTATGAAGAGTATACACTCTCTATGAAAGGTATAAAATCCATAAGCTCTTCTATTTTTACTGAAATAGAAGGTACAATATCTGCATACCCTTTTCTAGTTTCCAATGTGACAACAATTCTTGCGTTTGAGAATATTAGTGAGTGGTATTGTATGCTTTTTTAAAAGGCTTTTATCCACACACCACTCCGTTTATGATATTTCAACAAACGATTGCAATTGATCCAATATGATGAGAGTTAAAATGAGAAGTTCTTATGATATTTAGGTTTTTTACTCATGTTAAATAAATTATCATTATAAATTAATGTCTTGAATTAAAAAAGATTAAGCTTAAAATTTTAATAGTATGCTTTTTTAGCGGGCAAGTTTTGTTAGGTTTAAAGTTCAAGAAACCTTATTTTTGAGTGATGCGTTCTATGTTTTTTGGGAAAGCATTTTGTGTAAATGTGTCATAAAAGCAGCTGCAAAAAGCGGTGTGGCCAAATTAAGAATGGGAATCGAAACAAAAACCGCGATCAACAATCCAGCGCCAAAAACCGTTGTATAATGGGTATGTAAAAATGCGCGCGCATTTTGTTCTGTTCGAAAACGATAAGCTGCAAACAAGAAATACTCATGCCCAAGCAAATAACCATTAATAACATAAAAAGCAATCAAATTAACACCTGGTATGAAGAATAAAATAAAAGCAATTCCATTACCAAGAAGGCTTAAAATAACAAATTTAAAGGAAAGAACAAGAGAACACCCAAATGGCATAGCTTGACCAAGAGGCTCATTTGGATAGTCTTGCCTTTCGATGATCTCAGCAGCAGAGTCAATGAAAAAACTACCAATCATAGCTGTGATGGGGGCAATAAAAAAAGCCAATAAAAGAGCCAAACCAAGATTAAAGATGATAAGCATGCTAAATCCCAACCACCCGGCCCAACTCGGGAGTCCAGGAAGAAACTGAGCAATCCAAGGCCAAAAGTAAGACACAAAAATTTGGTGCACACATAACCATAAAATGGCCAGCACGAAAAAAGTAACCCCTAATGCTTTCAGTATCATAATACTATATTGCGAGGTCACAAGGCGTTGTAAAGCACGATAGGCAGCAGTAAGAATCATAGATTAATAAATTAAGGAAAGAAGAATAAAAAACAAGAAATACATTGATATTGTTTTGCAAAAGAAGAGAATTTTTCACCTTTATATATGATTAAAATGTAAGATAAATTTTTCTTATAGAATAGATAAAATAAGCAATCAAAATAAAGAAATGACCAGAATTGCTTAGCTTAAAATAAAACTTGAATAAATAGAAGTTTTTAATTTTAAAAGCTGGATAATAAAAGCTCATTAAAGAATTTTTCATAAAAATGGTGCATTGGAGAGAATAATTTTTTAGATCATCGCACCATTGATTTATGAAGAGAATTGATCATCTTCAATATAAAGAACGCTATATTATCATTATAAATTAATGTGTTAGCTAGTCTAGTCGAGTCGAGATGGATAGACATCTTCTATATATTCAAAAGTTCAGTTCTTATTTTATGAAATGTCTTAGCGTTTTAAAATTTATTATTTGAAATGGGATTTTTTTCTTCATGAAGAGTAGGCATCTGGGGGGCAAAAAATGATACAATCATGTTTGCCAATTTTTGCGCTATGTTATTTTTACTCATAAGAGGCCATTTTTCGACTTTTCCTTTACTTATGAGATAAATTTGATTTGTATCAGCCCCCATGACACTTGTGCCATCTGGTTGAAGAGAAATATCATTAGCCAAAATAAAATCAGCACCTTTTTCGCTATATTTTTTTTGCGCATTCGTAATGATATCACATGTTTCAGCAGCAAAACCAATGACCAATGGGGGGCGGTTTGGAGCACGCCCAATTGTTGCCAAAATATCAGGATTTTCGACCATATGGAGGGATGGTGGTGTTTTATGAGCATTCTTTTTAATTTTATGTAAAGATTGCGTTTTACTGCGCCAATCACAAACAGCGGCAACAAAGATAGCACCATCCGCAGGCAATGTTTCTTGAACGGTCTGTAGCATCTGTTGTGCTGTCTCAACATGAATGGTTTTGACTTCTTGTGGGTCTGCAAGATGAACAGGTCCACAAATAAGTGTTACTTTTGCACCCAAATGCGCAAGAGCGGTTGCAATGGCGTGACCTTGTTTACCAGAAGACCGATTAGCAATGTAGCGCACGGGATCAATTGGTTCATGGGTAGGGCCAGAGGTAACGATGAAATGGCGGCCAGAGAGAGGTTTTTCATGCACATTCAAAAGAGCCTCTATGGCAGCGACAATGGTTAAGGGTTCACTCATGCGTCCATAGCCTGTCTCGTCACGTTCAGCCATATTTCCGCTTTCTGGTCCGATAATATGAACGCCATCTGCACGTAATTGTGCAACATTGCGAACAGTAGCTGGATGTGCCCACATGGCTGGATTCATAGCGGGAGCAATTAAGAGTGGACAGCGTGCTGCTAAAAGGATGCAATCGGTGAGATCATCTCCTATACCATGGGCTATTTTTGCGATGCGATTGGCTGTAGCGGGGGCTAAAATAATGAGGTCAGCATTACGTGCTAGTCGGATATGCCCAATATCATGTTCTTCTTCGCGTGAAAATAAATCAGTATATACCCTATCACCGTTGAGAGCTTCAGCGGCTAAAGGCGTAATAAATTTTTGCGCTGCTTTTGTCATTACAACGTTTAAGTGTGCTCCACGTTCTTTTAAACGACGAATGAGATCAAGCGCTTTATAGGCAGCAATACTACCACCAATAATAAGAAGGAGTGATTTTGATTGCAATGATTGCAGTTCAATGTCACTTGCTTGAGAAGAGGGTATCGTTGGAGTGATAGGATTGCTGAGGAGGCGGCGCGCTTCTTCTTCCATAGAAATGCCATTTTGCGCGGCACGTATACGCAAAGCTTCCTTAACTTCAGGCGAGAGGTTACGAATAGTAAGACTAGCCATAAAATACCTCCAAGAAATAAAATGATTGCAATGATTTCATTGTTGATATTTTTAGCATATTAGGAAGATTAGAAAAGATGAAAAAAGTAAAAAGTGAAAAAAACGCAACAAAGTGCAATGATAAAAAGGCTATAACGACCATAACGGTTTTGACGACTTTGTTCGCTAGCCAGTTTTTTGAGGGTCGCAGGAGAAAGATTAACCCCTGTTTTTCTCATTTGATTGAAATCTTCTTCTATACGTTGAAAATTTTGTACCAATTGCGGTGTTTTGCGTGCCAGCGAAAGAAGAGTTTGCGCTCCTTCACTAAAGTCTTTTGCTACACCTACGGGTCCTAAATTTTTACTAATCCACTCTCTGACAACGGGTTCAGAAGCTTTCCACATATTAAAATTGGGGTCTAATGTGCGGGCAACACCTTCCACGACAACCATTGTTTTTTGCAGCAATAAAAGTTCAGGTCGTGTTTGCATGTCAAACAATTCAGTGACTTCAAACAACAAGGTGAGCAACTTAGCCATGGAAATACTTTGTGCTGATTGTCCGTGAATAGGTTCACCAATCGCGCGATTAGCTTGCGCAAAGCTTTCAATATTATGGTGTGAAGGGACATAACCTGCTTCAAAGTGAGCGCGTGCTACCCGATGGTAATCGCGGGTAATAAAGCCGTAAAGAATTTCAGCAAGGAAATGCTTTTCTTTTTTTCCAAGCCTTCCTGTAATGCCTAGATCAACAGCAACAATACATCCATTTGAGTCTACAAATAAATTACCAGGATGCATATCGGCATGAAAAAAACCATCACGCAATGTGTGGCGTAGAAAGGATTGAATAAGCGTGATAGCAAGTGCTTGTAAATCAAATCCTGCTTCTTTAAGTTTGGAAATTTCAGATATTCTTATACCATCAATCCATTCCATGGTGAGAACATTACGTCCTGTTCTTTCCCAATCAATTTTTGGCACCCGAAAGCCTGTATCCTGTTGAATATTTTCAGCCATTTCAGATATAGCTGCTGCTTCTAAGCGTAGATCCATTTCAAGACGTGTTGTTTGTGCTAAAGTATCTACCACACGAACAGGGCGCAATCTTCGAGAGGCAGGGATGTAGCGTTCTTGTAAATGCGCAATAAGATAGAATCCTCTAAGATCTTTAGAAAAACGCGCTCTAATATTGGGACGGATGACTTTTACGGCACATTTTTTCTGATGACCGCTTTCATCATTATATTCAGCCGGATGAACTTGAGCGATAGAAGCAGCGGCAATAGGGGGATAAAAATTGATGAATAAATCATCAATAGAGCGACCAAGAGAACTTTCAATTTGAGCAATAGCGGCAGTACAAGAAAATGTTTGGACGCGATCTTGTAGTTGAGACAAATCCTCTGCAACATCTCGTCCGACAATATCAGGTCTTGTGGCAAGAAATTGACCAAGTTTTATATAAGAAGGTCCAAGCTTATTGATAGCATGCGAAATATTTTCAGATCGTTGTTTTTTTTTCGTTTTACGTCGCGCTAATGCACCCGCTATGCGATGACATAATGCAGGAAATCCTCGTAGATCATCATGGGGGAGAGCACTTAAAACACCTTCACGCGCTAAAACCCATCCCGCACGCATCAATTGAAAATAGGGAGAAATTTGCACCATTTTTAAATTTTCCAACCTGAATGCAGCGCTGCAATTGCACCGGTGAGATTGCGGTAAGATACGCGTGAAAATCCCGCCTGTTTGATCATATGGGAAAAATCATCTTGTTTGGGAAATTTGCGAATAGATTCAACCAAATAACGATAGGCATCGCCATCATTTGCAATAAATTGACCCAGCTTAGGGATAGCATGGAAAGACCAAAGATCATAAACTTTATCAAGCAAGGGCATTTCAACATTTGAAAATTCTAAACATAGGAAACGTCCACCGGGCTTTAAAACACGAAAAGCTTCTCTAAGGGCTTGATCAATATGAGGAACATTGCGAATTCCAAAAGCAATCGTGTAAGCGTCAAAGCTTTGATCTTTAAAGGGAAGATGTTCTGCATTGGCTTCAACAAAATCAATCAGAGGGGCAAGACCATTTTTTTGTGCACGCTTTTTTCCAACGCTGAGCATTGAGCCATTAATATCAAGCACTGTTGCATGGGCTTTTTGGCGTGAAGCATTAAGAATGCGAAAAGCAATATCACCTGTACCACCAGCAACATCAAGAACTTTCCAATGAGAAAGCGCTGGTGGAGAAAGCCATGCAATCATGGAATTTTTCCACACACGATGCAGCCCTAAGGATAAGATATCATTCATCTTGTCATAATTTTCAGCAACAGAATGAAACACACCATCCACCATGGATTGTTTTTGTGTTTCATCAACTCTTGTAAAACCAAAAGAGTGCTCCATGCCACCTTCGATTCCTACACGTTCTGTTTCAGTTGCCATGTATATGACCTTCCTTATTTTTTTATCGTAAATGAAATAGCGAGGGAATGTTCAAATACGAAAAACAACGTATAAAACTGCAACGGTTATAGAGCCAAAACAGAAAAGTACCTTTAGATATCAAGATTGGCAACGCTTAAGGCATTGTCTTGAATAAAAATGCGTCTAGGTTCAACTTCATCACCCATAAGACGAGAAAAGAGTGAATCTGCATCAGTTGCATCATTAATTTTTACTTGTAAAAGAGAACGTGCATTGGGATCAAGCGTTGTTTCCCAAAGCTGTTCAGCATTCATTTCTCCAAGACCTTTATAACGTTGAAGCGTAATACCCTTTTTACCATTTGTAAAAATGCTCTCTAAAAGGCTCATAGGGCCAAAAATTCGCTCTGTTTTCTCTTTGCGGCGTAACAGAACAGGGGGATGATATATGTCGATAAAATTTTGGGAGATGCGATCAATTTGACGGGCATCTGTTGAATTTATAAGTCCAGCATCAAGTGTGATAACATCTTTAACACCACGCAAAATACGCTCAAAACACAAATTTCCATCTTCTGTATATTGTCCACTCCACCCTTGTTCCATATCATCAGCAATCAGATTAAGACGATGCGCGACCGCATCTGCTATTTTTTGCGCTTTTTCGTGTGTTGCAAAGGCCTCAGGGTTAAACGCGCCAACAATAGCGGCTTGCTCAACAATATTGCGATCATAACGGGTATGAAGACTATTTAAAAGCTGACGTAAAATACGAGCATCTTTAGCGAGTTGATACAAATCAGCTCCTGCACGAACTTCTCCCGTTGCAAGTTCAAGTGTTGTTTCTTCTAGTCCCGTATCAAGCAAGAATTCTTCAAAAGCTGCCTCATTTTTAATATATTGAGAAGATTTTCCACGCGATACTTTATAAAGAGGTGGTTGAGCAATATAAAGATGTCCACGTTCAATCAACTCAGGCATTTGTCTAAAAAAGAAAGTAAGTAGCAGAGTGCGGATATGGGCTCCATCAACGTCCGCATCTGTCATGATAATAATTTTATGATACCGTAATTTATCGGGTGAAAATTCATCTTTACCAATAGACGTTCCAAGAGCTGTAATCAGTGTTCCGATCATATCAGATGAGAGCATACGGTCAAAGCGTGCTCGTTCAACATTGAGAATTTTACCGCGGAGTGGTAAAATTGCTTGGTTTTGACGTGAGCGTCCACTTTTTGCTGAACCACCTGCCGAATCTCCCTCAACAATAAAGATTTCTGATTTTTCAGGATCACGTTCTTGGCAATCGGCAAGCTTTCCTGGCAGAGAGGTGATATCAAGCGCTCCTTTTCGCCTTGTGAGTTCACGTGCTTTGCGTGCGGCTTCACGTGCTGTTGCAGCTTCCACCACTTTACTGATGAGAAGCTTTGCTTCATTGGGATGTTCTTCCAGCCATATTGAAAGACCTTCGTTGACCAAATTTTCAACAACAGGGCGTACTTCAGAAGAAACCAACTTATCCTTTGTTTGTGAAGAAAATTTAGGATCCGGAACTTTGACAGAAAGAATTGCTGTTAATCCTTCACGGCAGTCATCACCAGTTAAATTTACTTTTTCTTTTTTGGCAATCCCTGAAGATTCAGCATAACCATTAATTTGGCGTGTAAGAGCACTTCGAAAACCAATCAAATGTGTTCCACCATCACGCTGAGGAATATTATTGGTAAAACACAAGACCTTTTCATGGTAGGAATCATTCCACCATAGAGCAACATCAACGCTCATGCCATCTTTTTCACTTGCAATATAGATAGGAGTATCAAGCAGCGGTTTTTTTGATTGATCAATATATTTGACAAATTCTGTTAATCCACCTTCATAATGCAATTCAACGGATTGAATGTCAGCATGACGCTCATCAACAAGAAGAATATGAACCCCAGAATTGAGAAAGGCCAATTCCCGTAAACGGCGCTCTAAAGTTTCAAAATCAAACTCAACCATCGTAAAGGTTTCAGAGCTTGGTAAAAATCTAATTTCTGTTCCACTCTCTTGATCACAATCACCAACAACTTTTAAGGGAGCATCAGCCACCCCATGGGTAAATGATATTTCATGAATTTTACCATTTCGCTTTATTTTCAATTTAAGCCAAACGGAAAGTGCGTTCACAACAGAGACACCAACACCGTGCAATCCACCTGAAACTTTATAAGAGTTTTGATCAAACTTTCCACCAGCATGAAGCTGTGTCATAATAACTTCAGCAGCAGAAATACCTTCTGTTGGATGGATATCTGTCGGAATTCCACGTCCATTATCACGAACAGAACAAGAACCATCAGCATGGAGTGTAACATTTACAAGAGTTGCATGACCAGCTAAAGCTTCATCGATAGCATTGTCGACAACTTCGTAGACCATATGGTGTAACCCCGATCCATCATCAGTATCACCGATATACATACCAGGACGTTTGCGTACAGCATCAAGACCTTTGAGAACTTTAATAGAAGCGGCACCATAGTCATTATTTTGTTCCGGTGAGGTTATTTCATCACTCATAAAGTTAGTCCATTTCTGTGTTCAATTTACAATATTCTATCCGCATTGTTTAAAGCACAATGTTCTGATCAGTTATTTATGGAATAACCACATTAAACATTTACCGTATATCAGCTCTAGATTCAATATCTGTCGATATACAATGGAGCGAATGATGAAATGATATTGCACTATTCTACAACAAAATATCGTCCATTGAGGATGGTGATATAAGACGAGTAAGCGCATCTTTGATATATTTAAGTATTTATACGGTGTGGGTAAATATTGTGGGGAGGACTTGAAAGCCTTTTGTTTAAGTGAATCGCATGAATGGAAGACTAAAGAAATTAAAAGCGTAATTTATCGAGAAAACCCGACTGTTTATAAGCAAACATTGGTATGAATCCTTTTCCTTTTAGATTTGGGGACAAGGTCAATGAAGCTTTATGTAAGCTTTAAATGCAAATTTTAAAATTGTGCCAAGAGTGAGACTCTTGTTTATTTTTTCACATACATAATATTTCAAAACGAATTGTGTATCTTTCTGTTACAAAAACAAAGCTTTTACTTTTTTATCTATAGATCAATCTTCAATCCTAATGAAGTTATATATTTAAAGCAAAGATAACGCGTTTTCTAAGCTGCTTCCGTTTGTTGTATGTTAGGTTAAGGCGGGAATTATTGTGTGTATTTATTTGCGTTATTCTTGTCATAGAGTTTAGATTTCTCATTCAAAATAAAACGCTATCATATTGCTTATTCACGCACTTTTTTAAGAAGTATCTCTCAATGTGTGCAGATTTATTTTCAACGACTTTTGAAAAGTATAACGTCAAATACTATAAGGTTCATTTCTTTTAAATTGTTTTTATATACTTGTTTGGGAAAATTTGAGATCATTTGAGATCAAAAGTCTAACTCTTAAAACGCATTTCAAAACAAGAAAACTGTGAAATTTTTTAACAGTTTTAGAAAATAGCAAGAATTTTATTTATTAAGCGGCAGATATTCTGGTGAAGTGCGTTAGATAATAACTAAGCAGAGTTGCATTTTAACTTTGAAAATGGGGGAGAGATTTTGAAAATAAGAAAACTTATATATGTAAAACATCTTCAATGGCGTTTTGGGGGCTTTTTACGCAATAATCTATACACTATTTTTATTCGTATTTTATTGGTAGCAGGGGGATTTCTATTTTCCTCTGACTTAGAAGCTGAAATAGCTGGAAGGTTGCCTTCTTTTTTTGATTCGCATGAACATTCAGTACAACCTGATACAACGGATATCACGCGTTTGCGTTTTGTAACAACTTTTGATTTTCCTCCTTTTAATTTTCTTGATGAAACGGGGCATCTTGCAGGCTATAATGTCGATTTATTGCGGGCTATTTGTTCAAAATTAAAGTTAGAAAAATTTTGTGAAGTAGAAGTTTTTCCTTGGACAGAGCTTGTAGGACATGTTAAAAATGGTGGTGCAGAAGTCATTATTGCGGGTTTAAAAGAAACAAGTCAGACCCAGCAAGATCTTGTTTTTACAAAATCATATTTGCGCTTTCCAGCGCGCTTTGTTGCTTCTCGAATTTTAAATCTCGATGAGCCAATAAGTGATCAATTGATCCATTTAACCAGTGGTGTTTTATCGAAAAGTGTTCACGAAAAGCTCTTTCATGATTATTTTCCTAAAGCAAAATGGCAAGGATTTAAAGAGAGAGAAGAGCTCTATAAAGCCTTACAGGAGCATAAAATCGACCTTATTTTTGATGATGGATTTGCTTTATCGTTATGGTTCAAAAATCAAAAATTTGTTGATTGCTGCCATTTTGTTGGGGGGGCCTATATGGCACCACAGTTATTGGGGCAGGGAATGCAGCTTGCTGTTGCAAAAAAGAACGACAAATTGATTGATATCCTTAATTATGCATTAAAATCTCTAGAAGAGGATGGTAAACTTACAGAGCTTTATTTGCGTTATTTTCCAATAAGTTTTTACTAGTCAACAGTTTTTAGTTAAGAGCTGTTAATCTTTCTGTACCAAGTCTATAGGAGATGGCTTCTGCGAGATGGTGGCGTGAAAGATGATCGGATTCATCAAGATCAGCAATTGTGCGTGCAACTTTGAGAATGCGATGATAAGCACGTGCAGAAAGGCGCATTTTTTCACTCACATCTCGTAAAAGTATAGCGGCATTTTTATCAGGAATGGCAATTTGTTCTATAATTTTGGCAGGGCAATCGCCATTGGTTCGAATCTGGTCAAGCCCTAGTGTTGCAAAACGTTTGGCTTGAATGGTACGACATCGTGCGACGCGTTTTGCAACGTCAAAGCTTTTTTCTGATTGCTCTGGTTGCATAAGATCCATCGCTGTTAAAGCAGGGACATCAATTCGTAAATCAATACGATCGAGAAGCGGACCAGAAATACGGGATTGATAGTCAATTTGACAGCGTATTCCTTTAGCACAAACATGACCCTTTTCACCTGCCATACCACATCGGCAAGGATTCATTGCAGCAATGAGTTGGAAGCGAGCAGGATAGCTTATATGATGATTAGCTCTAGCGATAACCGATTCTCCACTTTCTAAAGGTTGACGAAGAGAATCAAGAACTTGCGGAGAAAATTCAGGCAATTCATCAAGAAATAATACGCCATTATGGGCAAGAGAGACTTCTCCTGGTCGTCCTTTAAGTCCTCCACCAATCATTGCAGCCATGGAAGCAGAATGATGGGGGGAACGAAAGGGGCAATGAAGTGAAATGGTATGATGAATTGTTTCTCCTGTAATAGAAGCAATCAGAGAGACATCTAAAAGCTCACGACTATCAAGAGGGGGTAAAATAGAAGGTAAGCGTTGCGCCAACATAGATTTTCCAGCACCAGGAGGCCCCACAAACAAAAGGTTATGGCGTCCAGCAGCACAAACTTCTAAGGCTCTTTTGGCAGTTTTCTGTCCTTTGATTTCGCAAAGATCTGGAAGTTCAGTTTTGATAGTATATTGACGGGGTTGTGGACGTTTTTGAATTTGGGTTCCTTTAAAATGATTGACGATCGTAAGAAGAGTTTCTGGGGCAAGAATATTTATTTCTGCATTTACCCATGCTGCTTCAGGTCCACATTGAAAGGGACAAATCAGTCCTTTATCGAGTGATACAGCCGTCATAGCTGCTGGTAAAACGCCATTAACGCTGGTCAGTGAGCCATCAAGTGATAATTCGCCTAAAATGACATAGTCTTGCGCTACTTCAGGAGGAAGGATACCCATAGCAACCATTAAGCCTACAGCAATTGGTAAATCATAATGTGATCCCTCTTTAGGCAAATCAGCTGGTGCAAGATTAATTGTAATTCGTTTGGTTGGCATAGAAAGACCACAGGCATGGAGGGCTGCTTGTACGCGTTCACGGCTTTCTGCAACTGCTTTATCGGCTAATCCAACAATAGCCATTCCCATTTTTCCGGACGAAATCATAACCTGTACATCGACAGGGACAGCCTCTAGACCGCGAAAAGCAACAGTTGTAATACGTGCGATCATTTATCCCCCCTTTAGACGTGGGAGAGACAATCATATCTACGCATAAAAATCAAGAAGCATTTCTATGGTTTTTTTAATGGAGCGATCTATATAGCTATGCAGGTTTTTGTAGCGTTCTCATGGCAAGTTATTTGTACAAATTTAACCATGATAATATGGAGCGCAATAAAACATTTATAATAAGCTAAATGAATATGTTAAGAAAAACGAATGAAGCTGTTAATGAAGCTGTTTATGTGACACAACAGAGAAGAATTTTGTGAAGATATAAAGGGGAGGATAACGTTATGTATCGCAGAGTTTTATTTAATGTGATAGAACGTGTAAAATATGCGAAGTAGTTATACCTACCTTTTCTTATTTTATATTATTTAAAGTGTAGTATATGCAAAGTGTATTAAAGGTATCTGATTTATGGTATACCAGACGAGAATTTTGTTAAAATCAGGAACCATGCGCTGTGTATTTATGGGCTTGTGTTTTTCTTTTGCTTTTCCACAGCCACTTGCTGCATTTGATTTTTTTGGCATTCCTCTTTTTGGTCAAAAGAAAACAAATTCTTCTTCACGTTCTGTCAAAAGTACAGAAAAATTTTATAAAGTTGATGTTGTTACACCACCAGGGGCACCATCGGAAGGTATAAAAATAGTTAAATCTGTCTCTTCTCTTGTTGCAGATAAAGAGAAAGTATCTGCCAGTTCTTCTGGTTTGTTAGCCAAAGCACGTTCAGATTATCGGGCAATTCTTTCGGCTCTTTATGCTGATGGACGCTATGGTGGTGTTATTAGTATCAAAATTAATGGGTTAGAAGCTGCTGATTTAAGTCCGATAACGCAACTTCCAGCACACTCTAATGTCGTTATTACGGTTAATGCCGGCCCACAATATGTTTTTAGTATTGCAAATATTGATAAAGTAGCGCCTCTTGAAAAACGTAAAGCGCATAAAATGCCCACAATTGAAGAGTTGGGCTATAAAGTTGGGGCTATTGCCAAATCTGAAACCATTTTGAAAGCAGAAAAATGGGCAGTAGAAAGATGGCGTCAACAAGGCTATGCTAAAGCTAAAATTATGAAGAGTGAGGTCGTGGCTGACCATGCTGCATTACATGTTGAAGGACGGATTGTTGTTGACCCTGGACAAAAGGCTTATTATGGTCCTTTAAGTGTCCGTAATATAAGTAAGAAACCAAGTGTCGATTCAGCTTATATCGCATGGATGACCGGATTAAAACCAGGCCAGAAATATGATTCCGATGCGTTAGCTAAGGCAAATGAACGTCTTGCGCGCCTTGGTGTTTTTCGTGCTATCAATATACGTGAGGCTGATACTATTAACAAAGATGGCAGTTTACCACTTATGCTTATTGTACAAGAACGTAAACCGCGTCGTTTTGGTTTAGGGGGTAGTTACTCAACATTAGATGGTGCTGGTTTTGAAGCTTATTGGATGCATAACAATCTTTTTGGTCATGCAGAGGTCCTTAAAATTGAGACAAAAATAAATGGTGTTGGCAACAACAAAAAACAATCATATAATTTTAAAAACTTTGATTACCTCTTTGGAGGCACGTTTATAAAGCCCGGTGTACTTACGCCTGATACAGATCTCAGATCAGAGTTAAAAATACAGCAAGATGTCCTAGAAAATTATACAACAAAAGCCATCAAAGGGAAATTAGGTATTACGCATATTTTCAATAGTAATCTATCGGGACAGACTGCTGTAGAAGTTTCAAATGGCTACTCACGTGATATCTATTTTGGCAGTCGTCACTTTACAACAGTTAGTTTTCCTAGCGGTTTGATTTACGATAGTCGTAATAATAAGTTTAATGCGACAAAAGGTTTGTATGGTGAGGTAATTGTTGAACCTTTTTATGAAATGCGTTTTAGCAACTTTGTTGCCAAAGTAACGGCAGAAGGTCGTTCTTATTGGTCATTGGATGAAGGGGATCATTTTGTTTTAGCAGCGCGGGCAAAGCTTGGCACAATTCTTGGAAATGATACAGCACACGTCCCTGCGGATACGCTTTTTTTTGCTGGTGGTGGGGGCTCTGTTCGTGGGTATGCTTATCGTAATATTGGTATAAAGACAGAAAATGATGCGGTTGTCGGCGGACGGGCGCTTATTGAGGGATCGGCAGAATTGCGTTTTTCTCTCAATGATAAAATAGGATTTGTCAGTTTTCTTGATGGAGGTCTCGTAGGGAAAAAAGCGAATTTTGATTTTTCTCAGAAAATTAAATGGGGAGCCGGTATAGGAGGTCGCTATATGACGGGCCTTGGTCCTTTACGCGTTGATTTAGCCTTTCCTTTAAAGAGAGAGCAGGGTGATCCTCGTATTGGTTTTTATGTGGGTATAGGACAAGCATTTTAATGAAAAAAAGTGTACGTTTATCGGCTTTCTTCTTAGGATTTTTATTTTTTTTGGTCGGTGGTTTTGTTTTTGCACAAAGAGAAGGTATTCTTCCTTCTAGTGAAATGAAAACAGATGATCGTTCATGGCTTGTTTCTTTAATTGAGCGCAAGCTTTCTGCGCCTAATCGTCAAGTTCGTTTACACAATATGCAAGGAACACTGTCTTCTCAAACATCAATTGATGCGATTACGATCAGTGATAAAAAAGGGGTTTGGCTTAAAATTACCAATGCGAAAATGGATTGGAATCGTCTAGCGTTGCTGAGAGGACGTATGGATATTAACCAGCTTTCGGCAGAGCAGGTTACGTTTTTACGCAAACCGCAAGGCAATTCTTCTCTTGTTTCTTCTCTTGAGATGGGTAAGTTTTCTTTACCAAAATTGCCGCTCGCTCTTTCTATCAATACGCTTACAGCTCAACATGTGATATTTGAACAGAACCTTTTTGGTTTTGCTGCTGATATGTCTTTAGAAGGCAATTTCACTTTGGCAAGTAGTGATTTTGATGTTAATATAGCGGCGCATCGTTTAGATGCACCGGGCTCTTTTTCTATTCTCACCAAGATATCTGAGAGCAACCGCACAGCTCAAATTAATATCTCTGTTAATGAACCACAAAATGGTATTTTAGCGAATGTTTTGAATATTGAAAGGCGTCCAGCATTAAATCTCGCCATTAAAGGTGATGGTACTTTTGATGATTTGGTTGTCAAGCTTTCTTTAGAAGCTGACCATCATTCTCTTTTAAATGGTAATATTATTCTTGCAAGTATTTCAGAAGGACACAGTCTTTCTACGAAACTAGAGGGAATATTGAGCCCTTTAATACCGGCTCAATATCGCCATCTCTTCGCATCTGATATAACATTAAAAGCAGAGGCAAGAAGGACAAAGGAGGGGGTAACCCACCTTGATCAGATGGTTCTTCAGAGCCAAGCCATGAATGTTATCGCTAATGCTGAAATAACCGCTGATGGATTTTTGCGGCGACTTTTTGTTGATGGTAAAATGGCTCTTGATAATGAACTTGATAATGAAAAGGAGTCTGTTCATTTATCGATACCAGAGAGACCAAAGCCTGCCAATAATATTGCTTTGAACATTGACTATGGTCGCGAAGGACAGCAATCTTGGAATGGTCGGCTTGTTGTCCATCATTTTAGCAATAACAATATTTATATTCGCGATGCTGTTTTTGATATGGGGGGAGTAAGCGAAAATCTTGATAATGCGGCTTCTCGTCATGTTGGTGTTCAGGTTAATGGAATACTTCAAGGCGTTAAAAAGATTAAGGGAGGGGTCGTAGAAGATTTAAGCCAAGCGGTCCATATGCATTTAGATACGGACATTGTTTCGAATAAACCAATTTTGATTCATGATTTTAGTGTTACGGCTCAGGGTTTTTCTTCTTGGTTAAAAGGAACAATAGAGCATTTTGTTTTTAAAGGCGATCTTGGTTTAAAAGCTCAAACATTAGCGCCTCTGGAAGTATTCAGCAAACAACCACTCTCTGGTCGTGCAGATATTAAAGCTAAAGGAACGATTGGTTTATTGAGTGGTATTTTTGATCTGAAATTATCAGGAATGGCTGATAATATGAAAATAGGTGTGCAACCTTTTGATCGTTTACTCAAAGGAAATATCACTCTTTCAGGGGGGGCTGCTCGAAATACGATGGGTTTCGTTTTGAATCATTTAAATTTAAAAAATCAATATACCAACATAAAGGCTAATGGTTACTTTTCGGATGAAAGCGCTAAAATGGATTTATCTGCTCAAATATCTGATCTAACCAAATTAAATCCGAAGATAAGTGGTGCCCTTACAATTCAAGGGACAGCAAGAGGACGCAATAGCCATATAAAGCTCAATACACGTGCCTATATTGCTGAAGCATTAGTTGTGGGGAAAAAACTTCAAAACACAACACTTAACATAAAGGCACTTGTAGATAATACAGCATCCGTTACTTCTTTAACGGGTTTTGTAAAAGGTAAAGGAACTTTTGCTAAAAAACCTTTGCATATATCTGCTTCTTTTAAAGATTCTCATAAAATTCGAAAACTTGAAGATATCGATATTAGAGGGGAAAATACAAAAATAACGGGTGATCTTTCTCAACAACTTGGAGGTTTTTTGAAAGGAGCGCTGCATATTGATGCCGATGATATTTCAGTACTTTCAGCATTATTTTTGCAGGATGGTAGTGGAAAAGTAAAAGGAGATTTTATTTTTGATGAACAAAATGGGAGACAAAAAGCTCATGTGAATGCACATGTTAACCATTTGAATTTTGCTAAGAATAAAATAAAAAAACTGGCAATAGATGCAGACATATTTGATCCTTTTGGTATGACTCAGTTTGAAGGTGTCATGAATGCAGAGCATATCCAAACGCCTTTAATAATGGTCAATCGTTTAAATGCGCATGCCAATAGAAATAATGACCAAACGGTTTTTACTATCCAAGCAATGTTGCATGATGCTCTTAATGCTCAACTTTCTGGTCGTGTAATGGGTGTAGAACTTCCAAAAGGCATAAAACGAGAAGTGCAAATTGATGCCATAGATTTAAAACAACACCATTTTCATGCGACATTGCCAAAACCGTCAATCATTGTTTTTGATAAAGATGGAATAACAATCAATGAATTAGGAATTGCAATAAATGGCGGTAAAATTACGCTTGCAGGAAATATTCAAGATACCCTTAATTTGCACCTTAGCGTGGATGCTCTTCCTGCTACTTTAGCCAATCTGTGGAAATCTGATCTTGGAGCAGCAGGGAGTGTAACAGGACAGGTTATGATTCGTGGGCATTTAAAAAAACCTGATATAACCTACGATATAAAAGGTGAGGGACTGACAACGGTTTCTCTTCAAGATAAACAAATTATGCCTTTTTCGCTTTCTGCTACGGGGAAAACTTTAGATCAAAACCTTACTTTGAATGCAAATTTAACAGGAGAAGGCGTACAAGCACAAGCTCAAGGGCTTGTATCTTTAGAGAAAGACAAACTTGATCTTCATATTAATTTACAAAGTTTATCGGCACGTTTGGCAAATAGCTTTATTGCAGGACAAGCACTTGATGGGACGGTGATCGGTAAAATTGATATTGACGGAACAATGAAGGATCCTTCTGCTCATTTTAAACTTTCTAGTCAAAGTTTAACCGCTATGACGCATAAAGGGCCGATGTCAATCAATATCAATACGCATGGTTCTTATAAAAAGTCGATATTTCATATTGAAAATATGGTAGCGACAGGAGATAAAGGATTAGATCTTTCCATCCATGGGCCTGTTTCTCTTAATGGTTCAGAGGCAAAATTAAACATTAAAGGAATAATGCCTCTTGATTTTGTTAATCTTTTATTAGCTAAGCGGGGTGCCCATATAACGGGTACAGCAAGAATTGATACAACTCTTAATGGCGCGTTATCAAAGCCACAATTTATTGGCAATATTTCTATCGGTGATGGTAGTTTTTTTGATTCAAAAACCAATGTAGGATTGAATAATATAACGCTTGAAGGCAAATTAAACGGCGATCATATTCTTATAGAGAAAGCTTCAGCTTCTTCGTCTGAAGGAGGAAAAATTTCTGCTTCAGGTCGTATCTCTAATGATTTAGAGACAGATTTAATCTTTCATCTTGATAATGCCAATTATAATGATGGCTCTATGATTCTTGCAACATTGTCAGGTAAGATGACAATGACAGGTCATCTTTTGAATGATCTTGCTATTGGTGGTGATATCATCGTTGAAAAAGCTGAAATTTTGGTTCCGGATCATTTTCAAGGTGCCAAGTTTCTTGATGTTAAAAATAAGAATTTAACCAAATCGATTCAAACAACTCTTGAACGTGCTGATATTAAGAACACGAACAAAAGCCCTAGTATCACAAAAGAATCTTCATCTGTTGTATTATCAAATATGCGTGTGACAGCACGTAATCAATTTTTTGTACGGGGGAAAGGGTTAGATGCGGAACTAGGAGGACGTATTAATCTGGCAGGACCATTAAATGATGTACATCCAGTGGGTGAATTTAGAATGATTCGTGGACGTTTTGATATTCTTTCACAGCGTCTTAATTTTGATCAAGGACAAGCAAGCTTTAGTGGTAATCTTAATCCTACGGTTTATTTTGTAACCAATAATAATAGTGGTGACATTCACGTTACTGTAACCGTAAGTGGAACGATTGATAATCTTGATATTAATTTTTCTTCACAACCGAATTTGCCACAGGATGAGATTTTAGCGCGTTTGATTTTTAATCGTTCTCTAAGTGAACTATCACCATTTCAGATTGCTCAACTTGCGGCAGCAGCAGCTGATCTTGCGGGTGCTTCTAATACATCTTTGTTGAACACTTTACGAACTAAAATTGGGCTTGATGATCTTGATGTTATCGTTAATGAAAAGGGTAATACAGGTTTACGTATTGGACGCTACATACATAATAACATTTATTTAGGCTTTGAAGCAGGATCTGATGGAACAACAAAAGGGACAATTAATTTGGATCTTTCGCGTCATCTCAAAGCTAAGGGCGCTATAGGAAATGAACAAAATTCAAGTATTGGTCTCTTTTATGAAAGAGATTATTAAAAATTAAAAAAACAATTTCTTTATTTTTTGCTTCTTCTTTCTAAAGCTGAGAAAGAAAGCCTCAACGAGGAATACACTCAAAGGGGAAGTGTGTTATTCTAGTGTGAAAAGAATGATCTAAAATATTTGATTTTTTATTGATGCTATTTTCTAAAGAGACCAAATCTTTACGAAAAAAGTATGTTATTTTTCTTATTTGTATTTATTTTAGAGAAATTCTTATCTATTTCTCAAGCCCATTTTATACTGTTGCCTAAAGCGTTATAATATATACAACCTATTGAGTTATAAATATAATTTGCTGTTATTCAACTGGAAGCAGAACGTTGAATACCGTAATCTTTTCGCATTCATTGCAAAACTTTCTCATTATAATTTGACATGAGGTTTTGTACTATGTGGGATTAGATAGGAATACGTGATAATTGATTATTTTTATGAGTTTTTTACCATTAAATGTGCGTTTATTAAAATAGATTTTGACATCTAAAATCGCAAAAAAGTGTACAAAATAACAAAAATCGGAATTGTGGGATAAAAGTAAAAAAAGTCTTTGAGACCCCCTTAAAAATCATTCGTAATAAAATAAATTGATGCAAAATTTAAGTAAAAATATCCAAAAACCACTGACAAGCTAAACTCATGGCGAATTAATCAAAACCATTCGCTTACTTATTACAAGTGGGAACTTCTGCGTAGATAAAAAATGATTAAGAGATGACTAAAAATGCTTCTTCTGCACATTTCAAAAGCTAAGGGCTTGCTCCATATTGGTGCTGGAAAAGTATGTGATGGTGCCGATGTGTTATTCCATAAGCCTAAAAATGGAGGGCACTCAATGGATTTATCGTTATACAATTCACGAATGTTGTCGTAAAATATGCTTGGGAGAGTGTTGAGAGATATCTTTTTAAAACAAGCCTGTGAATTTTCGACACAGTGGTATTCTATCTCACGTGAAGTACGTGATTCCATTAAAGAACGTGATAAACCAAAGGGCGCGGTAAGCGTAAAATTTATAGGGCACAAATTTTATATTTAAAAGCATTTAAAGGAATATTGTTTATAATAAAAACGACTTATTGTTTTACATTTTCGTTTATTATGTTTTTTAATGAAATCACTTTTCTTATAACACCCCGAAATATCTCCCCAAAATAGAACACATTCATGAGCTTGTTTTAAAGAAACATTTCTCGGTGTGCGTTTAAGCCTATTTTATGATACTACTTGTGAAGTTGTATAAAGCATCCCTTATGAATGGTATACAATCCATACTCTTGTATGAATAACTGTGTAAGTATTGAATAAAGATATCGCTTGGCATTATCATGCTATTTTCAGCTTCTCATGTTGCCAGCAGTCTTTATACTCAAAAGCGTGTAGATATTTTATTACTTATCTTAAGCGTTTTTATGGACACGCTAATATTTTTTATAATGTACAAAAGTGATTTTGATTGTTTCATCATAGATATAAAGAATAAATAAGCAAACAACATTGTATCTTTTATTTGAGATAAAAAATACTCAGTGTGAAGATAAATATGGATAAAGGCAGCATCAATTTAGATTTTATTTCCTTTGTGAAATTTTTTCAAAACTTAATGGTGTCCCCCTTTTTTAAGATTTTTAAAATTAATGCATGTTCTATCACTTTCTTAAAAAGAGAAGAAGTGTTTTGTTCTCAAGTTACATGATTAAAAAATCAACTGTATTCAATAAAACAAAAGCGAAGGCTTTCATCTAAGTTCACGAAATTTATCCTCAATAAACCATAAATTCTGTGCCAATTCTTCATTAAAATAATATTGTGACTTTGTAGTATTAAAAGTGAGGCGTTAGATTTTATCCGTTTTTTTATTTTAAATCTTATGTAAAGATTTAGAAATTAGGACGTGTGTTTTTTGAACTGAATAGTATGAAGTTTTTTATAAAATCCGTGTTCTTTTGCGAGTAATTCTTTTTGAGTTCCTTGTTCAATCAGTTGTCCATTTTCTATGACCACAATTTTATGAGCACGAGCAATTGTTGAAAGGCGATGAGCAATAATGATCGTTGTGCGTCCTTTGGTAAGGTGATGAATAGCTTCATTAATTTGTGCTTCAGTGTGTGAATCGAGCGCACTTGTTGCCTCGTCAAGAATCAGAATCTCACTGTCATGAATCATTGCTCTAGCAATAGCGAGTCGTTGTTTTTGTCCTCCTGAAAGGTTACAGCCATTATCACCTATTTGTGTATCATAACCATTTGGCAACCCCATAATAAAGTCATGAGCATTTGCAGCTTTTGCAGCTTCGATGATTTCGTCATCACATGCTCCTTCTTTTCCAAGACCAATATTATATTTAACAGTTCCTTGGAAAAGAAAAGTATCTTGTCCTACATAGGCCATCAAGTTTCTTAGGGAGCGAAATGTTGTGTAGCGGATGTCTTGATTATTAATCAATATACGTCCTTTTGTGGGGTCATAGAGGCGCATAATAAGATTGATAAGGGTTGACTTTCCTGAACCGGATGGCCCTACCAATGCTGTCATTTTTCCAGCTTCTATTTCTAGATTAATGTCTTTCAAGACTATTTTGTTATCAGTATAGGCAAAAGAAACATGCTCGAAGCGAATAGCTCCTGACGTTTTATTCAGATCTTTAGCTTCTTCATGTTCTATAACTGTAAGGGGACGATCGAGTATTTCAAACATCGTACGAATATTGACCAAGCCAGATTCAATTTTGACACGGACATTTGCTAATCTTTTTGCGGGTTCATAAGCCAAAAGTAAAGCAACAATAAAGGACATAAATTCACCTTGAACACCTGCGCGTTGGGTTGCAAGGTAACCGGAAAAACAGATAATACCTGCAATGGCGACACCCGTGAGTGTTTCCATAATTGGATTGGTAATTGCTTCAAGTGTTGCAATATTATTGGTTTGTTTTTCAACGTCACAAATAGCTTTGTCCATTCGTTTTTTCATGACTTCTTCTAGTGAAAAAGCCTTGATGACTCGAATACCAACAGCCGTTTCCTGGACGATTTTTATAATCTCACCAAGTGAAATAAGCTCTTTTTCCATCAGGCGGCGAACGCGTTTTAAAGCCATTCGAACACCTAAAAAAGCGAGTGGTCCTACGATTAAAGTAATGGAGATTAACACAAAGTTTTGAATGAACATAACAAGCAACAGACCGCAAACGGAAAGCAAGTCACGTACAAAAGTTGTGATAATAGTATCAATGATATTACGCACAGCTGTCGCATTATGGGTTACACGAACAAGAAGATCAGATGATGTGTTATTATGATAAAAAGAAACACCTTGTTCCATAAGGCGCGCATAAATTTTGCGCTGTTGTTCAGCAATGATACTGTTGCCTGCTTTGCTTAAAAAGTAAGTTTGGGCAAAAGTTGCAATTCCTTTAAGAATAAAGATAAAAGCAATGAAGCTAGAAATCAAAACGATCATATGAAAATTTTGTGCATCAACAATCTGATTAACAACATCACGCATAATCCATGCACTGGTTGCGGTTGTGCAGGAAATAATGATCATTGAGATAATAGCTGCACTATACCAACGCACATGCTTACGAAAATTTTCTCGCAAAAGGCGAATAATAAGATGTTTATCAAAAGAAGAAATTTGTTTTATTGCCATGAAGTGCTTCTATATTTTCTCGTTGCTTTATGCAAGATTGAAGCACTCTTAATGAAAACCTCTTAACTTTTTACAAAAAGAGCCTTCTTTATTTCAATGCGCGTTACACGCTTTCATGCTACGGCGCTTCGTATAACGCAAAATCCTTCATAAATGGTATGTGCACCACTCCTTCACTGATACAAGATATAAGCAGATATCATTATTCTATTGATACTCCCATATCACAAAAGCTCTTGGCACTTTATATAATGCCATATGGAGGAGGCTTTAAAGCAAAAAGCCTACAATACTCGCTTCTCTTATTCAAGGAGAAAAAATATAAATTATCATTATTAATTAATATGTTATTCCATTTCATATAAAATACTGCACGAGGAGTTTTCATGCTTTAAGCATTTATAAAATATATAATTTTCATCTTACAACGTTGTGTCTTGATTTTATTCTATTATCTTCAGAAATCTGTGTTGAAGCCAATGGAATAAAAAATTTTAAAGGCTTTGGTCGTGAACCAATAAAATGATCCATCTTTAAAATGGGTTAAGGTTGAAGATGCTGACAATAGAGTTGATGATGAGGGAGAGTTTGTAATAAAGAGATGATATCCTATTTGAAAAAACAGATCATGATTGTCTAGTGGCTTGTTAAATGCTGTTTGGTAAAATGTTGTTATTGTAAGTAACAGACGAGAGTGATCATGTTAATGGGCACCGTTATTTTAACGTTTATGCTCATGCCTTGACATATATGAAAGTGCAAGTCGACACTACCATTTTTTACCAATTGCCATATTTTGATAGCCTTTGGCATTTGAAGTGGCTTATGCTCATGAATGCTCCTTCATAAGCGTAAAGATTAGAGGTTCAATAAAATTTATCATTATAGATTCACGTGAAACATTGCGAAATAAATGTGACGAGCGTTGAGAAATGTTTCTTTAAAACAAGACTGTGAATATGCAATGCCATGGTGTTCTGTTTTACGCAAGGCTCGTAACTGCATTACAGAACATTAGAAATAAAAACACGAAGTGATGTGTAATCTCTATAGTTTAAAGGGTATTGCTTTAAATACTGTTGCAATCCGTGAAGTTGAATAAAAAAATAATGGTAAAGATGATAACGGCTTTCTGTCCTTAAAACTTCATCTTTGACCAAAATTAGGTTGTTTGCCTGTTTCAGAGATTATACAAACAAAGACGCTCCCCCCTTGCTTACGTTTGGCATATAAAAGCTTGGACGGTCCGTACAGCACTGATATGACCTAATTTTATCTAAAACACATGACTGTATGGGGATTGGATATTGATTTACAGTCAATAATGCAAAATAACGAATTTTTTTACCAATCGAGAAAATATTATTCAATTCTCAAAAAGGATCTATACAGATTTATAAAAAATCCCAGAAGCACTACAGAAAATCCTATGTAGTGCTTCTAAATGATAGCCATACGCTCATTTTGACGATTTGCACACAAATATTATTCCAATAGAAATTATTTAGGTGCTATCACCATCATCATTTGCCGGCCTTCAAGCTTTGGCTCTAATTCGATTTTGGCGATTTCACTTGTATCTTCTTTCACACGCTGAAGAAGCTTTAATCCAAGATCTTGGTGAGCCATCTCACGACCACGAAAACGCAAAGTAATCTTTACTTTGTCACCATGATCAATAAAGCGATGAACAGCCTTGAGTTTGACTCCATAATCATGGACATCAACATTTGGGCGCATCTTAATCTCTTTGATTTCAATGACTTTTTGCTTTTTACGTGTTTCAGCAGCTTTTTTTTGGGTTTGATATTTTAATTTGCCCAAATCAACGATTTTACATACGGGCGGTTCCGCATTTGGTACAATTTCAACCAAATCAAGCCCTGCGTCCGCGGCCATAGCAAGAGCTTCTTGTATAGCAACAACTCCCTGATGTTGTCCTTCATCATTGATAAGCTGAACATAAGGTACCCGAATATCCTGATTTGAACGTGGTCCGTCTTTTTGGGTAGGTGTCATTTTAAACGGTCTACGAATGGTTTACGCTCCTTAATTTTGATTCAACTACAGTTAATTTCATATACAATTATGCACATAAAAACAACTATAATTCGTGCCTTTTTCATTATTTGATTTGTTACTTTTTTAAGTGATTTAGATTATAAAAGTTTTTTCTTAAATTTAAGAAAATTGTTTTACGGAGGATAAGAATCATGAATCAAAATATTCCTTGTCAGTTTTTTTCGTTTGAGGACACCGCTCTTGCAGTACGCTATCGCAAGGGATGCTCCTCTCCAGGTTTGGTTTGGCTTCATGGCTATCAATCTGATATGTTGGGAAGTAAGGCAACTTTGATTGATCAGTTTGCTCAAAAGAATGATTTATCTTGTTTACGCTTTGATTACTCTGGCCATGGAGAATCTGAAGGTGACTTTTTTCAAGGCACAATTTCACGTTGGGTAAGCGAAAGTTTAGCAATTTTTGAAACGTATTGTGAAGGACCGCAAATTTTAATTGCTTCCTCTATGGGTGGGTGGATTGCTCTAAAGCTTGCTATGATGCTAGCGCAGAAAGGCAAGAAGCTTGCTGGTATGATATTGATTGCTCCAGCGCCTGATTTTACACAAACATTGGTGGAACCAGAATTAGGCCCTGAAGAATGGAAAGTTTTGGAAGAAAAAGGCTATATTGAACGTCCTGCTGTTGGAGATGAGGAGCCAATGCCCTTTACAAAAAAGTTGATTGAAGATGGACGTGAAAATTGTATCATGAAAGGATGTATTGATGCTGGTTGTCCGATCCATATACTGCAAGGGATGGAAGATAAAGAGATCCCCTATCAACATACATTGACTTTACTTGATCATTTACCGCTCCATGATGTAACATTAACGCTTGTTCGTGATGCGGATCATCGTTTTTCTCGTCCACAAGATTTAGATTGTCTTGAAACAGCCTTGAGATCTTTTATTAATCAGATTAATACAAAATAGGGGGATATTTATTGATGATGAAGATAAATATATGAGCATTTCTGAAAAGCATTTCATTTTTTCTGATCGCGCTATCCCTTTACGAGTGCGGGAAAATAAACAGGCGCGCCGTCTTACATTACGTGTTGATGCTAGGTGTCAAGAGATTTGTGTAACAACGCCACCAGCAGTAAATCTCTGTACAGTTCAAAATTTTATTGAAAAAAATCGGACTTGGATTGAGGCACGTCTTGCTCGTATACAAGTCTCTCATGAAGATGCTTATCTCAAAGTGGGGTCAACAATTCCTTTATTGGGGGTTTCCCATATCATAAAGCATGAACAAGGACGTGGGGTCACAGAAATTGTTACAGCGGATGCGGAGCAAGGGCCTAAAATTATTGTTTATGGTCAATTAGAATATCTCCCAAGACGCATTGCTGACGTTTTAAAAAAACAAGCAGCGCTTTTTATAACACCTTTGGTAGCACATTATGCTCATCAGGTAGAACGTAAAGTCAAGTCCATTTGTTATAAAGATACGAGAAGTCGTTGGGGTTCTTGTTCCATCGATAAGCGTCTTTCTTTTTCTTGGCGCCTTATTATGGCTCCAAAAGAAGTTGTTGAATATGTTGTCGCTCATGAAGTTGCTCATCTTGTTGAAATGAATCACGGACCAAGGTTTTGGGCTCTTTGTGAAAAACTATGTCCTGATAGTAAAACGTATCGTGCTTGGTTGAAAGAAAATGCGCATAGACTACACGCCATTAACTTTGATTCCTATAAATTAGAGGCGTAAAAAACTTTCAAATGAAAGCAATATTTGACGGAACTTTTTGTTGAGTATTTCGTTGTGTGTGTGCTTCGTTATGCATGATGAGGAAGCCATTGAAGCTCTCAGCACGATTGTCCTCCCCTGCTTGGTTTGCTGAGTGTCTTCAATGTTTTTTCTTTATCTTTTTTGTTATTCAGCGTAATAACCTTAAGTCTAGATGATTTATGACAAATGGGAAGGGGTTTTTATGTCTGTTCTTACAGATCCACTTCAGCTATTACAGGCTCTTATTCGTTGTCCTTCTGTTACGCCTCATGAAGCAGGGGCTTTATCGACTTTGGAACAATTTTTGAACAAAATGGGATTTCATGTCGAACGCCCTATTTTTACGGATAAAAATGCAGATAATGTTGAAAATCTTTATGCAAAAATGGGAAAAGAAGGACCGCATCTTATGTTTGCAGGGCATACAGATGTTGTACCACCAGGGGCATTGGAAGATTGGACCTATCCACCTTTTGAAGCTGTTATAAATCAGGGGAAGTTGTATGGGCGGGGTGCTGTGGATATGAAAGGCGGTATTGCTTGTTTTATTGCGGCTCTCGCGCGCGTTCTTAAAAAACAATCCATTAAAGGAACGATAAGCCTTTTGATTACCGGTGATGAAGAAGGCCCTGCACTTAACGGTACGGTAAAACTTCTCAAATGGGCAGAAGAAAAAGGCGAAAAGTGGACTGCAGCTCTTGTGGGAGAACCAACAAGCGTAAAGACTGTTGGTGATGTGATCAAAATTGGACGCCGCGGATCGCTTTCTGGTATCATTACTGTGAGGGGGCGCCAAGGTCATGTTGCTTTTCCAGAACGGGCTGCAAATCCTTTGCCTTTGGCAAGTAAGCTTATTCAAGCATTGACACGAACGGCTTTAGATCAAGGGACAGAGAATTTTCAACCCAGTAATTTAGAGCTAACAACTATCGATACTGGTAATGTGGCGGTTAATGTTATTCCCGCGCAGACAACAGTTCGTTTTAATATACGCTATAATGATCTTTGGACAAAAGAAACACTGATGGAGGAAATTGAAAAGCGTCTTGTTCTGGTGCAATCAAAAAATAACAGTGATCAATATCCTTCTTATCAACTTGAATGGATTCCAAGTTTGGGGGATGTTTTTTTGACCAAAAATGATAAACTTATTCAAATTTTATCCAATGCTATTAAAAGTGTAACAGGGCATATGCCAGAATGTTCCACGTCTGGTGGAACTTCAGATGCACGCTTTATTAAGGATTATTGTCCCGTGGTTGAATTCGGCTTACCAGGACAAACGATGCATATGATAGATGAATGTGTCGCTCTTGATGCAGTGGAAACGCTCACAGTTATTTATGAGCGTTTTATTGTTGATTTTTTTGCATAGAGAAATAATTATTTAGTCCAACAATATCTTTATCTTGTTTTGCCATAAGACTCTTTTGTTGCCGCAAAACATTGCCATTTGAGATGTGGCAATATAAGGTGAGACTTACTGTATTAACGGATTTTAGCGTATGTGATGAGCATTCTAAAGCTGGAATTTTATTCGTAAAGTCTTCAGTTTTGTGAAGCATATGAGTGGAAAACTAAGAGAAACTTGTTTAAAAAAAACAGGATCGTTTACAGATCTGATTGCGTTAAGAATACTCGTCCTTATTTATTATAGCCAATGGTGCTTATGAAAATAGTGTAATAAAATCTATAGGATATCACTCTTTTTATGCTTTTTTATAGTTTTCATACAAATATTTCATCACTTTTAAGCAGTCAGTGAATGGTTGTAATTAATGTACTATGAACAGTTTTAAAATAAGAAAACCTTACGATATTTTGGTCTAATTTTTGCTGTTAAAAATAATAATTATGATTAAAATTAATATGTTGTTATAAAAAACTTTAGTTTGCAAGTTGGCTGATAATGTGATCAAGAACAATACGTCCTTTGGTTGTTGCTTTTAAGCGTTGGTTGTCCACCATTTCTACCAGTTCTTGGTGTTGTAAATCGATAAGTTTTTCCATTGGGATGCGTTTTGGGCTTAAGGTTTCGTAGCGTGTAAGTTCTAAGCCTTCACAAAGGCGCAACCCCATAAGGAGCATTTCATTTGCTTGTTGCTCAAGAGTTAATCGTTCTGTTTCAATACAGCCATGCCCTGTTTTTTCGACCAATTCAAGCCACTGTTCAGGATGCTTTTCATTGATTGTGACATAACGTTCATGGTTTTCAAGGTGTGATAAAGGTGTTTTTGAAAAGGCGGAAGAAGGATTTGGTATGTTCTCAATGAAACGCCCGTGTGCTCCTGGACCAAAGCCTGCATATTGATGATAACGCCAATAAAGAAGGTTGTGTGCTGATTCAGCACCAGGCATGGCATGGTTTGAGATTTCATAGGCAGGAAGTCCATACAAAGCTGTTATTTCTTGGGTAAGCTGATACATATCTGCTGCGAGTTCCGATGGAGGAAGGCTAAGCCTCCCTGCGTCATGAAGTCGTTTAAAGGCGGTTCCTTCTTCGATCGTCAATTGATAAAGGGAAAGATGGTCTGCTGCCAAATCAATGGCTTGTATAAGTTCAGATTTCCATTGTTCAAGGGTTTGTTCGGGTCGAGCATAAATGAGATCAAAGGATAAACGTGGAAAAATTTTCCGTGCTAAAGCAATGGCACAAAGAGCTTGTTCCACATTATGGAGTCGGCCAAGTTTGCGCAATGCTTTATCATTGAGCGCTTGTATCCCTAAAGATAAGCGATTAACACCCGCAGCACGGTATCCACGAAAGCGCTCTGCTTCCACACTGGATGGATTAGCTTCTAATGTAATTTCAACTTTATCATCAAGTATCCATTTCCTTGCAAGTGCCTGCAAGAGGGCATCAACAGTTTGCGGCTCCATAAGAGAGGGGGTTCCCCCACCAATAAAAATACTGGTAATATGGCGTGGACCTATTTTGTGGTATTGCGTTTCTATTTCGCGTTCAAAGGCGGTGACAAAACGTGGTTGATCAACACCATGGATGCGAACATGTGAATTAAAGTCACAATAGGGACATTTAGCTGTACAAAATGGCCAATGAATGTAAATGCCAAAAGGTTCGTTCATGAGACTGCCAGAAGGTTTTCTGCCAAAAGTTTAAAAGCTCGTGCGCGATGTGAAAGAGGGGGAATGTCATTGTGTTGCCAGCCGTGTTTTTGCTCTGTTGACATTTCTCCGAAGGTATTCTCATATCCATCTGGTAAAAAAATAGGATCAAAACCAAAACCTTTGTCTCCTCGTGGAGGCCAAATGAATGTTCCTTCAACGCATCCACGGAAATAATCTGCATGGTTATCAGGCCATGCAATGCAAATGACAGATATAAAACGGCATTTTCGTTGACTTTTTTCTCGCGCTCCGACTTTTTGGAGTTCATCTTCTATTTTTTGCATCGCTTTTGGAAAATTACGTGTACCGTCAGTTTGAATCGCCCAATCAGCTGTATAAACGCCTGGTGCACCATCCAATGCATCCACCTCTAAGCCTGAATCATCAGAAAGAGCGGGCAGTCCTGTCTTTTTTGCTGCTGAAAAAGCTTTAATATAAGCATTTTCTTCAAATGTTGTTCCCGTTTCTTTTGGTTCTGGCAAGCAGAGCTCTTTTGCCGATTGTATTATTAAACCGAAAGGCGCAACCAAATTAGTGATTTCATGTAATTTGCCGGCATTATGTGTAGCAATGACAAGTTTTTTATCTTCTATACTTCTCATATAGATTTCTCCAAAAGTGAAAAGGGAACTACTGTTATACTAAAAATCAGCTTAAAAATTCTTATGATACACGCTCTGCTCGATTTTACATGATAAGATTTTTTTTACATGCTTTATAATATTTTATTCAAATAAATTAAAAAGACACGAGAGACGCTCTTTTTTATAAAAACCTTTATTTTTATGAGAGCCTCTTTATGGAAGAAATCTAATTTTCTACTCCCAGTAGTTTGTAAACAACTCAGATTCCCTTAGCAAGTCCTTAAAAAAGATCAATCCCTCTCTTAAATACCCAATCACACATTCTAAAAAACACCTCACGCATAATTTATATATTTATATGCCTTATATCATCATTCTAAAAGATGGTATTTTACGGCTCAATAAAATAATATATTTTTATACTTATACTACTTTAGACTATTTGACCAAAGCTTGGCAAAAATTATATAAGAGAAGAGTGTTTTTAAAAGTAGTGAAACAATTGTGATGAAGCACAAACCTATTGATAATGAATTTAAATATCTTGATGAGCGTTCGCGTGATATTTTTCGCCATATTGTTGAAGCCTATCTTAATGATGGTGAACCTGTAGGGTCACGCAATCTTTCGCGACTTTTGCAACAAACACTATCCCCTGCAACGATTCGCAATGTGATGAGTGATCTTGAACATCTTGGTTTGATTTATGCACCGCATGTTTCTGCGGGGCGGATGCCAACACAATCGGGTTTACGCTTTTTTGTTGATGCATTTATGGAAGCGGGTGATTTGCCAAATGAGGAGCGGGAAAATATTGAGATGCAAGTCAAAGAGGCAGGTCATGCGCAATCGGTTGAACATTTTCTTGTTCAAGCAAGTCGCGTTCTTTCCGATCTTTCACGTGGGGCAGGACTTGTTCTTGCAACAAAACAAGAAGGAACATTAAAACATATTGAATTTGTGCGCCTTGATAGAGAGCATGCTCTTGCTGTTTTAGTAACTCAACAAGGTGAAGTTGAAAATCGGATTGTTCATTTGCCAGAAGGGGTTACTCATGCGCAATTGACAGAAGCAACGAATTTTCTTAATGCGCATATTCAAGGACGTACATTGAATGAAGCTAAAGGGGAAATTGCTCGTTTATGCGCAGAAACACGAGCTGCACTTGATGATTTATCGCATCATCTTGTTGAAACAGGATTAGCTCTTTGGGGAGGAGAAGGGGCGGATCATAAAATACACCTCATTGTTCGTGGACGCAGTAATTTGCTTGAAGATGTGAAAGCAGAAGAAGATTTAGAACGATTACGCCATTTATTTGATGATCTTGAAACACGTGAGAGTATGGCACAACTTCTCGATTTAACGGATGCGGGTTCAGGGGTACGAATTTTTATTGGTTCAGAAAATAAACTGTTTTCACTTTCTGGTTCTTCTTTAGTCGTGGCACCTTATCGTGATTCACAACAAAGAGTCATTGGTGCTTTAGGCGTTATTGGTCCTACACGGCTTAATTATGCAAGGATTGTTCCCATGGTTGATTATACAGCTCAGCTTGTGTCACAGTTATTACGTTAAAATGATGCAGTTTAAGTATTTGTACTATAAAAGCTCATTATATTAATATACATCAATACCCCTTGATTTTTGTCTGTAAAATTTCGATATCGAGAATAACAAATCTTATGAAGGAATAGAATTTTTATGTCTGATGAAAAAAACAAATTTACTGACGCTTCATTTGAAAATTGTGATTTAAAAAATCCAGCTGATCGTAATACACTTAAACAAGCAGCAGATGAACTTTTAAAAACACATAAAACAGAAGCACATGAAGACGTTGAAGAAGAAAGTAATGAGATTGATCCTTTAGCATCTTTGCAGAATGAAAATAAAGAGCTGAAAGATCAGCTTTTGCGTCTTGCTGCAGATATGGAAAATCTTCGACGTCGCACGGCGCGTGATGTCGCAGATGCGAGGGCCTATTCCATTGCTAATTTTGCACGGGATATGTTATCTGTTTCTGACAATCTCAATCGTGCTTTGGAAGCAATTCCAGAAGGTGCACGGGAAAGTGATGCTGGTTTGAAATCATTGGCAGAAGGTGTTGAAATGACTGAACGTGCCATGATGGCAGCATTAGAACGTCATGGGGTGCAGAAAATTCACCCAGATGGACAAAAGTTTGATCCTCACTTTCATCAAGCGATGTTTGAAATTCCTAATGCCGATGTTCCCGATAACACTGTTCAACAAGTAGTTCAGGCCGGTTATATTATCGGAGAAAGGGTTTTACGTCCAGCTATAGTAGGTGTGGCCAAAGGAGGAAAAAAAGACGCTTCTGTTGAAACTGATACGGCTTCACATCAATAATAAGCCTCCAACGTAAAATGCACATTCTTTGCAATTTTGCATGTATGGGGTCTTTTCTCAAAAAGCTTTAAAGGGTGTTACAAACACCCTTTTATCTTTGAAGCACCCAACTTCCTTTGACAAGATACCTAGCATCACTTGAGGGAGATGGCGATGCAAATAAAACAAAGTGATCGACCTTAAAAGGAGAAAATGAAAAATCACCCCGAGAGGATAGATAAGGAGGAAGGTCTTCAGGTTTAATATCGAGCAGCCGCGCAAGGGTAATATGTGGAATAAATTTCTTTTCATCAGGCGTTAGACCTAAATGACTGCGAATACATTGCATTTTCTCGTGTAAAAGATTGAGAGCGTCACAAGGTTCGATGCGAATAACAAGAGAATGTGGCGTATTTTCCGAACCAAAAACATCAAAACCCCTCATTTGTAGCATAAAAGGAGGGAGATTTATTGTATCAAAGGCATGCATAAGTGCAGTTTCTGTATCATTTTCAACTTCACCGAAAAAAGACAAAGTGACATGAAAATTTTGCGGATTAATCCATTGCGCATTTGGTAAGCCATTTTGCAACGATATCAGTTGTTGTGTTGTTTGTTGAGGAATTTGAAGAGCACTAAATAGACGATCCATAATATTATCTCCTTATAACGAAAAGATGCTGTACAATGACAGATAAATTGAAAGCGAAGCGTGTCATAGAAGATAAGGCAATAGTTGTGAAAAAGAATGTCTAAAAAATGCTTACCACAATTATGAACGTACAAAGCTTATTTTTTAAAGAAGATAGTTGTAATATCGATAAGAATTGCATTTTCATGATATGCATCACAATGATAGGCAGTTGAAAATTATTTTTGTATTATGAAAAGCTACAAAGTTATCAGAAGATAAGGAAAGTTGATTGATTTCTGATTTGTGAAATTATCTTGATATTTTTTTCATTTAAAAGCACACATATTCAGTACAATTAAGAATTCTCTTTTTTGTAAAGATGTAAATCGTACGATGAAGTTGGGTAACAGCCATAATACGCAACAACGATTTAGATTGATCAAATAATATTAAGAAAGAAAAAAGCTGCATAATTTAATTATGATAAGCCGTTACATTCATAATAATTACACCAACCTACAGTTGATATGAATATTAACATAAAAGTGGAAAAGGCAATAAAAATTCAAGATAATTATGGAAGTTTTTTATTCTCTAAGGATTATTATTCTTTTTTATGATAAGCAAGGCGCTAGTTTTCTTCTCCAAAGTTACTATTGATGAGCTTTTCAAGAGCATTAAGAGCATCTGTTGCTTCTGGTCCACAAACACGAACAGTGAGGTTACAACCGGACGAAGCGGCGAGCATCATAAGCCCCATAATAGATGAGCCGCCAACTATTTTCCCATCCTTTTCAACTTCAACAGTGGCGTTAAAATTGTCAACAGTTTGTACAAATTTTGCAGAAGCCCTTGCGTGCAACCCACGTTTATTACAAATATTGAAATGACGGCTTATTGGAGAGGGGAGGGTATCTTTGGAAAGCATCAGTATTTTATCATCCGCTATAAAGTCATACTTGGTACATTAATATATTTACGCCCTGCTTCTTGTGCTATTCTTAACGCATCTGATAATGAGATATCAGGGCATTTGCGAATCGAAATCAGCTTAATAAGCATGGGCAAATTAACGCCTGCAATCATTTCAACGCGCCCTTTTTCAATAGCAGGAATAGCTATATTTGATGGTGTTCCACCAAACACGTCTGTTAATATGATGACACCATGATCTGTATTTGTATCGGTCACTGCGGCTATAACATCACCACGGCGCTGTTCTATATCGTCATCAGGATAAACGCATATTGTTGCGAACTTTTCTTGTGTTCCAACAACATGTTCCACGGCATGTAAAAATTCAACAGCCAGCTCACCGTGCGTTACAAGCACGAGTCCAATCATTTACGCAAACTCCTGTTAACTCATAAGATCCAACCATATCGGTGGGAAAGATATTGTACAAGGCTTTATCTTGCTGCCAAGAAAAATTTGCAAAAAAAAGGCAAAAACTGTGATTTTTTTATCTTTAGAAAAAATTTAGACAGTTTTACGCCATATTTTTCTAAATAAAAATGCTTCAATAGCCTGACAAATGGCTGTACAGTCGGCCTCACGAAGAGAGGGAAGTTTTAAAAGAGGAATGTGCAAATTTTCAAATTGAAAAGTTTTATTTGTGGAAAACCGCTCATATTCAGGACCGAGAAGAATAGCACAATCGATGATTGTATGTTTTTGAAATTCCACCGTATAAAGACCAGCGCCACGAATTTCAATGCCACCCTCCAAATTTTCAGGTGTGTATCCGTGAAGTTTTCCATTTTCCGCACACAGCATTGTATAATCATCACTGATAAGTTTTGCTTCACGTTTTGACCACTCAGCGCGGTCGAGCAAAGAAAGAGTGATGGTTGATTTCCCTGATCCCGATGGACCGATAATTAACAGCCCTTTTCCACCTAGTTGAAGGCAATTTGCGTGGATCATTTCATATTTTGTTTTCATATCTTTTACTTTGAATAAAAGATTTATTTACGAGGGGAAGCATAATAATAAAACGTGCACCAGTTTTATATTTTCCAAGTGCCGGATCAATAATATTTTCGGCTGTAATTGTTCCATTATGGGCTTCGATGATTTGTCGACTAATAGACAGGCCAAGCCCAGAGTTTTGTCCAAAAGCATCTTCGTTTGGTCGATCTGTATAAAAACGCTCAAAAATACGTTCAATATTTTCTGAACGAATGCCAGGGCCATTGTCTTCAATGGTTAAAATAAGAGTTGAAGCATGACTTTTCATAGTAATACAAATTTTACCACGATTACGAGGAATAAAGGAACGTGCATTTTCAAGAAGATTTGAAATAACTTGTCCTAAACGGAGTTCATGTCCCAACACAAGATAGGCTTTTCCATGAGGACGTGGCATAATATTAAGGCTTACATCAATGGTTTGCGTATTACGGTATATTTCCTGAATAGCATGAACAAGGCTTTCCAAAAGCGGTGTCATATCAACGATCTCTGCAGTTTCTCGTGCCAGCTCTGCATCGAGCCGCGAGGCATCAGAAATATCCGTAATCAACCGATCAAGACGGCGTACATCATGTTGAATAATTTCAAGCAATTTCTCTTGTGCTTCTTCATTTTTAGCCAGAGGGAGGGTTTCAACAGCACTACGAAGAGAGGTAAGGGGATTTTTTAATTCGTGGCTTACATCAGCAGCAAAGCGTTCAATAGCTTCAATACGCATATAAAGGGCATTTGTCATGTCACGAATAGAGGTTGAGAGATGACCAATTTCATCTTCACGCATTGAAAAATCGGGGATTTCTACACGCTGATTATTACCGTTACGCACTCGGTTAGCAGAAGCAGATAATTTACTTAATGGATGGGCAATCGTATGGGCTAAAAAGAGCGAAAGAACTAAAAGTACGCTGCCTACAACGGCAAAGACTTTAAATATAACCAGTCTTTCGGCCTTTACAATGTTATCAATATCGGAGCCGGTAGTTGAAAGAAGAAGGGCACCAACCACTGCGCGATAGCGTTGAACAGGAACGGCCACAGATACAATGAGTTGGCCTTGTCTGTTGCGTCTTTTCGCCGTAGCAAGAGAGCCGTTTAATGCTCGGTATACTTCTGGATAAGCAATACCACTGGTTTTTGCTTGTTCTCTGTCAAGAGCAATACCTTTGTCATAGAATGTGTTTGAATACCATGACGTCAGGCGATCCCACATGTTTTGTTCTGTTTTAAGTGGGGGTAAATCATAGCTAAAAACTTCTCCACTAGAATAAAGAACACGCGAATCAAGAAGTAAAGTAGCATCACGATCATAGATACGTGCTCTTGTCGTTTTAGGTGTGATGAGACGTCGTAAAAGAGGAGCAACTTGTTCAGGGTTAATGGGAAAATCCCAAGAGTCAGTTGATTGGGGGGCGGGAGTGACGCTTTCACCAGTCTGTAACTCTAAGAGTTTTTGGGGGTCAATAAGAATAGAATTTGTATCTACTGTTGCAGAGGCAGCAATAGCTCCCGCGATAATTTTTCCTTGGGTACATAAACTTTTAATTTTTGCTTCAATTAAACCATCGCGAAATTGGTTAAGGTATAAAATGCCTGTAACCAGAATGGCAAGAGCAGCAATGTTTAATATAACAATGCGGCGTGTGAGACTGGAAAAAAGCAATTGCCTGAAGAGTCGTTGTGTTCGAAGATGCAAATGAGAAAACATAAGAAATGGCGCTGAAAATATACCATTAGGGGTTTTTTTTTGTAGAGTTTTCAGTTGAGAATTGTCTGTCATTGATTTGATTGCCATTCAAATTTTTGCGACAAAGCAGTTTTATACCTCGTGAAAACGATAACCTACACCATAAAGTGTTTCAATCATTGCAAAATCATCATCCACTTGTTTAAATTTTTTACGCAAACGTTTAATGTGACTATCAATGGTGCGATCATCTACGTAGACTTGATCACTATAGGCTGCATCCATTAAAGCATCACGACTTTTTACAACGCCTGGTCTTTGTGCTAAAGTTTGCAGAATCAAAAATTCTGTAACGGTTAAAATAACAGGTTTATCTTTCCATGTACAGGTATGACGTTCTTGATCCATTACAAGATCTCCGCGCTTGAGAGAAGAGGTAGAAGAAGTTCCTGTCGCAAGTGGTTGGTTGCGTGCATTAGAACGGCGCAAAATAGCTTTCACACGCTCAATGAGAAGACGTTGGGAGAAAGGTTTTGTAATAAAATCATCAGCCCCCATTTTGAGACCAAATAATTCATCAATTTCATCATCTTTAGAGGTGAGAAAAATAACTGGAAGATCAGATTTTTGACGCAAACGACGCAAAAGCTCCATCCCATCCATTCGGGGCATTTTAATATCAAAAATAGCTAAATGTGGGGGGTGAAGTGTGAGACCTTTAAGTGCAGATGCTCCATCTGTATAGCTCTCAACCCGATATCCTTCTGTCTCAAGCGCAAAAGATAAAGATGTCAAAATATTGCGATCATCATCAACAAGTACAATCGTTTGCGTGATTGTTGGTGTATCTTTCATGGTTTCTTAGACCTTTCTATTGCTGCGGTAGCAAATTACCCACACCTATTTATATGGGAGTTCACCTTTTTTTTGCAAAACAAATATGATACAAACTGTAGCAAAG
Organism: Bartonella sp. SL320; assembly: GCF_059687635.1. NCBI lineage: Bacteria > Pseudomonadati > Pseudomonadota > Alphaproteobacteria > Hyphomicrobiales > Bartonellaceae > Bartonella > Bartonella sp. SL320. The sequence goes on along the minus strand of NZ_CM185143.1, from coordinate 25,468 downwards.
TAAAAACCCTTTTGTCATTCCTGTAAAATCTTGTTTTGCTTTCATAATTTGTAACGTTTCTATGTCTATTAAGATCCCTTCGTTTGAGAGAAAATTTTCATAAAAGCTTTTTTTGTTAATGTTTATTACAAAGTTTATTATTGTCTTTGTCTCATAATTGAACAGGTTTGGTTTTGATTATTGAAGTTTAGAAAATCCGCCTATGTGTTTTAAGAGCAAAGACAAGAATGTGGCAATATATGCACAAAAATTTGTTTCTGCTACACAAAAGGAGGCCATAATGGGATTTTTTAATTTTATTAAAACTGTAGGGGAAAAGTTGGGTATGGGGAACCATGAACCAAAAGAAAAAGACTTTAAGGCCGCATTTGATCATTTTCAACTCAATACAGAAAAAGTCAATATTCAAGTTGAAGAAGGTAAAGCTATTTTAAGCGGTGAGGTTCCAGATAGGGAAACATTTGAAAAAGCACTTCTGGTTGTTGGCAATTCACAAGGTATTTCTTCTGTGGATGTTGAGCAGTTAAAGGTTATCGATACGACGCTTGGAAAAACTTCTCGCCTTTATGAGGTTAAATCTGGTGATAACCTTTGGAAAATTGCTGAAGAGGTTTATGGAAAAGGGCAAGGTGATAAAAACACACTTATTTTTGAAGCTAATAAACCAATGCTACAGTCTCCTGATAAAATTTATCCTGGACAAGTTTTGCGTATTCCTGAAATTGATCGCATTTAACATTTAGTATCTCACAAAGAATAATTTTTTGCTTATGTTATGGCATTAACAAAATGAAGAAGCGTAAAAAAATTCACGCTTCTTCATTTTATAAAATGTGTGTTTATAATAAAAAGAACTTAGTGAGCATGAGTAGATTTAGAAGGTGAGGTTGTTTTCATAGCGTTTACAGAGAAATCAACATTAATGGTTCCTGCGTTCTCAAATGTTAGTTTTGCACTAATTTTATCACCTCGCTTGAATGGTTTTGAAAGTCCCATAAACATAATATGATTACCGCCAGGCTTAAGCGTGATTTCGCCATTTCCAGGAATTTCAACGCCATTGTGCATCTTTTCCATTTTCATAATATCATTCACAACAGCCATAGAGTGAATCTCTGTTGTTTTTACACCGCTTGTGGAAATAGAAACCAAGCGGTCTGGAGTATCACTGTGATTAATAATGTATAGATAACCGCTACCAACTTTCGCACCTCTAGGTGTTTCCCGTGTCCAAGGGTTGAGAATTTCTATATCGCCAAGTTTATATTGTTGAGCTTCCGCCGGCAGAGTTATAACGGCAAAAAGAAGAGCACATAAGATATTTGTGATAACCTTTTTGCACGGATATTGTGCATGTATTGTATTTTTGAAAATGATATTTTTTATTTTTTTAATAATAGATGTCATCATTGTTCACCCTCCTTCATAAGATTCATACTTTGAATATCTTTTTTGTTTTAGCAGAGTTTTTGTTTAAAATAAAAGAAAGAATTACGAAAATAAAATTGATTTTAATCTAAGAATAGAAATCATAGAGTTCTTGAATTTTAAAGGCGAAAGTAAGGTTTATAACACCAAAAAGTCTCTCAATATTTCCATTTTCATTTCCCATCATATTCATCAATGGTATAAGGATCTATGGTGCATCACTGTTTTACTTAATAAAGATATAAAATAGAACAATCATACACTTGATCAACTCTTAAACATTATGGCAGCTTTTTACATTTTTAAAGTGTTTATAAAGAGGGATTGTTATATATCTTCAAATTTCAGAATTACAGTTAAGAAAAAAGCTCTTTCGGTAAGTTTAAAGCACAGCTTTCAAATAGCAATGAACAATGAGGCTATTAGAGAATTTTTTTTGAAAGAAGATCGATAGATAGTACCTTTACGAATATGAGCGTTAAGAAAAGCACCATTTAACACCATAAACGAGACTTTAAAAAAATGCTTCATAAGATATGGCGGTTATTTTAGTCTCGTGGCGTTTTAAAATGTCTATGATATCAATGATACACTTTTAAACGATATTTTAAAAAAGGTTTTACGTGAATATCCCTTATTAAGGTGAATATCCCTTATTAATTATGAGAGATCAAGAATGCGTATAAAATTACTCTTTTTATTTTTATGGACAGATATATTCGTTGAGAATTGCAAGAAAAATATATTATAATGGCAACTCTTTCATAAATCATGGTATTTATGAGTCATTAGAGCGACTATTTTAAAAGAAATTTTTTATTTTGGAGATGTTTCTCTCATTGTTCTCTTGTAGCAATAAAAGCCTGTTCTTATATACGAGGCAGCAAGGCTTGTTGCGACTTGCGGTTTATGATTATTTTTATGTTACTTAAAGCAAGATACGGGCTTTAAGTTTTATGAGGAGCTATCTTAAAAAGATGCTTTATGAAGGTTGAGGTAGCTTGCTGAATGGAGATTATAATATGGCAAAAGTAATTGGTATTGATTTGGGGACAACGAACTCTTGTGTGGCTGTTATGGATGGCAAAAACGCAAAGGTTATTGAAAACTCAGAAGGAGCGCGAACAACACCTTCCGTTGTTGCCTTTACTGATGGGGGAGAGCGACTTGTTGGACAGCCTGCTAAACGTCAGGCAGTAACAAATCCTGAAGGGACAGTTTTTGCAGTGAAACGCTTGATAGGGCGTCGTTTTGATGACCCTATGGTTGAAAAAGATAAAGCACTTGTACCTTATAAAATTGTTAAAGGTGACAATGGCGATGCATGGGTCGAAGAAGCAGGTAAGAAATATTCTCCATCGCAAATTTCAGCGATGATTTTGCAAAAAATGAAGGAAACGGCTGAATCTTATCTTGGTGAAAAAGTTGAGCAAGCCGTTATTACGGTTCCTGCTTATTTTAATGATGCACAACGTCAAGCGACTAAAGATGCGGGTAAAATTGCTGGTCTTGAAGTTTTACGGATTATTAATGAGCCGACAGCTGCTGCATTAGCATATGGTTTGGATAAAAAGGACGGAAAAACGATTGCTGTTTACGACCTTGGTGGTGGTACATTTGATATTTCAGTCCTTGAAATTGGAGATGGCGTTTTTGAAGTTAAATCAACCAATGGAGATACGTTCTTAGGGGGTGAAGACTTTGATATGCGCCTGGTTGGATATTTTACCGATGAATTTAAAAAAGAGCAGGGAATTGATCTGAAGAATGATAAACTCGCTCTACAGCGCTTAAAAGAAGCGGCAGAAAAAGCAAAGATTGAGCTTTCTTCATCACAGCAAACAGAAATCAATTTACCATTTATCACGGCAGATCAATCCGGTCCCAAGCACTTAACAATGAAATTGACTCGGGCAAAATTTGAATCTCTCGTTGATGATTTAGTGCAACGTACCATTGAGCCTTGTAAAGCTGCGTTGAAAGATGCTGGATTAAAGGCTGGTGAGATTGACGAAGTTGTTTTAGTGGGGGGTATGACACGGATGCCCAAGATTCAGCAAGTTGTGCAGAGCTTCTTTGGCAAGGATCCACACAAAGGCGTTAATCCTGATGAAGTGGTTGCAATGGGTGCTGCCATCCAAGGGGGTGTCTTACAAGGTGATGTCAAAGACGTGTTGTTGTTAGATGTAACACCTTTATCCTTGGGAATTGAAACGTTGGGAGGCGTTTTCACACGTCTCATTGAGCGCAATACCACTATCCCAACGAAAAAATCGCAAGTTTTTTCAACGGCTGATGATAACCAGAGTGCTGTAACGATCCGTGTTTTCCAAGGTGAGCGGGAAATGGCAAGTGATAATAAGTTATTGGCTCAATTTGATCTTGTTGGGATTCCTCCAGCACCGCGTGGGATACCTCAAATTGAAGTTACTTTTGATATTGATGCGAATGGTATTGTTAATGTTTCGGCTAAAGATAAGGGAACGGGTAAAGAGCATCAAATTCGTATCCAAGCATCAGGTGGTTTAAGTGATGCTGATATTGAAAAAATGGTACAGGATGCAGAAGAGCATGCAGCTGAGGATAAAAAACGCCGTGAAGGTGTTGAAGCCAGAAATCAAGCGGAAGCTCTTATTCATTCAACTGAAAAGTCACTTAATGAATATGGTGATAAAGTATCAGCTGAAGAAAAGGAACAGATTGAAACAGCAATATCTGATTTGAAATCTGCGCTTGAAGGCAGTGATACGGAAGAAGTAACAACAAAAATGCAAAAATTAGCTGAAGTCAGTATGAAGCTTGGACAGGCTATGTATGAAGCTTCACAAGCAGCGAGCGCAGACACTGAAACAGAGACAAAGAATGATGATGTTGTCGATGCTGATTTTGAAGAAGTTAATGATAAGAAGAAATAGTATCAGCATATGTATTGATTAATTTATAAACCCAGCCTTTGAAATATAAGGCTGGGCTTTATTATTTGAGAAAAGTTGCAACTTTGTTGCTAAAAATATAAATTAAAAGCAATGTGATCCATAAAGATGGATGACAGAAAAATTATCAGGAATACATGATGAAGGTTGATTATTATGAAGTTCTTGGCGTAACTCGCGAATGTGATGATAAAAAATTAAAGTCTGCTTTTCGTAAGTTGGCAATGCAATATCATCCTGATCGCAACGCCGGGGATAAAGAGGCAGAGCGAAAATTCAAAGAAATTGGTGAAGCCTATGAAGTTCTGAAAGATCCTCAAAAGCGTGCTGCTTATGATCGGTTTGGTCATGCGGCCTTTGAAAATGGCGGTGGTCAAGGGGGAGCCAATCCCTTTAGCGGTTTTGCCGCGGGTGGTGGATTTGCTGATATTTTTGAAGACTTTTTTGGTGAGATGATGGGAGGTGCACACCGTAAGCGTGGCGATGGTCGCGAACGTGGTGCAGACCTGAGTTATAATATGGAAGTGACTTTAGAAGAGGCATTTTCAGGAAAAACGGCAGAAATTAATATTCCCAGTTCCGTCACGTGCGATGTTTGTGAAGGCTCTGGATCGAGAAAAGGCTCTAGTCCGCAAGTTTGTGGAACATGTCATGGATCCGGTCGTGTACGTGCTGCACAAGGTTTCTTTTCTATTGAGCGAACATGTCCTTCATGTCATGGACGTGGGGAAACGATTACGGATCCATGCCCCAAATGTCAGGGGACACGACGCATAGAGAAAAAACGTTCATTGAGCGTAAATATTCCTGCTGGTATTGAAGATGGAACGCGTATTCGTCTTTCTGGGGAGGGGGATGCTGGTGTTCGTGGTGGTCCCAGTGGCGATCTTTATATTTTCCTTTCCGTTAAACCGCATGAATTTTTTCAACGAGAAGGAGCAGATCTGCACTGTCGCGTTCCTATTTCAATGGTAACAGCGGCTTTAGGAGGAGAGTTTGAAGTTTCCGACCTTGATGGTGTTAAAGCACGGGTTAAGATCCCGGAAGGGACACAAAATGGACGCCAATTCCGCCTTAAAGGCAAAGGTATGCCCATGTTGCGTCGTCAGCAAGCAAGAGGTGACCTCTATATTCATATCACAATTGAGACACCGCAGAAACTTACGCAAGAGCAACGTGAATTGTTGCAACAATTTGAAAAGCTCTCAAGTCATGAGAATTCACCGCAGTCCCATGGTTTTTTTTCTCGTATGAAAGAATTTTTTGAAAATATTTCTGGTTAAAAGATGTGAGTTGTTTCCAGAACAAACTATAAAACGCATTTGGAAGCTTATTGTTATTAAACTTTCTATTGTCTCATCATCTTTGAAAAACATTATTTGGGCTGGAAAAGAAAAGAGAGAAACGATTAATTTAGGGTAAGTTTCTGCCGCCGCTGATCGTTTTTTACATTTTACAAGTTTTATGGATAAGTCTTATTTTTGAGTGTCTGTGACATTTGAAAAAGGACTTATCCGTATAAGATATGTAATTGAGTAACTGATAATATTTCCAATGTTATAATAACTGCCTGATGCATACAGAGTTTTTTACGCAACATGCCTTTTTTAAAGCCTTATAAAAACTGTAAAAAGGCAGCTTCTGACCAAGCAACGCAGCTATTGGAAATCTATTTTTTTCAAAGAAGATAACCTTTTATGATCAATTTTATAGCTGATATTTTGTATAGTTTGAGCCAATGCTTTCCTTAAAATACAGGTTATTTTATTGGAATACCCTTGATATTTCTCATCGCAGCTCTTGATGGTTATTATTGCTTTTTAGATTGCGGCTTTTGCTTTGTATTTTTGATGTCATAAAATATTTTTATCTAGATAATAAAAAGTAATATAATTAAAATGCATATTAAAAATATTGCAACTTCTAAAATTTATTCAATAAGTTAAGCATGTATTGCTATGCGGAAAAAACTTCAAGAATTGAAGTATAAACATGAGAAATTGTATAAAACCTACAAAGATATCAATCGAAATGATTCGCAATAAATTTACAAAATACGATAATATTCTCTTAACAAGATATTATAGAGGCATTATGCCTCTTTTATATTGTTTCTTTTATGGATTAACTTTGTCGGATTAAGACAGTAATTGATGCAATATAGTAATTGATGCAATATAAGGAGCAATTTTACTTGTATCGCAAAGTTTTAATAAAATGCTTTAGAATCCTTTTAAGAATACGTTTGTATAGATAAGCCAGAGAAACTTTTTTCATTCGAATTTCCGCATAATTTTAATGATTATGAAGACAGTTAACATAAAGTAATCATTGTATAACTTTATGGTTCTTATCTAAACAATTGCTCTGATAAGGTGACAGTGCGAAGCTTTGTTCCTTCTTATTGTGGTGATAGGTTATTCATTTTTATCTTACAAAATCAACGGTTGTATATATTCTTATTCATTGTTAAGTATCTTCGAGGTTAAACTAATAAGTTGAATGTACAGCGTAGTTTTAAAATTTTGCTGTTTAATTTTATATATAAGATCATCAAACAAGAGCATTTTTTGTGCTTATTTTTTCTCTGTTAATTCTTTTTCATAATTTAAAAGAAAATTGACGATCTTCAGGGGGATGGATAGAGTAAAGCTTTGTTTTATTGTTTTCACTTTTCCTAAATTTCATTAAGAGATAGTAAAGTAAAAAGTGATGAGGAGACTCTGTTAATGGATGATACTAAAAACGATGCTGTAGATGTTTTAGAAAAACAAGCGGCATTTTTATCGTCTGCTTTACCTTATATGCAAAAATATGAAAATGAAACGGTCGTGGTGAAATATGGCGGTCATGCAATGGGTGACCTTGCTTTGGGGCAGGCCTTTGCGCGTGATATTGCTCTATTAAAACAATCGGGGATTAATCCTGTTGTTGTTCATGGGGGTGGGCCGCAGATTGCTGAAATTTTAATGAAAATGGGGATTGAATCACGATTTGAAAACGGTTTACGGGTAACCGATGAGCGGATCGTTGAAGTGGTTGAAATGGTTTTAGCCGGTTCCATCAATAAGGAAATTGTTGCTCTCATCAATGCGGAAGGTGAATGGGCAATCGGATTGTGTGGCAAAGATGGCAATATGGTTTTTGCTGAAAAGGCTTATAGAACTGTTATGGATCCTGATTCGCATATTGAACGTGTTTTAGATTTAGGATTTGTTGGTGAACCAGTTGAAGTTGATCGTACATTGTTGGATCTTTTAGCCAGTTCTGAAATGATACCAGTTCTTGCTCCTGTGGCTCCAGGACGCGATGGTAAAACCTATAATATTAATGCTGATATTTTTGCTGGGGCTATTGCTGGTGCACTAGAGGCCAAACGTCTTTTATTTCTCACGGATGTTCCTGGTGTTTTGGATAAAGAGGGTAAACTTTTAAAAGAATTAACAGTTTCTGAAGCTGAGAAACTTATTAAAAATGGAACAATTTCAGGGGGCATGATTCCAAAAGTAGAGACTTGTGTAAAAGCCCTCCAAAATGGTGTGGAAGGTGTTGTCATTTTAAATGGAAAAACGCCTCATTCTGTTTTACTAGAATTATTTACCGAGCAGGGAGTTGGAACGCTTATTGTTTCATAAATTGTGCGGAAAATTGGAGGAGAAGGTCTTTCATGACAAATATAAAACAGTTTAAATATCCTTTATTAAGCAAGCCAGAATTGGCCATATTTGCTGCGACAATATTATGGGGCATTACATTTTTAGTCATCCACATTGCGGTACGCTATAGCGGTCCTCTGTTTTTTGTTGGATTTCGTTTTATTGTTGCATCTCTGATATGTGGGGCAATTTTTTGGCGCTCTATAAAAGGTGTAACTGTTTATGAAGTTTTTGCGGGGATGGCGATTGGTTTAGCCATGTTTTTTGGTTATGCTCTTCAAGCGGCTGGTCTTCAAACGATTATTAGTAGTCAATCAGCGTTTATTACAGCACTTTATGTTCCGATGGTTCCAATCTTGCAATGGATTGTTTTTAAAAAACCTCCCCGTTTTGCTTGTTGGGTTGGTATTGTTTTTTCTTTTATTGGGCTTGTACTTGTTTCAGGCCAGAAGCCAGGAAGTTTTGATTTTTCAAAAGGGGAAATTTTGACTTTGTTAGGGGCTTTAGCAATTGCTGGAGAAGTCATACTTATCGGTATTTTTGCCAACAAGGTTGATAGTCGGCGTGTAACGATTATCCAGTTATTTTTTAGTGGTTTTTTTTCATTTGCTTGCATGCCTTTTATGGGTGAAAGTATTCCTGAATTTTCTTGGATATGGTTTAGTATTGGTATCGGATTGGCATTAATGAGTGCTATCATTCAATTGGCTATGAACTGGGCACAAAAATCTATTTCTCCTACGCGTGCAACGCTTATTTATGCAGGTGAACCGGTATGGGCTGGTATCGTTGGGCGTTTGGCTGGAGAGCGTTTATCCCCCCTAGCTTTATTGGGTGGCCTACTTATTCTGATTGGGATCATTGTTGCTGAATTACAACCTTCACAATGGCGTAAAAAAAATAAAGCAATTGAAAAAAATAATTAGTTATACTTCTTATTGCATGGAATTTTTGCTTATAGAGCTTTCATTTTTGAGTTTTTTAGTATGGAGATAATGAGGCTCTATAAGCTGTTTTTTCTTTTGGTATACCAAATGGGAGCAAGAGTATTTATTTGTTTACCTAATCTCTAAAATAGGAAGTCCACCTTCATTGAGCCGATGACATGAAGAGGTAAAAACAAAAACCAGCTCTCATCTTTACTATTATTTTTAAGTTGATCTTTACAATGTTCAAAAACACCCACGGTAATATTTTTGAATAGTAAAACTTACGCAACTATTGTACGTTATACCTTTTATCCTTTTATGGGATTATACTTTGCATGTAAATGTTTTAAAGAAACCTCTTATAATGTTACATATTGCTGCGCTTTTTTATAAAAGATACATTTCTCAATCTGTGTCATACTCATCGACGATTTCCGCAAATTATATGATGATCTCTGCAAGCTATATAATGTAAAAGCTTTTGCGAACTATATAAAAATCACAGAGTATCTTAAATAAAAGGCAGCATCATTTTCTTTATCAGCTGCCAACATTACAACAGCCCTTGGCACCTGAAAAAGGATGAAGTGTTTGATGTATTTCTTAAACGATTTTATCTGCCCATCAGCTCTGTTTGTTCACGGGGAAGAGAAAAAATTTGATTGATTATGAAAAGATTTAAGATGAGAGAGGCTCATGATATTCAGAGTTTTTCATTGAAATTGCAAAACAATAAACACTTATTATAAATTAATATATTATCCAATGAGTTGAAGATGAGAAATATTTTTTAGCTTTAATGGAACAAGAGAGGGATTGTATAAAAATTAAAACGATCACTCAATAGAATCTATTTCTAAAGCTTTATATGTTTGAGAAGAAAACTATCCCTTCCGATCATGCATTTGTTTTTATATAAGATTGCTAAAAAACAGATTATTGCGTACAAATAAAAAAGCACTTCTTTCGAAAGCTATCGAAAGTTTAAGCGATATATACGTCCATCCTATATTCATGCAACATATTAATTTATAATGATAATATAGCGTTATTGACATTGAATGAGAACTCTGAATACCATAAAATGCTCTCGTTGCAAATTTCTCTCATGTTAAATCAATCCCAATCACTTGCTTGCATGTCATAAGTGGGGTGAGCCATGTGGCTAAAACTGTACAAAAAAAGCATGCCTCCTATAAATTCTTTCAAGTTTCAAGGATCGTCACAACTTTGGGGGTATGCCCAAGTGTGCGATGGTGAGGGGTTATCCAACCTATGAGTCATAAAATAAGATATTAAAAGATCATTTTAATTCTCTTAATATTTAATTTAGTAAACAAAAGCCTTATTTTTAGGCTATAAGAAGTTTTATTTTGAGAGGCTTTTTTGGTTGATATTCTTTTGAAAGGTTCTCGATAACACATAATTGGTCTTTGCGTTTTGTATTATTCTTTGCTAAATCGCCTTATATGACAATAGATCGTAACTATATTCGTAATTTTTCCATCGTGGCGCATATTGATCACGGCAAATCCACTTTAGCTGATCGTTTGATTCAAATGACAGGAGGGCTTGATACACGTGAGATGAAGGAACAAGTGCTTGATTCCATGGATATTGAGCGTGAACGTGGGATTACTATTAAAGCACAAACAGTGCGTTTACACTATAAAGCAAAGGATGGAGAGACCTATATTTTAAATCTTATGGATACACCTGGTCATGTGGATTTTGCTTATGAGGTTTCGCGTTCATTGGCTGCTTGTGAAGGTTCTCTATTGGTGGTGGATGCAAGCCAAGGTGTAGAGGCACAGACATTGGCAAATGTGTATCAAGCCATTGATAATTCTCATGAATTAGTTGTTGTGCTTAATAAAGTAGATCTTCCAGCAGCAGAACCTGAGCGTGTAAAAGAACAAATTGAAGATGTGATAGGCATTGATACATCTGGGGCTGTGGAAATATCAGCAAAAACAGGATTGGGTATTCCTGATGTTTTGGAGGCAATTGTAACACAATTGCCACCCCCACGTACAGGCGATGTTTCAAATCCCTTAAAGGCAATGTTGGTTGATAGCTGGTATGATGCCTATCTTGGCGTCATTGTGTTGGTACGGGTGATTGATGGTGTATTAAAAAAAGGTCAAATCATTCGTATGATGGGTACTGGGGCAAAATATCCTGTTGAGCGTGTTGGGGTATTTACACCTAAAATGGTACAAGTTGATGCGTTAGGGCCAGGCGAGATTGGTTTTATCACGGCTTCTATCAAAGAGGTTGCCGATACACGTGTTGGGGATACGATTACGGAAGAGCGTCGTCCTTGTGAAAATGCTTTACCTGGTTTTAAGCCTGCGCAACCAGTTGTCTTTTGTGGGCTTTTTCCAATTGATGCTGCCGATTTTGATGATTTGCGTGCAGCCATGGGCAAATTACGCTTAAATGATGCGAGTTTTTCTTTTGAAATGGAAACATCAGCGGCCTTGGGGTTTGGTTTTCGGTGTGGCTTTTTAGGGCTTCTGCATCTTGAAATTATTCAAGAGCGATTAGAGCGTGAGTTTAATTTAGATTTAATCGCGACAGCACCCTCGGTTGTTTATCGCATGAATATGAATGATGGCTCTGTTAAAGAGTTGCACAATCCAGCAGATATGCCTGATGTGGTTAAAATTTCTTCTATCGAGGAACCGTGGATCCAAGCGACAATCATGACTCCTGATAATTATCTTGGGTCAATTTTAGAGCTGTGCCAAGAGCGGCGTGGGATACAGGTTGGGTTATCCTATGTTGGAACACGTGCTATGGTGACGTATGATTTACCACTCAATGAAGTTGTTTTTGATTTTTATGATCGCTTAAAATCGATCTCAAAAGGGTATGCTTCTTTTGATTATCAGATGAAAGATTATGCAGAGGGGGATTTAGTTAAAATGTCTATTTTGGTGAATGGAGAGCCTATTGACGCATTGTCAATGCTTGTGCACCGAACGATTGCGGAAAAGCGTGGGCGTTCAATGTGTGAAAAATTGAAAGATCTTATTCCTCAGCATATGTTTCAGATTCCAATTCAAGCGGCAATAGGTGGTAAAGTGATCGCGCGCGAAACAATTCGTGCTTTGCGTAAAGATGTAACAGCAAAATGTTACGGGGGCGATGTAACACGTAAGCGCAAACTTTTGGAAAAGCAAAAAGAAGGCAAAAAGCGAATGCGCCAATTTGGAAAGGTAGAAATTCCTCAGTCAGCGTTTATTCAAGCGCTCAAAATGAATAAGTAATAAAGAAATGCCGTTCACTGATGGCGCTTTTTGCATTTATCTTTTGGCTTAGATTTTTAAAGAGTTCTTTTTAATGAAAATTGCACAGTATTCATATTTTGGTTATCGTTTTTTTCATTGTGTCTCGTTTCTTACGTAAAACAGAATATTTTAAAAATACATTTGCGTTATATATTAGCGCACTTTTTTAAAGAAATATCTCTCAATGCACCTGACCTCATTTTACAGCGGGACCATGAAGATATAACGGTAAAGATCTCCGTGAACGACCTAAAACTATTTGTGGCATTATCATCTTTACCTGTCATAAAGTTCATAGTGCCGTCATCATACTTTTTACACGCTCAAAATGTTATGAGTGCTCTTAGGGTTTGAGAGAATGCATTGAAGACATTTTACTTTTTTTATTAAGAGGTATCTTACCCAAAAACTCCTTACGTTTATAATGCGCAAGGAGATGAAAGCGATTGATTGAATATGAAAGGATTTGAAGTGAGAAAATCCTTGTATTTTAAGATGTTTTTAAGTCTAAAACAATGAATTATTATTATAAAACAATAGGGTATTTAATCACGTAAAAGATCATTAATGGATGTTTTCTCTCGTGTTTTTTGATCAACACGTTTTACGATAACAGCACAATAAAGATTAGGGCCTGCCTCACCATTTGGGAGTGGTTTTCCAGGGAGAGACCCCGCTACAACAACGGAATAAGCTGGGACTTCACCAATAAAAATTTCCCCTGTTGTCCGATCAATAATCTTTGTAGATTTTCCAATAAAGACTCCCATTCCTAAAACAGCGCCTTCACGAATAATACAGCCTTCAACAACTTCAGAGCGAGCACCGATAAAACAATGATCTTCAATAATGGTTGGATTTGCTTGCAGAGGTTCCAAAACACCTCCAATACCAACACCGCCAGAAAGATGAACATGTTTACCAATTTGTGCACAAGAACCAACGGTGGTCCATGTATCAACCATTGTCCCCTCATCGACAAAAGCACCAAGATTGACAAAGGAGGGCATGAGTATAACGTTGGGTGCAATATAGGCAGAATGGCGTACAATGGCTCCTGGAACGGAACGGAAAGCAGCGTTTTTAAAATCTGCCTCTTGCCAACCGGAAAATTTCGAAGGAACTTTATCCCACCAATGTGTTCCATTGACTCCACCAGCAATAATTTGCATTGGATTTAGCCGAAAAGAAAGCAAAACAGCTTTTTTCAACCATTGATGAACATGCCATTGTCCATTTTGTTGCCGTTCTGCAACACGAATTTCCCCTTTATCAAGAAGGTTCAATGTATGTTCGACACTCTCACGAATTTCCCCCTTTGTGGTAGTATTAATAGAATCACGATCATCAAATGCTTTTTCGATAATGATTTCAAGTTGTGTGAGATGAGGCATGATAAGAGTTCCGTTAAACAAGTTGAAAGCTTCAAGATTTATTCTCTATGAACTACGCGAAGAAATGTTTTCAGTCAATAAAATGGTAAGAAAGTAGGACATGTGTATGAAAAAAGGCTGTAAAGAAAAAAGAAAAGAAGAACAAGAAAATTGGACACCACTTCTTCATACGAAAGAAGCTCTCCAACAGATCCATAAAGGCTCTAATTCAGCACAAATGCGTTCATCGACTTATCGTTTAGCTTATATCGATCAAGATTTTATGATGCGTCCAGAGCTGCGTTCACAACGTATTAGTCTTGAATTTTTAAAGCCGGAAATAACCCTTAAAGAATATAATATTCAATCAACCGTTGTTTTATTTGGTGGTGCACGTATTCCTGAACCCGGGCAAGCAGCGTGGGCTGCAAAAAATGAAACCCAAAAGAAAAACTTGCATGCTATGTCACATTATTACGATGAAGCAAGAGAGTTTGCGCGTTTGTGTTCCCGCCATTCGGCAAAAACAGAATATCGTGAATTTGTCGTTGTTACGGGGGGCGGACCAGGGATCATGGAGGCAGGAAATCGTGGTGCCTGTGATGTTGGGGCTCCAACGATTGGTTTGAATATTATTTTACCACATGAGCAAGCACCTAATTCTTATGTGTCTCCGCATTTGTGTTTTAATTTTCATTATTTGGGAATGCGCAAAATGCATTTTTTAGTACGGGCAAAGGCATTAGCAATTTTTCCTGGAGGATTTGGAACTCTGGATGAGTTGTTTGAGACGTTAACTTTAATACAAACAAGACGTATGAAACAGGTACCCATTTTATTGTTTGGTAAAGAATTCTGGAGCAATGTTATCAATTTTGAATATTTAGCTTCGCAAGGTACAATTTCTCCTACGGATGTTAATTTGATAAAATTTGTCGATACAGCAGCAGAAGCTTTCAAAGAAATTTGTTCTTTTTATAAGCTTTCTTAACGGCTTTTGAAAAAGTTATTTTTGTGAGACAGTTAATATTCTACCTTAGTCAAATAAAGCCCTGAAGGAGGAGCAACAACACCACAACGTTTACGATCTTTAGCATGAAGAGCTGCTTCAAGATCTTGAGCTGTCCAGCGTCCAATACCCACTTCCATGAGGCTTCCTGCAAAGGAACGGATTTGATGATGAAGAAAAGAGCGGGCCTGCGCGTAAAGGAAGATTTCTTCTCCTTCTCTTTTCACATCGAGGCGTTCAAGGGTGCGAATAGGGCTTTTGGCTTGGCAATGTGCTGAACGGAAAGTTGTAAAATCATGGTGTCCTACAAGTTTTTGAGCTGCTTCATGCATGCTTTCAGCATTAAGAGGTTTTGGCAACCACCACACACGTTTGGCATTTAAGGCTGGTGGAGAGCGACGATTGAGAATTTTAAAAAGATAATGGCGTTTGATAGCGGAAAATCGTGCATCAAAGTCATCAGGGACATTTTCTACATTTAAGATTGAAATCGCTTCCCCCTGTTGACGCAAAAGAGCATTGAGTGCATCTCGTACAGTATGGGGAGGCCAGTTTTTTATGAAATCAACATGGGCCACTTGTCCTGTAGCATGCACCCCTGCATCTGTTCGACCTGCTGTTGTTATGGTTAATTGTTCTCCACTAAAGCGGAAGATAGCCTGTTCAAGAGTCCCTTGTATGGTTGGGAGGCTTGCTTGACGCTGCCAGCCAGCGTAATTTGATCCATCATATTCAAGAGTAAGTTTAAACCGTGGCATATCAAAAAATAGCAGAAATATGAGCGCCTCGCAAAAAAGTTGCGCTCTCAAGGACTTTACCACCAGATCTTTGTAGATGGGTTATTTCAAGACGCCCTTGTCCACAATGGATAATCAAAGAACCTGGTTCTATTCGACCAATTTCAAGAGAAGGACCTGTGATTAGACGACTTCCAAGAATTTTCACCCGTTCTTCTTGTCCAGTGATATTCATGTTACACCAGCAACCAGGAAAGGGAGAGAGCGCACGGATATATTGATGAATAAATTCAGCAGATTTTGTCCAATCAATGCGGGTTTCTTCCTTTTTGATTTTGGTAGCATAGGTGATGCCTTCTTCTGGTTGGGGGGTAAGTTTAAGTTGTCCTTTTTCCAGAGTTGATAGAGTTTCTATCATAAGTTCTGCACCAATATGTGAAAGTTGTTTTGAAAGCTCAGCAGTGGTGGTGGTATCCGTAATAGGGAGTGAGCGTGAAAGAGCAATAGGCCCTGTATCAAGCCCTTCATCCATTTTCATAATCATCATCCCCGTTTCTTTATCTCCAGCCATAATGGCACGCTGAATAGGCGCAGCACCGCGCCATCGTGGTAAAAGCGAAGCATGGGCATTAAAACAACCAAAACGGGGCGTTTCGAGAATAGCTTTGGGCAATAGGAGTCCATAGGCAACGACAACAGCAGCATCAACACAAAGTGCTGCAAATTGAGCTTGCTGTTCAGCTGTTTTGAGTGTTTGAGGCGTGAATACGGGAATAGATCTTTCTTCTGCTGCATTTTGAACAGGTGAGGGGATGAGTTTAAGACCGCGACGCCCTGCTGGACGAGGGGGTTGACTATAAACGGCGACAACATCATGCCCAGCATCTAACAAAGCATGTAAAATGGGAACAGAAAAATCCGGTGTTCCCATAAAACTTAATCGTAATGCCATTACAAAACTGTTTCCTGCGTATTTTTTTCTTTTGCGCGTTTTTTAAATTTTCGGATGACCATATCACGTTTGATTTTTGAAATATAATCAATAAAAAGGCGCCCATCTAAATGATCAATTTCATGTTGCAAGCAAGTGGCTAAGAGATCATCTGCTTCAATCTCTGTTTGTTTTCCTTCACGGTTTTGATAGCGAATACAAAGGCGTTTAGGGCGTTCAACTTCTGCAAAATAGTCAGGAATAGAAAGACAACCCTCCTTATGAACATTACGTTCCTCTGAAAGCCATAAAATTTCAGGATTGATAATGACAAGCGGATTTTTTGGCGCATCATTTGGAGAGACATCTATAACCAACATGCGCAGGGGTATGCCAATTTGAATAGCAGCAAGACCAACGCCGTTGGAATGATACATAGTCTCCAGCATGTCATCAGCAAGCTTTTGGAGAGCTGTATCAACCTGCTCAACAGGTTTTGACACTTCCCGTAAAATCGGATCTGGTAAAGTAACTAAAGATCTCATTGACATGAAGAATAGATTAATCAATGCGTGTGTATTGGTCAATATTGAATAACGGATTCTGGCGCTTTTTTGAGATAAGCGCGTTATATTACTGTTTATGTTTGATTCGTTTTTTTCTATATTCGCAGATGAGTCTTTTTCTAAACTAATGCTTTTGCTTTTATTGATACTCGTCTGTTTGGCATTTTTTATGCTGATATATTCTCATCGAAAAAAAGCGCTTTTGGAAAATGAGATTGCTGAACGCGCACGTGAAGCACAAATGCAGATGGCTACTTTGCTGAAAACACAAGCTGAAATGCAAGGCCGAATGCAAACGATGGCAGAAATTTTTGGTCAAAGACAGGCAGAATTGAATAAATCACTCAGTGAGCAACTCAATGGCATGACAACAAGCTTGGGGCAGACACTTCAGGTACAGACAAAATCTACTTATGAAAATTTGAATCGTTTGCAAGAGCGTTTAGCCGTCATTGATGCGGCGCAAAATAATATTCAGTCACTGACTGGACAGGTTGTGCAGCTGCAATCCATTTTAAGCAATAAGCAGACCCGTGGTACTTTTGGTCAAGGGCGGATGGAAGCCATTATTGCTGATGCTTTACCAGCAAATGCTTATGCTTTTCAAGCTGTTCTTTCTAACGGAAAGCGCCCAGATTGTCTCATTCATATGCCCAATAAATCCCCTTCTCTTGTTATTGATGCTAAATTCCCTCTAGAAGCTTGGAATGCGCTGCGTAAAGCAGCATCAGAGCAAGAACGTCAAGAGGCAGAACGTCAGTTTCGCACCGATATGGATGTTCATATCCGTGATATTGCGCAAAAATATCTCATTCCTGGAGAAACCCATGATACCGCTTTTCTTTTTGTGCCGTCGGAATCGATTTTTGCAACAATTTATGAAGATTTTGAACCATTGGTACAAAAAGCCAATAGAGCTCATGTGATTATTGTTTCACCATCTTTATTAATGCTTTCTGTCCAAGTTGTGCAAACCATTATGAAAGATGCGCGGATGCGCGAACAAGCACATTTGATACAGTCAGAAGTGGCAAAATTAATGGAAGACTTTGGACGAATGGATACACGTGTTCGCGCACTACAGAAGCATTTTCACAAAGCAGGGGAAGATATAGAGGGAATTTTAATATCGTCCTCCAAAATTATGAAACGGGCAAATCGTATTGAAACTTTCGAATTAAAAGAAAATTACTCCGAACCAGCAAAAATGACAACATCGGCCCCATCGACTCAGTCGCAAACATTACGTTTTGTTGACGAGGAATAAAGTAAAGCAAGCCTCTTCAAGATAAGAAGTTAAGATCATATTCTTTATTGATTAGTAATAATTTTTGACTATCTCTAGTCTGTTTTATTTCTTAAATTGAAAGGAATAGGAAATATGCGACACCTTTTGTGTTTAGGGGCATTGGTGTTTTTGCTAGGGGGCTGTGCAACAACCACTCCGATCCACACAAACAATGCTTGTGCTATTTTAGCACAAAAAAATGGTTTTTTTGATAATTGGGGTAAGGCATCTAAAAAAGCAGAAATGCACTATGGTATTCCTATGCCGATTATTCTTGCAACTATTAATATGGAATCGGGCTTTCGTCATAATGCACGTCCTCCACGCAAAAAACTACTTGGTTTTATTCCATGGAAACGTCGGTCTACAGCTTATGGCTATTCTCAAGCGCTTGACAGTACATGGGCCATGTATCTTCGCTCCACAGGCAAGTCTTTTGCACGGCGTACGAATTTTGCAGATGCTGCTGATTTTGTTGCTTGGTACTATCGCCAAACTGTTCAACGCAATGGGGTGAGGTTTGATGATGCCTATAGCCTTTATTTAAATTATTATATGGGGCATGGTGCTTATGCGCGGAGTGGTGGGCATGTTAATGCTGCACTTTCACAGGCAGCGCAGCGTATGGCAAGGATGTCGAGACTCTATGAACAACAATTAAAGAGATGTGGATGGCGTTAGAGAAGATTTTCGAAAATCTTAATTAGGAAGTTGATGAGATAACATTATTTGAAAGCAAAATTTCTTATGGTGTAATTAACAGTATCGTTTTTCTAGTTGCAACAACATATTGATTTATAATGCTAACCTAGCGCTATTCATATTGAGTTAAAATTCCGCATACTGTAAGATTCTTTCATTTCAAATCTGTTTATCTTGAATCAATTAAAATCACTTGCTTGCATGTCAAAAGCGGGGTTGGCGTGTGGGTAAAAATTGTATAAGAAAGGACTAAAAGTGGCTTTTATGAACCGTCTTAATGCAAGGTCTGTCGCAATATTGGGAGCTGGCAAATATAAGGATGGTGCTAGCTTGCTGAATCAAATAAATTGTTATTAAATAAAATAAATGCAAATGACAAAAAAGCTTTTGCAATATGCAATGTATCTCAAGGTCCTCTTGGTATTTTTTCCTTTTGTCCAAAGAAGTTATATTGATGCAAAACATTTACAATAGAAACGATCTTCTATTTAGTATTCTCATTGAGTACCGGATTAAATACCAGAGATTGTTTAATAAAAATTTTTAAAGATAATATTATTTTATTCGGATTAAATTGAAGAGTCTCGAATACCGTAGAGTTTTATCATTTCATATTTCTTGATATTAAATCAATAAGAACCATTCGTTTGCACATAACAAGCGTAATCGGCATGTAAGAAAAATTGTAAAAGAAAGGATTCCCAATATTTCTTATGAATTATCTCAAATCTTAAGATCTATCCCATAAGCGGTCGCCAATATAATGGTGGGCCCGTCCTAGATTTCAATTTCGCTTGTGATAGGCTAGGAAAACATATTGAAGGGACTCAATTGTGTGAGGGCTTATGACGAGAAAATTTACTCTATTTTGAGTTTTTATGGAATACATAGATAATTTATCATGCAAAATCAATATGTTATTTTATCGTTAACATATCTCATGAATGAGCAGGTAACCTCTATTTAAGAGGAGCACTTTTAAAATTGGTGCACATACTCCCTGCTATAATTTTTTTGATAGAAAAGCTGGTCCTTTTGGTGGAGCTAAGCGGGATCGAACCGCTGACCTCTTGCATGCCATGCAAGCGCTCTCCCAGCTGAGCTATAGCCCCTATAAAAATCTTCCCCAAAACGATAGTACACAACCTCAGCTCTTGTAAAACGAGAAAAATTGAAGATCAAGAAGAATTTTTATTCCAGAGAAAAGATGCCTTCTTTTACTTCTCTTAAGAGTCGTCATCATTAGAAACACCGCCTCCGAGAATATCGGTAACGTCATCATTCTCATCGTCATCATCGTGAGATAAAAATGTATCATCATCATCACCCAGATCGACATCACTGTCTTCTAAATCAGGAAGATCATCATCTTTAGAATCGTCATCTTCTTCTTCAAGCAGCATAAAAGCAGACTTTTCAAGTGCTGTATCAAGCTCTTCAGTATCCACTTCTTCTTCATTGTTTGCTTCAGCTGCTGCAACCTCAAAATAAGAGCGCGGATAAGAAATCCCTGTATAAGGCGACACAATAGGGTCGCGATTTAGATCGTAAAATTTTTTTCCTGTTTCTGGATCAACACGTTTCGTTCCAAGTTCTTGTTTTGCCATAAACCGTGCCTCTTTGATTAACTCTATTCCATTAAAAGATAAATTTTATGGTGCTTAATCGAAAAATAATGCCTTTGTCAAAGATAAATATACTGTTCCACAGTGATTTTCTCATGACGCTCTTTAAAGCATGTGCTAAAGAATACATAATTTCATAAAAGTTAGATAGAATTAAATAGAATTTTCATGCAAAAAGCAATCCCTATAACTGCCTATAAATCGAGTCGTCTCTCTGGAAAGATTCAAATACCAGGAGATAAATCAATCTCTCATCGCTCTCTTATACTGGGAGGATTAGCAAGTGGTGAGACATATATCCACGGGTTACTTGAAAGCGCTGATGTACTTAATACAGCTGCTGCTATGCAAGCTATGGGCGCCTATATAATTAAGAAAGATGACTTCTGGATCATACGAGGAACAGGAAATGGTTGCCTTTTAGCTGCACAAAAACCTTTAGACTTTGGAAATGCTGGAACAGGTGCTCGCCTGATTATGGGAATGGTTGGTTCCTATCATATGAAAACAACTTTTATTGGTGATGCTTCTCTCTCTAAGCGTCCTATGGGACGTATCCTTGATCCACTGCGTCTCATGGGGGTTGAAATTGAGGCAACTGACGGCAATCATCTTCCTTTAACGCTTTATGGTCCGAAAATGGCTCATCCGATTCGCTACCGTGTTCCAATAGCTTCCTCTCAAGTTAAATCGGCCGTTCTACTTGCTGGACTGAATACAGCGGGCATTACAACGGTTATTGAGCCGGTTTTCACACGTGATCATACGGAAAAAATGTTAAAAGCATTCGGTGCAAAACTTGACATAGAAAGAGATAAAGAAGGCGCGCGTTTGATACATCTTCATGGTCAACCTCATCTTACTGGACAAACGATTCATGTTCCGGGAGATCCTTCTTCTGCTGCTTTTCCAATTATCGCAGCTCTTCTTGTAGAAGATTCTGATATCACCATTGAAAATGTTCTGATAAACGATTCTCGAATAGGGCTTATCGAAACATTGTGGGAAATGGGGGCTCAAATTGAATTTTTGAATCAACGCCAAACAGGTGGAGAGGATATAGCCGATCTACGGATAAAATCATCGATCCTTAAAGGTGTTAGAGTGCCTAAAGAACGTGCTCCATCGATGATTGATGAATATCCTGCTTTGGCAGTTGCAGCAGCCTTTGCAGAAGGTAAAACAGTGATGCTAGGAATTGAAGAATTGCGCGTTAAAGAATCAGATCGACTGTCTTCTGTCGCTCAAGGATTAAAAATTAATGGTGTAGACTGTGAAGAAGGCCAAGATTTTCTTGTTGTTTATGGAAAAGGTTCTGCCAAAAATTTAGGGGGTGGAAAGGTTTCCACACATCTTGATCATCGAATTGCTATGTGCTTTCTCACCTTTGGGCTTGCATCAGAAAAACCTGTTACCATTGATGATAAACGAATGATTGCGACGAGTTTTCCAGAATTTATTCCTTTTATAAAACAACTTGGGGGAAAAATTTCTTGAAGCCTTTTGTTATTGCCATTGATGGACCTGCTGCTTCAGGCAAGGGGACCTTAGCACGAAAAATTGCTGCCCATTATCATCTTCATCATCTCGATACAGGACTGACATATCGTGGTGTTGCGCATGCGCTTTTACAACAAAATTTAGCGCTTAATGATGAAAAAAATGCTATTATTTATGCTAAAGAACTTGATTTTAATACCTTAAATTCTGCTCTTCTCTCTTCTCATGAACTTGGTGAAGCGGCTTCAAAGATAGCGATTAACCCCGCTATACGTAAAATTCTTATCGAAAAACAACGTAATTTTGCCAAAACTTTACCTGGAAGCGTGCTGGATGGGCGGGATATTGGCACGGTCGTTTGTCCGGATGCCGATATCAAATTTTATGTTCTAGCCAATGTTCAAACACGTGCCAAACGTCGCTACCAGGAGATTTTAAAAAAGGGAGAGCAAGCAAATTATCATGAAATTCTCAGCGATCTTGAACAACGAGACCGTCGGGATATAACGCGCAAACAAAACCCGCTAAAACCAGCAAAAAACGCCCACTTGCTTGATACATCAGAATTGAGTATAGAAGCAACATTTGCAATTGCATGTAGTTTTATTGATCCAATCATAAAAATGCATATAATTGGATAAATTCGTTAAGGTAACTTCCAGCCTAGCGCTAACTTTTCTTCCTTATATGCAAGGAAAAAGGCTAAGGAGTTGCTCATGTTAACACTAACCTAGCGCTCATACCTTCATAATACAAGGTATATATTAGGAGTTCTTATGTCACAATACAATCCCACAACAGCGGATTTTGAAGCTCTTTTAACAGAATCTTTTCAAACAAATGATCTCAATGAAGGATCTGTTGTTAAAGGTCGTGTTATTGCAATCGAAAAAGACATGGCCATTATTGATGCTGGACTTAAAGTCGAAGGACGTATTCCTCTCAAAGAGTTTGGAGCAAAAGCAAAAGATGGTTCTTTGCAAGTTGGCGATGAAGTTGAAGTTTACATTGAACGCATTGAAAATGCGATGGGTGAAGCTGTTTTATCGCGTGAAAAAGCACGGCGTGAAGAAAGTTGGGTCCGTTTAGAGGAAAAATTCAATGCTGGTGCACGCGTTGAGGGCGTTATCTTTAGCCAAGTAAAAGGTGGTTTTACGGTTGATCTTGATGGGGCTGTTGCTTTCTTGCCACGTAGCCAAGTTGATATTCGTCCTATTCGTGATGTTTCACCTCTCATGCATAATTCACAGTCCTTTGAAATTTTGAAGATGGATCGTCGTCGTGGCAATATTGTTGTCTCACGCCGGACTGTTTTAGAAGAAAGTCGTGCTGAACAACGTTCAGAAATCGTACAAAATCTTGAAGAAAACCAAATTGTTGAAGGTGTGGTAAAAAATATTACAGATTATGGCGCCTTTGTTGATCTTGGTGGGATTGATGGTCTCTTACACGTTACAGATATGGCATGGCGGCGTGTTAATCACCCATCTGAAGTGCTTACAATTGGTCAAACGATTAAAGTTCAGATTATTCGCATCAATCAAGATACGCACCGCATTTCTCTTGGAATGAAACAGCTTGAAAGTGATCCTTGGGAAAGCATCAGTGTTCGGTATCCGATTGGTAAAAAAATCAAGGGTGCTGTTACCAACATTACGGATTACGGTGGGTTTGTTGAAATTGAACCAGGAATCGAAGGATTGATCCATGTTTCTGAAATGAGCTGGACAAAGAAAAATGTTCACCCTGGAAAAATTCTGTCTACATCACAAGAAGTAGAAGTGGTCGTTCTTGAGATTGATCCTTCTAAACGGCGTATTTCTCTTGGCTTAAAGCAAACATTTGAAAATCCATGGGAAGCTTTTGCCAATAAATTTCCTGTCAATTCACAAATTGAAGGAGAGGTTAAAAATAAAACAGAATTTGGTCTGTTTATTGGTCTTGAAGGTGATGTTGATGGTATGGTTCATCTGTCTGATCTGGATTGGAACCGTCCTGGTGAACAAGTTATTGATACTTATAACAAAGGTGATGTCGTTAAAGCAGTGGTCCTTGATGTTGACATTGAAAAAGAGCGTATCTCTCTTGGAATTAAGCAGCTTTCCAGCGATAAAGTTGGAGAGGCAGCCGCTTCTGGCGAATTGCGAAAAGGTGCTGTTGTAACGTGTGAAGTGATTGCTGTTAACGACAATGACATTGATGTGAAGTTGATTGATCATAACCTTGAAACAACCATTCGTCGTGCGGATCTCGCGCGTGATCGTGATGAACAACGTCCTGAGCGTTTTGCAATTGGACAAAAGGTTGATGCGCGCATCACAGCATTTGATAAAAAAACACGTAAAATTTCAGTATCAATCAAAGCGTTAGAAATTGCAGAGGAAAAAGAAGCAGTTGCACAATATGGTTCTACAGATTCCGGTGCTTCTCTTGGCGATATTCTCGGTGCAGCTTTGAAAAAACAAGAACAAGATTAATCATCAATCATTAAAGTTATTGGTGTTATTAAGGTCACTCCTGAAAGGAGTGACCTTTTTATTTTTTTAAAAAATTATCTATTTAATTTTTTAATTATTGCATCAAAAATTATAAATGCTTGCAAATAAAAACAAAAATTTTATTTTTTTGTTTATCAACGGTTCACTATTCAGATAAAATGCTTACAATTAAAATAAAAAAATAATATAATCGAATAACAATGGGACATTATGGCGTGCACAATACCTTTCATAAAGTGCTTTTTTTCTCAAAAAAAAGAAAAAGACCATTTTATTAAGACAGATTTTCCTCTTCGTGCAATTTATAAAGTGCAGGAAGATCTTTATAATTTAGGGAATGATATAGCTTCTGGTAAAGAAATTTTACTCCCTGAATATGAAGGAGTAGAAGATTTTCGCAAGAGACTGAATGAAAACTCTAAACTTATACTTCATGCTTTTCATACCAGTGATTTGGCTGCTCGAAACGATGAAACGATAGCACCCTCTGCTCAATGGCTTATTGATAATCATTACACTATTGATAAAACAATACAATTGTTACGCCGTAATCTCCCCAAGTCCTTTATAAAGAAACTTCCTCTTTCTACACAAAAAGCAGGAATACCACGCATTTTTGCTTTAACTTGGCTTTATATTGCACATACCGATAGTCGTTTTTCACAAGAAACACTCACGGCTGTGATTAATGGATTTCAAGAAGTTTCTCCGCTCACAATTGGTGAATTATGGGCACTTCCTTCTGTCATAAAAATGCTGCTCATTGAAAATGTGCGTCGTCTCTCCGTGCGTATCGAAAAAGCGCGGCATATGCGCCATCTTGCTAGTCAAGTGGCTGATAAAATTTCTCTTGTAGAAAATACAACAAGCTTAAACTCTCTTTTTACGCGGTATAAACCATTCATTGCTGATCCAACTTTTTCAGCGCATTTATTCTATCGTTTGCGTAGTGCATCTGTCGATTCAACTGTAGCCTTAACTTGGCTTGAAAAACAAT